>JBFMGO010000013.1:0-79857 GCA_040752695.1 bacterium
ATTTATAAGCAGTTACAGGAATTTTCGGATAGCCTCTTAGTGGTCCTATCGCTAACTATGTGACACATTAAACACGCGGCCAGATGGAGAATCAATCAGCGCGATCCTCTGCGTCATTCCGGCGGAGGCTTAGAATCCAGAAGCCCTTGAAATGCTGGATTCTAAGCTTTCGCGGGAATGACACAGGCAGCTTCTTGTATTAGGAAATGGCAACCTAACGGGTACATTATTTACTTAGCGATAGGACCACTTAGTACACAGATGGGGAATTATTAGGAGGCTGGATAGAAAATATCAATGATCGTAGTCTCCTGGCCATAAGGGTAAGGGAGGACTGCCGGGAGAATCCCGCCCGTTTAGTCTATGTTTCGTCAATCTGGTCGAACTCCAAACCCTGCCCTTCCTATAATAATTCTAAATTATCCATTAATCTTCAACTGGTTGTGCTCGCTAAGTCCCTTGTTGCCAAGCTGGTCCAATAATTGCGAAAGATAACATTTTGAACAGGAAATCATTATGGCTGTTCGCACAAAGGTCGCTCTGGCTATTCTCACGGCAAGGAGACTATCGCTCAAAGGCGTTGTAAAGGAGACTCCATTTTCAGTTGGGAAGCGATCTTTAACGACTAAGGTATGTGTAATACCAATACCGTTCGGAATAATTTATGCATAGCAGTTCTCAGCCCTTAAAAATCCAGGAGCTAAAGAAAAACCAGTTTGAAATTGATCCGATTCGAAGATCAAATCAGATTTTTTAGGGGTTAGTAAATACAGGTACTTGGCAACCTAAGCAAGAAACATTCCGTACGATATTGGTGTAATACAAATGAATAATTCATGTAAACGAATCTGGTACACAATTTAAAGACACTCCGCAAGTTAAATGCAAATGAGCGGCTTGTCTTTCGTCCCTCCCCCTGTTGTAATTCGGGTATCTACCAGTGAAAAGCTTACATGAAGAGTAAGAAGGGAAAAAAGTGGAAATCTGGTATGTGTTCCTGAATATGATTTTTGCAGTCTGGGTGCTTGTCGATGGGTTCCGGCGAGAAATAAATGCCATTCCCTGGTCAATTGGCACCGCACTCTTTGGGCCTATTGTTTTTCCTGTATATGTTGCCAGGCGGCCACGAAAGACCGGCGAGGACCGAAAAGACAACAGGACAGGATGGAACCGCCTTAATAACTTTGCCTATTTCGGGATCATCGTTTTCTGGACCATCCTGTTGACAGCGGCTGGCATCTGGAAGGACAAATCCGCCACCAGCGCTTCAGAGGAAAGTCCCGAATATAAGCTCGCAGTTCTCAATACTAAACAGTATATTCACCAGGACGACGATACTACTGTCCGTTTTCACTCTTTACTTGACCAGTTAGCGGAGCACTATGTTGAAGACCGTCAGCAAATTGTGAATATATCCATCATAGCTCATAAGCGGTTGAAAGCATGCGGTGTAAGGGATAAATCAATGATGGATATCATGGAAGGCATGAACAAAGTCTTTGGCTACAGCGGCTTAAAAAATCAAAAGTATGCTGAATATGCTTCCCTTTATGTCAGGTTGAGAAGCGGGGGACAATCCCATAAAGAGGCTGTCGAAGGGCTCCAGGCTCTCGTGAGAGGTTACTGAGAGTGTCATTTTATTGAGAGGGTTATTGTGGGATTATTGTGGAGATATTGAGATATTGAGATATTGAGAAGATACTGAGGGATTATCAAGAGGTTACTGAAGAAATTTTTAAAGAAAACGGGTAAACTGATTCTATAATCCGGTGAAATAGGCGTAACGAGTTTTCTACTTCCTTCATTTCCTGACGAAAGCCGTAAAAGTGATGAATAAAAAATCCCTTTCCGTGACACTTGCAGTCTTAATGCTGGGGGGGGTCATTTCATTTTGTGTTCCAGGTTCAGCAGAAGAAACAAAAAACAATAATATCGGGACGAGCGAGCATTCCGGGCGGAGACGATATCAAAAGCAGCCCCCTCCTTGTGATCTGCCATGCAACTTGGACAAGGATGGCAAGGATAAAGATAGTAAGAATGAAGATAATGAAGATAACCAAGGTAATGGAATCCCGGTTAAGATTAAGCAAAAAGATGCCCAAATTGAACTTGGGGGGGCTTTGATATGGAATTTCCATTACTTTAACGGAGCTCACAGTAAGAATATCCAAAAGGGCCATCCATGGTATAGCGAGTCAGAGTTGAGGCAGGCATCTATTAACCTGAAAAGCAAATTCAATAAAAACTGGCAGGCAGAACTTCAAGTCAGCTTTAACGACGATGCAGATCCAGGCTCGGAAATCGATGACGCTGCTATTAAATTCACCGGATGGGATGATATTAATCTGATCATGGGAAAGGCCAAGGAACCATTTGGCCTGGAAGAATTGAACAGTTCCGGGGATATTACCGCCAATGAGCGATCTATGGCAACAAGTGCCTTTGCACCGGGTCGTCACCCTGGTCTGGGATTATTCGCAGATATGGGCCGTTTTACCTGGGCGATTGGTGTCTACAAGGCTATTGACCGCGAAGATAAGGGGGATACCTATGCCCTGACCGGCCGTTTGACTTTTGCTCCCTGGCAACACAAAAGCGGTGTGCTTCATTTAGGCCTTGCAGGGTCTGTGAGAGACTTTAGCGGTGAAAAATACGAAATCAAAGAGCGTGCCGAGGTGCACACCGCAGAAAAAGTTGTTGTCAGCAGCAAAATCCTGGCGGATACGGTCAGTCTTTTCGAGTTGGAGGCAGCCTGGGTTAAAGGACCCTTCTCACTGCAAGCAGAATACATGGCCGCATCGATAGAAGCGGATATCGGCGACAATGCAACCTATGCAGGGTATTACCTGCTCGGCAGTTATTGTTTAACGGGAGAATCCCGCCCATACAAAAATGGGACTTTTAGTGGGATCAAACCGAAATCCCGGTACGGTGCCGTTGAACTGATGTCCCGTTACAGCATCCTGGATGCTGAAGGTAAAAGTACGGACCCACACCGTAATACTCCCGGAGTCAAGGCTGTTAACCTTACCTTTGGTGTGAATTATTATATAAACGAACAGGTGCGCCTGACAGCCAACTACATCGATACGAGACTTACAGGTGATACATCGGATGCATCGAATGATAAAGATAGTGATGAAGACAGCAATAAAGACAGCGCAAATGCAATTTCCTTCCGTGTGCAATACAGTTTCTAGCCATTGAGATCATGGAATTTCTCTTTATTCGTAACCACTGAGATTCTGGTATCATTCTTCTCCATGCTGCGCGCTGCTACGACTTATATCCTGCATCCCTCATCCTGCATCCCGCATCCTGCACCCCGCATTCTGCACCCCGCATTCTGCACGCCGCATTCCGCGTCCTGCATCCCGCATCCCACCCTGCGTACAAAAAAGGACGAGTTCCGTCGCGCCCTTTATCTGGCATAGGAGGGGTTACTTTCATGGATAAGGAAAAACCAGGTCATTATCACATCATTATCACATTCGACCCTTTGTGACTGTGAGTCGCCCGTACAGTCGAGTTCAATATAAAAGCCTGCGCTGTAGTGAAACTGGATTATTGATTAACTTTCAATACATTGTATGCTTGGCGGAAGTTGGCACAATAATTGGAAAAAGAATAATCAACAGGCAGTTTCAAGATGGCGTCAATGCTATGAGGACTGCCGTTTTAGGGAGAAATAATTCTCACGGAGCGAATTGCGGTACGTACAGTATAGAGTGTAATTGTAGATTGTGAAGGGGGGGATGATCAAAAGCCATAAACACAAGCTCGTGAGTGACTCCCAGGTATTTTTTCAAAAAACGCATGTTCACCTGGTTAGGAAGAGACTGGAATTTTAAAGGCGCTGCATGACGCTGCATGGTACTGATCAATCAACCGAATTCGAATTTTGAACAAATACTTATGAAGAGGATTTATCGAATTATGAAGAGGAAGATATTTTTTGCCGTTTTCATTGTAAGCATAGCCATGCTCTTTGTCTCAGGTTCATCGATTTGCTCTAATGTGCAGGCCCAGGGCGGATGGGGAGGGCCATTCCAGACAGGCGGTGGCGCGTGGAGTTCCCAGTATTGGGGGTATGGCGGTGGAAGTCCCTTTATGGGTTATCCCTCCTCCCCTGCGGGGAGGGCCCCTTCGATGGGATACTCCTCCTATCCTTCGATGAGTTACACGGGAAACTTTACGCCGGTCCCTGTTAACATCGCTCTGCCGGTTTCAACAACTTCGGCTGCAAGCTCAACTACGGTAGAGCCAGCATTTGCCGGGAGTAGTGATGCCTGGCAGGCATTTATAACGCAATTACAGGAAAAGTACCCCGATCTTGAAGGTGTAGATTGGGAAAACTCGGAAAACTGGACTGACGATGACTGGAAGCAACTGCGAGAAGCATTATCAGAAGAAAGAAGCGCTCAGACACTCCAGAAGTTTATCGATAATTTGACTGAAAAATGGGACAGCTACGGCCTTTCCGACTGGGAAGAATTCAACAGCAATTGGAACGCCTTCATTATAGATGTCCAAGCCGATGAAGATGATGATACTGCACTTACCTGGGCCGGTTTTCGAATTACCTACGGCTGCTTTGATAATTCCGATCCTGAGAGCGGACCTGATCCTGATGATGTAAATTGCTGGCAGTCCTATGGTACATGGACGAATAAGCAATGGACAGATTTTCGCGGGTTATACAATCGCTACGTTGACCATGAATGGCGAGAATTTTGCGAGATACTTCAGGCAAAATGGAATGATTACAATACCATAGACTGGGCAGATTGGCGCGGCTGGACTGATGCGGATTGGGAAAAATGCCTTGCACAACTGAGCAGCTCCAGCAACAGAAGCAGTGCCGCACTGGTTAACTCTAATCTGGTGAGTTCTGGCCCTGGGTACGCATTCGGTCTTGATGCAGGCATAGGATACGCGGGCTGGGGTTTTTCGAGTGTTCCCGGTATGGGATACTCCGGCTGGAGTACCCCCAACAATATGGGATATACTGTCAGCCCCGGTATAGGATACGCTTCTTTTAGTGCTCCCAGTGTCAATACAGCTCCCGGTGCCCTCAATGGAGGATTCTCCGGTTGGGGCGGGCCTGGATACGGATGGGGTGTCTCCAGTGAAGGATACACTGGCAGGAGCGCTAGCAGTGCTCCGAGCGTGGGATACGCTGGCTGGGGTTATTCGAATACTGGCGGCATGGGATACTCCGGTTGGGGTGCTCCCGGCGGCTTCAGTGGGGGATACTCCGGTTGGGGTGTTCCCGGTGGAGGATTCTTTGGCTGGTAGACTTTTATAAAGCAGGCGGCAATGGTGTAAGAAAGGCTTTCAGTCCTTCCCAAAACACCGGAACGATGCCAGTGCCACCCGCTTTTTGGCGGAAAAAGCGGGTTTGCCTCAAGGGGGGACAGATTTTAAATCTGTCCCCCCTTTTAACCTTTTAAAATCAGTCTTCCCTCTCCCCACCCATCTATTGAAAAAGAAACTGTACAGGGAAAATTTTCCTGGGCAACAATACAGGCAAGGAGAAGGATGCAAACATGAAAGAGAAAAATTAGGGTACAATCATGAAAGAGAGAAACAGGTGATTGAAAGAGAAGGGCTGCAACTGAGACATGAGTTGAAGTACTACATCGACCCTCCGCAGTATAGAATCCTTCGAAGCAGGATGGCCGCGTTATTGCCGATGGACCCGTATGCAGGGCCTGATGGACGCTATCATATCAGGAGCCTGTACTTCGATGATTTCAGGAACTCCGCCCTCTTCGATAAGCAGGCTGGTGTTGCCAGGCGGAAGAAATACCGGATGCGTATTTATAATTACAGTGATGCAGTAATCAAGCTCGAGCGCAAAACCAAGCTGAACGAGTACATAGGCAAGGAGAGCGTAAGGCTCACCAGGGAGGAAGCAGACCGCATACTGGCTGGTGATGTCGCCTTCCTGGCCCGCTCTGAAAAACGCCTGCTCAGGATCTTTTATCTGGAGTACCGCTGCAACCTCCTGCGGCCTAATGTACTGGTAGACTATCACCGTGAGGCGTATGTTTATCCGCTGGGCAATGTCCGGATCACTTTCGATATCAACGTGCATACGGGGCTTGGCTCTATGGCGATCTTCGATCGCGATGCCTTTACCGTCGGAGCCATCGAGGAGCCTGGCACAATTCTTGAGATCAAGTTTGATAATTTCCTTCCTCAAGTTATCCAAGGCCTGTTTCCAAGCACGATTCGGCCGCGGTTAACGATCGGGAAGTTCGTCATTTGTAAAAAGCACTCCAAATATAACGAGTGGGAGGATAATTAGGTGCTTACCTTAGAAGAGTTATTCAATGTATTGAATAACATGTCCCAGGCCAACAAGTCTCTCACGGTGTCGAGGGTGATTCTGACACTGCTGCTCACCTTTATCGTTGCTCAATTCATGTTTTATGTCTATCGCAAGACCTTCAAAGGGGTTCTCTATACCAGAAACTTCAATGTCGGCCTGGTAATGATTGCCCTGGTGACAGCGTTGGTTATCATGCCCATCAGTTCCAACATTTTCCTCTCTCTTGGGATGGTAGGAGCCCTCAGCATTGTGCGTTTTCGCACTGCCGTCAAGGATCCCATTGATACGGTGTTCCTGTTTTGGGCTATAGGGGTGGGGCTTTGCTGTGGAGCAGGTTTCTACATAGTGGGTATCGTAGGAAGCCTCATGATCGGGCTCTTCCTGTTCCTGATGAACCAGGTGGACTTAACCGGCGCTGAACCTTACCTCCTGGTAGTCCACTATGAAAATGGTGCCGAGGGAGCGCTTCAGGATGTCCTCCCTGCACACAAACTGAAGTCTCAAACCATAACCGCTGCCGGAGTGGAATTGATGATCGAGGTACGTATGAAAGCAAAAGATGCCACCGGCGTGGATAATCTGCTGAGAATCAAAGGAGTGAAAGATGCCGCTCTCATCAGCTATAATGGTGACTATGTATCTTGATAACGTAGGATTTTTTTCCCTTTCAGGTGGGGTCTTAAGAAAGTGAAAATTTTGAATAGAAATAGTATTATTTTAAAAATATTCATTATGACTTTATTTCTCCTGGTTATGGTTACGACCAGTAAGCTCGTTTTTAAATATGGTACTATTATTGATAACCTTCAATCTATCCAGATTGAAGATATCAACTTCCCCTATGATTTACACAATCCCTCAAATAAATTCAAACTGCCTCATGAGTTGGATGAAATTTCCGGTTTATCCTATTTAAGACAGAACGAACTGGTGTGTATACAGGATGAGAAAGAAGCTGTTTATGTATTCGATATTGCTAAAGAAAAAATAATCAATGCCTGTAAGTACGGAAAATCGGGAGATTGTGAAGACGTTGCGGTCGTGAAAAATACTATCTACGTTTTGGAAAGCAACGGCCATATCTACGAAATAGAAAAATTCGAGAAAAAAAATCACAGAGTGAAAAGGTACAAGGCCCTGGTATTATCGAAGGAAAATAACACCGAAGGATTGGCTTTTGATGAGGGATCCTATTCATTGCTGATTACCTGTAAAGGTTCCCAGGAGATTGAAGAGCAGGATGTTAACCTAAGGGGGAAAAAAGCGATCTACCGGTTTGACTTGAATACAAAAAAGATTTCTCCTAAACCGGCTTACGCAATTAATGTAAAAAATATGGGTGGGGGAACTTTTCAACCGTCAGGGATTGCAGTCCATCCAATAACGAGACAGATTTACATGATTTCTTCGGTTGACAAAACGCTCCTTGCTTTGAATCAGCAAGGAAAAATTATAGCGGTTGAAAAGTTAAATAGAAAAATTTTCAAACAGCCGGAAGGAATTTGCTTTAATTCTCATGGAGATTTGTTTATTTCAAATGAAAGCAGAGATGATGGTAAAGCAAATATACTGGAATTTAAATACAAGCAATAACCTAAGTACAAGCAATAACTTAAATACAAACGATAACTTAAATACAAACGATAACATAGATGAGCATCGCTCCACGATTCACCTTTCATTGCAAAAACCCATCCCATGCACTCCATCATGCAACTCCTCAATTTTCATAGTTGTCACCGGAAATTATCAATTGTCATCAGAAGTTATCAGTTTTCATCAGAGCTTATCAAGGGAGACCGCATTATTATAAAAAAGTCAGGAGACATCATCCTTATGAAAAGGTTAATTGCTGTTATTATGCTTACATTCATCTGCCTGCATACTCCCGCCACATATGGTGGAAAAGCTGAGGCGCTTTTTGAAAATGCTGCTCCTGCCGGGGCCAGCCTGGCGTCTATCCAATTCACCAAGCTCTTCATCAACGAATTCATGGCCGATAACAAAACCACTGTTAAAGACGCCGACGACAAGTCGGGGAGCTTTGAAGATTGGATCGAGCTGTACAATGCCGATACCAGTGCCATTGATCTTGGCGGAATATACCTGACCGATAACCTGACCAACCCGACTAAATGGCAAGTCCCTGTGGGGGTTATCATTCCCTCTGGCGGCTATCTGCTTTTCTGGGCAGATGAAGATGAAAAGCAGGGGAATACGCATACCAACTTCAAACTGAGCAAGGACGGGGAGGCAATTGCCATTATAGGGAAAGATGGTGTGACGGTAATAGACTCAATCGCATTCGGAGCCCAGATCATAGACGTTTCTTATGGTCGGTACCCTAACGGCAAAGCCGACTGGGGATTCATGAAAGCGACGCCGGGTGCTGCAAACAATCTGCATAATGCCCCGCCGGAAATAAGCGGTACGATGCACGCACCCCCGTCGCCTGCCAAAACCGATCAGGTTTTTGTAACAGCTACGGTTACGGACAAAGACGGTGCTGTTGCGGATGTTACACTTACCTATATGGCAGCGGGCAGCAAAGCGGTGATCGTCAGGATGTATGATGACGGCACACACTCCGATGCCGGAGCCGGTGACGGCCTTTTCGGCGCCGGCATTCCCGCTTTCGGCCAGGATACGGTTTTAAACTACTCTATAACCGCAACCGACAATCTCGGGGCTCAATCAACGGCCCCTCCAGCAGCACCGAAAGTGACCTTCACCTATGTCGTTGGTTATACGCCACCTTTGATCTACATCAACGAGTTCATGGCAGACAGCAATGCCAGTGTCAATTCAAGCATGAATGCTAGTGTCAATTCAAGCATGAATACCAGCCGCTCCAGCATAAATGTAACCCACAATACCGCCAATGGCACAACGGGAAACGAGGATTGGATCGAGCTATATAATGGTGGTACCAGTTCCGTCGATCTCGGCGGCATGTACCTGACCGACAAGCTGGCCGACCGGACCCAGTGGCGGATTCCCGAAGGCGTTACCATTCCTGCCGACGGTCATCTGCTGTTCTGGGCAGATGGCAACAACGAGCAGGGTAGCATGCATGCCAGCTTCAAACTCAGCAAGGACGGTGAGGCGATTGGACTATTCGATACGGATGTAAAGGGGAATATGCCCGTTGACACGGTAACGTTCGGGGAACAGGTTGCGAACCTTTCCTGTGGAAGAATTTACGATGGCGCAGAGCCCTGGGTGCTTTCTGAAAATGCCACTCCCGGCACCCCGAATTTTTTCCCCGCCGGGATGGATAGTTTTATATGGAAATTTTCCTATATCATAGACAGTTATACGATTATACAAAAATTCCCCGGCAGCGTAAATGCCATCAAAGGGATGAATACGGATTCAGATCAGTGGGAAGCCGCTTATCCCCTCTGGGGGAATCCAGCAGGCGTTCATTTCCCTGTGATGCCAGATGGTATCTATTACCTATCAGTAACCTCGCCAAACTCTGTCTGCTTTAAAGGAAACGTGTTCAGCAAATGATAAACACCCCTCTTACGTAACTAACTGCATGAAGAGTAATAATAATTTTAAGGAATAATAATGAAGAATTTCTCTTTCAATTTACACAAAAAGAAGTAAAAAGGCTTATAATCCAGGGAGTAAGAGATGGTTCCATCGAAATAGATAGGTTACATACTGATATACAAAAGACAATAAAAGATGAAATTGGCTGATTCATCTATACACAGCCCTCCAGCAACAATGAGCGGGCTCGATTTATTGCTTGCGTGCCAGATCTCCCTGGAAATTGCTGTCTTTGAACTGGTCAGGATTATGATGATCTTTAATGGCATGATTGAGTTTTTCATTTTGCTCTAAAGCCGCTGACAGGTCCTGGATAACTCTTTGCAATTGTTCCTGGTACTGTCCATATTCAACCCAATCCCCTTTTTGAAAACTTTTCGAAGCGGCCTGAAAATAATAAGTAACCATTTTGGCCAGGTCAACGATGGATTGCCCTTTTATCGAGGGCTGGTTCAGGCTTTGCGTGCTATGCGCTACGGGGAGGGAGGATGGCGCTGCGTCGAAAATCCCCTGGAGAGCTTCAGCGAGTGTTTCTTTCATCTCGATTTTATCGCCATAGGCAACGATTACCCGCTTTAATTCCGGCAGGTTGCTTTGATCATTGGCCAAAAGATACACCGGCTCGATGTAAAGAATCGATTTTTCGATAGGAATTACCAGTAAATCCCCTCTGAAGATATCCGATCCCTGCTGGCTCCAGAGGGTCAATTGGCTGGAAATCTCTGTCTGTTGATCGATACGCGCCTCGATCTGACGAGGGCCGTAGATTAATTTTTCCTTGGAGAATTTATATACCTGCAGCTTGCCATAATCCGGCCCGTCGCACCGGGCACACATCCAGGCAATCATATTGCTTTTGTTATCAGGGGTAAAAGGTACCATAAGAACGAACTCTTCCTCATCACGACCCGGCAATCGCATGGTAACGTAATACCCCCTCATCGGTGATCCTGCCTGCCCCGTGAGCCCTCTTTGCAAGGGCAAATCCCATAAATCTTCCTTATTGTAAAAGACCTGAGGATTGCCCATGTGATAGATCCGGTACATATTGGCCTGGATTTTAAACAGATCCCGGGGATAGCGTATATGAGCCCGCAGATCATCCGGCATCTCGGTAAAGGGTTTGAAAAGCCGGGGGAATATTTTCCCGTAGGTCTGGATAATCGGATCTGCATCATCCGCGACATAGTAGGTTATTGCTCCGTTGTAAGCATCGATTACCACTTTTACTGAATTGCGGATATAATTGATCCTTAGCGGCCGGATCTTTGGATTCCCGGCCAGCGTCGGTCCCGTCTGGCTGGATGAATCTGAAAATAAAGTAACCTGCTCGGAATAGGGATATTTATCGGTAGTGGTATAAGCATCCTGAATCCAGAAGATTCGACCTGTTTTCGATACCACGACATAAGGATCCCGATCATACGCCAGAAAAGGAGCCAGGGTTTTAACCCGGTCTTGAATCTGACGGTGAATCAGAATTTGGCTTTCCGGAGTAATGTAACTGGTGAATAGGATTTTAGGCTCTAAAAATTTAATTGAAAATACCAAGCGATTGAAAAATGAATCGATAGGAATCCCGCCTTTCTCTTCATACTTGGTGTAAACATTGACATCTCCCTCGGGGTAGTCAAATTCCTGGGATTTCGTGTTGACAATAATAAAATCCCTGGTTATCTCCCCATAATAAATCTCGGGGCGGGTAATGCCGAGGGGTGTTTGACTCTGCGGAGGGATATCTTTAACAATCAGATTAGGCAGTCCCCGGTCGCTCACACTATTGACCGGGCTCATACACAGGCCGTAGCCATGAGTATATTTAAAGTATTTATTCTCAAAAGTCTGAGCCTGGTCGGGAAGTTTTTTCTGGTCCAACTCACGGGCGGAAAGCATTATCTGCGTTTTTTCTCCATTGAGTATGTAGCGGTCCTCATCTACGTTGACAAAACTGTAGTAGAGGCGCATCTCCTGCAATTCACTGTACGTTTGCTTTAATGGATTTGTATCCCATATTTTTATATTTTTAATGGACAGATAATTATTTTCAATATCTTCTATTGTTAGATTGGTAGTAGCAGGGAATTCTTTCTCTTCAATATTTCCCAGATTGTATCCGATACGGGTATAGTTAATATTTTTCTCGATATACGGCTCCTCCAGGATTAATTCATTGGGTGCGACGATGAATTTTTGAAATACCCAGGGATAAAACCTATTTCCCAGAACGGAAAGGCTGAATAAAATGGCCAGACCGATGAGCGGCCATTTCCACCCTTGGGCCGAAGTATTAAACCAGAATAAAAAAGCGCATACCGCAGCAATAACAATAAAAACCCAATAGGCAATCAATTGAGCATTCATATCCGTATAACCGGCACCAAAAACCACACCACGGGAGGAATAAAGAAGTCCAAGTGTTTTTAACCTGCTGTCCCAGGCAATAAGAAGTAAAATAAAACCATTCAGCACCGACAGGTGAGCTCTTGCCCTTCTGGTAATCGTGAAATTATCTAACTTGAAACTCATGGCTTTGTCTTTTATATAGATAAGACCTACCAGAAAGGTGAGTATGGTCAAGGCACAAAAGAGCCATTTTTGTAAAAAAATATAAAATGGGTAAGTAAACACGAAAAATCCGATATCTTTCTGAAAAACAGGATCATATTGAGAGAAAGGCACCTTGTGCCAGAATTTTAAAAATGTATCCCAGTGATAAATAGCTGGCCACATTCCCATTACGATACCGAGGATAATACAGACCGCTATCAGAAATTTATTGACATTTTCCGGTTTAACGGAAACGATATGCACACTGTCTATATCCTGTGTTCGGTACGACAGCTTCCACTGATCTTTTGGCGGACCCATTTTCCTGGCCAGATAGACATTAATGATTATAACCAGGACAAAAGCTCCTCCAAAAAAAAGGCCCAAGCCTAACCTGGTCAGCAGGATTGTCCAAAATACCGTGGAATATTCCAACACCCTGAACCATAAAAATTCTCCATAGATATCGGCAAATCCTTTAATGACCACCTCAAGCAAGCAATACGCCAAGATCCAGAAAATAATACGGAGAGTAGCCTTCTTATCTATTTTCATACCCCATCCTCGAAATTGTAAAAAGCCCACTTTGAGAGCTTATAATAATATCAATTTTAAGCTATTATAAAACAATCGCTTAAGATAACAGGGAAGATTCGCAGGTTATTGGATATAGGCGATATCCCTTGGACACGAGTGATATTGAATCGCAGGCGTACGTACACTCAAGCCCCTGTGACCTTATTCATCACAATCACTTAATACCCAAAATTGCTTCTCCGATGTTATAAGAGTGATCTCCAATCTTTTCAAAATTAGTTAATATATCTACAAAGATAAATCCTGATACGACATCACAGACTCCCTGGTTCAATCTATCGATATGATTACCACTAAATCTATATTTTAGCCTGTTGATTACGGCTTCCCGCCCGAGAGAAGTGGCAGCCAGTTTTTCATCTTCCCTTTCTATTGACTCTATGATGTCATTATAAAAGTGGGACGTTTCTTGGTATAGTAATTTGATTTCCTGTAATGCTTCCTGAGTAAAAAATAAATTACCGTCTATTTTTTTATTTGCCAATTTAGCTAAATTTTCTGCGTGGTCACCTATGCGTTCAATATCAATAACCATGCGTATTGAAGAGTTGATTTTTTTTGAGATGTCCGAAGTTATGGGTTCTTGCGACAGTTCTACTAAATAATCAGTAATTTCTTTTTGTAATAAATCAACTATTTCCTCTTTATGATCGATATCTTGTAGTTTTCCTTTGTCTGTTTGAAAAAGAGCTTCTATTGCCTCATGGATCATCTCTTCAGCAGTTCTAGCCATATGCAATATTTCTTTTTTAACCTGTTCTAAAGCAATTACCGGTGTTCTTATAAGCCTTTTATCCAGATAATGGGATTGTAATTGAGGGGAGATCGTTTCTTTTTGCGGTATTAAGAAGGTAACGACTTTTACGAAATACGAGATGAAAGGTAACAGAATAATGGTATTGATAACATTAAAGAGAGTATGGGCATTTGCTATTTGTCTCGTAACATTCCCGGGCGATAGGAATACTATTAATCTTCCATAAGGATTCAATAAGATAAGAGCAATAACGGTCCCCATGATATTAAAAACTGCATGAGCTAAGGCTGTCCTTTTAGCAGGGACAGAGGCACCGATACTGGCCAGTATCGCAGTTATACAAGTACCGATATTATCCCCTAATAAGATGGGGATGGCTGCATCGATAGTGATTAACTTGCTGCTTGCCAAAGCCATAAGTAATCCGATTGTGGCGCTGCTGCTTTGAATAATCATCGTAATAATCACGCCGGACAGCACACCCAAAATGGGACCTGAGACGGGACTCTTTTTATTGCCAACACTGATAAATATATTGGTTATAACTTCATGACCTCTGAAAAATTTTACAGAATCTACCATGATTTTTAGTCCCAGGAAGAGAATACCGAAACCGAGAATTATTTCTCCAATGTTTTTATATTTTTTATTTTTTGAAAAAAAGCTTAGTGCAAATCCAATACCAATAGCAGGCAGTGCGAGATTAGTTAATTTAAAGGCGATAAGCTGGCCGGTGATCGTTGTGCCGATATTGGCTCCCATCACCACTCCTATCGCCTGGTTAAGAGTCATAAGTCCAGCGTTAACAAAACCCACCAGCATCACAGTAGTAGCACTGCTACTTTGAATAATTGCAGTTATGCAGGTCCCTACCAATACTCCTAATAGGGGTTTATTGGTCAGCCGGCCAAGGATCTTACGCATTCTGTCCCCTGCCGACTTCTGAAGGCATTCTCCCATGAGATGTATCCCATAGATGAATAATCCGAGTCCACCCATTAAGCCGAAAATAATTTCCTTAATCATGATATCCTTACTTATGACCATTATATCTTTTCAGTTGACCATACTTATGGCCATTGTATCTTTTCACTCCCGGAATGATATCTGGAGAGGACTTTTCGTGCCAGAAGCTTGACAAGAGGCTGAATCTGCCTGCTCCTTAATGAAGGAAGCAGGCAGATTATGAAATCGCGGTTCCCTATCCTGCGGAGTCCGTATTCTATTTCCATGGAGTATTACATAGTTCTCATTTCCTTCATTCTTATCTCATGGGCTGAATTTCAAATATATCAGCTTGTATAAAGATCATGCTTTGATTATTTTGAGTAGGCCATCCCCCAAAAGGAGGCTGGAATCCACCTGACGGCGGCTGCAATCCACCTGGCGGGGGCTGCAATCCACCTGGCGGGGAAAACCCACCCGGCAGCGGTGTTCCATCGGTCGGCAGTTGGAATTCACCTGGTGCAGGTAACTCCGGTGCAGGAAACTCGATGGAAACGTCTTTCATCCCGGTCAACTCATCTTCCGGAAAGTCAAATACTGCGGTTATCACAAGTCCATTACGGCTCAGGTCTTTCCCCTCTACCGTTCCAATTTTTACGCTCAGCGGCTTTATGTCATCTGCAAACAAGGCCATTGCCTGTTGGTTTAACGTTATCGTCACCGCCACATTCGTTTCGCCTTGTTCCGCATAAGAAGGAGAGACGTTTTCAATTGCCGATGGCTGAGCCTCGCCCTGCGGAGCAAATCCACCATTGCCCTGGAAGTTACCCGAACCGTCACCGCGTGCCGGTGCCAGGCCGTTCAACTGGTTGCGGATACTCTCCACCCGCTCCCTGACAAACGTTACAAGGCCAATGACATTGTTCCCTCCCCCTCCCCTGTTAAAGTCACTGTCAGAAGAAGGATTGGGATTGGCTGACAGATCGCTTACCAGCGCCTGCTCGAACTCTTCGTTGGTGTAGAATTTAGTTGGATCTGCGTATACATACTGACGAATCAAATCGGCAGTCTTTTTGATGGTTTTCTCCATCGTATCTGGATCAAGGGGACCATTGATCAATTGGCTGAGATAGCCGTGATAAGCTTCAAGGCTGTCAGGATTCTCCAGCAGTTTGGCAATCAGTGGCCGGTCACTCAGTTTGCCCATGGTAGGCTCGTCAATCATAAACTCTATTATTCCGGTACGGTTGCCACTCATACTGAAGGCGCCGAAAGACATATTTAAATCCCAGGGGATAAGGGTAAAAAGCCCATTTTCTTCGTAGAGATAGTAATTTTGTGCAAAAGACCCCTGATAGCTGTCAAGGTTGGTCAAAGCAGTGCTGACAGCAAGATAGCGAAGCATCGCATCGACATTCACTACCTGTTCGTAATCACTGCCATTATCCAACTCATCGAGCATGGTCAATAGGGCACTGTGATCGCTGGTGTCCTCATTGGTTTTCAACTCCAGCGTTGTATAGCTGTCGATATTGTCTCCCTTCCAGAGTAAATCGCTCCCCATTTCCGCTTTATACAGGTCGCCGTCGCCCCGCTCAAAATGAGCTTTAACAAATTCATCATCCACCGCTTCCACGGCTGTATAAAGTCCAAGGTGCTCATTATTTATGGAAAGGTCGATAAAAGCGGTTCGTGGTGTAGGAAGGTCCATAGCCCGCATCAAATCATAGGAGAGATACTCCCTCATAAAGGTCGGATCACTAAAGCCGTTGTTAAGGCAGAGCTTCTCAATCCCACGGAGATCCTGTCCCTTAACGTAATGGTTCATATCAATCTTGAAGCTGTAACGATTGGAATTCGGATTGCCAGCCACACTCATGAGACTGGATTGTCCCTTGGTTCGAACGGCCACCTTATCGAGCCTGATGCCATTATATACGATATTGCCCTCTTGGTATTCCTCTGCCTGTGGATCAGCCAGCATTGCCTGCCATGCCTCATCACTCAGCTCCAACCGGACTTCTACGACTCTGTCAGATAAAAATAGCCCGGTTTCCACATTTTCCTCTTCCTCTCTTGGATCTTGTTCAATCTCGGAATTAGAATCCAGCCCAGTCTGAGAACTGGATTCTTGTTCAATCTGGAAGCTGGAATCTGGCTCCGTCTGGGGAACCGTTACCTCGCCATTGTCAAGACATGCTGAGAGGAACAAGGTGCAGACAAATATGGCAATCAATTTGACAGTGTGCTTCAAGTTTTTATCCACTGGGTACCTCACTGTTAAAATAGTTCGTTATTAAGCGTTTGAATGAAACATGGAGATTATCGCCCTGCTTATTACGCACTGCGCCTTTTGCTGTACAGCTTTTCTGAAATCTTTATCATTAAACTCAAATATCGTGCCAAGTGTCCCTGCATAATATAAGCTATTGAAAAAATATGCGTATCATAGACTTGTCATATCCCGATCGATTCGCCCATTCAGTCGGTTTTCAAGACAAGGTGGACGAATGATGAGGGAGGTGCGGGAGGCTTATAGTACAGGGATTGGAAGCTACACAGGAGAAAACAAAGACAAAAGAGGGCACAGTCAGCAGTGACTGTGCCCTCTTATCCAGTTATAACGGTGAATGTTAATCCAGACAGCTTGGCTGTGTTAAATATTTTTTAAAGATACAAAGAGCGTCCGATGGAGTAACACTGCCATCCATGTTTACATCAGCATTATCGGAGCAGGTGGCTAATCCAAGGTAGCACTGAAACGCAGCAAGAGAATCTGCCGGAGTAATATTTCCATCTCCGTTAAGATCGCCATTGTTGGGCTGTACAGGGGGATTATTTACATCAGGGCCGGTCTGGCTTACAAAATTCGAGGAGCCGGGAGTAGCATTTTCAAAAAACACCCAGGATTCACCACCATCATACATCCTCCCTTGAGAAATATTCGTGGTCTGCTGTTCAAATACCACGGTATCAATGGCCACATTCCCCTTTGCCTCCGTATCGAACAGCCCAATTGCTTCACCGCCCTTGCCGAGTTTGAAGTTAGTATGAGTATTGCCCTGCTTTTGATCTTCATCGGCCCAGAAAATCAGATAACCTCTGGCCGGGATGCTGACTCCCTCCGGGATCTGCCACTTGGTCGGATTATTCAGATCATCGGTCAGATACATCCCAGCCATAAGTACAGGCGAATCAGCCGGATTATAAATTTCGATCCAATCCTCAAAACTCCCTGGTTCATCAGGGTCTTCGATCGTGTTGTCATTGTCAGCCATAAACTCGTTAATAAAGAGTAAAGAAGTTGACCCAACCGGTGGCTGGAGTCCCGCGGTATCACCTGCCAGGATTTCAAATGCGGCTGATTTGGTAAAGGTTATACCCTGCCCGCCCTGCATCGTGCCCCCGGCGACTGAAGCCTGAGCACCATCTGGGAATTGAAATCCGGCTGGCGGCTGGGCGCCGCTTGGAGGCTGAAATCCCGCAGGCGGCTGGATACCGCCCGGAGGCTGGAACCCCGTGGGTAGCTGAGTACCACCTGGAGGCTGGAATCCGGTCGGTGGCTGCATATCAGTTGGAAACTGAAATCCGGCCGGTGGCTGGATACCGCCTGGCATCTGGCCACCAATAGGCTGTTGAAAGCCACCTGTCCCCGATATCTGCGGTGCAGGAAATTCGATGGATACATCCTTCATTCCAGGTGGTTCGTTTCCTGGAATGTCAAATATGGACGTTATCTCCAGTCCATTGCGACTTGTGTCTTTCCCTGTCAGAGTACCAATCTTCACACTCGATGGCAGTGTATCAGAAGGAAACATGGTAATCATCCGTTGATTTAACGTTATGGTAACCACTACACCCATATCACCCTGTTTCGCTTGAAGAGGAGAGATAAGTTCAATCGCTGACGGCGCTTCATTTGCTGACGGCGCTTCGCCTCCGGAAACTGTCCCTGATCCAGGATTCTCACCAACGGAACCGTTCCCAGGGTAATGAGAAAGGAGATTATCGCCATTCGGAGTCGGCCAGGGCAATATCTGGAATGGGCCTGTTCCGTTCGGATTTCTCCCATAGGATACATTCGCCTCTTGTTTTCCAAATGCGACCAGATCGATAAGGTCATTCCCCAACTCGTCCGTATTCACCAGCATGACGCTTTCCCCATCGGTCGAGAGCTTGAAATTGGCGTGGAGACCAGGCGTATCGTTGTCATCTTCATCCGCCCAGATTATGAGATAAGCTCCGGGGTCCAGTGTTGTCCCTTGCGGTATTTTCCATTTTCGCGGTGTGTCTTCCGTATCGCTCAGATACATTCCCGAAAGATCTATCCGCTGATCGCCGACATTCAAAAGCTCGATCCAATCCTCATACTCTCCCTGCGGGTCCTGGATAGTTGCTTCGTTCTTCGCCATCACCTCATTGATGACAACAGGAGTGTATTCGTCGGTGGCTATGAATACACGGTATGCGAATACGCGATCTTCGGCCCCGGATGGCGCAAAGGTGCTGCTTTGAGCGGTATCAGTGGCAGGTGCTCCCTGTGCCGCAGGGGCTCCCTGGACTATGGAGCCCTGGGAAGCACGGGCTTCAACGTAATAACGGACCAGACTGCCAGCAGGGAAAGGAGGAATTATGCCGCCGAAGATCCCATCGCCCGCTTCGCCATCTCCATGTGCACCATCATCGAACATGGAAACCTGCACGAATGGACCAGCAACCCCTTGAGCGTAGTGAAGGATCACCTCCAGGCTGCCGCCCGCTCCTTCAACATCGGCTGTTATTTCTACGGATTGCCAGGAGAAAGGCGACTCACCAGCTTCCGGCGTTATGGTACGGACAACTGAATAAATGTGAGGAACCTGCCTGTTTATCTCCGCGTAGTTGAGCAGGTAATCCCGGCGATTATTGATAAAATCCTCGATATCCGTGAAACTTGCTTCAAATTGATCATTGGAATACAATTTCTTGGTATCCGCCCTGACTTCATCGGCAATCAGTGCCTTATACGCTTCAATTTTCGGTGCGAGGGCGTTCCAATTGAACCATTCGTCTAAAATGGTCCTCACGTGTGCCAGGTAACGCTGACGAAACTGAGGGACGGCTAAAAGCCTGCTTATTACAGGCCGGCTTGCACTGTTCGTGCCTTCAACCGGACTCAGGTTGATAAAACGAGCATCGAAGGTCTCATTGCCATCGTGTTCCAAGGGATGGATTCGACCTGTTTCCACTTCGTAATAGATCTGATAATCCCAGCCCTTAGTAAGATAGCCATCCTCGTCCGTAAAGATGTTTTCCACTGCCAGAAACCATAGCCATCGATCGACAGCCAGGACAGTGTCCACAACGCCCGGCAGTTGCTCCAGGGGCGTATTATTCAGGATGTTACAGGTCGTTATCAGGTGCCCCCACGGATCATCTGTTTTCGCTGTCTTTAATTCGTAGGCCCGTTCATATGCAGTTGTGTCAGTTCCTAACCAACTTAAAGCGCCGTCACTACCACCAAACATCATGATATTACCACCGCCAATTCCACCACCAAACCTTCCACCGGCATCAATCATGTTAGCATCAACAAACGCCCCGCCAAAGCCACCCGTACCCCATCCAGCAGTACCCCAGGCACCCCATGCAACAGCTCCGCCCGTGCCGCCGGCAGCAGGAACCATGTTGGGATCACCAGCCGGCATCGCCCAGGGCGTACCGCCTGGAACCATGCCGCCAGGAACCGTACCACCTGGAACCGTACCGCCAGGGGCCGTACCACCAGGAATCATGCCGCCAAAAAAGCCAATTGTACCGCCGGCGGCAGGAACCATGTTGGGATCGCCAACTGGCATCGCCCAGGGCATGCCACCAGGTACCATGCCGCCAGGAATTGTACTACCAAGAACTGTACCACCAGGAATCATGCCACCAAAAAAGCCAATTGTACCGCCGGCGGCAGGAACCATGTTGGGATCGCCAACTGGCATCGCCCAGGGCATGCCACCAGGTACTCCAGGAACCGTACTACCAGGAACCATACCGCCAGGAACCATACCGCCAACCATACCGCCTGCACCAGGAACCATGTTGGGATCGCCAATTGGCATCACTCCAGGTTGACCTTGAAGGTTCGTCCAGAAGTCCATAAGAATGGTATAATCATCTTCCGTAATCTGGCCATCACCATTCATATCCATCGCCATAGGACTGGCTGCCCATTCCTCAAAAGACATCTGTTGCGGGAATCGATTGGAAGGAAACCTCTGGCTGCGCATAAGAATGGTATAATCTTCCTCCGTAATCAGGCCGTCACCATTCGCATCCTGCGCCTCAGGACTATCCAGCCAATCTGAAAATGACGGCTGCTGAGCGGCGGTAAAAACTCCTCCCTGGCCGCCACCCATTCCCCCTCCTACCTTCCAGCGGTCACCATCACTGCTTTGGAACCATTCTTCGATGAGGTCTGAATTGTTTTGTTGCGCATTGACGTAAATTCCCCAATTCTCGCCGTTAATGATCAGCTTGACAAAATTTGCTTTAGGGCATGGTATATATTTTCTCGCAATATCGAAATAGAGTACCTCGCGAATAAACGAGGGGTCCAAAGCGGCGTTATTCAGATTCAAGGTCTTATATCCCATCAGTCTTTGATCAGGATCTGTTTCATCGATCTCGATGTTAAAAGATTTCTTCTGGGAATTTCCTGCCATCATATATGATGTCATTCCCTTGAATCTGACACCAACACCATGATACGTAACCCCATCCATGGTAAGATCAGCCAGAACATTCGCGTCTCCACCTGCGTTGTGGTTATTTATCATCTGCTGCCACCAGTCCTGCTGGGCAAAATCAAGGCTTATCGTACGTAATACAGTCTCGTCATATAGGCTGGATTTGGCTGGAGCAGCCGTATCGGAAACTATCTCGTCTATTGCTGTTGACTCAGTTATTACCGCCTGTTGTGCTCCTCCAGCATACCCTGCTGATAAATAAAACACAGCCAGTGCTGCTGCAAAGGTTACATATTTTCGTATCGTGAAACTCTTCATAACCTTATCTTCCTCTTTCTCTATAGTATAATATAATTTTATTGGTGGGAATTTTTATTTTGTATGTAAGGCTTCCCAGGAGCTAAGTACAGACAGCGATAAAAAAACGACAGGATAAACCGATATCAACAAAGCACACTAATCGTTATTCCGAATGAAATCGGAAATGACAGGTGGCCGCGATTTTGCTTGAGAGTGTCCGCAAAAAGGACAAGGTCAACCAAACGCGTAATTCCCGCGGCCTGCACTAAGTCTCCTCTTACAATAACTCTCTCCCCTTCAGGGGCAATGTTATTAACTTTTGATTTCCATACCATTCCCTTTCCCTGTTACGCCGGATTGAAAAAGCCCACCCCCCCAGCGTCTTTCCTAAAAATTAACGTTACGTTACGCGAGGCTGAAGCATTTGGGCAGGGTGGGTAATTGCTGCCACTTAGAAATATGCCTTTATCATCATCCAGGGCAAATTCCCGGTCAAAGAGTAAAGTTACCTGACGAAAAAGAAGCGATGGAGGAGATGTTCCATTAGCCCTACCAGGAGTTGGAGTCAGAGTCTGACTATCTCCCGTGCCATCGGGCAGGCGGCCGAAGCTCGTGCCGCCTGGCGCATCCCCTGCCTGCCAGTCCAGTACATCCACAATGTTGGAATCCAGATAATAGAGCGTAACACAGTCATCAGAGCCTAGTTTAAATGGTACATAATACGAGCCATCATCAGGCTCTTTATCCGTAGCCTGGATAACGATAAATTCCCCAGGCTCTAAAAGAACAGTGGGCAGGGGTGCAGGCTCACGCCCTTCACTATCGTCAACCAGCGAGTAATCTCCCAGAGAAACCGGCTCCTCACCAGTGACATAAAGCTCAATCCAGTCACTGCCGCCGCCAGCGTCATTGGCTGCAATCTCGTTGATGACCAGCGCAGGTTTTGCAGCCCCTGACGGCGGAGTTTCATTTGAAGGCGGAGTTTCACCTGAAGGCGGGGTTTCCCCGACCGGCGGAGTCTCACCGGATGCGGCAGCAGCCTTGTTCATTGCATTCGGAGTCGGAGTCAGGGTTTGACTATCTCCCGTGCCATCGGGCAGGCGGCCGAAGCTCGTGCCGCCTGGCGCATCCCCTGCCTGCCAGTCCAGTATATCCACACGATAAAAATCCAGATAATAAAGAGTGACGCAGTCATCAGGGCCCAGTTTGAATGGTACATAATAGGAACCATCTTCAGGCTCTTTATCTCCTGCCTGGATAACGATAAATTTACCGGGCTTTAACGTAATGTCAGGCAAAGGTTCGAGCTTACGACCTTCGTTATCGTCAACCAGGGAATAATCTCCCAGGAAAACCGGCTCATCACCGATGACATAAAGCTCAATCCAGTCATTGCCTCCATCAGAACTCTCGGCTAGGACTTCGTTGATGACCAACCCGCCAGGGCCGCTCTTAACCTGGTCACCACATGCCAATTGAAATAACATGCCTATGAATACTGCAATCAGTCCAATTTGCCTTAGCTTTTTACTCACCGGGCACTTTAGCCTTTCATGGTTAATTATTTCTGTACTGTTGTTCACTCCGAATCCATAGTGCACCTTTTAAACCTTCACCTTCTGTTCTGTGATAGAGTTTCCCCCACGTCTATGATCCTTTTGCTCAATTATCGTGCCAAACCGATCTGGTCGGTATAACATATTGGAAATTAATCAATAGCATTAGGGTTACCAGAGAATGGGGAGATTGGTAAATTCGACCGAACGGACGGTTTGTAAAACCAAACGGGCGAGTCATAATCAACATAAGGATTTTATGAAGGAAATACCAACTCCCTCTTTTCTATAGGAAGGAGACTGGGGGAGAGGAAGCAGTATCTAAGCCGAAGTAAGACATATGTTTCAAGACCGGTCAGATTTATTCTTCAGCCCCAATTTTTCCAGTCGGGAGCGCAGGTGCCTCTCCGTGATGCCTAACAGTCTGGCTGCTGCACTTTGGTTCCCATTGCTGCGTTTCATTGCTTCTTTAACCATTTCACCCTCGAAGGCTCTCATTTTCTCTCCATAACCATCAGATATATTGCAGGGATTTAAGATCTCTTTTCCGGAAACGGTCTGGAGTTGTCCAGGTAAGTCATTCTGCGTGATATACTCAGTCCTGCACAGGACCACAGCTCGTTCAATGATATTTTCCAGTTCGCGAACATTTCCCCGGTATTCGTATTTCATAAGGTGATCCAATGCTTCTCGAGTAATACCTTTAAGCTTTTTATTATTTTCACTGGAAAATTTTTCAATAAATTGGTCGATTAATACGGGAATATCCCTTTTTCGACGCCGCAGCGGCGGAAGCCATACCGTGACCACATTGAGGCGATAATACAGGTCCTCTCGAAATTCTCCGTTTTTGATCATTTCTTCAAGGTTCCTATTGGTGGCTGCAACGATGCGCACATCTACCTGAATGGTTTTATTCCCACCCAGTCGCTCGATTTGTCCAAATTGAATGGCCCGCAATAATTTCACCTGAACTGACAGAGGGATATCACCAACTTCGTCAATAAATAACGTCCCGCCATTGGCCTGTTCGAAACGGCCGATTCTCTGCTGTGTTGCGCCGGTGAAGGCTCCTTTCTCATGGCCGAATAATTCACTCTCCAGCAGACTTTCCGATAAGGCAGCTACATTTACCACTACCCAGGGTCTATTCTTTCTGGGACTGGCATAATGAATCGCTCTTGCGATCAATTCCTTGCCAGTACCGCTTTCCCCGCGCACCAGAACGGTCGTTTTACTTGGTGCAACCCGGCCTGCCATGTTCAGTACCTCTTCCATGTCACTACTTTGGGAAAAAATACCATCGAGTTTACATCTATCCTGCAACTGCTGCTTCAGGTTTCGGTTTTCAGCGACGAGCTGCCGCTTTTCCCGTACCCGTTTGATAAGATGTTCCAGTTCATCCAGATCCACCGGTTTAGCCAGATAATCATAGGCACCAGCTTTCATAATTTCTACAGCATTCTCAACACTTTCATATCCCTGGTCGTTATAATGGCCGGTCATGATAATCACTTCAATGTCCGGATTGACCTCTTTGACATTTTTTAAAACCGTAAGCCCATCACATTCAGGCATACGAAGGTCCGATATCACCAGATCGATAGTATTTTTTCGGACGATTTCACAGCCGATTCGACCATTTGCGGCAGTGAAGACTCCATAGCCCTGACGGGTTAAAAAAGTGTTGAGTAATTTTAGCTGTTCATCTTCATCGTCTATTAATAAAATAGTTAAGGGCATAGTCATAAGTAAGGATTCCTATGGTAGTTGTTCACGGAAGTTATTCATGGTAACTGTTCATGGTAATTGTCCCGATAAGAAAACTATTCCCGCTGACGAGGGGGGTATTCTTGATTCTGTTTTTCCATAAAGGATTAAACTGGTGAGTTTATCGAAAATACCGCCTTGTTTCGGGCAATCGGCTTGGGGTAATTCCACCATTCCTTATGCCTCCTTTCTTGTTTTTTCGGGCATAAGGCAGTTAGAATTCACCCCATCTATTAATATCCGTTCCGGTCCAAAATCTGTTCCGGTCTCTATTGATTCTTAATCAAGGGTGGTTCTGTTATATCCATAATCAAATATTGTGCCAGATTACCTCTATGAAACCCAGTCATTCAAGACTTTGAAAACCAATGCACAATACATAAGGAACACAGAAGGGAATCTTTTCATTTATACGACCAATTGGTCGAACGACTCAAAAAACCGGATGAATAACTCAGAAAATAGAAGCAATAAAATCGGTTGATGTAACGATCGCCTGTCAGATAATTGTGAATTCCCAAAACATCCTGTGGCTCCTCCGACAAGCAACCAATTTAGTGCAAGTCCGGCCTTCGATCGACCTCTGTAATGCTACGTGTCTATAGTAATTCGACTAAAAGCATACGGGAGTTTACAGGCATTGTTTTTGCAGATAGTAAGTATACTGGCCGGGAATTCCCCAGCCAATTATGGAATGGGGCCATGAGTCGACCAAGGAACGAAGGGGAGAAATGTCGTTCAGGTAATGAAGAACGAGTGGTGGCCTATCATGACCTATCGTAAGGTAATTATCGCCTATCAGGTTTCCCGCTTCGCTCGAAATGATAAAAAAGCTTTAGGGAGGAATGCATGAAATGCTTGTTATGGAGCCATAACGACACATTATGGGGTCATGGCTTTTTCATAGCTATATCTGCCGTTATGATTTTATTGCTGTCCGGATATATAACGCCGGCATGCCGGGCCGACGACGGCGGCGGACAGGCAGAACCCCTCGACTTTACCTCGATGAGCCTGGAAGAGTTGAAGCAGGTTATGATCATCTCCATATTAAAAAAGCCGCAAAATCTTTCCGATGCAACATCAGCGATTTCTGTCATAACCCAAGACGATATTCGCCGGTCCGGAGCCACGAACATCCCTGACCTGCTCAGATGCCTGCCCGGAATCCAGGTGGCGCAGATCAATTCCAACACCTGGGCGGTAAGTGCACGCGGATTCAATCACCGTTTTTCCAACAAGCTGTTGATCCTTATGGATGGCAGATGTCTTTATACACCGCTTTTTTCCGGTGTTTACTGGAACGTCCAGGATACGGTCCTTGAGGATATCGAACGGATCGAAGTTATCCGGGGACCAGGCGCGACATTGTGGGGGGCAAATGCTGTCAACGGCGTTATTAACATTATCACCAAAAAAGCCAGGGATACCCAAGGGGGACTGATCGTATCAGGCGCAGGCAATAAAGAGCTGGGATTTAATGCGTTCCGTTATGGTGCCAGATTGGCGGATAATGCTTATGGCAGAATTTACCTGAAATACTTTATGAGGGATGGCTTTGTAGATGAAGCCGGTAATCCCGGGAATGACGATTGGAATTTGCTCAAGGGTGGAGGGCGGCTTGACTGGTCTTTCTCAAGCAGTGATTCGCTTACGGTGCAGGGTGATATGTACAATGGCAAGAACGGCGAAAAGACGGCACGGTTTTTTCTGCCAGACATAACAGAAGAAAACATCAATATCGATAATACCTCTTCCGGTTTCAACCTGTTGAGCAAGTGGAAACATACCTTCTCTCGTTCCTCCGATATGGCCCTCCAGCTCTATTACGACAGGACAAAACAGGACAAAATCAATAGCGACAATAGCCGGCACAGAGAAAGTTTTGATGTTTTCGACCTGGATTTTCAGCACAACTTCAGCTTAAATACGCATCAGGAAATGATTTGGGGTTTTGGCTATCGCTTCATAAGAGACCATTTTAATATACAAATAGTGCATAACAAAAACGATGAGCCACACTTTTTTCCCAAAAGCGACAGCCATGATACACACATTGTAAGCACTTTCCTTCAGGACAGCCTCTCCCTGATCAGAGACAGGCTCCAACTAACAGCAGGATCGAAGTTCGAGTATACTGAGTATAATGGATTTCAATTTCAACCCAGTATAAGAATACTCTACAAGATAACGAAAGATCAGAATATCTGGACTTCTGTTTCCCGTGCACTCAGGACCGAACCACGTTATGAGCACGATATAAAAACCCCTCCTCCTCCCGGCCCACCGCCTTCTGACACGGAGTCATCCGGCTCACCTCCTCCTGGTCCGGCGCCGGATTCTGTCATTCTCTTTCCGGAAGTGAGTAATAATATCAAGCCCGAAGAACTTATCGCCTATGAACTTGGATACCGCATTCAGCCGGTAGACTTCTGTTCTTTTGACTCAGCGGTATTTTATAACGACTATGATAACCTCATCATAGACAGCCCTGATTACCCTGGAAGGGCAGAGTCCTACGGCGTAGAACTGGCTGCAAACTGGGATGCATTAAAATGGTGGACTTTTCGTACTTCCTATACCTACTTACATATACATGTCAGCAGGGATAGGAACTTCATTAATCAGAATTTCTGGGATCCAAACGATGAATGCGTTATGGATTCTCCTGAAGCTTTTCTTGAAAAGACCAGCCCTCGTCATCAATGGATGCTTCGCTCTTCCATGGATCTGTCCCGGAATCTGGAGTTCGACCTGGACTTCAGGTATGTTTCTAACCTGGGCGATTATATCAAAAGCTACCGGGAAATGGACGCCCGCCTTGGCTGGAGCCCGGTGAAAAACCTGGAATTATCCATCGTGGGACGGAACCTGCTTGACAACCACCACTCTGAATTCGTGTTCCTGGGATACCTGCCGAATTCATCGGGGGGTGACATGGAAGTAGAGCGAAGTATCTACGGGAAAATAACATGTCGATTTTAATACGGGGATCCAGTCAAAAACTTCACCTGAAGGCATTGATAGCATTATGCGTCATCGTGGCCGTATGCACCGGCGGGTTTCCCCAGGTCCGTTCAGATGCCAGGGATCTATCGGGTCTGGAGTACCAGGTCAAAGCAGGTTTCATCTATAATTTTGCAAAGTTTACTGAATGGCCAAAGAACTTACCCTATGACAGCAACAGTTCTCTTATCCTTTCGGTCATCTCTAACAACGATGCCGTAAGCGATGCTTTTCTCGCCCTGAACGGTAAAATAGTGGGGGGCAAAAACATACAGGTAAAAATGTGCGTTACCGTAAGAGACTTGAAAGACTGCCATATCCTTTTCCTCGACTCAACAGACAGGAAATTCATACAGGAGGTTTTGAGAACCGTTAAGGACCGGCAGGTATTGACGGTGGGACACGGTCCAGGCTTCACTCAGGAAGGGGGAATCATCAATTTCTTTATTGAAGATGGAAAGCTCAGATTTGAAGTAAACCGGGATGCTGAAAAGCGTGCAGGAATAAAGCTGGGTTCACAAATCCTCAGGTCTGCTGAAATTATCACGGAAGGGAGTCCCTCCTCCCTCCTGGAAGAGATCGGGAGTGAGGGGAAGGAGCGTCAGTAGCATGTTCTCCTTAACAAGCATGTTTTCTTTCCGGAATATCTCTATTAAGCGCAAGCTCAACCTGATTATCATTCTCACCAGTTGGGTTACTCTGCTGGCTGCCTCGATAGCTTTCATGGCTAAAGACATTGTTACCTTTCGCCAGACACTGACCAACGATATCTCCAGTCTGGCGCAGGTTATCGGAACAAACAGCTCCGGCGCACTCGTTTTTGACGATCAGCACGCAGCAGAAGAAAACCTGTCAGCCTTACATGCCAAACCACATGTATTCTTCGCCTGCATTTACGACAAGAATGGTAAAGTATTTGCCACTTACTATCCTCGTAATCCTCACACCTCTCGTCAGGGCATACTGCCGCCAAAGCCGCAGAGAACAGGTCATTTCTTCGAAAACAATTACCTCTTTTTATTTCAGCAAATCTTCCTTGAAGAAGAGATGATCGGAACGATTTTCATCCAATATGACCTGGAGGAGATCAGCTCTCGAATGAAACAGTCTGGAGGTATCGTGGCCGGAATCATATCAGTGGCCTTTCTACTGGCTATGATGCTTTCATTTTTACTCCAGCGCATTATTTCCGAGCCGGTTTTAAACCTGGCACGGACAGCAAGGACTATTTCACAGCATAAAGACTATTCGATCAGGGCACAAAAGCACAGTCAAGACGAAATAGGGACTCTCATTGACGGATTTAACAAGATGCTGGCTGAAATCCAGGTTCGGGATAATGAACTGGAGCGTCATAAGGAACACCTGGAAGAAGAGGTAGTCAAGCGCACAGCCGAGTTGGAAAGTCAGCGCAAGGAATTGCAGGATGCCTTAAGCCAGGCCGAACAACTGGCAATTAAGGCCGAAGCAGCCAACCGCGCCAAGAGCGAATTTCTGGCCAATATGAGCCATGAAATCCGCACGCCGCTGAACGCTATCCTCGGTTTTACGGATTTGCTCGATTCTCTCATTGCTGATAAAAAGCAAAAAAACTATCTCGAAACAATCAAATCGAGCGGGAAGAGCTTGTTAACGTTAATTAATGACATACTCGACCTCTCTAAAATCGAAGCAGGTAAAATGGAGCTTCGGTATGAGCCTGTCAATCCCTATGCTATTTTTCATGAAATCAAGGATATCTTTTCCTTGAACATATCCCGGAAAGATCTTGCCTTTATCATGGACATTGCTCCTGATATTCCTGAAAGTCTCCTCCTGGATGATGTGCGCCTGAGACAAATCCTTTTTAATCTGGTGGGGAATGCTGTAAAATTTACTGAAATGGGACAAATAAAACTCTCGGCCAGGGGAATTATGCAACAAAATGACCAAAATAGTATCGATTTAATGATAGCGGTAGAAGATACTGGAATCGGAATCGACCCCGAATCCCATGATAAAATATTCGAAGCATTCAAGCAGCAGGACGGTCAAGACAATAAGAGATATGGAGGGACCGGCCTGGGCCTGACCATCTCAAAACGGCTGGTTGAAATGATGGGGGGAACAATATCCGTTAAAAGCCAGGTAGCCAGGGGAAGTGTTTTTCAAATCATCCTGAAGAACGTACCGATCGCGACAACCGGCCGGAAGCATCAAACCGTTGAATGCTATCCGACCGGTGTAACCCATAAAGAAAAAGATAAAGCGTTTGACAGCGGTTATCTTCCCCTTGAAAAGGCAGGAGAAAGGGATGAGGGAAAAGAAACAACAGAGGAACCGGAAAAACTCCTGCCTGAAGTCCTGGCTAATTTCCCTGAAATCATAAATAAACTGGAAAATGAACAGATGGAATCATGGACAGCAGCCCGTCAAAACGGGCTCTTCGACGACATTGCTCTTTTCGGCAATCAGATAAGAAAATATGGTGATAAATATTCGATGAAGATTCTTCAACAATTCGGCGATGATCTAACCTTGCAAGTGAGCACTTTCGATATTGAAAAGATGATGGCCACCCTAAATTCCTATCCGGGATTGGTCGCCAAAATCAAATTATTATATCAGGAACAAAGTCAAGAACAGACTCAGGGACAAACTCAGGAACAAACTCGATTAAAAACTCAAGGAGAAAAGCAATGATCAAGGATAACAAAATAAATTCCAGAATCTTGATCGTTGATGACGTTCCCCAGAATATCCAGGTACTGGCCAATATATTAAAGGAAGCAGGCTATCAGATGGGATTTGCCAAGGACGCCAAAACTGCCCTTGCTCATGTTGAATCTACGCAATTCGACTTGATTCTCCTTGATATCATGATGCCGGAAGTCGATGGCTATGAAGTATGCAACCGTTTGAAAAAGGATCAAAGAAAGAAGGACATTCCGGTTATCTTTATTACAGCGAAGGGAGAAACAGCGGACAAGACCAGAGGGTTCGAACTCGGAGCAGTAGATTACATTACCAAACCCTTTGACGTTCAAGAGGTTCTGGCACGGGTCAAAACCCATTTAACCATACGTAATTACGCAACAAAACTGGAGCAGATGGTTGAAGAACGAACCGGTCAGCTCATTCATGCAGATCGGCTGGCTACTCTGGGCACGTTTTCTGCCGCCATCGTCCATGAAATAAATAATCCATTATCCCATATTATGGGGAATGCCAAGCTCTTAAAGCTCCTGTGGGACTCTTTACGGTCAACTATAGAAATGCATATCGATAAAGATGACGCCGCTCAGGAGACTGAAGACGGAAACGCCATGAATGGGAATCTCATGAATGGGAACGCGATGGATGCGAATGCTATTGATAGGAATGCTATGGATGGGAATGCGACAGGAAAAAATGCCATAGCTTGTAAGGAGGTAAATGATAAGGACTTGATTCACAAAGACATACATGGGGTGGATGAAGCATTGAAAAGCCTTCTGAATGGCTGCTATCGCATATCCCGACTTGTACACAGCCTGAGAACATATTCCAGGCAGAACAATAATACCAGTACCCCGAAGGGCAAATCCCTCCTGATCGATATCCTTCTCGACGCCCTCAGTGTCGTGGGTCATAAACTCAAGTTCAAGGGTGTAACCGTGGATGTGTCTGTTCCTCCGGAGTTAACGATCTATTGCGATCAGCAAAAAATGTCGCAGGCCCTCATCAACCTTATCGATAACGCCTGTGATGCTGTTCAAGAGCGCAGCGGAGCGATCACGGTCAGTGCAACCTCCGTGAATGATCAGATCGATGTGAAGATCGCTGATAATGGCCCTGGCATACCCGATGAAATAGCTGATAAGATCTTTGATCCTTTTTTTACCACGAAAAATAATAATGAAGGAACCGGACTCGGACTTTTTATCGTCAGGAATATTATTGAGGGACATCAGGGAAAGATTTCATTATCCCCTTTTGATGGAAAAGGGACCGAATTTCATATCGTCTTGCCTTCCACCTGATCACACTGGGTGTGAGGACAATAGCCGACTGGCTGCGTATTGAGTGCGATGTTGACTCAGTGCGCCTCAAGGAGAGGCCCGCAATGGTCAATTTTTTTTTCTTCTTCCTGGCTCCATTATCTCTCTCAAAGTGAGAAGCAGGTCAGGCAGAGCATAAGGTTTTTGAAGAAATCGAAAACCCTTTTTTTTGATAACAGGCCATTGTGATTTATAGTCAGTATAGCCACTCATCAGGAGAATCTTCAGTTCAGGTTGGCGCAAAAGGAGCTTATCGACTAATTCGAGCCCGTTTTGATCGGGCAGCACCACATCACTGACTATCAGGTGAAACGTGCCTTTTTCCTGCTCAAAGATATCCAGTGCCTCCTGTGCAGTTGAAGCCTCGTTCACCCTATAGTGATTTTTTCGAAGCATTCTTACCGTCAATTTACGAACCTCTTCTTCATCTTCCACCACTAAAATCCGCTCACCCTTACCCTGAAGATCCTTGAGAGAAATTTCCTCTTTTGTCTCCCTTTCTGTCATGGCCCTGAGAAGGGCGGGCAGGTAAATCTTAAATACTGATCCTTTCCCCGGGCTGCTGAAAACATTGATCCAACCCTCATGCTGCCTGACAATGCCGTAGACCACCGATAAGCCAAGACCGGTCCCCCTTCCGGCCCCCTTGGTGGTGAAGAAGGGTTCAAAGATCCGTTCAGTGGTCTTCGCATCCATACCGCATCCCGTATCCGCAATTGCGATGCAGACAAACCGGCCAGGTCGTGCCTCGGAAATGCCTTGAGAATCATCTGCATTCAGGATTACGTTTTCCGTTTTTATCGTAAGCTGACCCCCTTGAGGCATTGCATCTCTGGCATTGACCGCAAGATTCATAATAACCTGCTCGATGGTTCCCGCATCAGCCAGAATTGGCCAGATGTGAGGCGCAAATTCAACAGTGATGGTAATGTCCTCGCCAATGAGGCGATAGAGCATCTTGAGCAGATTATCGATAAGATCTCTCACATTAACGGAAGACGGCTCCATTGGCTGCTTGCGGCTGAAAAGGAGTAATTGCCGGGTAAGATTAGCTGCCCGGCCAGCCGCCTGCCTTACCTGGTTAAGATCCCTGGATGCAGGATCCGAGTCAGGTATACCCATCATTGCCAGAGTGGTATATCCCTGGATAGTGGTCAAAAGATTATTGAAATCATGGGCTATACCTCCAGCCAGGATGCCAATGGCTTCCATCTTTTGAGACTGAAGGAGTTGGGCCTGGATTTTGGCTTTCTCCTCCTCTGCCCGCTTACGCTCGGTAATATCGCGGATAACTAGCATATCAGCAGGTCGTTCGTTGTAACGGATGATAGCGGCTGATAATTCTACATTCTTTATCGTGCCATCCTTACACAGAAATTTTGTCTCATAGAAAGAAGGAACCTTTCTCCCTGAAAGGCGCATTTCGTACCTTTTGCCGACCATGTCTCTGTCTTCAGGAGCGACAAGGTCCAAAAGAGATCTGCCGAGCAATTCTTCGGTTGTATAGCAGGTAATTTCTGCCATGGCCTTATTGACAAACTGATAAATCTCATCCTGTACTACAGCCACCCCATCTTTAGCCCGCTCGACAAGCGTTGAATATTTCGCCTCCGATTCTTTCAATAATTCCTCGGCCAGCTTGCGCTCGGTGATATCACGGGCAATCCAGACAATCCCGGCTATATTTGCCTCCTCGTCTCGCAAAATGGAAGTCGAGAGGCTGGCTGGAATCTGGGCTCCGTCTTTTGCCCTGAGGGTAAGATAAAAATTCTTGAGTTCCCTTCCGTTCATCATTTCCCTTAAGTACCTGTTTTGCACCTGTTCCTGGGGGAGAAGAATAGTCAGTGGTTTGCCCTTGAGCTGATGTTCGGAATATCCCAGCACGTTGAGACATGCCTCATTGGCAAGTTGCATGGTTCCTTTCGGGTCCAGCAGAATAAAGCAGTCACTCATGGTGGAAATAATATTTTCGGCTGCCGTGACCAGGTTGACGGTAAAAAGTTTGTACTTGGCGATCGCATAGACCAGGCCAGCCGCCCAGAGCAGGATAAAATTAACCGCCATTGCCTGAACGACATGAATTCCTAACTGCGGAAGGAAAAAATCGGTCATCGCCCCAAAAGTGAAGGCGATAGCTTTCGTCGTCAGGATAATCGTGGCATTTTTTTTCTTGATTGCAGATTTCGTTTTACTGCGAAAATCAATCAGCAGGTAAAATGTCACTGCATTAGCTGAAAAAAAATAAAAAGTAAAGAGGTCTGCCCATATTGAATGTGCCCAGACTATCGTCCAGCCGTAGCTCACCTTCAATACATCTTCTATAATTGCATGATAGTTCCACTGAAAATAAATGAATAAAAGAGGGAAAAAGAAGTTAACGATATAGAATATCTTTTTCTCTGCTATGGCTTCTCTTTCTGTAAAAATAAGATAAAACCAGGTGGTAAGACTGGTAAATCCTCCCGCAGAAAAGAAGCAAATGTCAATAAAAAACATTGCTACATCCTTGGGGATATAGTGATTATGGATGAATATAAAGCAAAAGCTCCAGAGGCCAAAACAGCCGATAACAGTCGAACTCACCCTGTTGAGCAAGGACCCTGGATTTTTTCCTAATACATAAATCGCCAGGGATATATAGATGAGAAAACTGAGAATGTTAATAAGTGTCATTAAGACCATGACGTAACTCTTTAATCCATCAAAATGAACATAATTAGGAATCTCTATCACCGTCATGCACAGGGCAAAGTATGAGCGCTATAAAATAATTATTAAATACTATTGTTCTATATACAGTGTATCATTGCCCAATCTTTTTATCATATCATAATTTTATGTTTTTATCAATCTCAAGGCATTAAAGTATCAGTAAAGTAAAACTTTTTACCTTTCCCCTCGGCTTTTCCATTCATCTTTCTCACTACCGGACACTTTTTATGATCGATACGTAATCGATATATCGAGATAATCGATGTGGGCTAAAAACAGCCGTAATAATCTGCCCATTGATCTATCATTGATTTATCGAGCCGAATCCTCTCATTATCCTCTCATTGCATTTTGCTCCATTTAGCGATAAAATAGAGGCGAAAAAGGTTAAATCAAAATCAACAATAAGGCTAAATTATAATTATTTGGCTGCGGCAGCGTTCTTGCTTGATTATTGAATCTCGATGCCGCACTCCCTTAGGGCTTCAAGATTCAGGGGTATCGCTGTGCGCCGGTTCCACGCTTCGCTCGGAAAGACACCGCTCACCCGCTGACAACCCGTATCACTCAATACAGGGCGCGGGAGTTGCCCCGCGCCAGTTATCGGAATGAGACCAGGTGTCGAAAATCTCCCCCTGAATCCCCTTTACGAAAGAAGGATGGCCACAGGCAGGGATACCCCCCCGGCAGCTTCCCGCATGCTATACTAACAATCTCGTGAGGAGGACAATGAATGTCGGATAAACCATATGTCGGAATCGTGATGGGCAGTGATTCGGACCTACCCATCATGTCGGAGGCGGCCAAGATGCTGGATAAGTTTGGCGTGGAGTATAGGATCGATATCCTCTCCGCCCACAGGACCCCGCAGAAAACCGCTGAGTACGCCCAAAACGCAATTGATAAGGGAATCGGAGTTATTATCGCCGGTGCAGGAGGAGCGGCCCACCTGGCCGGGAACCTGGCTGCCTGGACCGTGCTGCCTGTCCTTGGGGTACCCATTGCATCCTCTTCATTGCAGGGACTGGATGCGCTTTTGGCAACAGTGCAGATGCCCGCAGGGGTGCCGGTAGCCACCCTGGCCATTGGAAAAGCAGGGGCAAAGAATGCGGCCATCCTGGCTGTTCAGATACTCTCGCTCCAGTTTCACGAATTGCGGCTGAAGCTGATCCATTTCAAAAAAGAAATGGAAGAGGAGATAGAGCAAAAGAATGCAGCGCTTTCATAATAACTCCGCAGATAGCGCCTTTCATAATACCGCCGACCGTACCTTTGATAGTGCCTCCGATAACTCTCACTCTCATGGCATTTCTCCTGATGCTTCCCATGATGTTTCTCCTGATGCTTCCCATGACGTTTCTGCTGATGCCTCCCATGATGTTCCTCACAATGATAATGCCTCTTTTAGAGCTTCTGCCCGTGCTGCCGGCAGTTTCTCCAGCCAGGTTATCGGGGTTGATTTTCGACATCCCGGCCAGCCGGAGGCCGGGGCTATTCAAAGGGCAGCGGAAGTGGTCAAAAGGGGCGGTCTTTTGATCTTTCCCACGGATACGGTCTATGGGTTGGGATGCAGTGCTTTTCATGAACCTGCCCTTGAGCGGATCTTCTCCCTGAAGGAGCGGCCTTTAGGAAAACCATTGCCTGTCCTGGTGAGCGGCCTTGAGCAACTGACCTGTCTGATTCGCGGTCCGGTTTCTCCTCTGGCCAAAAAAGTTATCCGGGAATTCTGGCCCGGAGCCCTGACTCTTATCTTCCCGGCCAGCGATCGAATCCCTGACCTGATTACCGCAGGGACTAAAACAATCGGGGTGCGGATGCCAGGGTGTCAATCGATCCTTGACCTGATCACCTTAACCCGGCTTCCCCTGGCTGCTACCAGCGTGAACATATCCGGAATGCCGGTGGTGCAGGAAATGAGCCGCCTGATAGCCGAATGGGCGCCGAAAGTCGATCTGATCCTGGTCGGAGGAACTGGGGGAATTGCCTCCACTGTCATTGATCTTACGGTACATCCACCGAAGCTGTTGAGAGAAGGAGCCATCAGTGCCAAAAAACTGCAACGATATCTCAGCCCCGACCCTGGCCCGGATTAAAAGGCAACTGACCGAATCACGGGTTCTTCTCAAGATCTGCACCCTTCTTGAAGAAATGGACCTGTCCGGCTACCTGATCGGGGGGACTATCCGCGACCTTGTTCTGGATCGTCCGGTCAAGGATATCGATATTGCCATTAACACCAACCCGGAATATTTCCTCAAGAGGCTGTCCAGAAAAGTTGCCGGACACTCGATATGCCTGGATAGAAAATTTTTCACCTTCCGGTTCATGCCAAAAGGCCAGAGTCTGATTTTTGAGCAGGGGCAGAAAGGTCAGGCCAGTGAGCAATGCCGGACAAAAAGGGGGCAGCAAACTCAGGACCAGCATCAGACTGAAAATCAGCACCAGGGCGAAAATCAGCACCAGTACTGGTTTGATTTCACACCTCTTAAAGGGGATTCCATTGCCATGGATCTGCTCAAAAGAGACTTTACCATCAACGCCATGGCCATTGATCTTGAGGACCTCCTTACCCCCGATGCACCCTTGCGCCTGATCGATCCCCTTGGCGGAATCCGCGATCTGGCCAAAAGGACCATACGGGCAATTTCCGAAGAGGCATTGAGCACTGACCCTTTAAGGATACTCAGGGCTTACCGGCTGGCAGGGCAATTGGAATTCGGGATCGAGGAGAAAACCAGGCAGCTTATCCACCGTGACGGTAATCTGGTCAAAAACACGGCACCTGAGAGAATCCGGGAAGAACTGTTTCTGGTTCTTTCTCTGGGAAAGAGCAGTTCTACCTTCAGGCTGCTTCAGCAAAACGGCCTCTTTCCTATCCTCTTCTCTCCTGATTTGCCAGAATTGCCGCAGAGAGAATCATCACCCGATGTTCCTGCCACAGCATGGTCCGCTGCCCTTCACACCCTGACCGTGGCCGAGGAAGTCCTCTCGAACCTGCCGATTGGCGATCCTGACTGCCTCCGGACAATTCAGGATATGCTCTCACAAACCGCAGGCCATCAAACAACCTATCGATCCCTCCTGAAACTGGCCGCCTTCCTCTCTGCCCTCCCTCAGGTGTGGACTCAAGGTCGGGCTCCGGCACGAACTCAAGGGCAGCAGGCAGGAGAGAATCAGCCGGGGGTTAATCAGGCTGAAGTGAATCAGGCGGGTATGAAACAAAAAGGTGAGAAACAGCAGGGAGTGAAACAGACCGGGAAGAACGTGAATTGGTTCGACTCGTTCATGAGGTGGCTGTGCCTCAGTACTCCCCAGCGCAAATACGCCACAGCCTGTATTCAGGGAATGCAAAGAGCATTTGAGATGATCCGAAACTGCCACTGCACCCCCAGGTATTTCTACCGCTTTTTTCGTGATTATGGTGAGGCAGGCATTGGCGCTTTGATCCTCAGTATGGCCCACCTGAAAGCTGCACGTGAAGCTGCTGCCGGAGGGGCTGGCGGCTGGCCTATCCCCCCTCCTGATATGGTGAGTGACATGATGAGCGTCCTGAACGCATGGTATGCCCCGGATGCCCTGACTGGGCCGGATGCCTTGACTGAGCCGGATGCCTTGGCCACTGCCCTGGATGCCTTGACTGACCTTTTTACCCAAATGATACGCTTTTACCATGACTGGCAGAAAAGCAGACAAAAACCCCTTGTGGATGGAAAATTCCTCCTTGACCATTTTCACCTTTCTCCAGGCCCTGTCATCGGCGATATCCTCAATCTTCTGGAAGAGGCCAGGGCTGAAGGGGAAATCCAAACCAGGGAGGAGGCCATAGAACTGGCCAGACGGTTTTTTCAGGCAGCAGATGGCTCTATCCATGCGTGCCCAAAACTATAGCTAAAGAGTCCACCAATTTTGTAACCGCCCTTGTCGGACTTTTTTCATTGCTATAGCCTTTGGCATCTCTTATCTACCTTCCCTTCTTATCGATGATAGTTATTACCTCTTCTATACTATTATTTTTAGCAGTGCAAAAGTCGAGCCCGTAATTTTAACCTTGCCGCCTGCTCTTATTTTCTGATATGATACGAACCGGAAAAAATTCCTGAAGGGAGCATTCTATTGTTTATGAGAACGTCTTTAAACTGTTTTCCCTGCTTCATCCACCAGACCCTGAATGCCCTGGAAATGCTTGGGGCGGAAGGTTGTGTCCGGGAACGGGTGTTGCGGGAGGTACTCCATCACTCCAGCAAGATAAGTCTTTTTGATCCTCCTCCTGCCATGGGCAAGGTAATTCACGATCTTATCCAGAAAGAATGCCGGGTACCGGACCCTTACCGGGATGTCAAAGAGCGGTTTAACCGTCTCGCTCTGGCCCTTTATCCTGATTTAGCCAAGAAAGTCAGGAATTCCCCTGATCCGCTCGATACGGCCGTACGGCTGGCCATTGCCGGTAATATCATTGACTTTGGAATTCATACCCGGCTGCAAATGTCTCAGGTACATCAATCTATCAAGGCTGCCCTGGATGCTTCACTGGAGCCCTCGGTTTTCAGGCTGTTCAGACAGTCAGTGAAAGAGGCAGGCCGGATCCTCTACCTGGGCGATAATGCCGGAGAGATTGTCTTTGACCGGCTTCTGATCGAAATTCTTCCCCATGAAAAGATTACTTTTGCGGTCAAGGGGGGGCCTATTATCAACGATGCTTTAAAAGAAGACGCCGAATTTGCAGGATTAACCGATCTTGTACCGGTCATCGACAATGGAGCGAACGCACCGGGAACGATCCTAAATTTATGCTCTCCGGAATTTGTCCGCACATTTCATCAGGCCGATCTGGTGATCGCCAAAGGGCAGGGAAATTTCGAGTCCTTAAACGATTCTCCCAAGAGGATTTTCTTTCTCCTCAAAGCCAAATGTTCGGTAGTGGCCGAGCATGTTGGTTGCGAGATGAATTCCATGCTCTTTTTGCCGCATCTTTCCTGATAAAAGCTGAGGAGGAACAAAAGTGCTTATCGTCTACATTCTCGTAGGAATTACAGCCGGTATGTTTGGTGGTTTTTTCGGGCTTGGTGGAGGGGTGATTATTATTCCCGCACTGATCTGCCTTTTTAAATACAGCCAGCATCAGGCCCAGGGTACGGCCATTGCCACTTTGCTTCCCCCAATCGGGCTGCTCGCTGCACTCAAGTACTACAGGAGCGGATATGTACATGTCAAACCCGCCATCTTTATTTCTCTGGGCTTCTTTATCGGAGGATACCTTGGCGCATTGATCGCCACCAGGCTTTCTGCGGATAAGCTGCGGTTTTGCTTTGCCTGTCTGTTATTGATTCTTTCCCTCCGCCTGCTTTTCAGTAAGTAAGTACCCGTTATGGGAAAAAAAATCACCGCTCATATGAAGGTCATATCGACGGACAGTACACCGGGAATAACGATGGATGGAGAAACGAGAGAAAATGGTGAAGAGGCATGTATCGTTCATTCTGATCGTTTTTCTTCTTTGCTTTCCTGGTTGTGCGCCTTCCGGGTCCTCTGACGGCTCTTCAACTCATGCTCTTTTGGTGCAGAATCCGGGGTTTGAGGACCTGCAACCATCCTCCATGCAGCCTGTCGGATGGTCCGCGCTGCCGGAGGGCTGGTCGATCGTTTCCAATAAAGCACATGCAGGGAAAAACAGCCTGCGGGTCCAAAACCACTCGTCTTCTTCATCCGGCCACCCTTCTCAGGAAATTTTCCTGTCTAGCCATAAGAGCTATCGAATCGGCCTCTGGGTCAAAGGGAAGGAATTGATCAGTCCCGGTCAGGGGCATGAGGGGGCCACCTTTTGCATCGAGTATTTCGATGACAACTGGACCTGGCTTGGAGGAGTGGATTCGATTCCAGGACGTGCAGGCACCTTTGACTGGCAAAAGATCCTTGTAGAAGAGGTCATAATCCCTTCCCGATGGATGCAAAAACAAGTAGCCCACATCGTGCTCTCCCCCATGCTGATGGAAGGCACTACGGGCACTGCCTGGTTTGATGACCTTTCCATAGAAGAGTGTGTTCCGCCGCTCCTTCAGACCTTCCTGCTGGAGCCGAATTACCGAGGGATGTTGATGCTTGAATCATCGCCGCAAATCCGGCTTCGAGCAGTTCTGCATCCTGAAGAAGCCGGATTGAGCTTTCAGTCTCTGGCTCTTCACCTCTCTTTAGTCAATGATGCAAATGAGGAAACGGTGCAGGAGGCTGACTTCTTCCCGCTCGACGGCAGCAGGGAAGTCGAACTGTCTATGCCCCTCTCTGACCCTCTTTTGGAAGGAGACTATCATATAAAGGTACAGCTCAGAGAAAAAAAGGGGGATCACCTGCTCGCTGAAGTTGAACATCCACTCCGGGGAATCTCGGATTGCAGCATCTTTACTGCCTTTATTGATCGGGATAACCGGCTCTTGCGCCGTGGGATCCCCTCTTTCCCTTTGGGAATCTACACGGCCAATACCGAGCTTTCCGCCGATGACCTGAAAGCCGAGATCAGGAAAATTGCCGACAGTCCCTATCATGTTCTTTTAAACTACAACACCCTTGCTCCCTTAAACTGGGAATGGCCGGGGAGTACGGACCAAGACAGGTATCACTTCATCCTGCATAATTATCTGGATGTTTTAGATGAATATGGTCTGAAAATTTTCTGCCCCCTCCCCTCCTCCGAACTATTTGATCTGCCTGAATCGGCTGCCCTGGAAAAAGTACACCAGATCGTGAATGCACTGAAAAGCCACCCTGCCATACTGGGCTGGTACACCAATGACGAGATCGGACCGGCTTACTACCATCAACTGATGGCTTATGACCGGGCAATAGCGGCTTTAGATCCCGATCACCCTACCTGGTCGGTCCAATATCAGCTTCAAGTTCTGGAGCGGATGGCACAGACCACTGATATTCTCGGTGTGGACCCGTATCCGGTCCCCCATACACCGCTGGTCTACGTGGCCGAGGCAGCAGAGGCAGCCCGCGAAGCGGGGCAGGGAGTTAAGCCCTTCTGGATGGTTATTCAGGCGCATGGGAATCCGATGCCGGTTGACCAAAGACAGAGGCCCACGCAAGAGGAGGTTCTGTGCATGACCTATCTTGGCCTGATTCATGGAGCCCGCGGTCTTTTCTACTATTCTTATTTCGATATCTGGCGTTTACCAGATGCAGCGGCCCGATGGGAATGGCTGAAAGAAATCGGTACCGAGGTAAAATCGCTTGAGCAGACCCTGCTTTGCGGGGTGGAGGTTACAGGCATGTCATGCAGCCAGCCGGTGATTCACTTTGTGGTAAAGCGCCATCAGGATACCTTCTACCTTTTCATGACCAACCCGTCAGATATCAGAATCCAGGCTGCCTTTACAGGAAGCGGTCATCTTACCCTTAAAGAGCCACTCCGGGATTTCCTGCAGCCCGAAGAGAGCGGGCCGCAGGAAGTCATCCGGAATAACGGGTTTATCGTTACGCTGCCGCCTTTGGGCAGGCGGGTTTATTCCTGGCCGGCAGTGACCAATTCTGCAGGAACATAGCTGGAACTTCCGGTATTGCCGGCTGCATAGCCCTGACGCTGACTGTAGCGCAGGGAATTGGGCCGGACCGGACATTCTTCGGCAATTTTGAAGCCGTCGATGATCTTCTTGTCCCGCAGCTCATACAGGCGGGGAACCATGATATCACGCAGATCAGTCAGCCCCATCGGATTGATAAAGATCTTGGTTCCACCTTCAAAGCCGGCGGGTGTATTGACTCTCCACTTAATGAGGATGTGCCAGGGCATGGGGATGATTGCATCCCGTGGGCAGTAATACCATTCCTCGTTACAGGAAATAGCGGTCCCCATGGCTGCGTGGCAGGCATGCACCAGATCGCTGAAACCCCGCAATTCCTCGTCAGTATGCTCATTGGGCCTCAGATGCTCGCTCTTGGAATAAATTACCAGAGTGGGATGCACGTGGCCAACATCCACAAATGCCATGGCATAATCGTTTTCAGCAATGACCAGATTATTATAGCAGGCAAAATTGGCTGCCATGTCATTGTAAATATTCGGATGGGATTGCACCAGGGCCAGTTCCTGCTCAACCGATGTACCCCACTCGTCCAGGGCAACCAGTTGCTTGTGCAGATGGTCGAAGGATGCTCCTGCATCCCGCAGCCAGTTTTGGAAGATACTGATGTAGCGGACATACCGGTTCTGGGCATAGATGTCTTCCATGGCATCGATGGTGAATTTAAAGTACTGGAAATGTTCTTCCTGGGTAAGCTCACCTGAAGAGCACAGATCGATATCATACTGCGCACCCGGCTTCAGGTGCCTGGCCGCTACGATCAATTCATGTCCGCCGCTGAAAAAGGCATTGGCCAGCCTCAGTTTTTCTTCAATGGGCTTGGAAAAAATTTCATCCGGTGTCAGGCCGGACAGCTTCAATTTCAGTTCGATAATACCCAGTACATGCCGCAATCCTTCATCACTGGAAACATATCGCTGTTTCCACTCTTTATTTACGCCATCCAGCTTATAATTATAGTTTTTTTCCCAATAATCTGTGGTCACGATCTCAAAAAGGTTGGGGATTCGTCGAAACTCAGCTTCCTCAGAAAAAACCCTCTCCGCGTCCAACCGGCTTAATATCTCATAGCCCCGCTCGGTTTTTACAAGACGGGCTTTTTCCGGCGGGGTATTCTTATAATTAGCGGAACAGAAATTACAATAGTTTTCCGGATATCGTGGCGTAATTTCCTTGGGTGCTGTCTTGAAGCTGTTATAACTGGGTTTATTTTTCCGTCCGGGAATTGTCCAGACCTCTCTTCCGGTAAAGGGATTAATCTGTTTTCCTGTCCCGTCCGGCATCACGCGATAAATCATCTTGTGTAAACGATACATATTTGATCACCTCATTGTTAGGGAAAATGAATAAGAGAACCTTGGCAGATACTCATCAGATGACTTTAGAAACTCCTCCTTCCCTCTTCAAGCTCTTCTTTCAACAAAAATCCCGGTCTCCTTTCGCAAGCTGTCAGCAGGTGGTCAAAAGGCTCATAATTTTCCTCTGATTCCATGAAAATATCCTTTTGTTTATGGTACCTAATTCTGGATTTTTGAGTCAAGCTTTTCTCGTGGCAAGAAAATCGCGATGCCTTTTAGGGATAAACATTGGTTCTATCTGGTCACTAGTATAATCAAAGATATTCCCGCTTGTTCTGCCTGAAAGTATTATCGACATAATCTCGCCATGAATATGGATACAATCGTGAGAAAATCTGCGAAAAGATAACACTGCGAGGAGGAACTGGTCTCGTGCAAGAAGTAAAGGTTCTTTCTTATTGCCTTCATTACCAAAAATAAAAAGTTATTTGTCGATTTCGGTTTTTAACTCCTGATAGCGTTCAGGCTAATTTTATTCCACTATCAAAAAGATAGTCAAGGTAAATCTGCATGCCGGGCATAAAAAAAATACCTGTCTGTCAGACTATCGCGTTTTTTTCAGTCAGCAGGCATAATTTATGCTTCTTAACATATAAAAATGAAGAAACTTGTCATCTCCGGTTATTTGTATTAGAATAAAAATTTATGACAATGCATTAAAATTATGCAATCATGATAACTCAAACGCAATCTATTTCCACCACGAGTCATAAATGAGAGGGCACAAGAAATGGGAATGAGTAAAAGAAGAGCTTTGCTCTGGTGTGCAGGTATGGTTTTGGTTTTTTTTACATACGGTTGTCAGCACCTTAACACTGGCATCCAGCAGGTTGCAGCACCCGAATGTAATGTCATTATTGTCACTCTTGATACCTTAAGAGCCGATCATCTGGGCTGTTATGGAAATACGAAGATAAAGACTCCTTATATCGATTCCCTGGCCAAAGAAGGCGTACGATTCAGCCGGACCTATACGCCGGTGCCGGTAACTTTGCCTTCACATACCTCCATCATGACCGGTCTTTATCCCGTATACCATAAGGTGCGGAACAACGGCACCTTCGAGGCGAGCGAACAACTGGAAACCCTGGCTGAGGTATTGAAGAAAAAAGGTTTCCACACCGCAGCCTTTATCGGCTCCTTTGTTCTGGACAGCCGGTACGGATTGGGACAGGGGTTTGATTATTACGATGATTATCTGGAAAGAGATTCTAATCAGTCGATCATGGTGTATAACGAGAGACCGGCCGGTGATGTAGTCAAATCGGCTAACCAGTGGCTTGAGAAGAATAGCGGGAGTCGTTTTTTCATGTGGCTGCATTGTTTCGATCCTCATGCGCCCTATGATCCTCCCCTGCCTTTCAGTAAAATTTACCAGAAAAATCTCTATAACGGTGAGATTGCCTATGCCGATTATGCCCTGGGAAGATTATTGGCCACCCTCAAGAAAAAGAACCTGCTCGATGAGACTCTGATCGTGATTACCGCAGATCACGGAGAAGGACTCGGTGAGCACGAAGAAAAGACACACGCGATTTTCATTTATGATGCAACCTTGCACGTTCCTCTTATCATGCGCTATCCCAAGGCCATTCCAGCCGGTCTGACTGTCCAGAATACAACATCGGTTATCGATATCATGCCCACCATTCTGGATATCCTCAAGGTGAAAGACAAGCCCCAGTGTGAAGGAACAAGTCTTTTCAATCTTATACAGGGGGAGAAGGAATTTCCCCGCCATGAACTGCTGTGCGAAACCTTTTATCCTCTCTATAATCATAACTGGAGCCCGATGGAAGGACTCAGAACCGAACAGTGGAAATATATCAAGGCACCCAGGCCCGAGCTTTACGATCTGAAAAACGATCCGGGTGAAAAGGTTAACCTCTATGACCGGAAAAAAGACCTGGCTACGGAATTAGATGCCCGGATGAGAGAGCTGCAAAAGGAAAATTCACCATCAAAGGATGAATTTTCCGGCAATTTCAAAATGGACAAGGATACCCAGGACCGGCTCAAAAGTCTTGGTTATGTCTGGACCATACCGGCAGACACCAAGGACAGCACTAAGAAGGACTATTACTCTTTGCCGGACCCCAAGGACATGATCGCCACCCTTGAATACCTGAACACGGGAACCTTTTACTATACGCAGGGAAATTACGATAAGGCAGTCGAACAATTTCAATTGATGCTCAAGGCCAACCCAAAGGATGTATTCACCCATTTTGTCCTGGGGTACATTTATGACAAGCAGGGTCTTACGGACCAGGCCATTCAGGAACTGCAAGAATCCATACGGCTGGACCCCTCCTATATCAACGCTTATAATAACCTCGGAACCATCTATAACCGCCTTGGAAGGCAGAAAGAGGCGCTCGACGTATTCAAAATAGCTTTGCAGTTGAACCCTGATTATCTGGAAGTGCATGATAACCTGGGAGTAGTCTATTTCGCCCTCGGTGAATATGACAAGGCGCTGGAATCATTCCAAAGGGCAGCAGAAATCAACCCCAACGGGTACGAGTACTATAATAACATGGGAAGCGTGTACCTGGCCAAAGGTGATTATGAGAACGGGGAGAAAATGATTTTGAAAGCTCTGGAACTCAACCCAAAGACTGTCGATGGCCTGAATAATCTGGGAAGTATTTACATTAACCAGGGGAAATATTCTCAGGCCATTGAAAAATTTCAGGAATTAGTCGAGCTCGATCCCAATCATGCTGACGGATGGACGAACCTTGGAACAGCATTTCTTGGAAGTGGAAAATTCGACGAAGCCCAAAAAGCGCTGGAAAGAGCTATCCATATCAAACCCGCTGTTCCTAAAGCTTATGGGTCCCTGGGAACGCTCTTCATGAAGCAGGGGAAATCTTACCAGGCAGTGGAGCAATTTCAGAAGTCTCTCAATCTGGAGCCGGATTCTTCAGAGGCCCACTACAACCTGGGCATTGCCTATTACAGCAACGGCCAGATTAACCAGGCTATTGAGGAGTACAACCGCGCCATCGCCCTTGATCCCCAAAATCCTTCTGCCCATGTCAACTTAGGCATCGTGTATTTCGCTACGGGACAGATCGATAAGAGCCAGGACGAGTATCAAAAGGCACTCAGCCTTGATCCGCACCACCTGGAAGCCCTGATCAACCTTGGCGTAATCTACTACAACAAGGGAGAATATGACCTGGCTATCAAAACATACCAGGATGCCCTGCTCGTTAATCCGAACAGCATTCAACCCTATGTGAATATGGGACTGGCTTACCTGGCCAAGGGAATGACCAGGGAAGCGATCGCCGAGTACCAGAAAGCCCTTAAGATCAACCCCCGGAATCTGGAGGTTCACGTCAACCTGGCCAGCGCGTATTTTAACCTGGGTGAATACCCCAGCGCCCTGGCCGAGTATCTGAGTATTACGGAGCTTGATCCGAAAAATCCGTTAGGCTTCTATGGCCTTGGATACAGCTATTTTTATCAGGGCCTCTTCGATCAGGCAATATCGGCTCTTCAGAATGCACTGCGTTTAAAACCGGACTACCTGGAAGCCCGCCTCCTTTTGGATAAGGCCCTCTCCATAAAAAAAAATTAGAAATGCCGGATTGAGAAGCCGTCAAAAAGCAGGGACAAAAAAGAGGGTGTGTCTCACCCTCTTTTTTGTCTCGTAAAGTTGTCCGCAAAAAAAACCACGCCTTGCACAAATAACCCGTCCCTTCCTGTCTTTTTACCCTGGTATGTGTAGTCTGCCGCTCTTGTAGTCTGCCGCAGCGGCGAACCGCATTACTCAACGATCGAAGCCATTATCACCGCCCATAAAGACTGTTTCTCCGACAGGCTGCCAGGTGACAAATTTTAAAAAATTTAAAATATATATTCACTATTTGACATTAGATACTTTATTTTAGTATACTATTACAGTACATAGGTTATAGGTATAATTATTAATTATAAATTAAAGAGAATAATAAATAAATTAGGGAGGATAATAAATAAATTAGAGCAGATAATAAACAAGTTAAAGAAGATAATAAATAAAGAGGCTGGGCACCATAAGCTGTTATTCCAAGCTTTAAACTACATTATATTTTACCAACCTTAGACAGGAGGATTTGTCATATGAAGGGAAAAAGATTTAGCAAAAAGTTTCTCACCGGCCAGATATTCACCTATTTTATCCTCATTTTTCTCTTTTATTGTTTACTTCCTTTAGGTGTAGCTTCTTCAGAAGCACCTCCTCAATTCGTCGTTACCTGGGGATCAGAAGGCTCTGGAAACGGGCAATTCGAAATTCCTACCGGAATAGCTACCGATATGGGGGGAAATGTCTATGTTGCTGATACGTATAACCACCGCGTACAGAAGTTTACCTCTTCGGGCAGTTTCATAACTTCATGGGGCGATGTGCCAAAAGGCAATGGAAATGGAGAATTCGATACACCTATAGGAATTGCCGTAGATGGAAGTGGGAATATCTATGTCGCTGATATGGGAAATTTCCGTATACAGAAGTTTACCTCTTCGGGTGGTTACATAACTGAATGGGGTTCTCAAGGCTCTGGTGATGGGCAATTCGAGTATCCTTATTCAATAGCTGTTGATTCGAGCGGCAATGTCTATGTCGCTGATACTAACAATAACCGCGTCCAAAAATTTAACTCTTCGGGCAGTCACCTGCGTACATGGGCATTAGGAGACTTTGCGGGAGAAATAATTCTTCCTTATGGAATAGCCGTTGATGAGGATGGGTATGTCTATGTCGCTGAAATAGCGACCAACCGCGTCCAGAAATTCACCTCTGAGGGTGTTTTCCTGACACGGTGGGGATCAGAAGGCTCCGCAGATGGACAATTCCATGAACCTTCTGGAATAGCCGTGGATGGGAGCAGAAATGTGTATGTAGCTGACTCTCATAACAATCGTATCCAGAAATTCACCTCTGAGGGTGTTTTCCTGGCCAAGTGGGGATCAGAAGGCTCCGCAGATGGACAATTCTCTTCTCCGCAGGGAATCGCCGTGTATGCGAATGAAAATGTCTATGTGGCTGATTCTCTTAATAACCGCATTCAGAAGTTTTCCTATCAGCCAACCTTGATCACGTTGGACCAGTTTACCGCGGTTCCAGAAAAGGACCGAATCACCCTTACCTGGACCACCTTGAGTGAAATCGACAACGCAGGCTTTAACCTCTGGCGCAGTGAATCAGAAAATGGAACTTTCATCAAGATCAATGCCGGAATTATAGAAGCAGAAGGCGGAGCCACCCTGAGCGCAGAGTATTCTTACCCCGATACTACAGCCAGACCCGGCGTCAGTTACTTCTACCAACTCGAGGATATCGACACCAAGGGTATCAGCACCTTTCATGGGCCGGTTTCCGCCATGCTTCCAAAAGCTACGGTCTTCTACCCACCTTACTGGTTTGGTGGATGGTACACGGAAGTATTGCGCTTTACGGTTAACAACACAAGCTATCCTCTTTGGTGGCCATCAAGATAAGGCTTCTTCGTATATCTCTCAAGTCAGAACAGGCTTGCAGGCATTGAGACTGTAAGCATTTAACAAAATCCCCCCTTGCGAGATGAGAGCAAGGGGGGATTTTTATCAATAGATCTAGGAAAGATTCCTTACGGAAAGTGAGTCTTTGAGGATATATCCTCTTCCCCTTATGGTATGGATCAGGCTCTTTTTTCGTCCCTGGTCGATCTTTTTGCGCAGGAAATTAATATAGACATCGATGACATTGGTTCCTGAATCAAAATTCATATCCCAGACATGCTCGGAAATCATGGTCCTGGTAACGAGCTTCCCCGCATTGCGCATGAGGTATTCAAGGAGAGCGAATTCCTTGGCAGTCAAAATGATTTCCTCATCGCACCTGACAACCTGATGGGTAAGTAAATCAATAACGAGATCTCCCGCTTGAAGCTTCGTGGCTGTCTGACCATTCTTTTTTCTCAAGGCAGCCCGTATTCTGGCCAGGAATTCCGCAAAGGCAAAAGGTTTGGTTAAATAATCATCCGCGCCGGAATCCAGACCCCTGACCTTATCTTCGGTTTTATCTTTGGCCGTAAGTATGATAATCGGCGTGATCTGCCCATCTTCCTCCCTCAGTTTCCTGCACAGCGTCAATCCGTCAACTTTGGGCAGCATCAAATCCAGAACGATCAGGTCATACTCGTTGGTAGTAGCCAGGAAATGGCCCTCTTCGCCGTCATAAGCAATATCTATGGAATATCCTTCCTCCTGCAGGCCCCGTTTTATAAAACGTGCTATCTTCTTCTCATCTTCTATAACAAGGATGCGCATACTGAGACCTTTCATAATAATTATCTTTCCGTAACGTGAGGATGACTCAAGGAGTCGAGCGGGGCCATCCAGGTCAGGCGGTCCTCCAGATCAGGCGGCTTTTCCAAGGTCAGGCAGCTTTCCATACCGTTCGGATAACCATTTCTCTATCCTGGATATGTCTTGAGTATGCCCTGCTCATTCCTCAGGCACATGACCAAAGCCCAGCAATTTATCCATCCTGCTGAAAACATATGAGAACCCTTGGACCCGTGGACTTCTGTTTCCCTCGATAGTGTAAAGCATACCATCTTTCAACTGATGAATCAGCCCCACGTGCCCCTGCCATCCATCCATTCTTACCCGCCACCAGAAAACCAGATCGCCCGGCCTGGGCAAATAGCCATTCTTGGCCACACAGGCCCAGCCTTTATTCTTGAATTTCCTTAAAAGGTCTCTTGCACCAGGCGAGTAGGGGAATGGCATCTGGTTCTTTTCTTCTCCGCACGCATGGAAAAAGCACCAGCTTACAAATGATGCACACCAGGAGTTTCCCTCACCAAGGCCACAAGGCTCTAAATATTTGTGCACCCATGGACCCAGATTGTCCCCGCCAACCTCACAAGCTCCGCATTTCAGTTCCCCGATGGCTGTAGACAGGGCTGCCCGGCCCAGCCTGCTTCCTCCCATCTCTTCAGGTGGCATCTTTCGATAGTCGATGGCGCACGGTATCTCTATCGTCGGTTTTGGATGAGTCAGGCTCCACCAGGTCAAAGGCCCTGCCTGACCGTCCACCTCAAGAGGCTGACCGTGCTGATCGAGGTTCTGCGCTTGAAAAGCCCGGACTGCCTGGTATGTCTTTATCCCAAAAATACCATCGACCCTGATAGAATAACCCCGCTTGACCAGGAGATTCTGAAGTTCCAGAACTTCTGGCCCTTGTGCTCCTTTTTTAAGCGATTTAAACATACATAGCTCTCCTTTATCGTATACTCATAAGGATGTCAAATTCTCGGACAGCTCCCTTGTACCTTGGATATAGGCATCAGGGTAAATATACGTATAAGTGTGAATATAGCCAATCAGTATATAAACCTTTTCTATGATAAAAGTGTACTAGACTTAAGTAAACCGTGTCAAATGGAAAAAGAGATTACAGTAAAAAAATTGCGGTAAATTATGAGTAAAAGAGCTATGGCATATGATTCTTCAGTGCTATCCTGAATTGGTCGGCCCAGGCTGACTGGTTAACTCATCAGCCAGTATCCTGGCAAGCTCATTCCGGTTGGCTTCAGTCACCTGCACAAGGGTCACATCTTTACGGTTTTTTACTACATCGATGAATCCTGCACCTTTCAAGGCAATGGTGGCCATCACCCTTTTATTGGAGTCCAGCGCCTCAATTACTTTTTGCTTAAAATTTTGTGAAAAACATTCCATCTTGCCAATTTCATCAATCACGATTATGGATACCTCTGGCTGGCTGCCGCTCATAGATGGAATGGCCACCCGCTCAAATTCTCCCAGATCGATCCCATATCTTCCTACCCGATAAGGGGATTTTATCTCGACGTGGGATAATACAGCCTCATCACCAGAGAGTGTCTTAATCTTAAATCCCTTTCTCCATCCACCCTCCCTGATTTCCTCGGTGTAAAAGCCGGTGATGCTTCTTTTCCGTGTCTCGATGCCCTTTGTTTGGGCCACAAGATTAAGAACTTTATGAATCAGCGTCGTTTTTCCGATACCGGGAAGCCCGGTCAGGAGGATATTCTTTCGGTAGTGCATGGCCCTGACCTCGTATCGTATTTACGAGTACCTTTCGATAATGCCCCTTAAAAGATCGACCGTTGCCTTAAGATCATCAAGCGAGACGGTTTCAACCATGGCGTGAGTGTACCGGCAGGGAATGCAGACAGGAAGAGTCGGGATTCCTCCTCCGGCCAACTGGACTGCAGCCGCATCTGTCGTTCCTCCGACCACGCCCAGTTGAAAGGGAATGTTCTGTTCCTGCGCCAGTCCTTCAACAAAGCTCCGCAGGCCCTGATGGGCAATCATGCGGCCATCGACAAGCCTCAGCAACGGCCCTTTGCCCAGTTGAAACTGACCTTTGAAAATCTCGGGTACGCCGGGAAAATCAGGTGCGCTGGCTGTGTCGATAATAAATGCACCATCCGGCCTTGCCCGATAACCGGCTGTTGATGCTCCGTGTAAACCGTATTCTTCCTGAGTAGTGAAGATAAAGCTGATCCGGTGCTCAGAGGCAACTTCCTTCGTGCTCTGGATTAAGGCGACCAGGGCTGCGCATCCTGCCCGGTTGTCGATCCCCCGTGAAGCCATGAGGTTATTGGCCAGTCTGGATATCTGTTTCGAAAAAACGATCGGATCGCCGATCCTCACTCCCATGGCAGTGACCTCTTCAGCATTGCGGGCTCCGAGATCAATGACCAGCTCATGCCAGGCTGCCACCTTGTCCAGGCTCTTTTGGCCGTCGAGAGCCATATGCGGTGGAATCCAGGCAACAACACCTGGAATTTCCGCCCCCTGGGCGGTAAACAGCTTTACATGCCTCGAGGGAAGAACGCGATCGTCCAGACCACCCATCTTTTTGAAACGAATAAATCCATCCGATGTGATATTCGTCACTACCAGCCCAAGCTCATCCATATGGGCAAAAAAGGCTATATGGCGTTTCCCGTCCCCCTCTCTCAAGCCGGTAAGATTGCCAAGCGCGTCCACTTCCACCCGATCGACACAACCTTCGATCAACTCCTTTATCCTTTTCCTGACCGGGTCCTCATACCCGATAACACCAGGCACCATGATGAGTTCTTCAAGCAGTTTGTCGATTTCCAAAAGGTTATCGATTTCCATAGGCACTCTCTCCTTTCATGGTATCTTCCTTCCTTGCAAGGAAGGGAGATACTTTTTCTTTACCAGATCGGTATTGCCGATTTGGCAAAGCTACGTGACGGTATCAAGAGAAATTTGACTCTCCCCCTTTTCTCAAGGTATTATTGAGGCGCTATCGATATGCTGAGATTCTATGAAGGAGCAGGGTTTTTGAAGGCACATTATTATCCAGGCAAATCGTCTTTCAGGTAAACCATCTTCGCCGGCAAACCGTTTTTAGCTGGCAAATCAAGACCAGCGATATTTTACCATAAAGATACGATAAATTTAGTAGCTTTATCAAGCTCAGGCGAAAAAATTTCTCCGGACAGCCTTCTGGCCACACAGTATATATTGCCTTAACCTCTCTGGCATAGAACCATAGAGCTGAAAGCCGGAAAAGAGGGAGACGGAAGACGATGCATGAGGAAAGCTCAGGAAATCACATGGATTGCGTTATCGAGGCAGAAAATTTGAGAAAGGCATTCGACGGTTTTATAGCGGTCGATGGCATATCCTTTCAGGTAAATGCCGGCGAGTGTTTTGGCATCCTCGGCCCCAACGGTGCAGGGAAGACATCCACTATTCGTATGACCTATGGCTTTTCCCCCATATCCAGTGGCAAACTCAAGGTTTTCGGCCTCGATATAACCAAAAGGTGGCGTGAGATCAGGGCCCGTATCGGCGTCTGCCAGCAGGAGGACAGTCTTGATACGGATTTAAGTGTACGGGCAAATCTGGAAACCTTCGCCCGCTACTTCAATATTGCAAGGAAAGACGCCCAGGCCAGGGCCCAGAGTCTCCTTGAGTTTATTGCTCTTGATCATCGCAGGGATGACGATGTAATGGAACTCTCGGGTGGAATGAAGCGAAGGCTTATGCTGGCCCGCGCCCTTATGAACGATCCGGATCTTTTAATTCTTGACGAGCCTACCACCGGCCTTGATCCCCAGTCCCGGCACCAGGTTTGGGCGCGTCTGGAAGAGCTCAGGTCAAAAGGTCTTTCCGTCCTTTTGACCACCCATTATATGGATGAGGCATCTCGCCTGTGCGATCGGCTGATTATCATGGACCACGGCCGTATCCTGGTTCAAGGCAATCCTGCAGATCTCATTCGTGCGCAGGTAGGTCATTACATTATCGAAATTGACAGCCCCAGTCCGGAATTGCGAGACTACATTCAAACTCAGCATCTGGAGTACGAGGATCTGGGCCATCGCCTGATCGTCTATAGCCAGGATCAGGATGACGGCAAGCTGTTCCATGCGATATGTGACCATTTCGCCCAGGAGAGTTGCATCCTGCGTATGACAACTTTGGAAGATCTTTTTCTCAAATTAACCGGCAGGGAACTGAGAGAATAAAATGCCCAATGGGACTGGAAGGCCAAGAGGAAATAAAATCCACACAAAGGATGAAATCCAGAAAGTGAATGAAACAGAGGGAATGAAACAGACATAAGGAATGAAACGCGGGATATGGAGCAATGTAAGAATATGAAGCATCTGATATGAAATATAAGACACCTCATTTCAATATCTCCAGACGGTTTATACGGATTTGGCAGCGAAACTGGACTGTCTATCAAAGAACCTGGAAGGTCAGCTTTCTCCCTCCTCTTCTGGAGCCGCTTTTTTATCTGATGGCCTTTGGGGTCGGATTGAGTTCCCTGGTTGGCGAGATCCCTTACCACGGCTTGCATGTTTCGTATATGAGGTTTATCGCCCCTGCCCTGCTCGCGGTCAATATTATGTATAATGCCTTCTTTGAGAACACCTACACCTCTTTCGTGAGGATGTACTATCAGAAAACCTTCGACGCCATGCTGGCCACACCTCTTTCCCTCGAGGAGATCATTACCGGAGAAATCATGTGGGGTGCGACAAAATCGGTCATGGCTACGGTGATTATGCAGGGGGTAATCAGCCTGTTTGGCCTAATCCGCTACCCGCAGGGCCTTCTCATTCTCCCCCTGGCTTTTTTCGGTGGATTTGCGTTCGGATCTCTTGGCATGTTCATAACCAGCATCATGCCTAACATTGAACTATTCAACATCCCCGTATTCCTGCTTATTACTCCTATGTTTCTTTTCAGCGATACCTTTTTTCCGATTGAAAATTTACCCTCCTGGGCACAAAAGCTCTCCCTCCTGTTTCCCTTGACCCATCTGGTCAGACCTGTCAGGGCTTTCAGCTTTGCGTTTGCAGATGCCAGCCTGCTCTGGAATATTGCTTACCTTGCGGCTTTCTCGCTTATTTTCTTCCCCCTGGCCCTGGCTAAGATGCATCGGCGGCTGATCAAATAACGATGGATGCTGATTGGTAGCCGGTACCGCTCATGCCTGGTGCTGATTGATAGCTGGTGCTGCTAACGCCGGGTGCCGATCGGCGCATCCGGTATACCGGCTGGAATGGTGGATATGGGATGATGAAGGCCTAATGCGGCAAACAGGTGTAAAAAGAACCTGGAGGGGAGATTTTTTAACCTTCCGGCAATTCTCAATGGCTTTTTTCCTTAAGATACGTGGGGGCTTTTTCCGGGGTTTTCCCTTTTAAGTGTTCCTGGTAAAAGGCATAGGTAAGCGGTCTTCCCTCTTTCAGGATCTGCGTATTGATTACTTCTCCGATAAACAGAGTGTGAGAGCCTACATCAACCTGCTGAGTAACCCTTGTTTCCATGACCGCGAGTGAATTCTCGGTAACCAGAGGACAACCCGTAATTCCCTTTTTGAAGGCAACGCGGGATAATTTATCAATGTCCCGGCCGGACCTGAATCCAAAGAGCCCTATAAAGGTCATCGGTGTAGATTCATCCAGAATAGAGAGGGCAAATTCATGGCTATGCATGATATATTCATGGGTGAGCTCGCTTTTATGAATACTGATTCCAATGGCCACCGGCTGCCGAGCAACCTGGGCAGCGGCATCACAGATCTGGCCGTTCAATTTATCGCCAAAATGTGAGGTAATAACATAAAGCCCATAGGTCAATAACTTAAGTACTCTGAGATCCAGATTCTTTTCGTTCATCCACTGATACCTTATACCTCATCTGCTGGTGCATTTTATACCATGAAGAAACCCTCTCCTTCATTCTCGGCATAAGGTAAAAAAGTTGCTACCTAGAGCCTGTTCTTTAGCCTGTTTTAGCCTGTTCTTTAGCCTGCTCCCGGAACTTACCCTGGTTTTTTCCTAGTGCCTTTCCAGCCAAGTCTTGATGGCCTGATCCATCTGATCACGAATCTGGCGAAATTTCATCAATCTTTCCCCAGCCGATCCCTCACAGGCTGCCGGATCCTCAAATGGCCAATGGAGCCTGTGATTGGCGGCAGGGAAAGCGGCGGGGCATTTCTCTTCAGCATCACCGCATACGGTAATAAGATATTCAAAATGTACTTTGTCCATGTATTCCTGAACACTTTTGGAATACTGACCACTCAGGTCGAGGCCGATCTCTGCCATTACCTGTCTGGTGCAGGGATTGATGCCTTTTGGTTCGGTACCTGCGCTATATACCTCAAACCGGTCACCGGCATACTTCCTGAATAAAGCCTCAGCCATCTGGCTGCGGGCCGAGTTACCAGTGCATAAGAAAAGGACTTTTATCTTCTCCATCATCAGCCTCCCATAAAAATTACAATATTACTACTCCTAACGGCCTTGATCCATTCAAAAGATAAACAGGGACATTGCACGGGGGGAGAGGGTAATGCCCTGGGTTCTTTCACCAGGGGGCGGGGTGCTCCCTGAAAAATGGGTCTTGAGGGGGCTGCGATGCGCCCCCTCCTTGCAGTTTTGGTTTTGTGACCCAATCTATCTGTTCTATCTTTTCTTTGCAAATATGAAGATCGGATTGGAATAAAACCATAAGTCGGCATAAGTTTCTTCGGGTAGACGAAGCGAAGCTGCTGGATAATGGGATAGGAACAGTAAGCTAATGACTGCCATCGCCACATGGCAACATGGCTGTCATCACCAGCAGTAACCCTGGTGACCTTATCCCCCAGAATAACCGGAACAGGGGTAAGAATGTCCCAATAGTAGTATCAGTAAAGTAAATGATCAAGTCCTATTATAAAGATTGAATGTGAGACGAATCTTAAGGCTCTGTGAAATTTATATGAGCAAAGAGGAAGCCCCCGCTTCACATGGGGATGGGGCAGACTTCCTCCTTCCAGGCAGGTTTTTGGTAATCTGCAAAGAACAAGTACACGCAGGGCGAGGCACAGGTATTTCACGAAAGAAACTGCTCAGCCTCATGAGCGGGGCACAGGTATTTCACGAAAGAAACTGCTCAAGCTCGTGAAAGGATGTTTTCAGCCTGGCCATATCTGCCTCAACAGCCTTTTTATCTTTATCATTCTTGCTGCCAAGCTCTATGGATCTGGCAATGTTTTGGATTTCCTCGATCCGGAAATTTCCCACCATGCCTCTCAGAGCGTGGGCGATCCTGGCTGCCTGATCAAAATCATCCGCATGAATCGCCTCATCCAATTTCTCTATGAAATCTTTGGCCTGTATGATGAGCTCACCAAGGAGCTCGTGGTACGTTTCTTCATCGATCCCAAGTTCCTCCCGGATTTTTTCCCTGTCCAGATACATCGTTTATCCCTCCGCTAATGCAATACAGGTTTACCCTTATAACTTATTGACTTGATGATATTTTCGGCTTTTTCAACAGCAGCCTTCGGCAGTGGGGCGTACTTATTGGGTACAATGTATTCCTGTCCTTCGTGGGTCATCCACCATAACAGCTTTACGGTCCGCTCAGCCTGTTCCAGCGATCTTTTCTGATAATCCTGCTCCTTATACAGGAGTATCCAGGTGAAACTGCTGATCGGATATCCATCGGAAGCGTCGGTATCAGTGATCGATACCCGCGTATCGTCCGGTATGCGTATATTCGCTGCCAGGCTCGTTGAATCAAGATTCGGCTTCACGAATATTCCGCTCCTGTTTTTGACAGAACCTGCCGGCATACCATGTGAAAGGGCATAAACTATTTCAACATAGCCGATACTTCCTAAAAATTGCTTCAGCAAACCGGCAACCCCGCCGTTTCCTTTTGCTCCCAATCCAGTTGGCCAGTCAATGGATTTATCTCTTCCAATCTTTTCATTCCACTCATGATTTACCTTTGACAGGTAATCGGTAAGGATGAAGGTTGTCCCGCTTTCATCAGACCGGTGAACAACGACAATATTGAGGGCTGGAAGCTTCACGCCTGGATTTACGGCCTGTAGTTGGTCCCATCTGGTCACTTTACCGAGGAAAATATCTGAAAGCAGGTCGGGAGTGAATTTCAATTCAGGATTCCCCGGCAGGTTATGCGTTATGGATACCGCACCCAGGCATATAGGAATGTGGAGGATCTCGTCAGGTATCATTTTCAGTTTTTCATCACTTAAAAAGGCGTCAGATGCTCCGAAATCCACGGTTTTTTCGAGAAGCCGCTTGAGACCACCACCGGAGCCGATGGCCTGATAATTGACTTTGACCTTAAATTGCCGGTTATATTCATCGAACATCTTCGAATACAAAGGATAGGGGAAAGTCGCTCCTGCACCGGACAATTCCTGGCTCTGTGCTCTGGTAGAAGAATACCCGGATAGCAACAGCATGGTAAGAAAAATCAGGAACAATCTTTTCATTTTCCATCTCTTTTGTACACAACGGAATGAATGGTTATGAAAAAAAATATCAGGAACACTTTTCATCTTTCACCTCTCTTTGTACGTCTCTCTATACTCTTTATACGTCTTTCCATACATGGAGCGGTTGTTTTACCCACTTGATGATTTTTTCTTTTAACATCCTCGGATTGACCGGCTTTGACAGGTAGTCATTCATGCCGGCAGCAATGACCCGTGTTTCATCCTCTTTCATGGCATCGGCTGTCAGGGCGATAATGGGAAGATCGTGATTGCCGCTTGAGCGAATTCTACGAGTGGCTTCGAGTCCATCCATAACAGGCATCTGAAGATCCATCAAGACCAGGTCATAGTGATGGAGTTTTAATTTCTCGATGGCCTCTTGCCCATTTAATGCCAGATCAACATCACAGCCCCAGTTTTTCAGGAGTATCTTGATAAGCTTCTGATTGACAACCATATCTTCGGCAACGAGAATCTTCAAGTCAAGGGCAGGTGAAGATGCATCGTTGGGGGGCTGACTTGCAGGTACTCCTTGTGCTTCCGGTTGTCCGCATCCCAATGCAGTCTGCATGACTCTCAGAAGGTCCGGCCTCATGATCGGCTTGGACAGGTAGGAATCAAACCCGGCTGTAATCAGCTTTCTGACGGCACCCGACCCTGAATCGGATGGCAGGGCAACGAGCTTTATTTTGTTGTACCTCTCCAGTTTTCTTATACTCCGGGCCAGCTCATAGCCATCCATATCCGGCATCATGATGTCGGAAAGGATGAGATCGGGCAACTCGCTCTGGCCGGACAACCGATCCAGGGCAGCCCGGGCGGAAGATGCTTTGGAGAGAACCACCATCTGGGCTTCCCGGCAAAAATTTTCCAGGATATAACGGGAATGCTCATTGTCATCGACGATAAATACTTTTTTCCCCTGAAGGTGCGCCGCCGGGCAAGATGGCCGCAGGTCAACGCCGGGTGCGTGGACGGACTCCTGAAGTTTGAGGGTGATGATAAATTCACTCCCCTTTCCTTCTTCGGATATGAGCCGGATTCCTCCACCCATCAGTTCAACGAGGGCCTTGGTGATGGCCAGTCCCAAACCGGTCCCCCCATATCTTCTGGTTGTAGAAGAATCGGCCTGAGTGAATGGACGGAATATGAGCTTTTGCTTATCCTTGGGAATGCCTATGCCGGTATCCCTCACCGATATTCGCAGGCTCTTTGTTGCATCATTCCCATATGTCCCGTTCTTCCCGTTGCATGTTTTGTTCGCTTCCTCATGACCTATACTCACTCCGATTTCACCCTCCTGGGTAAATTTAATGGCATTACTCAAAAGGTTTAACAATATCTGTCTTATCCTGGTCGGGTCGCCGCGAAAGCTCTTGGGAGTATTTTCTTCAAACCGGCAATAGAGTTCCAGGCCGCTTCCCTTCAGCTTGGATTTTACAATCTTAAATACACTGCTTATTAAAGACTCAAGGTCGAAATCGACCTGCTCAAGCTCGATTTCTCCAGCCTCTATTTTGGAGATATCCAGGATATCGTTAATGAGGGATAAGAGCACTTCTCCGCTTTTGCGAATCGTGTCTACATAATCCTTCTGTAAATCATCCAGGGATGTGTTACTCAAAAGATCGGAAAAGCCGATAACCGCATTCATGGGAGTGCGTATTTCATGGGACATGTTAGCCAGAAATTCGCTCTTGGCCTGGCTGGAAATCTCCGCCTTCTCCTTGGCATATCTCAGCCCCTCGGTTTTTATGTAGTAACAGGCACCGGCAAAAAAAATGAAGCTCAGCAAGACCAGGATGATGAAAAGATTTCTTGCGTGCTTTTTGATGGAATCAGTAATTTCGTTATAATCCAATGTAACATCTATTGACCACGTACTATCGCCTATCATGACAGGTGCATAGGCCATCAATTTTTTTGCCACCCGCTTCCGGTTGCCATTCGGGCCATGCAGCGAAAGCCCTCCTTTGGAAAAGCTTTTCAGCATGGTTACCAAATCATCCCCGTCATCATCACCTGAGCGATCCTCACCCCCTCGCTCATGCAGGCGGAAGATGGCAACACCATCCTCTCCGCTGCCTGCTTTTTCTAAAATGGCCTTTGCCTCTAGCCAGTCCTCAGGCGGAATCATCTCTTCTCTTAAGGCTAAAATATTCCTGCCAATGTACTTAGAGTTGGGATGACTTACGATTATGCCGCGATCATTGATGACCTGGACCACGGTATTGGGACACACCCTGATCTGATTGATGAGATTGTTTATTACATAGACATAGATTACGGCCCGAAGAATACCGATAAACTTTTGCTCTTCAAAGACGGGAAGACACAGAGAGAAGGATTGAATCCCCTGTTCTTCTGGAAGCAGGTTACTGATATGGAGCTTGTGGCTGCTCAAAACGAATTGCACATCCGGTTTCTGTGCAAGGCTCTTTCCAAGCTCATCCTTATTGAAAGGAATTGCACTCCGGACCGTTCCTTTGTCGTCAATCAGGTAGAGCAAACGGACCCACCCTCTGAAATTTACGAAAGCGTATTCAAGAGGGGAATACGTATCGTGCGAGGAAGTGAAGTTCTTCTCCGGATCCTGTGAAATGCTCCTTTGAATGAAGGGATCTAAAGACAGGATTTCCAGCTCATCCTGAATGTGATTGATAATCGATTGGACGGTTTGTGCCTCTGATTTCGCAAGAGCCAGCAGATGATGCTGGTTTATTTCGGTAATCGATCTTTCAAATTCCCCAGTATCCAACTGACCCATGTAAATAACACCGGCTATCATCATGAGTAAAGTGACAGCTATCAGCCGGTATTTCCATGTACTTTTCCTATCCATGTATGGTCCTGGTCAGGAGAATTTCTCGTGCCTTCAATGTCGGGGTTCCTTTTGTTCCTTAACCCTGTCATCAGCCGTTAACCATCTTTTGTAAACATTCGACCACTCTCTTATCCAACTTTCCGTCCTCTGCCTCTTTAAAGAGGATAGCGAAAGCTTTTTCTTTCGGCATTCCTTTGCGGTAGGGCCGATCCGTGAGCAGAGCGTCAAAAATATCAGCCACGCCCATTATCCTGCTGACCAGCGATATTTCCTCTCCTTTGATCCCATCGGGATAGCCGCTTCCATCGAGCTTTTCATGATGATGCCGGATAGCTTCAAGGGCAGGTCCGAGCGTTTTCTGGAGAGGCAAACATACCTTATAGCCAATATCTGCATGGCTTTTCATTATTTCCCACTCTCTTTTGTCCAAAGGACCCGGCTTATTCAAAATCTCACCGGGGATGGTGATCTTGCCGATATCATGCAGGATACCCCCAAGCCTGATAGCCCCGATTTCCCGTACAGACAGCCCCATTCTCCTTCCCAGGTCCACGGCCATGCTCGAAACCCGCTGAATATGCCCCTGGGTATAGGCATCCTTGGCTTCGACGATATTCGCCAGAGAGATCAGGACATTCTCTATGCTGGTCAGGTTACTGTTGAGTGCCTTGACTTTAAGCAGGGATGAAGTCCTGGCCAGAAGCTCCATCCTGTTGACCGGTTTGTGGATAAAGTCATCTGCACCGGCTTCAATTCCCTTGATCTTGGCATCGATCTCATCCAGGGAAGTCAGCAGAATTACCGGAATCAGCCGCGTGGATTCACTCTCTTTCAAGCGGCGGCAGACCTCATAACCATCGAGGCCAGGCATTACGATGTCCATTATAACCAGATCCATATCCACCTTATTGACTAAATAAAGGGCCTCTTCTCCCGAATAGGCCCGATAGACCTCATACTGTAAGGGAATCAGCATGTGCTCCAGAATCTTCAGGTTGAATTGCTGGTCATCAACTACCAGTACTTTTGGCTTCTGGATATCAGAAGGCGATTCTTCCTTTTTATAGAAGAAAAGCTTGTTTTTTCCTCTGATTTTGGCCTGGAACAACGCTTCCTGTGCCTTCGCGATCAGGCTCTGCTGATCGGTGGCATCAGAGGGAAAAGAAGCAATACCTACACTGACAGTCAGGCTTCCGCCATAGACTTCCGCTATGGAGCTCCTGATCCTTTCCATAGAAGAAAAGTGATTGTCGGATTTTATAAGAATAACAGCAAATCTGTCATTGACATATCTGGCCGCCAGATCGGACTGCCGGATATTCTCTTTGATCAGACCGGCTATTTCCCTGAGTGTGCGGTCCCCCTGCACCGGCCCATACTGTTTGTTATAATTGGCATAGGAATCAATATCGATGAAGGCCAGCGTGAGCGGGTCACCATACCGCTTCGATTTTCTTATTTCCCAATCCAGACATGCCAGGAAAAAACCGTGGTTGAATAATCCGGTCAGACTATCCATAAAAGGAGCGTGAGTTTCTCTCTCGTAGTCTGCCCCAAGCTGCTGATCCATGCCACCCTCCATAAAGTACAGGTGTCCCTTTTCTCTTTTCATCGGCGGGTATACGGAGAAACTTCAGAAGTGATTTTGGGTATAAACTGCTACGGCTGAAGGGAAATAACGATAAGATCATCGTCTCCGATAGTCCTGTCAAGGCCGCACGGCTGTTCAAAAAGCTGGTATACGGACCCGGCCAGTTCTGTCAGGCTGTCGTAGATGAGAAAATGCACGTGCTGGAAAGTGTTCCTGCCTGCCAGTTCAAGATCCGTACACAGATAGGTGGCTTCTGCCATACTGACATGACTGGGCGTACCCTGTCCGGCAGTATTGTGATAGAGCCTGCAATTGAGGATAACGGGCTCGGAATCGGATGTCCAGTATATCCCCCCGCCGGCAAAGTCAGCGCTGTTCTCGGCTATGATGCAGCGGGTAATCGAGGCTGAGGATCGCTCACAGTATATCCCTGCGCCGTAAGGGGCACTGTTCCCCGATACCGTACAGTTTAAAATAGCGGGTGAGGAATTGAAGCAGTATATACCGGAGCCTCCAGAGCCTCCGGTGCCTCCGGAGCCAGGGGAACCGCTGCCGCTTCCGCCCACTGCCAGTCTCCTTTCCGGGAGGGTTACATTTGTCCGTGCCGTATCAGAGAGTGTTCCCGCCATACATCCGGACATTGTTCCCGATGTCCGCAGCCTTTTCAACAAAAGGCTATTCAAATCGTGGGTGATCGTCAATCCGTCAATCTCAGCCTGATTGGCATCGGTAAAGGCTATGACCGGCTGTGCGGGTCTGCCGATCAATATGACAGGATAAAGAGCCGGGTCCCTTTTGCTAAAATCGCTGTTCCATCCTCCCTCAAGCCTGATTCCATCGCGTATCGTGACCTGAGTATCGAAGTATGAGCCCGTAGCCAGCCGTATGGTATCTCCTTTGCCTGCATGGTCTATGGCATCTTCAATATTTGCATAGTGATATTCCAGGCCGCCGGGATGATCGGGATTTACGAAGAAGACCCGCTTGATGGTCACCTTCTGCTCCTGGTAAGCGGTATTGCCGCTGCCATCATGAAAGGTCCAGATGACGGTATGATTGCCTTTTTCGGTATAGGTGAGGGGGCTGGCTGCACCCATAATCTTTCCCTGGCAGCGATCGGTTGCAGTGGGAGGAGTAAGCGTAAAAGAATTCTCGGCTACGATATCCGGCAGGACATCGAGGTCCGGCACCGGCTTTTTCGTATCAGTCACCACGATTTTCTGCATCTGATAGGAAGTGTTGCCATAGATATCCCTGTAGTTCCAGGTCAGGGTATAGGTACCAGGCGGGGATGAGGGTGTGGGCAAAGGATCGTCGGTTGTGCCTGTGATCCATCCTGTGCACAGATCAGTGGCAGTTGGTGAAGTAAGATGTACCTGGTCACCGCACTCTGTACCTAAGTCCGGCAGGGGATTATAGTCGGGCTCGGGGGGAGTGGTATCCTGCACGGTGACTAATTGCTCCTGCGAGGTGGTATTGCCATGGCCGTCGTCGTAGATCCAGGTTACCAGAAAGCTGCCCTGACCGGTATAGAGAGTCGGGTCTTTGGTTGTGGCGCTAACCGTTCCGGCGCAGTCGTCGGTTGCCGTCGGCGGGGTGAGGACAACCTGGCATTGCCCTCGGGCTGCGGGCAGAGGGTTCTGGCAAGGCACCGGTTTTTGATCGTCGTAGTATTCATAGGCACCGAGGTCAGGCATAGGCTGGCCGTCGCAGTCCCCATCGTAGGGCCGTGCTCTGCCATCCCTGTCCACAGCCGGTGCATCGACATTGGTGCCTGCATCGATGCAGGGAGATCTCTTCGCAGGGCTTGAGGAAAGGTAAAAATTGCGCCGTGAGGTGTCTTTAAACAAAGGATCTTCCTGAAGATTATGGGTAACTGAAGGATCGCCGAAACCACCCTGAATGACTGAGTAGGTTATGGTGCAGTTCGATCGGCTATCGAGCCTGGTCTCGTCTGGAGCATCCTGCCACAAAATGCTGTTCGTTACCGTAAGCTGGGCATTTTCAGAAAATATGCCGCCTCCCCAACGGGAAGCAGTAGATCCGTTACCCCACAGGGTGCAGTTTACTATCTTCAAGGATGAGTCTTTGGTAAATATTCCGCTGCCCTCATACGAGGCGTTATTACACCAGAGCGTGCAATTGGTGACCGTTACGGTGGATGTGCCGTCGCAGCATACCCCGCCTCCATATTTGGCCCAATTTTCCGAGATCGTGCAATTCTGGATGACAAGAGAGGAATTGATGCAGCAGATCCCGCCTCCATACAGATCCGATCGGTTTCCCGCTATGATACAGTCGGTTATTACCGGAGAGGAATTAACGCAGAACAGGCCGCCACCTGCCTCATAAGCCCAATTGCTGCGTATCTCGCTGTTTGCTATGGTCGGTGAAGAATTCTGGCAGTATATGCCGCCACCGGAATAGGCGATGTTGTACGAGATAACTTCTCTGAACCGTACCCGGTTTGACGGCGCAAGGGGAGGCACATCCTCCTCGAAGCCGGCATGTGCATATTCAACGATGAAACCATCCATACCGGAGTTTTCCGCGTCCATGAAAACGATAGAAGCACCGGAAAGGATCGACCTTCCAGTTTTCTCATCCCTTTGGGTAAAGCCCGATTCCCATCCGCCTATCAGTTTCATTCCATTACGTATCGTAACTTTCTGCTCGAAGCGGTACTGGCCTTTTGCCACCCTGATCTCACCCACCTCAATCTCAGCATCCGTCTTCACCTTCCCCATAGCATCGATTGCATCCTTTAGGTTTTTAAATGCCTGATCCTGCCCAACGCGGGCAACGGCGGTTAAAACGAAAAGCTGCGGCTGATTGTTTTCATTGCCGTGGCCATCATTATAGATCCAGGTTATCTTGTGGTCACCGGGTTTTTGAAAGTTCAAGGAATCTTTGGTAAATCCGGTTATTTCTCCGGCGCATGGATCTACGGCCCTGGGAGGAGTTACCGTGCCTGTTTTACAGGCCCATTCGGGTCCGGTCACCGGATCGTAGGCGATCATTACGCACTCTCCGGTAATAGGGGGCAGCGAAGGCTGCATCGGGACAGGCTCGTCTCTATCAACTACAACGACGGTTTGCTTCTGAGTCAAGGCGATCCCGCTCCCTTTCCCGTACCGGTAAGTCCAGCTTATGGTATACGTCCCAGGAATATTGGAGGGTATATCCCTGGCAGCTATATCCGGGGTTGCTGTTATCTTATGGCCGGTGCAGTCGTCCGTGGCCGTGGGCAATCTGAATTCGATCTTCTGACCGCAGGTGAATTCCACAAGGCCCAACGATATTTCGTCCGGCTGCAGCGACGGGCCAGCCTCCTGGTCAGGATTATAGTAATCCGGACACAGGTCGCAGGTATCTCCTCTTCCATCACGATCTTTATCTGTCTGATCCTTATTTTCCACAAGGGGGCAGTTATCACAGGCATCTCCAAAAGGGTCCTTATCGCTGTTGGTCTGCTGAGGATTATACACCTTGGGGCAATTGTCCGGAGCCTCCAGGACATAGTTTCCCCGTGGCTGCTCACACTGAACCACGAACCTGTCCTTGTCGCCATACCCATCCTTATCCTCATCGAAATACCAGATGGTTTTCGGGTTAATCCTGGCCTGACTGTCGTCGCAATCATCAGCATTGGACACATAGCCGGCAGGCTGCTCGGACTGGGTTTGGCTCACATCCCTTGTGCCATACCCGTCTTGATCCCCATCCCTGTACCACATCCTGGCCGTGGCCGAAGTGATGCATACACATGCACCGCTGGCAGTAAAACGATCTATGTCATCCACCAGTTCTTCAACCTGCACCGGATAGCACTCACCATCGCTCCCACCCTTGATTTTAAATTTCAACCAGACCAGACAGCCGCTTGTCCCTTTTGCAATACCTCTACCGAAAGAATAGCCGCCTCCTCTCAATCTGTCTCTGTCCGTAGTATAGACATCGAAAGTGCTGAGGAAAGCAGATAAGCTTCCTTTACTAAAGCCCGTATACTCCATGATGCTGGCATCGTAGGTAACTTCAAAGCCGAAGGTAAAAATCTGGCTGGGTATGGACTGAAACAGCACCGCAATGAGAATCTCATCTCCCACTTTTGCACTGACCCCTTTAAGGTCCAGCACTCCTGAGTCATCTTCCCGGCACCTGAAGAAGATTTGTTTGAGTCCCTCGGGTTGCAGGATAATTGGATTGCCGGACTTATCAACAACTGGCTGAAGATCAGGCTGGAGATCAGACTGGAGATCAGGCTGGATAGTTGGATGGAGATCAGGCGAAAGAGAGATGAAAGCGCCTGGATTGGTTAAAGGGAGTGCGGCATCGCTGCCGCCATCATTCAGCGGGCGATCAGCACCTGGACCGGCGGCCTGCTGGAAAGCGGCACCCGCGGTCTTTCCTGGTGATAGAATCATCGAAAGCACGAGGAGCAGAATAACAATGACACCCTCCCACCTTTTCGGAACCGTTATGCGGCTGATTATGGATCGTGTTCGTGCCATGGAAGAAAATAGCATATTATTCATAGGTTACTCATAATCCAGATTGTTCCGGACCAGGAACAAGTACCGGCATAGAAACCCCCGGTTCCTTATCTGCCCGTCTATCCTGTTACCCTATCAGATATTTTTTATGTTATGAGTAGTTATTTAATAAAAATAGCAGGAAATGCATATAAGAGTCAAGCCAATGTTACGGGATACTAAAAAAGCAGTTTCAATAACAAGTTATTAAGGCGGGAATAGACTTCTGGAGGTTTTAGCACGGGCTCAGAGCAATGCAGTGAAGAGCAAAAAGAAAAAGAAGGTAGATTTTCAGCACCATGGTGCTGAAAATCTACCTTCTTTCCACAGGCTTGCGTTCGGATATTTCCTTATTCCGTTTTTCAAGGGAGCCTTGTTTTCGAATGGACAATCAGAGGAACACCTCGGGTGCGGCATTATCCGGCCACAACGATATTCACGATTTTATCCGGTACGACAATCACCTTCCTGATCTGTTTGCCGTCGATCAGTTCGCGAACCCTGTCCAGGTCTTTGGCGGCTCTTTCCAGATCTTCCCGTGGAGCTCCGGGCTCTGCTGGAAATACTCCCCTCAGTTTGCCATTCACCTGCACAGCGATCTCAATCTCCTCCAGCCTGGCCAGTTCCTCGTCATAAGCCGGATAGCTGGCCAGGAAGATCGATTCAGTATGGTTGAGGTGATGATACCAGAGCTCTTCGCAGATATGCGGCGCAAAAGGGGAAAGGGTAATCAGGAATTGTTCAGCTAATTCCCTGGTGAAAGATTCGCGGATCGAGCTTGCCTCATTGATAAATTCCATAAAAGCGCTCACTGCCGTATTCAGCTTAAAGGCATTCAGCCTTTCGTCGACCTTTTTGATCAGGCGATGGGTCAATTGCTCCGCTTTCCGGGAAGGCTCCCTGGCTTCAAAATTTCCTGCTGCCATGAACTGCCAGGCTTTTTTCAAGAATGCATAGCATCCCTTGATACCCTCGTCATTCCACTCCGAGTCAGCGGTCGGATCACCGGCAAAAAGCTCGTACAGCCGCAAGGCATCAGTGCCGTACTTTTCAACCAGTTCATCCGGATTGACCCCGTTACCCTTGGATTTGCTCATCTTCTCCATGGATTTTTGAAGCGTGCTCTTGCATATCGGACAGGATACCTCATCCTTGCCAAAATCGTCTTTTATCTGCTCTTCGAATATCCAGCGGTTGCAGGTGCTGCACCGGTATGCGGTTCTGCAGATCATCCCCTGGTTAAAGAGCTGCTGGAACGGCTCATGAAAAGGAACCGCTCCCTCATCGCAGAGGAATTTAGTCCAGAAGCGGGCATACAGAAGATGCAAAACAGCGTGCTCGATCCCTCCTACATACATATCTACCGGAAGCCATTGTTTGATATCGGACTCCCTGGCTATGGCCTGATCATAGCGGGGGGAAGCGTACCTGATGAAATACCAGCTCGAACCTGCCCATTGCGGCATAGTGTCAGTTTCCCTTCTGGCAGGCCCGCCGCAGGCCGGGCAGATGGTATTCACCCACTGTGTGATAGCGGCCAGGGGTGATTCGGCGTCACCTGTCGGCTGATAGGACTCGACATCGGGCAGTTTGACCGGCAGTTCGTCTTCCGGCACTGCCACCGCACCGCACTTTTCGCAGTGAACGATCGGAATAGGTTCTCCCCAGTATCTTTGGCGGGCAAAAATCCAGTCCCTCAGCTTATAATCAACCGTGGCTTTGCCTTTGCCCTCTTTTACCAGCTCCTGAACGACCCTTTTTTTGGCCTGATCGACGTTCAGGGAATTCAGGTAGTCGGAATTGATCAAGGTGCCGTCGCCCGTCCAGGCACTGACAAGATTCCCCTCGCCGTCCCTTTCGGCCTGCTCCGAGTAGATTACTTCGACAATGGACAGATCGAACTTTTTGGCAAACTCGAAATCTCTCTGATCGTGAGCCGGAACGGACATGATGGCACCGGTTCCATAATCCATCAGCACGTAATCCGAAATAAAGACTGGAACGGGCTTGTTATTGACCGGATTTATCGCATAACTGCCGGTAAAGGCACCGGTCTTTTCCCTTGTGACTTTTTGCCTGTCCACATAGGACAGGGCCTGGGCCCTTTTGATATACCCGCTCACCTCGTCCTGTCTTTCCGGAGTCGTCAGCCGGGACACTAAAGGATGTTCAGGCGCAAGGACCATGAAGGTTGCACCAAAAAGCGTGTCCGGTCTGGTGGTAAAGATGGCGAAGGAGATTTCCTCACGGTCGATCGTCTGGGCTTTGAAATCGACAATGGCCCCTTCAGAGCGGCCTATCCAGTTTCTTTGCATCTCCTTTACCTTTTCCGGCCAGTTCAGATCGTCCAGATCTTTGAGCAGCCGCTCTGCATAAGCCGTGATTTTGAGCATCCACTGCTTTTTATCTATTCTCTTGATGTTCGGACCGCCGCAGCGCTCGCACTTTCCCCCTTCCGTTTCCTCATTGGCCAGAACGACCCTGCAGTCGCTGCACCAGTTCACCGGCTGCTGCTTTTGGTAGGCAAGTCCTTTTTTGAACATCCTTGCGAATATCCACTGCGTCCATGCATAGTAGTCAGGGTCCGTTGTGCTGATTTCCCGTGCCCAGTCATAGACGCAGCCTATTTCTTTCAACTGGCGCTTGATATTCTCGATATTCTTCCGGGTACTGATTTTCGGGTGTATTCCTTTCTTGATGGCATCGGTTTCCGCCGGCAGGCCAAAACTATCCCATCCCATGGGATGAAGCACCTTGAATCCCTTCAAAAGCTTGTAGCGACTCCAGATATCGCTGATAACATATCCGCGCCAATGCCCTACATGAAGCCCTGAACCGGATGGATAGGGGAACATATCAAGACAATAATAGGGAGGACGATCCTGGTATACCGGGTTATCAACAGAGTACAGTTTCTCTTCCTCCCACTTACCCCTCCAGTAAGCTTCAAAGGTATTCGGCTGGTAAGAAATATCCCTCGTTTTTTTCATAATTTCACTCCTTAATCCAGTTTTTTCCATTTTTAGCGTAAAGAAGCAAACGAAGTAAGAGGCGTAGAAAGGTGCAGAAGTTTCATATGCACGCAAGGTTTCATAAGCAGACGTGATCATAGCACTAAAAGATCAAAAAGTAAAATAGTACGAGGGAATCGAATGCTGGTTGATCGGATATTGAAGAACCCGAAAAAGAGTGCTCCAATATCCGATTCTCTGACGCCAGTATTCAGCTAGATAAGAGCTGTTCCCAGAATGGCGGCAGGCCCCAAAAGGCTTGTAGATGGAGGCGGCAAAGCAGGAATCGTCGGTACCGCAGGGGCCACTCCCGCTGATAAGAGCGAAAGCAAAAGAGCCAGGGGTACAGGAAGCGGAGCCGGCGGCGCATAAGCGGAGTAGGCAGTCAGGTAAGACGAATTGGCAATAGGGACCGTATTGAGGATCCAACTGGATGAGGTTGGCGGCAGATAGTCATAGTCGGAAGGTAAAGAAATGGGAAGGGGCTTGCCTGTGACCGGATCAACCAGATAATCCGGAGGCCAGGGATTGATGCCGTACAGAGGATCGTAAAAAAGGAGACCTGCCGGAGTATTATAGAGAAGCCAGGGATTCGACCATGCCGGGTCCCAGGTCAGACCGGGTTGAGAGGGGAGTACCGTTGTCGGGAAAAGATCCGATACGATAGGGGTGGGATCTCCGGAAACAGGGTCAATGGGCGATAAGGCAGGAGACCACAGCGGCCACAGGGTCTCGTAGGGCGGGAGAGCTACCCAGTTGATAACCTGCGCACTTGACAGACTGCTGATGAAAACAAAACCGATCACCAGGAGAGCCAGTGATATTCCCTTCATACGGGCAATGACGATGCATTTTTTATTCATGATTATATTTCCCATATATTATTTCCCTTACTTTTTAATCTATTATAATAAGAAAGATAACAACGTATAGGGTGAAGTACCTGCCAGAACAAGCGAAGTGAGGGCACCGTAAGTTGTGGTGGTTGCAAGAGGCAGAACGGGTGCCGGCGCTGTAGCAGGAATAAGGGAAGTGACCGTGAACCCTGCGGGCGTTGTTGATGGGGGAATCACGCTGACTACCGGCGCAGCGGCAGTAACGGCCACAGGAGTTGTCGTGGTGACTACGGCGGCGGACCGGGATAAGGGCAAAAGCGATGGAGCGATGAATAACGGAACACGGGGAGCCGCCAAGGCCACGACCGGCGCAGGCGCAGGAGGGGGATACCAGGGGTTATAGAGAAACGTGGGGTATACCTGGGCGACAGGAGATGGAGCGGTCACCAGGTGAAATGAAACAAATATCAATAAAACGAATATAACGAATAAGACAGATTTCCTCCATTGCTTCATATTCAATTCTCCTTCAAGGTTGCATAAAAGTAATGACAAATCATTACTACTGATATTGTCTTTCTGATCATATAACCGGTTACACTACGACCTTTCGGTTTCACCATCCTGGCTGTCTCATGGGACGAGTGATGATAGAGGAACCCCCTATAGCTCTAGAGGTTACAATCAGTCTAACGGGCGTTAGAGCTTGTTTATTACTATTATTTTATACCTTTGATCCAGGTTTTATCAAATTTATTTATCTGTATTCTCTGGGTCAGGATAAGGGCGGATGAATCTGCGTTCTTGCTTTTACTGCAAGGGAGGGAGAGGAAAATGAACCAGTATCTTTCTTACAGCGCTTCGAACACTCCGGACGATCAGGGGGGATTGGTTTTTCAATGAGCTTTACCCTATCTCGCTGAGCTCGGCAATGTTCCGCATCTCTTCTTCGGTCGGTTTTTTACCCCGTATGGTTCTAAAGAATTGAGGCAATTCTGTAACCAGGTCTTTGTCTCCTGCGCTGATCGGGAGCAAGTGAACGCTTTCAACGGAAGCAAGATCAAAAAAGGTGTACCAGTCACCGGTACCGGGCTCAAGGCCGAGCTGTGATGCCCACAGGTGCAGCTTGTCATCATCTCTCGTAGGCGGCAGAATGCCCCGCTCAAGCTTGCTCCAGTTACTTGGATCATGACCGTTTTTTTTGCAAAACTCACACAACCCTATCTTTTGCTTTATTCTTAACTTCTTGATAAATTTTCCAAACATGGACAGTGACCTCCTTTACTGTTTGATAATTATCAAGTGCGTGTTCTAAAATTTAACACCATATACATAATCGGTATTTTTTAAAATATTGTCCATTCGTTTTGAATAGCATCCATTCTTTGGAAAGGTCTTTTTGGATTTACAAAAAGAATTATCATGATACGTTTTGAACCACAAAGAACATCATGTATGCTATGATAAAAATCCTGGCAGCAGCCAAAAGACAGCCGGTTCTGGTACCAGACTTTTACAAGGAGGGAAATCTTGTCACATTTTCTTTTTATCTTTACTTTTTTGGCAATATACGGCGGCATTCACGCTTATGCTTACAGCAAAGTACAATCTGCCTTCCATCTGACATCAGTCGCCCAGGCAGTTCTTCTGATGCTCATGGCTTTAATGGTATCCGCTCCGATCCTGATCCATCTCCTCAACAAGAGGGGGCTGACGATTACAGCCCGCTTTGCAGCTTATCTGGGATTTACGTGGATGGGGTTTCTCTTCCTCTTTTTTTCGATATTTCTGGCAGCCGATCTCTATAACCTGTTGGCACGACTTGTCGGGACAGTCTTTCGGTACGATAGTGCACAATTTGCTTTAGCAGGAAGAAGCTCCTTTTTTCTCCTGGCCCTTTTGGTTGTGGCTGTGGGATGTTACAGTATTTTCGATGCTCAAAGGATCAGAACCGAAAGGGTAGTCCTTACCACTTCCAAGCTCCCTGAAGGAGTCAAGCGTGTTACCATGGTCCAAATAACCGATGTCCATCTGAGTCCTCTGGTGAGCCGTCAATTTCTGGAAAAGCTCATAGGGGTCATTCGTGATGCCGGGCCCGATATTCTGGTCTCGACAGGAGACCTGGTGGATATGGAAATCAGCCAGATAATGGACATGGCTGATCTATTCCAGGAGATTAAGCCCCGATATGGTAAATTCGCCATTATGGGCAACCATGACTTTTATGCAGGCATTGATGCGGCTATGGATTTTACCACACGGGCGGGATTCAGGGTTCTTCGTGGAGAAGGGATAACGGTTGCAGGCATTCTCAATATGGCAGGCGTCGATGATCATGCGGATGCCCGTTTCGGGCAAACGACAGTCCGCCGCACCGAGAGGGAGATTCTTGCTTCACTGCCGCAAGGCCCTTTTACCGTTTTTTTAAAGCATAGGCCGGACGTCATGGAGGATAGTACCGGACTTTTTGATCTTCAGTTAAGCGGCCATACGCATGGAGGGCAGATTTTTCCCTTTACATGGATTATCCACTTCTTCTACCCGATGCAAAATGGATTATACACACTTCCTCCTCATTGTTATCTCTATACCAACACCGGAGCCGGAACCTGGGGACCTCCCATGCGCTTTCTTGCTCCGCCCAGGATTACGGTTATCGAGATAAACAACACAGAACCAGAAGCGCACTATTTTCGTCTACCGGGTACAGGTTCCTACAGGTGAGTTACTATCCAGCTCATACTCACGATAAAAACGAGTACAGGCCTTAGAATATCAAAATTATGCCTGGCTCCACGGATAGCATCATTAGCGTCCTGAAGCGGAGTACGGTATAATGACCTGATTACCCTGATATATGCCAAAAGAAACGACCCGAGAGCGAAAAGCCACGCTAAAGCCGTTATATATCCATTGATTGCCAAATACCTGATACAATTATATAACATCAGCCACGAACCCCTCTTATATTCACTCACTAACCATCTATTCATTTTCAACCGGCCCGCATCCCCCGATTGAAGGAAGGATACAGGCACGACATCTCAACACTCCACCTTCCATCATATCTCATATGGGGTGGAGATACTTCCCCCGTCCTCATCGCTCCTTCAGTGTCTTATCTGAAGAGCTAAAATAAAGAAAACTATTAACTCTGGTCGAGAATAGCACTATACATAAATAGTATAGCCGGATGTTTACTTGAAAGTCAAACAAATTTGACCTGCAAAAAAATCAGGAAGAGATTCCGGGACCCAATTTTCTTAAAAATGATATGACAAGGATTTTGGTTTCTTGTATAATATAAATACTTTTATGATATATCGAGGTACAAATATGAAAAGTAAAGCAAGACCTAAAAATCAATTTATACCAGAAAAAACAGATGAAAAATGGACAGACTCACATCCCGGCCGGCTTCATGAACTGATGAAAGAGCAGATAGCCCGGTCTGAGGCAGTCAATGAACAACTGAGGCAGGAGATTACCGAGCTCAGAAGGACAGAGGAAATACTGAGAATCAATGAAGAGAAATACCGCTCTTTATATTTCTCGATGAGCAAAGCCGCTGCCTTCCATGAAGTAATCTATGATCAGGCAGGCCAGGCTGTGGATTACATGGTGCTGGATGTTAACCCATTATATGAAGCCATGGTCGGATTGCAAAGAGAAATGATCATCGGCAGAAAAGCATCCGAGATTTACGGTACTGACAGGGTGCCACACCTTGAAATTTATGAAAAGGTAGCTGCCACAGGACATCCGACTTCATTCGAAGTGTTCTTCTCTTCACTGGGGAAATACCTGATTATCTCTGTCTTTTCATCCTGGCCAGGACGGTTTGCCACTCTGTTTACCGACATTACCGAGTACAAACAGACAGAGGAGGCCTTAAAAGAATCCGAATCCGAGTACTCAAATCTGGTGAACAAGGCCAAAGATAGTATAGCCATTGTCCAGGAAGGGCTTCTTCAGTTTGTTAATGAGGCTGCGGAAAAAATGACCGGCCATACGGTCGAGGAGTTGAGAGGGAAACCGTTTCACGACCTGATAGCTCCTGATTACAGAGAACTGATCAGCAGAAAACATACGCTGCTTCTTGCAGGCGCAGAACCTCCCTCCATCTGTGAGGCAAAACTGAAAACCAAAGACGGGCTCACCAGGGATGTGGAGTTTTCCGTCAGTATTATCCAGTATCATGGAAAGCCAGCCCTCATGGCTATCGTCCGTGATATTACCGAACGCAAGAAAATGGAAGAGGAATTACAAAGGATTCAGAAGCTTGAATCCATCGGCACTCTTGCCGGAGGCATTGCCCATGATTTCAATAACCTGTTAACGGCCATCGGCGGCAACCTTTCCTTTGGAAAAATGCAGGCCAAAGAGGAGAGCAGTATGTATGAAATATTGACCGAGGCGGAAAATGCATGCCAGCAGGCCAAAAATTTGACACAGCAACTCCTCACCTTTTCCAAGGGTGGCGAGCCGATCAAAAAAGCCGCATCCATCCCGGAATTGGTAAAGGATACGGTGAGCCTCGCCCTCTGTGGTTCTAAGGTAAAATACGAACTATCCTTTCCGGACGATCTGTGGCAGGTTGAAATCGATAAGGGGCAGGTAAGTCAGGCTATCGGTAACCTGGTGATCAACGCAGACCAGGCCATGCCTGAGGGCGGTGTAATCAGCATCAGGGCTGAAAATATGATGGTTAGGGAAAATAATAAATTATCTCTCAAGGGCGGCAGGTATGTAAAAGTGTCCGTAAAGGATCAGGGAGTCGGCATCCAGAGCGAGCATCTCCAGAAGATATTCGACCCCTACTTTACCACCAAACAAAACAGAAGCGGTCTGGGACTGGCCACCGCCTATGCCATTATCAAAAAACATGCAGGATACATTACCGTAGAGTCGAGGGTGAAAGGCGGAACAACCTTCTCTCTTTTTCTTCCCGCTTTAGACGAACAGACCCAAGGGGTGAATGTCCCGGTCAAGGAAAAGCTCTTCCACGGCCAGAGGAAAATTTTATTCATGGATGATCAGAAGATTATCAGAGATATGGTAAGGAGGATGCTGGCTCATTTAAAATATGAGGTTGAACTGGCCAGCGATGGCCATGAGGCGGTAGAGTTGTTTAAGAAAGCAAAAGCATTAAAACAGCCTTTTGACGCCGTTATCCTGGACTTAACCATTCCAGGCGGACAGGGAGGCAAGGAAGCCATCCAGATACTGCGTGAAATAGACCCCCAGGTGAAGGCCATTGTTTCAAGCGGCTATTCAAATGACCCGGTGATGTCCGACTATAAACGCTACGGCTTCAGCGGAGTGGTTGTCAAGCCATACGACTTTGCAGAATTGACTGAAGCGCTATCCAGGCTGATAAGCAGCCGACCATGAACACCATTTCCTCATAGGTAGTCTGCAAATACTACAGAGCGGTTTTCCAGTGCTCAGCCCTGAATCTCATTTCAATTCCTGGTAGGTAAGCTCCATTTCTTATGCTCATCATTTCAATTCCTGACAGGTAAGCGTCATTTGTAATGCTCATGGTGGTGGACGGCAGTCCATACCGGCTTGAACGAATCTGCGTGGACAAAGCACTTCAAGCGCTGGCAGAACAGCTCATTACTACGGAAAAGCAATTACGGAGAAGACAAATCCGATTCCTTATAGGTATACTCCTAAAAATTTCTAAGACAAGCATCCGGTGATGCCGCTTTTCCAACCTTAATTTCAATTCCTTTCAAGGTATGCTAAAAGCCGGAACGAAAGCTGCATTCTGCTGCGGCATGCGTTCGGTTATCACGCCTTTTGTCATCGGTCCTCGTAGGTATGCTGATCATGGCACTGTTGGCCACCTGTATTTATCACCTGGTTTCAATTCCTTATAGGTTCGGCTCGGTTCGTATACCATCTCATGGATGGAATTGTTTTTCGCGGGACATGCTTGTGTATACACGGGGCTGCAGAGTCATATAAAAACAATATCCGTAGTCTGCCCATCATCCGATGAAACAGCGGCGTATTCTTTCAAGTCAGCCTTGAATGGCTTGCCGGATCTTTCATAGATAAGGTTAGACACTTTCCAGAGCTCCCTGCCCTGTTTAAAAGCAATCGGCATACGATCCTTTACGAAATGGCAGCCTTCGGAGGCAAGGAAATCGATTCCCTGATGGCCTAACTTTTCCACATTCACCACTGATGAAACCTTTTCAGCCATACCTTTTTTCATATCGTACTTTTTTTCTCCTCTGTAGTGAAAACCGGCAATAAATTCCGAGATTCCCAGGTAAAGAGGATAAATACTGTAATCGCTGGCCAGTTGATGCTTCAGACTCCTCATGACGGCCTCATCCGCATGTTTGAAATAGATACGGTAGGTAAGGCTGTTGCCCTCTTCCGATGAAAGCACAACCTCCAGCGGCACCTGGTAGGGAACCCTTGATCCCCGGAGAAACCGCACCAGAATGCTTTTCGGGCTCGAAAAATCATTTTTATTGGTACGTACGTAATTTATTGTCTGCATGATCTTACGCACGGGCTGCTGCACGGATACGGAGATCATTGTTCTTTCAGGTGACAGGAAATCATAATAATTATCCTTTTCGATACCGAGAATGGCACCGATCACCCCGCGAACGACTGTCGGGGGGGGGAAGTCATAGGTCAGTGAAGAGGAGTTGGTATAAAATTTTTTGAAATGGGCTAATTTTCCAATAAGGTCGAATACCAGCAGGCTCTGTGTCATTGTTCCCTCCGGATCTCTCGTTGGTCTTAACGCACAACGCCAAACTCCTGCGCGTCTTATCATATCCTGACTCCTGCATCAAGCACCCATGAATTCTATCTTATCGTGGAAATAATCTCCTCCTCCCCAGCCTGAGATTTTTAAATCAGCGTGTTGCCAGAACAATATCCGGGATATCTTGGAGATCTGTTTTTTCAACAGGCAGCTCAGCCGGGTTACATCGAGATGAAAATCGGCAATGCTTCTCAGGCCGTCTGTTTTATCCAGAACGATCTGATCCCGCAGGTCTCCAAGGAAGGTCTGGTTGTCTTTATATTCCACTCTGATATACAGGCGGGGAGTCTGGCCGATCTTGCTCCTGGTTGTAGCCTCCAAAGGTATGGATCTGATTATCGATTCATCGAAAAGCAGAATATCATCTTTATTCAGGCTGGTTCTCTCCGCCCTTCTGGCACTGATAATCCCGTGGAAGGCGATCAGTGAATAATATACCCTCCAGTCCTTCCCGATGGCACCTTGAGCTTTTTCAGCTTCAGAACTGAAATGCGAAGTAATGGAGCTGGAATCGAGCAACTCCACCCTGTTCAGGGAATACCCCCAGTTAAACTGGATAGGACCGGTAAAGGTTGCCGAGGCTCCTGCACCTTCCTTGGCCTTGATAGGCATGGTAGCTCCAAAAAAACGAACATCGACTAACTGTGAAAGGAGCCAGTTGATATGTTTTCTTTCCAGCTTGGTCAAATTCAGGTTGCGGGAATAATCGTTTTCCTGGCAGGCGAGAAATAACATCTCCAGCCTTTCGGTAACACTGAGCGCTTTATTGTCCACCTTGGCTACGAAGATGTCCTGGCCCCTGTAATCCTGGAGGTAATCTCTGATGTATCTTTTCAGCCGGACATCGCTCACCAGGTTCCTCGATGATTCATAATCCATGCGGGGCTTGTTCTCGTCGTCAGGATCACCGTTCGGATTTGTCTGTCTGGCATCATAAATAAACAGAATGTCGCTGTTTTGAGTTATCAGGTTACTTGGAATATCCATTTTTCAAACTCTCTCCCTTACTCTTCCGTATTCTTAGACATGATCTTATTTGTCCTGTAGGCATAACCGGACAAGATGTAGAACACATTCTGCTGAGGGCTCAGGGTCCAGCCAGTGATCCTCTGGTCGAGCAGTTTTTTTACTCCGGCAAACATTTTTTCGTTTTCGGGAGATAACCTTCCATAGTGCAGTAACCTGGAAAATACTTCATTGGTGAACCTGATCAGCATCTCTTTACTCATTCCCTGAAAAGGCAGCTTTTCAAGAATCGGTTTATTCTTGATCCTGGCATTGAACTGGGCACTGCCAACTTCTCCGGTTAGAATTCCCAGTCCAAAAAGCGCCACCTGCTCTTCATCGTAGTTCATCTCATGAATATAGGTCTGGATCTCTTCGGGAAAATCCATCAGCCGAATATCTGTCATTTCTCCCCTTTCCCCTTTCAGCGTACCTAACCTGTCCAAATAGAGAAGCAATAAATTGGACTTCAGTATGGAGGCAACTAAAGCCTGATCACCATTTCCATCTTTTCCGAGGTTGAACTGCTCTCCCTGATCACAGCGGCAGACTTTGGCAAGCCGGATGAACTGCTGAATCAGGAAGGCATGCTCTACCTTCCTGCCGGTGAAAATTGCATCGTAAAAAGCAAGGATTTTTTTAAACTCATATGGGTTCTTTTTCCTGTC
>JBFMGO010000014.1:0-77672 GCA_040752695.1 bacterium
GGTTTGAATGAATACTGTAAAAAAAGAAGTAAAGGAAAAGTTCCTTCTGATACGATCTACCGTAAGGCAGGTTATTTTATCAATTTTATTTCTATCAGGAGGAAAAGCTTTGAGGCTCGACAGCGAAGAGAAGGCAATAAGAAGGTTGAAAAACCGTATCAGGCTTTGTTCTCATGGTATTACCTTGCCAGCCGGATCAAAACCTGTGCTCCATCTTCAATCCAAGCAGGGTGGAGCGGGACCGCAGGGGACATCCGTGTATGTAGGAGAGGCACCAGGGGATCACGGCAGTCAGGCAAGTATCGCGATTTTTCCGGAAGACCATTATCTGGCTCGCTTTGCCCTGCCTACCAGGTGGGTGGAAAATGGATCGAATGGAACAGAGAAAAAGAAAAATATTTTACAGCTCGGCCCGGACTTCTTCCTGGAAAAGATACCAAACAACTGGAAGGGAATACTCCGTGACGGCCGTAAAGTAACGTTCCTGTCCAAGGCGAGATTTCACCCTTACCAGACCTTTACAATATGTCTGCACCGGACCTGCCGGCACCTGGAGAACAAGGAAGGGTGCAAATACTGTACCGCCAGTCTGCTGATCAACAAGCTCAATTTCTATGAGCGGCTGTCTGACCAGGAAAATCTGGATTACCTCGCTTTAGCCATGTCCAACAATTCCATACGCTCGGTGACCCTGACCAGCGGGACCTTTGAATCACCGGAAAGAACCGTGAAAGATCTCATATCTCAGGCCCGGTTGATCAAGGAGAAAACAGGCCTTACGGTTCATGTTCAAGCCGAGCCGTTCTTTGACCGGGCACTCATGAAGGAATTGAGCCAGGTCTGTGAATCGATGGGTATATTTATAGAGTTTTTCGATGAAAAGGTGCGCCGGAAAATTTGCCCCGGCAAAGCCAGAGCATTTACTCAGGAAGATTACATGAGAAGCTGGGAGACGGCGATTTCCTGCTTTGGCTGGGGAAAGGTTTTCACTACCAATATCCTGGGTTTCGATGAAGATTATGAAGTTATCCTCCAGGGAATCGAAAGAGCGGCCAGGGTCGGAGTAATGACCTCTCTTCTCTGGGTACGTGTCGGCAGTCAGCAACTGGCCGGGTACATTCCATCGTTTCTCGAACAGGATGAAAACAAGCTGTTGCAGCTCCACATGGATGCAGGGAAAATTCTGGTGGAAAACGCAGTAGGCAGCATGGCAGGAGAAAATTCCGGATGCCTGGGCTGTCATGGGTGCAATGCCACCGGCGAGGCCATAGCGTGGGCACGAATGACGGCGAAGAAGGAAGAAGGCGTGATGGAAGTTGGTTGATGAATCAATGAGTGGTTGATGGGCCTGCTTGATTGAGCAGCTCATCAACCGCCTGCAGTTTCTTTCAGACCGGTGAAGGGATATCGACGTAAGAGATCTGGATCTGAAACTTTTCCTGGATGATCTGCGAAAGAGCTTTAATTCCTAAGGTTTCCGTGTGGTAATGTCCGGCTACGATAACATTGAGCTTTGCCTCTTCAATCTTTCGCACTAAAGATTCTTTCATATCTCCGCAGATAAAAAGATCCGCTTCGGCCTCCAGCGCCACTTCCCACAGGTACGAGCTTCCGCCGCTGATAATGGCAATTCTCTGGACTTCGGAAGAACCGAACTCGAAGGTCATCAACTCCCGGCCGTAGATGTTCCGGACCTTGTCCACCAGGCCGGACAGTTTATCGGAGAAAGGAAGATCTCCGATAAAGCCTACATCCAATGGTTGCAGGTTTTCCAATCCCAGTTCCCTGCAGGCCAGGACATTGTTTCCGATCTCAGGATGCGCATCCAAAGGCAGGTGATAGCCAACAAGATTGATGTCCTGGGACAGGAGCAAGGCTAAACGCTCCCGTATTACGCCGCAAAAACAGGGCGGATCGGGGATATCCCCTTTGAATAGGCCGTGATGAACCAGGATAAGTTCAGCCTTCCTGACAATGGCCTCCTGAATCAGCCGCCGGCTGACCGTGACTCCCGATACGATTTTCATCACTTCCGCAGCACCCTGTACCTGCAGGCCATTGCGGCAATAATCCTTAAAACGGTCCACTTCCAGATAGGTATTGAGAAAAGAAATCAGTTCATCCCGCTCCATGCTGGCCCTCCCCCCTTTCACTGATCTTTAAAAAAGAGATCAGCTATAGCCCATATTAATGTTCACATAGTCTTTCGAAAGGTCGCAGGTGTATATCCTGGCTTCTTTCTGGCCAAGGTTAAGATCGACAGTAATTTGTATCTCTCTGTCTTTCATAAGGGTGGCTGTTTCAGCTTCCCGTCCTGTGCCGCTGCCATTCGAAACGACCTGAACCGGGCCGTAGAAAAGATCGACCTTATCAGCCTCAACCGGTATCCCCGAGTAGCCGATAGCGGCCAGGATGCGGCCCCACATGCACCGCTCTGCGCAGAATGAGGTTTTTACCAGAGGAGATTCGGCAATGGTATAGGCGATCTTTCGTGCCTCTTCGCAGCTTCGTGCCGTGCGGACTCTGATTTCGACCAGTTTCGTAGCGCCTTCCCCGTCGCGGACAATCATCTTGGCCAACTTGAGCGTAACAAGATTCAGGGCTTCCTGAAATGTGGCAAAGTCGGAATTCTCTTCGGTTAAACAGGTATTTCCAGCCAGCCCGTTGGCCAGAATAATAACCATGTCATTGGTGCTGGTGTCTCCATCTATGGTGATTGCATGGAAAGATTCGTCTACAGCCCGATGGAGCGCCTTTTTGAGCATTGGGGCGTCGATGGAGACATCGGTGCACAGGAAAGAGAGCATGGTTGCCATGTTCGGCTTGATCATGCCGGCTCCCTTGGCTATGCCGGCCAGATATGCTTTGTGTCCGGACAGGTCCATCTCAACGGCTGTGGACTTGGGAAAGGTATCCGTGGTCATGATAGCTTCGACTGCTTCATCAGGAACTGAACGGGAAAGTTGAAGAGCAGCAGCGGGAATTCCCTGCCGGATCTTATCCATGGGGAGTCTCTGCCCGATCATTCCCGTCGAGGAAACGATAATCTTATCGCTGGATATCTCAAGAGCACTGGCCCCGATTCGAGCCATTTCTTCTGCATCTTCCAAACCCGCATCGCCGGTACAGGCATTGGCATTACCGCTGTTGACAATAATTGCCTGTGCCCGCGAGCTTTGCAAATGGGCTTCTGAAACAATAACCGGCGCTGCCCGAAAGGGATTGACGGTAAAGACTCCGGCAGCAGTACACTCTTTTTCTGAAAAGATTATGGCCAGATCTTTTTTCTGTTTTTTGATTCCGCAATTGATCCCGGCGGTCAATATCCCTCTTACCGAAGTGAGCCCTCCATCAGTGAGTAGTTCACTCACCGAAACGGGCTCTTCGTTTATCTCGTTAACCTCAGCAGGGTATTCCATGCATTCTTCCTCGCATTCTCCCTTTTTGCACAGCACATACACACAATAATGTGCAGCACATACACTCGTAATGGTTTTTAAGGATACGGGACAGGGGACCCCAACCCTGCTCTTTCATCCAATCCAAGGATAATATTGAGATTTTGGACCGCCTGACCTGATGCTCCCTTCAGCAGGTTATCGAGAACCGACACAATAACCAGCATATGAGTGCGCTGATCCAACACCAGTCCCAGACGGCAGTAGTTGGACAAGTAAACGTCCTTCAGGCAGGGAATGCCGCCTAAAGGGCTCAGCAGGGTAAATGGCTCATTCTCGTAGAACTGGTGATAGATTTCCCAGATTTTTTCAACAGGTGGGTGATCAGGCCGCAAAGGTACATAGATATTACTGAGTATCCCCCTGCGGACAGGCACCAGTTGAGGGGTAAAAAGGATCGATACTTTCGATCTTCCAGGCAGGTTCAGCGCCTGCTCGATTTCAGGGACGTGTCGATGCTTTCCGATATGATAGGGCTTGACATTTTGATCACATTCGGTAAACAGATACGTCGCTTCGAGTTTTCTCCCTGCGCCGGATATGCCCGATTTGGAATCTGCAATAATCGGCACCCCCTGAGCTGCCAGATCGGCGTGCAGGCAGGGAAGCAAACCGAGGATAATACTGGTAGCGTAACAGCCCGGATTGGCAATCAGGGAAGAGTCACGGATGTGCTGACGATGAATTTCGGGCAAACCGTAGACCGCCTGAGCCGCCAGTGCCTCATCCGTATGGGTTTTTCCATACACGTGCTGGTAAACCGCGAGATCTTTGAACCGGTAGTCTGCACTCAGATCAATGACGATTTTTCCCTCTGCTCTCAAAAAGGGGGTCAACGACAGTGAGATACCATTAGGCAGCGCCAGAAAAAAGACGCCAGCCGAGGCGACAGCCGCACCGATATTCAGCGGTTGATACACAAGATCGAGAGAGGAGGAAAGATGAGGAAAACAATCCCGAATCTTCTTTCCTGCCAGCCGTTCAGAAGTCACATAGGTCAGCTCAAGTGCGGGGTGAGCAAGAATGAGGCGGATCAGTTCAAGACCCGTATACCCGCTGCCTCCGATAAGAGCAACTCTGGTCAGATCAGGCTTCACAGACACAATCTGTTATCTCTTCGAGAACTGATAACGTGCACGTGCACCACGCTGGCCGTATTTTTTCCGCTCCTTCACGCGAGGGTCACGGGTGATAAAGCCCGCTTTTTTCAATTTTTGCCGAAGATCCGGATTGACCTGAAGGAGGGCTTTCGATATGCCATGCCGGACTGCCCCTGCCTGGCCGTAAATTCCTCCTCCTCCGACATTGATCGCAATATCGTACTTATTAGTATAATCGGTTATCTGGAGCGGTTGTAAAATCGTTGCTTTCAGCCGTTCGGTAGGAAAATATTCCTCAACCGATTTTTGATTGATTAAAATTTTGCCATTCCCCGGACGCAGCCACACTCTGGCAACAGAGGTCTTGCGTTTACCCGTTCCGTAATATTGTGCAAGTGCCATGCTCTTTTTGCTCCTTTCTCTTTACTATTTCTTTCCGCAGTATTTCTTTCCGTACTTTATTGTTTCTTTCCACTCTTGCACTTACCATTTCTTGTCATCTTTATCCGCTGTCGCGGTTAGGTTACCTTACATTATTTATCTAAATGGCAGGCAAAGCATAATACGCTGCGAACATTGGTCCGCCGTAAAAAATAAGATCTATAGAGATTGCTTCCTGCAAGCTGGGTCGCTCTGGCCACCATGGGAACTGGCGATGTCCAGCTTCCATGCGGATTGTGGCAGGTAGCACAGGTTATTCTCATGGTTTCGTCAAGGTGCAGGTCCTCCGGGACTTCCATGTCTCTGCCCGGTTCCACATCTACGGGATGGGTGCGTCCCAGTTTCCCCGGCGAATGGCATTGTATCCCGCCCAGTCCTTCTTCTCCTCTCAGACAGGATGCCGTAACTCCTCGCTTGAGACGGACATCCAGGTAGCTGACCACGGTATTGGGATCGTTGGCATGGCATTCACTACAGAGGGTATGACGCTCATCGTTCATAAAAGCGTGAGGATTTGCTTCATCTATGGCAAAGGTTTTTGCACAGATCAAGCATGCAAGGGAGAACAGAAGCGATAAGAATATGATTCTCATCTTTTTTCTCACAGCCACTGTTGAGTGCTTATCATGTTCCAAAGGTTTAAGAGTTACAGCTTAAAATGTTCCAATGCCTTATGTAAGCTGGAAGATATTTGTGATAATCGGGTCGTAATGCCCGCCAGTTCTTCGGAAGAGACCGTTTGCTTTTGGCTCAAAACTTTCATCTCGTCGATCAGGATCGGCAACTCTTCCGATTCCCGCCGGACGTCCAACAGTTTCTCTCGTAATTCCATCGTCATCTTACTGAAGGCGTCTGCCAGACTCTTGACTTGATCGGATTGCCGCAACCTGGTAACAATGGTCAAATCTCCCTGGGCAATCTGCTCGGCGTTTTTTTCAAAACGGTAGAGCGGTCCAGCCACCTTATGAGAGATAAAAACCGTCAGGGCTACACTCGCCATGCCAATGACAATGATAGCAATAACGTTCCCGATCAGGACATTCGGGAGGATAAGTTCCCCCGTTGTTTTAAGCTTTGAATGAGCGTCTCCATAGTGGTCTCCCAATTCTGTAAAGGTCCTTTTATAGAGCAACCCTCCGGATATGGCACTGCCAAGAATGACCAAGAGAAGAAAAAGCACAACAAATTTCGTTTGAAAAACACGCTGAATAAGGTATGTTTTTCTCCTCTGTTTCCCCTCTCCCCTGCTCATTGCTTTTCCCTATCCTGCTTAGATTTTAGCCTTTGACTCAAGAAACCTTCAGGACTTGCGGCGTCTGAGCTTCATGAGGATGATCCGGTCCTGTGTACACCTTCAGTTTTCGGTATACCTCCCTCCCCAGTTTGTTTTTGGGAAGCATGCCTCGAATTGCCTTTCTAATAATCTCTTCGGGTTTTTCTTTCATCATCTTGTGGGCCGGGGTGATTTTAAGTCCTCCCGGATAACCCGAGTGACGATAGTAGAGCTTTTGCTGAAGCTTTCTGCCGGTCATCAGTACCTTTTCCGCATTGATAATAATCACATGATCACCAGTATCTACATGAGGAGTGAATTCGGGTTTTAACTTTCCTCTCAAGACCATTGCGGCTTTTGTGGCGAGCCGTCCCAACACTTCTCCCTGGGCATCCAACACATACCACTCTCTCTTTTGATCTTCCTCTTTGGCCATAAACGTTTTCATTTTCTACCTCTTCTACCTCATTATTACCTGTTATTACCTGGCTTTTTATTTTTCCGTCTGTTTATTTTTATGTTAGAGAATGCAACGAAAAGAACGTTTTTCCTTTTCAGATAAAGAGAAACACTTATTATATAAGTAATCGCCAGTTCTTGTCAAGGGAAACTTTGTACCCTCAATGATTCCTCTGATGTTTCCCATTGAAAAAGATTTTCACTTATGAGCCTGTTATGGTAATATAGGACTACCATAGCATATACAGATAATTTAATCAACTGGCCTCTTTGCGTAAAGCGATCCCCATTCATCTTAATCTTTAAGGATATGTATGAATCAAAAAGAGGATAGGTATGAATCAAAAAACAGCGGTCATCATTGGAGCGGGACCTGCCGGACTGACAGCGGCTTACGAACTGCTCGAAAAAACCGATATCAAGCCGGTTGTCTATGAGATGACCGGGGATATCGGCGGTATTTCAAAGACTGTCAACTATAAAGGTCAACGAATAGATATCGGCGGGCACCGGTTTTTCTCCAAATCCGACCGGGTAATGCAATGGTGGCAGAGTATTCTCCCCTTGCAGGGAGCGCCGGCCAAAGATGACCGCATCCTCGGAAGAAACATGCATCTTTCTCAGGCAGGCAATGCCCCGGCAGCGGTTGGTGCCCCTGAAACAGTCGATGCCCTCGACCCTGAAAAGGTCGACAGGGTAATGTTAATCCGGGGCCGGGTCTCAAGGATATTCTTTCTCAAAAAATTTTTCGATTATCCTCTCTCTTTAAACGTGAATACCTTTTCAAACCTTGGCTTTTTACCAATCATAAAAATCGGCCTGAGTTACCTCAAGGTTCAGCTTCTCCCCATCCGTAACGAACAATCCCTTGAGGATTTCTTTATAAACAGGTTTGGGAAGGAACTCTACCGCACCTTTTTCAAAGACTACACGGAAAAGGTCTGGGGAGTCCCCTGCCACCATATTCATGCTGCCTGGGGGGCACAAAGGATAAAGGGCTTGTCCATCACCAAAAGCATCCTTCACGCAGTCAAAAACATCGTGGTCAAAGATGATTCCCTTACCCAAAAGAATACGGAAACAAGCCTCATCGGCCAGTTTATGTACCCCAAATTAGGTCCTGGCCAGATGTGGGAGGAAGTTGCCAGGATCGTGAAGGAAAGGGGGGGAGAATGTCATCTTGGACATAAGGTGGCAGGTCTCATCCGGCAGGGCAACAAAATCGTGAGCGTTGAAGTGAAAGATGAAACTACCGGTAAGACCATAAGCCGGCAAGGGGATTATTTCTTCTCGACGATGCCGGTGAAGGAGTTGATCGAATCTCTCGACGGCCATGTACCCGAACAGGTCCGGCAGGTGGCCCAAGGACTCGTCTACCGCGACTTCATCACGGTTGGCCTTTTGCTCCACAAATTAAAAATAAAGAATAAAACCTCGATAAAGACGGTCAATGACCTGATTCCCGACAACTGGATCTATATTCAGGAGAGGGAGGTAAAACTCGGTCGGCTTCAGATATTCAACAATTGGAGCCCTTATATGGTCAAGGATGAAAACAAGGTATGGGTAGGGCTGGAATACTTCTGCAACGAGGGGGATGAGTTATGGAGTAAGCCGGACCCGGATCTGGCCAGGTTCGCGATCGAGGAATTAGCCCGAATCGATATCATAGACAAAGGGGATGTTCTTGATAGTGTCGTCATTCGAATGCCGAAAACCTACCCTGCCTACTTCGGAACATACGACCGGTTTCAGGTAATCAGGAACTTTGTCGATGATTTCGATAATCTTTTTTTAATAGGAAGAAACGGCATGCACAGGTACAACAACCAGGACCATTCCATGCTCACCGCTATGGTGGCCGTAGAGAATATCAAGGCAGGCGTCTGCGGCAAAGAGAATATCTGGGCCATAAACACTGAAGAAGATTATCATGAAGAAAAATAACCTGATAACGTACTTCATCGTGACCATAGCATTCATTGCCATAAGTATCAACTGGTTTTGTCATCTGGAAAAAGACCCGGATACTTCCCTGACGGATTGCAATGTTTTCTACACCGATGAAGGATGGCATTCCGGCAATGCCGTAAGCAGGTATTTGACGGGTAATTGGCTGATGAATGGACCTAACCATATGCTGCTTATGCCAACGATGCCCCTTATTCAATATCGGGTTTTTACCCTGCTTGGGCTGTCGTTGGCCTCCGCCAGGCTGCCATCTGCGGTTATTTCTCTGTTCCTCGTTCTGTTCGTCTGTTTATTCGTCGCCGCCAATAATAGACACAGAGAGAGTCACGGAGACGGGCTGATGAGGGACGAGAGGATGAGGGACGGGCGAATGAGATTACCGGCGCTGGTGCCCATATGCCTCTGCCTCTTTCTCTTGGGATCTAATATCTATTTTTTCGTTTTCGGCAGACTGGCCTTACTGGATGTTCCGATGTCGGCCTTTGGTCTGTTTTCTTTGTTCCTTCTCTATAAAGCAATGGCTTCATCCGGACCGGGATCGAAGATAATCCTGTATCCTGCCAGTGGTGTTGTGCTGGCCATTTCAATTTTGACCAAATCGAGTGCTTTTGTTTTTGTTGTAACCATGCTCTTTGTACTCGCCTTACGTTTTTATTTTGCCAGGGAGCGAAGGAAACAAGATCTTTTGGGCATCTTGTCTTCTCTGGTCATAGCCGTTATCATCGTTTCTCTGGCTTACCCCTTTATCCGCCATCTCACCGGCGCTTCACGGGACATGACGCCTGCCGGATTAATAGGAAGTAAAATTGTGTATAACCCGCTGCTCATCGGAATAAATTATGTGAAATTTTTCTCGAATCAGTTCCTTGTACGGAACGGTATTTTATTCCTCCTGGCTTTGGCGAGTTTTTTCATAGTAACAGCGGAAGGGTTTAAAGACACGAGCATCCATCTTTCGGACATGATCATGGGCTCTTTGTTGGTAGCCAGCTTTTTGTTTCTGGGATATTTTACCTATCAACCTCCCCGCTATTTCCTTATCTTGATTATCCCTCTGGTCTATTTTGTGTCTACATTGCCAATAAATATCCAGAATGTACGGATTTACCATAGATTGTCAGAATTACACCATCCGGAAATCATCGTGATCATTCTTATCCTTGCAGGGAATACGTATAATGTATTCGGTATGCTGAAAATCCATCTCGATCCGCGGTTCACGATCCCTTCGGTTGCCAGGGCTGTACGGCATGATATTCTTGCGGATAAGAAAGGAGAAAGGGCTGAGGATATCATCCTGATTCATGGGGCTACCCTGTCCCTTGTCAATCAGTTAATACCGTATGAGACCCCTTCCGCAGATATGAAAAAACCAATCTACCATCTCCTCCAGGGCGAGATGAAACCTCAGGGGAAAGGATTTACCCTTATTTCCAGCTACACTATGCTTAATAATTATAAAGGGTCAAAACTATACTTATATCGTGAAGATTGAATTGGCAGCCTTTTTGAGTATTGATTCTATTCTGGGTACATCTTCCGGCGTATCCACTCCGCAGGATTCATAGTCGGTTTCAACCACCTTGATTCTATACCCATTTTCCAGAATTCGAAGCTGCTCGAGCCGTTCGGCCTGCTCCAGGCTTGAGGGGGGGAGTGACGGAATCTGCAAAAGGAAATCTGTCCGGTAGGCGTAAATACCGATATGCTGATACACAAGATGGTGATTATCAAGGCCATCCCGGTCAAAGGGTATAGGGGAGCGCGAAAAGTAAAGGGCAAACCCTTCCTTGCTGGTCACTACCTTGACACAGTTGGGATTATCGATATCCTGTTTTCGTGAAATCCTGCGCTTGAGGGTAGCCATGGGGATTTCCCGGCTTTCGGCCATAGCGTCGGCCATAGCTCCTGCCAGAAGATCGATGGCTTCGGGCCGGATCAACGGCTCATCCCCCTGGACATTGATCACTACGTCTGCCGGAATGCTCCGGGCTACCTCAGCCACCCGCTCTGTGCCTGACTCGTGATTCGGGGAGGTAAGCATCACTTTTGCGCCAAGTGAGCTGACCGCCTCGAAAATTCTCTGATCATCGGTTGCCACCCAGACCTCATCGACCAGGCGGGCTTCACTTGATCGCTCGTATACATGCTGAATCATCGGCTTGCCCAGAATCGGGGTGAGCGGCTTACCCGGAAACCGGCTGGATTGGTACCGCGCAGGGATAACGGCTATGACACGCATATTCTCTGACTCCTGACTTTGGGCTTCTGACCTCTGGCTCCTTGCCTCTGGCCTTCTGACTCCGGGCTTTCTGGCTTCTGGCCTTTCTGCTTCTACACCACCACCCATGGTTTTGGGAAGAACAATTCCTGATAAAGCCGGAGCGTAAACCGGTCGGTCATTCCGGCAATGTAGTCACATACGGCTCGGTGGATACACTCCTCTGAGGAACCAGCCGGGGCTTGAGTAAGGTGATCGGGCAAAAGGCGGGGGTGCTCAAAATAATATTCATAGAGCTCTTTGATGATTTTCGTAGCTTTGGTGAATTCACTGTCGGTCTCGGAATTATAATAAACCTTTTGATAGAGGTATTCCCGCATGAGCAGGGTGGCGGACAGAACGGAATCGCTCATGCAGATTTTTTCCAGATCATGCTCCCTGGTAGCATGAATCACATCAGTGACCATGGTGTTGATCCGCTCCACGTTGGTACAGCCCAGGATTTCCAGACAGTCCTTGGGCAGGTGCTCCGGATGGATGATTCCGGCTCTCATCCCGTCGTCGATGTCGTGGTTTACATAGGCGATGGTGTCCGCTACGCGGACTACATCTCCTTCGAGGGTGAGAGATTTATCCTCGGCGGTTGGTAAAAGCCTTGATCTTCCCTTGGAGTGCCGTCTGATACCATCGCGAACCTCGATCGTGAGATTGAGCCCTTTGCCGTTTTTCTCCAGCACGTCAGCCACGCGCAGGCTTTGTTCGGCGTGTTTGAATCCGCCGGGATGGATTTCGTTGAGTGCGTCCTCGCCTGCGTGGCCAAAAGGAGTATGTCCCAGATCATGCCCCATGGAAATGGCTTCGGTCAGTGTCTCATTGAGGCTGAGGGCTTTGGAAATGGTCCTGGCGATTTGCGAAACCTCCAGGGTATGGGTCAATCGAGTGCGATAATGATCGCCTGAAGGTGAGAGAAAGACCTGCGTCTTGTCCTTCAGCCGACGAAAGCTCTTGCAGTGAATAATGCGGTCTCTGTCCCTTTGAAAGCCTGGCCGAATGGGACATTCCTCTTCCGGGCGCAGCCGCCCCTGGCTTCGTGAACTCAAAGCAGCTTTTGGGGAGAGGATTTTTTCCTCCTGCTCCTCCAGCATTTTTCGGATAGTCATAGGTTTTTTGGTAGATTCAAGAGCTTGGAGTCAGTTGGAGTCAGAATGTAAAAAGCTGGAATTTTTAAGGTCAGGTTAAAAAAAGCCGGAATACAAAATAAATGCTTTTTCCTCCCGGCATCCCTGGGGTTTCCCGCCGACTCCTTTTTATTTTTAATAATAAATACAACCACAAATTATAGCATAGCCTGGCCTGTTGTCAACTATCTTGTCAATACCAAAGTTTCTAAGGCAGGTTTCCAGTACAGCTTTGCGGAAGTTTCTCGCCGGTTTCTTCCCCTTGATGTGGGATAGAGTGCCTATCGGGATGAAGGCAGCCGACCTACCCCTCTCTCCAATGAAACTATTCTGATAATTTTCTCTGGATGGGAAAAGTGCTTCACGACCTGTCATTTTTCGAAAAAACTGGTTCATGAGGGTCTTATAAAAAATTTGACAATATCCTTCTTTCCAAATTATAATATGAAAAAGTTAGTATATTTATTAAATATAGATTATAAATTTTTAATATCTTCCATTTATTTTTCATTACTATAAGATTGAGATTCCCACAGATTTGATAAAAGGAAAACTGTGAGTCGCAGGAGCCAAGTGGTTTTTATTCTGGTTGGTATTTTTTGGCAGTTGTCAACAGTTTTTTGCTGGGCAGAGCCAGACCCCGAAATAATTCTCTCCCATGACCTTATCCATTTTCATCTTATCTCCGGGCAAACAGGGCCTGTAGATGCTGATACATTGGTAAGGATAATTATCCAGTCGAGCGGATCAGGATGGGTCCTCAATTACCAGGCCAATCCGCTGATTGGCTCGCACGGGGAGATATCGCCTGACAGGATACAGGTAATGACACCTTACACCAGCGGGTTCGAGACCCTTGACCTGCCGAGGTTTGTCGGCAGGGGAGAGGCCACTGGGCCGGAATCAGATGAGGTGGCCACCATGCAGTTCAGGTACATGGCCAATGGTCAGGAAAAGGCGGGGACTTATGAAGGTAACATCTTCTCATCCGATGGCAGAGGGCCAACCATACACGTGAGGATGATCATTGAGCCGCCAGGTGCAGAATCCAAGCTGTTTGAGCCTCCGGCTGCAAGGCAATCGGCGGGGTCGAGGATACATATGGTCTTATCACCTCAGGGTATTCGCTTTCCCGTGACCGGAACACCAGGAGAGTATGAGGCAGACAGCCCTGTTCATCTTGCCGTTGAGTCAAAATATCCCTTTATCGTAACGACGCGTGCCACCTCGCTTCACAGCCAATATGGGGATATCCCGGCTGATCGGCTTTTTTTGACTCCGGGTGATGGAAATTCCTATAGTCTTGAAAAAGATGTGGTGGTGCTTGAGGGCCTATCGAAAATACCTGAAAAGGGTGAAAGAATTTCTGCTGATTTGCATTTTCGGTTAAAGACCACAGGGAATGACAAGGCAGGTGAATACACAGGGGAGATCGTTTTTACCTGTATGCCGGGAGAATAAGACCAGGGAAAAGGGATAAGAAAGAGAATCGAGAGAATAAAAAGAAGATCAAGAGAATAAAAGGAAAATCAAAGGGATAAACGACATAAGCATCTATTGATCCTTCCACAGGAAAACTATAAGGAGGAAGGGGGGGGAAAAGATCAAGGGATGTCCTTAACTGATACTGTGGGTCAAGAGGAAGAAATAGTTCCCTCGTTGAGGGGAATGGTACTGAGAGCAGTTAGCATGGTTATTAAGGCAGTTACAGCGGTTGTTAAGGCAGTTACAGCGGTTGTTAAGGCAGTTACAACGGTTATTAAGCAGGAAAGAATAAATCCGGAGGATTCATTATGAAAAGGTATGCAATGCTTTTGATAGTTTTAATCGTACTGTTTGGATTTGTCGGAATGGCCGCAGCAGGCCCGGAGGGAGACCCCAATATTCCTGAATTACCTCCAGCAGGGAATGTTTTAGTATCAAGCAAGGTTCAGGTAACAGCCCAGATAGGGGGGTGGGCTTCGCTCAGTCGGGTTGTCGCACCAAGCAAAATTGGTTTCGTAGGTAAGCCAAATGAAGAACAATCCAGGTATGACGGCTGGATAGAGGTGCAGTGTAATGTACCCGTGATAATGACTGCGGAAATAACAGCTCCTTTGACAAATCCACAGGGTAATCAGATCAAGACCATGGTCAGCCTTGATTATGGTCCATTCGATGTATTGGTATCAGGGCAGACCTGGGGCGGATATGAACAGCATAACCTCGGCCTGTACGGAGTTTTAGGAGATCCTGCTCAGGAAGCCGGTGAGTATACAGGAGAAGTTACGGTTACTTTATCAAGGCCGCTCTGATCCCTGCAGGTCTTTTGAAAGAAGAAGAGAAAAGGAGCATAATGGCATAAAAAGAGCAGCCGTGATGAAGAATGGAAGATTCGTAAGCAAAAAAGGTTAGTATCCGCGACAGCGGATAAATGACGACAAGAATGGCATGGCTGAGGGGTGATGGCAACTCCTTCACCCCTCAGCCAAAGATCCATAGACTATTCTATGGTCCATGTTCTGAGCCATTGGAGGGTTATTATTGTTTGGCCGTTGTATTCCCGACAGCAGCGGGAAAAAAGATCGTGATCAGCCGGGGGCCCGGCAGGTTTGTCTTGCTGTTTTGGCCCTTAGCGGTATTTTTACCTTTTCCTGCCTCTTCCCTTCTTTATCCTGGGCTGTTGGCTTCGTGGGTGTGAACCCTTTGCTCATAGATCTTGAACTTTCAACAGGCAAAAGAGGCGAATTCGAAATGGAAGTATATTCCATCTCAAATGAAGATGTCCCTGTTCATTTTTCCCTCTTTGATGTCATACAGAAAGAGGATGGAAGTACGGAATTTTCGGATATCGGCAGCAACCGCTATTCATGCACTCCCTGGATAAAACTTGAAAAGAGTGATCTTACCATACCCGCTGGTGAGAGCGTAATCGTCAAGGGTGAGATCACCGTTCCCCTTGCCCATGCCGGGAGCAGGCTGGCTGCCATTATGGTCGAACCTTGTCGCGGGCAGAAAGAAGCCGGTATCATTGTAAAATTACGGTATGCAGTTATTCTCAGACTGAAGATAACGGACAGGCCAGCCATGGAAGAGGCAAGGCTTGACAGATTCGGCAAAAAAAAATTAGCGGATGGTACACCTGCCCTTGAGGCGGTTCTCTTCAACAAGTCCGAGACAGACTATAAGGTTAAGGGAAGTGTCCTCATCCAGGACGGTTCAGGAAAGATATTCACTGAGCTGAATCTTACTACGGACTCACTCGAGCGAAAGAAAAAAGAGGGAAAGAAAGAAGAAAAAGAAAAAAAGAAAGGCACAGCGGCCACCACCGGAGGGGAAGAAGATCAAAGGATCTATCCAGGCGCCCGGGTGGCCTTTTGGGCGGGATTGGACAAACCAGTACCTCCGGGCGATTATGTGGCTATCCTGAACATGCGGTATGGCCAGAGAAGCCTGACGGCCAAAGAAAATATCAGCTTCACTGAAGAGGATATCGCCCCTATAGCCAGGAAGTCTGCACAAGGGGTATCCTTCGAGATTAAGCCCTCTTATCTTGAGGTGAAGGGACAACCTGCAGGTATAAGGACAGCGGTTTTTACGATCATCAATCTGGTCGATGAGCCCCAAAAGGTATCATTATCAATCAAGGATATCGAGTATGATCCCAATGGGCAGGTCCTCGTAAAGGACCCTGGCACTACACCCTATTCTGCAAACGGATGGCTTCAGCTTGAGCGGTCTGAATACGAGATAGGGCCGAGGCTTTCACAGAGCGTGTCGATGAGAGTCGAGGTTCCTGCGTCAATCGTCCAGGTCGGGAACAGGTATGGCCAGGTAGTGGTTGAAAAGTCTTACCAGGGGGGATTCGAGACGGCCCATGGGGAAAAAGGCCGCATGGAAGTGGGAGTGATTCTTCCCGGTAAGGTTGAACCCGCTTTTGAGGTTAAGTGTCTCAAACGGCTGGAAAAGGATAAAGGATTCGGGGAATTGGTGGCAGAGGTCAGGAATAATGGCCCGGTCCATGTGATTCCAAAGGGAAGAGTTATTATCAAGGACGTTTATGATAATAAGGTTGACGAGGTGGAACTTAATCTGATAGTCAGAGCCCTGCTGCCCTACTCAGAGGGGAGGATGAGAGGGGAGATAAAGAAAAAGCTCATCCCCGGTGAATATATTGCCATCGCCGAGATAGATTACGGCGGAAAGGAAAAGGCAACCTCGAAGATAACCTTCAAGAAGCAACCTCGCTCATGACCAGAATCTTACGATACACCCCTTTCTTAGCTTTTTTGTTCTCTCTTTTCATGTTCCTTTCAGCAGCAGGCTGCGTCCATGGTGATTATGCACTTTTAGAAGAAGGCAAGCGGCTTTACGAGAGGCAGGAATATGAAAAAGCAGTCAGTAAGTTTCTGGAAATAAAGCATAATTACCCACATAGTAACGTAGCCGAACTGGCAGATGATTATGCAAAAAGGGGCGAAGATGCCCTGAGCAGAAAGAAAGAAACCCGGAAAGAGCTTGTACCAAAAGAGCCCATACCAAAAGAGCATATACAAAAAGAGCGCATACCAAAAGTGCTCAGGCCGGAGGAAAAATCGTCAAAGCCAGGTGGGCAGAGGAACAAAGAGTTAATTGCTCATGGTGAATCGGCGCCAGCCCATTCGAACAAGGGAGACGATGCTGTCAGGAAAAAGGAAGATGCTCGTAAAGAAGCCGCACTGCAAAAGAAAATACCAGAGCCAAAAGGACCAGAGCCTGAAACAAAGGGTTCAGAGCCTGCAAAAGCAAGCAAAGAGCTGGGGAAAAAGCCGGAAAAGCTCCTCACGAATGTGTTCTATGATACCGATATACGGGAGATAATCAGAAACCTTTCTGCCGAAACAGGTGAAAATTTAATTACCGATGATACCATTCAAGGCATTATTTCACTAAAATACGAAAATCAGCCTCTTGAAAAGGTATTAAAGATGATACTCGCCGCAGGGGGATATACTTTCAAAAAGATGGATGATTATTACCTCATCGGCTCGGCTGATCCCCGGAGCGCACTGTTCAATTTCCTGAGCAGGACTGTCTCTGTGAAACCAAGATTTTTAAAGGCCAAGGAGATTTTAAAACTCATTTCCCCTTCATTTGCCCCATCGATCCAGCTCAATGAAGAGCGCAACCTGCTTACTATCACCTCATCCCCCGAAAAGATAGAAAGGATACTTGAGGACATCAGGATAATCGATAAAAAGCCACGGCAGGTGACACTTGAGGCAATCATTATAGACCTTTCATCAGATGCAAGGAAGAGTCTGGGTATAAACTGGACAGGGCAATCGGGCAAGTTTCCCGGATCTATGGAGGACCTCGATATAACATTCGGCTATACCGATACGCAGGTCTTAACTCAGCAGATTACGGCCAAGATTCGTGCGCTGGTTGAGAATGGTTTAGCCTCAGTGAAAGCTACGCCCCGGGTAACTACCATGGATGGGGAGGACGCTGAAATCAACCTGAACCTTGAACAATATATATCCATAACTTCAGGTCCGGTCTCTTATCCCTATAGCTCAGTCCAGACAATCAAAGCAGGGATCAGTCTCCATATCGTTCCCTTCATTTCAGAAGATAATGAAATTCTGGTGAAAATAAAACCGGCAGAAGTAAGCGATTTTGTCGGAACAGGGCCGGGAGACCTTCCTCTAATCAATAAACGTTCGGTTACTACTTCAGTGATGGTTAAAGATACCGAAACCATAGTTATAGGAGGTCTCCTCAGAAAGCGGGATGTCAACCGGGTTTCAAAAGTTCCCATTCTCGGCTATATACCAGTTATAAATATATTCTTTAGCAAGAGAGAAAAGGTAACCGAAGATTCAGAGGTGCTTATATTGATAACGCCTCGTATACTCCAATAATTTGATGAAGATAGCCCCCCCTTCCTCCCTCCCAAACTGAAGTTACTTCGCCCCAAATCTTGAAAACATTCTGGATGAGCTTGAAAAAGGATAGGACTTTTACGTTTTAGATTGCCTCCACTTTAACTCCACAGAGTTTTGTGGTGCTACCCAAGGCATGAATATTGCATATTATACTTATTACACAAGCTCTTGGGGGGCAGATTATAGCCATTACAGAACAACAAGATCCCAAATTCCCAAGCAGGTCATCACATGACAGCCCTTAAATCCTATAACTATCAATCCCTTCTCAAAGGAGGACTCAATGGATCTGAGTCGAAGAGGTTTTCTTAAAGCATCAGGTGCAGCCGCGGCGTCTGCAGCCATAGGCTCTCTGGGATTCGACCTTTCAGGTGTGTCGGCGTATACTCATCCTCTCAAGATCAGCTATGCCAAGGAAACTACCACTATCTGCCCCTTCTGTTCATGCGGGTGCAGCATTATTGTGCATACTGTGGACGGCAAGGTCATCAACACCGAGGGGGACCCCGACTCGCCCATCAATGAGGGGGCGCTGTGCGCCAAGGGATCGGCCCTCTATCAGGAGGCACACAGCGAGTATCGGCTGCGCAAAGTCCGCTACCGTGCTCCTGGAAGCAGCACCTGGGAGGAAAAGGACTGGGACTGGGCGCTGGACAGAATCAGCCGGAATGTCAAAAATACCAGGGACAATACCTTTGTCACAAAGACCAGCGATGGCCTGATCGTCAACCGGACCGAAGGGATTGCCAATCTTGGGGGAGCAGCGATCAATAACGAAGAATGCTATATTCTGGCCAAGCTTGCCAGAAGCTTAGGATTCGTTAATCTCGATCATCAGGCCAGGGTCTGACACTCCTCTACAGTAGCGGCTCTGGCAGAGTCGTTCGGTAGAGGTGCAATGACCAATCACTGGATCGATCTGAAAAACAGTGACTGTATTATCGTCATGGGCAGCAATGCAGCGGAAAATCATCCCATGTCGTTCCGATGGGCTCTTCGGGCCAGGGATGAGCGGTCGGCCAGGATCATCAGCGTGGACCCGCGCTTCACCCGTACCTCGTCTCTGGCCGATATCTATGCGCCGCTGCGCTCCGGCACGGATATTGCCTTTATTGGCGGGATGATTAACTATTGCCTCCAGAATCAGCTCTACAATCAGGAATATGTAGTGGAATATACTAATGCCGGCCATCTCATATCCGAAGACTTCTCCTTCTCCGAGGGGCTTTTCTCCGGCTATGATCAAACCGCCAGAAAGTATGATAACGCCAGTTGGGCCTACCAGCTCGATGAGAATGGGGTTCCCCTTGAGGACAAGACCCTTCAGAATCCGCATTGCGTATTTCAACTGCTCAAAAACCACTTCAGCCGCTATGATGTTGACACGGTGTGCAAGATTACCGGAACTCCCAGGGAGAAATTCCTGGAAGTGGCCAGGACCTTCTGTGCAACCGGAGATCCCCGCAAAGCCGGAACCATCATGTATGCCATGGGCTGGACCCAGCACACTACCGGCACGCAGATCATCCGGGCTTTTGCCATCCTGCAACTTCTTTTGGGCAATATTGGCATTGCCGGTGGCGGAGTCAATGCCCTGCGGGGTGAGCCGAATGTGCAGGGATCAACCGATTATGCGCTTCTCTTCCACCTTTTACCCGGCTATCTGAAGGTTCCGGTTGATAAGGACACCTCCCTTCAGGCATATCTTGACAGGTGCACACCGGTGTCAAAAGATCCCAAAAGCGTCAACTACTGGAAAAACTATCCCAAGTTCATGATCAGCCTGCTCAAGGCCTGGTATGGGGAGAATGCCACAGCGGAAAATGAGTTCTGTTTTCATCTACTGCCAAAGGCCTCAGGCAATTACTCGCATATGTCCATCTTCCAGAGCATGTATCAGGGGAAGATCAAGGGACTTTTCTGCTGGGGTCAGAACCCGGCTGTGAGCGGTCCCAATGCACTGATGGAGCAAAAAGCCCTTGAGAAGTTAGACTGGCTGGTCTGCACGGACATCTTCGAGACGGAAACTTCCATCTTCTGGAAACGCCCGGGTGCAAACCCTGGCGATATCAAAACCGAGGTCTTTCTTCTTCCGGCTGCATCCTCATCCGAGAAAGAGGGAAGCATCAGCAACAGCGGCCGCTGGGCCCAGTGGCGGTACACATGTGAGCAGCCCCAGGGAGAAGCAAGATCAGACCTTTGGATCATGAATTCCCTCATGCTGCGGCTGAAAAGGCTCTATGCTCAGGACCCTGGTCCGTTCCCTGACCCGATCACCAGGCTTAGCTGGAATCTCGGCTCAGCCGACAAGCCAAGCGCTGCTGTCGTGGCCAGAGAGATCAACGGGTACGATCTTTCTTCAGGCAGGCTGCTCGATAATTTTACTCAATGCCAGGACAATGGAACAACATCTTGCGGTAACTGGCTCTATTCGGGCAGTTACACGGAAGCGGGTAACCTGATGGCTCGACGGGGAAAGGATGATCCCACCGGTATGGGCCTTTATCCCAACTGGTCCTGGTGCTGGCCACTCAACCGCAGAATTATCTATAACCGTGCCTCCTGCGATACTCAAGGCAGGCCCTGGGATCCTGACCGTGCGGTCATCTGGTGGAATGAGGCCATGCAGCAGTGGGAGGGAGATGTGCCGGATTATGGCAAGAAAGTTCCGCCAAAGAATAATGCCGGGGCCTTTATCATGAAGACCGAGGGGCATGCCCGGCTCTTTGGCATGGACCTGGCGGATGGACCGTTCCCGGAGCACTATGAGCCGTATGAAAGCCCTGTGGATAATATTCTCTCATCCCAGCAGATAAACCCTTGTGTCTTCCTTGGCTATAATACGGACCTTGACAAGAAGGGCAATCAGCGTGAGTTTCCGATTGTGGCTACCACCTACCGGATCACCGAGCATTGGCAGAGCGGGATCGAAACCCGCTGGCAGCCGTGGCTCTGTGAGCTGATGCCGGAGATGTTCGTCGAATTGTCCAGGGAACTGGCCAAAGAGAAAGGGATCAGTAATGGGGATCTTTGCACCGTCGCATCGGCCAGAGGCTCGATCAGGGCCGTAGCTGTCGTTACCGCCCGGTTCAGACCCTTTCTGGTCGATAACCGCGTGGTCCACCAGATCGGGCTCCCCTGGTGCTATGGCTATGCAGGACTGGCTACCGGAGATCCGGCCAATATCCTGACGCCGAATATTGGAGATCCAAACACCAGGATACCCGAATACAAGGCATTCCTGTGTGCTATCAGGAAGGGGGTGTGATGAGCCATGAGTATGAAACGAATTGGTCTTTTGATGGATACTTCGCGGTGCCTGGCCTGCCGGGCCTGCCAGGTGGCCTGCAAGCAATGGAACAAACTTCCTGCTGAGCCGAAAGAATCCTGGAAAACCAGAGGCAGCTATGAAAATCCTGCCGACCTTTCTCCGGTCACCTGGACGCGAGTGAGGTTCACTGAATATGAGCAGCATGGCGGCGGGGTCGAGTGGCTTTTTCGCAAATTGCAGTGCATGCAGTGCCAGGACGCCACCTGCCTGAAAGTATGCCCTGAGAAAAAGGCTCTTTATCGGAACCAGGATGGATTGGTTGTTCTTGACAGCGCCTATTGCACGGGATGCGGATACTGCACCCAGAACTGTCCCTTTGAAATTCCCCGCTTCGATGCCAAAGAAAGAAGAACCTTCAAGTGCAATATGTGTTATGACCGCATCGCCAATGGCCTGATCCCGGCCTGTGCCAAAGCCTGTCCTGCACAGGCGATCCAGTTCGGCCCGCGAAATGAACTGATTGAAAAGGCCCATCAGCGCATTCAGGCTCTGAAAGGAAAGGGATTCCCGGAGGCTTCACTTTACGGAGAGAATGAGTGCGGCGGCCTTGGGGTAATATATATTCTGAAATATGGCCGGAGCAAGTATGAGGGGCTGCCTGCTGATCCCAAAGTGCCCCTGTCGGTCAAACTGTGGAAAGACTGGCTCAAACCCGTGGGACTGGCCTCATTTTTAGGCGGACTTGGCTTTGTGGTCTTCCATTACGTCCTGCACGGGCCAAAGATTATTGAAAAGGGAGGTGATTGATCATGGCTGATTATTCTTCTGAGCTGAACCTGGTTAAGGTTTCCAACTGGTTTGAACGCCTGTCCCATACGGTTTTGGCCATCAGTTGGCTGCTCCTGGTCTTTACGGGCCTGGCTTTCTATTCCAAAAAGTTTGCCCTGTTCGGAGAATTTTTCGGCGGCCTTCGAGCCACTGTGCCGGTGCATAATTATGCCGGCCTTGTTTTTCTGTTCTCGGTAGTGATGATATTCTTTGCCATGTTTAAGGAATCGGCCAAAATTGACAGCGATGATATCAAATGGGTACTGTGTGCAGGCGGCTATCTGTGGCCAGCCAAAGCGCCCGAATCAGGGCGGTTCAATACGGGACAAAAAGGGATGTACTTTTTCACGGTCATTATGGGTATCATTATGGGCGTGACTGGCTGGACCATGTGGCATGCCCCGACCACCTCTTATAATAAGGCGTGGGTATCTATCTGCTATCCGGTCCACTCTCTTGGCGGGATTCTCTTTTTTTCTGCCTGGATAGTTCATGCCTATTTCGGATCGATCTGCAACCCGGGCAGCATCGAGGCCATAACTCATGGATGGGTATCCAAGGCATGGCTGCGGCTTCAGCATGGGAAGTGGTTCAAAGAGCATGTCCCGGTGAATAAAAAGATGTAAGAGCCTGTGATAAGCCTACCCCCAAATCCCTCCTCCCCCCTTTTCTAAAAGGGGGGAGGAGGGATTTTTAACATAGAGTCCAATTAAGCTTTGCACACTATGTGGATACTTTTCAGGTTTTGGCTGAATTTTCCATGGGGATCGGGGATTCGTGAACGATTGACAGTTCCATGAATGATGGAGTATACTGGGTTTCTAATAGAAAAAGGTATTCCCATCATTATGTTTATTTCACAATATTTATTATCACATACCAGCTTTTATCGACTTTAGCACCTTTTCCTTGACAATAGAAGGAGCGCTATCATGATTACATCGGTTGTAATGATTACGTGTGAGGTGGGTAAGGTTCACCAGATCGCAGAGGATCTGGTGAACCTGGATGGAATTGCCGAGGTGTACTCTATATCCGGTGAGTACGATATCATGGCCATTATCCGGGTGAAGGAGTACGATTCTCTGGCCAAGCTGGTATCACAGGATATCGCCGGTCTTGATGGCATCACCATGACCAACACCCACATGGCCTTTCGCTGCTACTCGAAGCATGATATGGAGAGAATGTGGTCGGATTTTCTCTAGGATTTGATGGCGGTATTGATGATGGCGCATTTCCCGGTGATAATAGATGCTCGCCTGATAATGGCTCGATACCCAGGGATAGCGGCCGCTCAGTTGATGATGGCTCATCTCCCAACCATGGTAGCCACTCGCTCTCAGGCGCGATCCTGAAGGCGCAGGAGCGGGGCGAGGCAGCGGTGATTGTCGATATCAAGCCGGTTTCTCCCCGGGACGGCGACCTGATAGGAAACCGTGATCCGGCGGAGCTGGCCAGGTCACTGGAGAGAGCCGGTGCATGCGCCTTATCGGTGGTGACAGAACCCCGGCATTTTGGCGGCAGCATCAGGACGCTGGCCGAGGTTGTCCGGGCGGTTTCTTTGCCTGTTCTCAGAAAGGATTTCATCTCCGGTCTCGATCAGATCGATGAGTCTCGAAAAGCAGGCGCATCCAGTGTGCTGCTCATTCTGGCCACTATTCCCGCAAGCTTAGTGTCTCCTTTGTATCAGCGCTGCCGCGAACTGGGTCTGGAGGCGGTAGTCGAGATACACAACCGGACGGAGTTCGATCGGGCGATGGCCTTGTCTCCCGCCCCCGCCATTATCGGCATCAATAACCGGGATATCCTGAACCTTGAGAAAGATGGCGGCAGCGTGCTCCTGACCGAGGAACTGGCCCCATTAGTCCCCGACTCGGTGGTAGTAATTTCGGAAAGTTCCCTGACTACACCTGACGATATAGCTCGCGCCATCAGAGCGGGCGCGGACGCCGTGCTGATAGGCACTGCCATTTTGAAATCGGACGATCCAACTGCACGCCTTGCGGTACTCAGTCAGGCTGCGAGGATGGCCTGCAGGGAGAATAATCCATTGACCAGATTGCCCGGTGTCGGAAGACCATGACCAGAGTCAAGATATGCGGTCTCATGAGCCGCACCGATATCGATATGGCTGTTGCTGCCGGAGCTGATTCCTTAGGATTCGTGACCGAATATCCGATTTCTGTACCGTGGAACATCACCCGCCAAAAGTCTGCCGAACTGGTGGCGCAGAGCCCGCCCTTTGTGACCACTACTGCGGTCGTGGGTGGTGAAGTGGCGCAGATGGTGGGCATAGCCCAGGCGGTCAGGCCGCATTTTTTGCAGCTTCATGGCGATGAAACCCTGGAGGAGATCCAGGCTGTCTGTGATGCGCTTACTGGTACCGGCATCAAGGTGTTGAAGGCGCTTCGGATCGACGTGCAGACGGGAAAAGCGCAGTTTTCCATTCAGGACCCGGTTGAAGCCTGCCGCGTTCTGGCCCGGTCCGGCCTGGCCGGACTGGTTATCGATTCCAAGACCGCAAGCCGCCCCGCTGGCACGGGTGTTGCACTGGACTGGCGTATGGTCAAAACGGTGTCAGACAGTATCCTCCTGCCCCTCATCCTGGCCGGCGGGCTGACTGCACGCAATGTCGGTCAGGCCATTGCTCTGGTGCGGCCCTATGCCGTGGACGTAATCAGCAGCGTGGAAAGGGAGCCAGGCGTGAAAGACGAACAACTGATCAATGAGTTTGTCAAGGCTGCAAAAGCAGCCTTGCTCCCTGCAAATTGATAAGCTGTTAAGCTGAGCGGGCTTTCTATCACTATAAACTTTAGGATAGTTCCATGAAAAGACCGTATACATTTATGCTGGTGGCTGTCAGCCTGGACGGTAAAATATCTCCCAGGCGGCGTCCGGGACAGCCCAACCCGATTGGCCCATCCCTCATCGATGCGGATATCATGAAACTGCATAATTCCCAGCGCGCGAATGCAGATGGCATTATGGTGGGCCTCAACTGCATCCTTTTGGACGATTCGCGCCTGACCCTGCGTGAGGGCCGTCCGGGGCACCAGCTTACGCGCATCGTGCTGGATGGATTGGCCGAAGTCCCTCCGACGGCAAAAGTGCTGAATAGGGATGCACCCACGATTATGGCTGTAACAGAGGATGCACCCATCGAGCGGGTCCGGGCCTTCCAAGATGCCGGAGCTCAGATTGTGACTGCCGGACACGGCAAATATGTGGATCTTGTACTGCTCATGAATGCCTTATACGAGCAATTCGGAATCAGGCGGCTTTTAGTTGAGGGTGGCGGAACGGTGCACCAGTCGATGATCAGCGCCGGCCTTTACGATGAGATTCATCTGATCATCTGCCCCTTTGTCATTGGCGGCTCCGCATCCATCACACCTGTGGAAAGAAGCTCTTTTTGGCCAAAGGAAAAGGTACCGACCTTTCAACTGGTGAAGGTCGATGTCCTCGGTGATTATCTCTCTGTAATCTACAAACCAGGTCCGGATACTTCCTGTACGTTATCGGCCACTGCTGAATGTGAGTTACCGGCTACCTAAATGAATACCTTTGACTGAAGGATTTCAATTGAAGGACCGAATGACTTCAAATGAAGGATTAGAATGAAGGAGTAAACGGGTATGGAGACAAAAGAGGATCGTTGGAGAAAGTTTGGTGCCATTGTTGTCCGTCTAACGCGTGGTGAAAATATTACCAGGGAGGAAGCGCGGGAGTGCTGGAGGCAAATCTGCGAGGAGGAGCAGAGCGATCTGCAGCAGGGCGGTTTTATCGGTGCGCTCAAGTCCAAGCCTGAGACACCCGAAGAGGTGGCCGGAACCTTTGAGGCCCTCTACGAGCACGATACTCTGAAGGTGCAGGTAAATACGCCTGAGCCCCTGATCGATAACTGCGGCACAGGCGCTGATACCCTGAAAACAATGAACATCAGTACGGGAGCTGCCATTGTTTCATCCTCCCTTGGCCTGTATGTGGTCCGGCACGCTGCACGGGCGATTTCATCCAACTGTGGGGCCATCGATGTCATAGAGGCACTTGGCGTGAACGTGGAATCAACTCCCGATATCCCGAAAAAGAGCATCGAAAACGCAGGCATCTGCGCCTGGAATGCCTTTTTACCCACGGTGCACCCAAAGACCCTGGCCAGGGTTTTGTCACAGATCCGGTTTGGTTCTGCCATTAACCTGGTGGGGCCGCTCCTGAATCCCACCATGCCGACCTTTAAAGTTATGGGTGTACCGACCCTGGAAATGATCGAGATCGAGATCAAGACCCTGCGGGAGCTGGGTTTCAGGCGGGCATTCGTCATGCACGGGCTGGACGATGAGTCCGGAAAAGGCATGGACGAGTTATCTACTCTTGGAACCACTCACGTGGCCGAGTTGTCCGAGGATGGATCGATCGAGAATTACACCCTGACTCCCGAAGATTTCGATCTGAAGAGGGCGAGGTTTGAGGACGTGGCTTCAAGCCGTGACGTACAAAAAGACGCTCTGGCTCTGCTCCGGGTGCTGGCAGGCAAAGACACGGGACCCCGGCTTGATATCGTCTGTCTGAATGCAGCTCCGCTGCTTTACATCACAGACAAGGCCAAGGATCTGAAAACGGGCCTCACGATGGCCAGGGAAGCGGTGGCAGATGGTCGCGCCCTGAACAAACTGCGCGATTGGGTCACCTGGCAGAACGAAAAGCCGGAGGATGGCCTTCCGAAACTGGAAGAGATGATCAGCAGGCTTTGATCCGGAGGACAAACGGATCATTGATGCCAAACGGGTAATATCGAAGGTAAGCAGGTAACGAGGGTAAGCAGGTAACCATGCAGATAAGATATTCCAGTTGCTATTTTTGTACAAGTAAAGGCTGTGCCATGAAGGTCTATGTCGAGGGTGACCGGATAAAGAGAGTAGCTGTCGATACCAAGGCCCCGGTTACACCCAAGGCATTTTGTGTACGGCCGACCCTGGCCAAAGAGTATCAGGAGCATCCTTTCCGGTTGCACTATCCCTTGAAGCGCAGGGCAGAGCGCGGCGCAGATCAGTGGGAGCAGATATCATGGGACCAGGCCCTCGACGAGATAGCGGAAAAACTGCAAAATCTTCGCAATCGCCATGGCGCTGAAACTCTGGCCACCAGTTCGGGCACGGGCCGTGGTGCGTGGGATTTTGCCAAAGGCCGTTTTATGAACCTGTTCGGCAGCCCTAACCGCTTCGGTGCGGTCACGATCTGCTATGGCCCCCGCAGCATGGTCTGGTTCACTACGTTTGGCGGGTCGGTCGTGTCAGATCAAAAGCCTGGCAAGACGCGGATGATGGTGCTCTGGGGCCGCAATCCCCACGAGGGTGGGCCATCGTCGTGGCACAGCTTTAAAAAGGCAGGTCAGGCAGGCGCGTTGACCATGGTCGTCGATCCCCGGTGCACCGAAGCGAGCCGCACGGCAGACTGCTGGGTGCAGCTTAAGCCGGGCACGGATGCGGCCCTTGCCCTTGGCCTTATGCATATCATCATTGAAGAGGGGCTCTACGACCGGGAGTTTGTCGAAAACCATACCTTCGGATTCCCTCAGCTCAAAGAAAGGATTAAGGAATATCCGCCGGAAAAGGCAGCCCGGATCACGGGTCTTTCCGAATACAAGATACGCGAGACAGCCAGGTTTTTTGCGGCGAATCAGCCATCGACCATGGTCATCGGCGTGGCGGCAGAGCACAGCTCTCCAAACAGCATCCAGGCGATTCGCGCCATCAATATTCTTTTCGCTCTATGCGGCAGTATTGACAAAGCAGGCGGCAGCCTGATCGCAGGCCCGTGCTCAGGATTCATACCGGATGCTGCCATGGAGCTGAATCATATGCTGACTCCTGAACAGCGAAAGAAACAGATCGGCAGCGACCGCTTCCGTTACCTGAGTTATCCCGGATGGGAACTGGTCGAAGAGCAACTTCGCAAAAAATGGGGCGACCGCCATCCCGCCGCTGTCTATCTGAACTGCCTGGCCCATGCACCCAGCGTCTTCCGGGCTATGCTGACCGAAAAGCCCTATCCGGTAAAAGCCCTGATTGTCTCCGCCAGTAACCCCCTTCTCTCCTATGCCAATACCAGGCTCGTCTATCAGGCGCTCAAGGCCACAGAGCTTCTTTTGACCTTTGACATTACCTGGACGCCTACGGCTCGTATCTCAGACTACGTGCTGCCTGCCGCCTGCTGGATGGAGCGGCCCGACATGGGCAACTTCGCTTCAGTGGGTGCATATCCCCTGGTTCAGATCGGCGAGGCAGCCCTCCCAAGCCGTGTTCCGGGCAAGTACGAGCGGTTGAACGACTATGAATTCTGGCGGGAACTTGGCCTTCGACTGGGACAGAGCGAGTACTGGCCATGGAAAACTTTCGAGGAGGTATGGGAATACAGGCTGCGTGAAATAATGGATAGACGAGGTGTCGAGACGCTCCCGGAATTTATTCGTCAGCAGCGCTGGGAGATCGATCCCCCAAAAGCCGGCCTGTGCAGTCAGGGGCCGCTGGCGACTCCATCAGGTAAAGTGGAACTTTATTCTACCATTTTCGAGAAGCTGGGTTACGATCCGCTGCCCGGTTATCTGGAGCCGGTCGAGCCTGAGGATATTGTGCGCAAATATCCTCTTTTGAATATCAGCGGCTGTCGCGTCATGCCGTATCACCACAGCGAGTTTCGCCACGTCAAGGGCTTTCGCCAGCGCCAGCCTGACCCAATCGTCGAAATCCACGTGGACCTTGCCCGGCGCAAAGGCATTGCTGACGGTGACTGGGTTTGGATCGAATCACCGATCGGACGGGTAAAGCAGCGTGCACGTCTGACGACTTCATTCGCCCCTGAGTATATCGTTACTCAGCACTCCTGGTGGTTTCCGGAAATGGCCGGTGAAGAACCATTCGTGCACGGGCTCTGGGAGTCGAACATCAATGTCATCACGGACGATGACCCTGCCAAGTGCGACCCCATCTCCGGTGGCTGGCCATTCAAGGGCCAGTACCTCCGCTGCCGCATCGAGAAGGTATGAGGTGCTGCCTATTCTCTCTGAATAGAGCAGGGGCTCCGGCAGTGATCAATGATCCGGTCTGCTTTTTTGAATTTCACAAATGAGAGGAAGATATTTCTAGAAGGGGACAATTACCTTAATGCCTGGGATCTTCTCAAAATCTTTCCTGTTTTCTGTAATAATTTCGCTCAGACCATTTTCCTTCATACAGGCCACAATCAGTGCATCCCATAAATGAATTCCATATTCGGCAACGTAGTCCAGAGCACTCAAAAAGGTATCAACATCTCTATCGATAATCCTCCAGCTTTCTGATTTTAAAAAATCTTCCACGATAGATTTTGCCACTGATATATCGACAGGGTTTTCGACTTTTCTGGTGATAACAGCGAAGAACTCCATAAGGTTTTGCAGGCAGACAGCACCTCCGCCCTCCTTCCAGTTTTGCTTGAGAATATCTCTTGAAACCTCATGCCTCTTTCCTTCAGAAGTATCGTAAGCATACACGAGGATGTTTGTGTCGATAAGCTTATCTGGCATATAAGTCTTCGCGTCTTGAGTAGAGTTTTTTACCTAAAGAAAAACCTTCATCCAGAAGTTTTAATTGTCTTTCTTTTATTTCATCTTGCTCCTTTTTATTCATAACCTTTAGAGTAACGACCGCTTGTGTCCCGGCAGGAAAACCTGTTTCTTTATCGAGACGGACGATATTGCCTTCAATCACTCCTTTATAAACCTTTTTCAAAGACTTCACCTCCTCTACAGGCAAGAAGATCACCGCTTCAAAATTTACCATATTGGATTATCCTATTTATAGAATATACTATTTCCTCTGGGAGCTGTAAAGGAATTTCATGCTGGCCAATCGCAGGTAAATCACACAAGGCCAATTGGTAAAAGTATAGATCTGGCTGCCCTGCAACTTCACGGTTTTTCCTCTTGCTTTTTCTTTTCCATCGGGTCATCTGAAGCGAGTTTCGCAATCGTCAAGGGCTTTCGCCAGCGCCAGCCTGACCCAATCGTCGAAATCCACGTGGACCTTGCCCGGCGCAAAGGCATTGCTGACGGTGACTGGGTTTGGATCGAATCACCGATCGGACGGGTAAAGCAGCGTGCACGTCTGACGACTTCATTCGCCCCTGAGTATATCGTTACTCAGCACTCCTGGTGGTTTCCGGAAATGGCCGGTGAAGAACCATTCGTGCACGGGCTCTGGGAGTCGAACATCAATGTCATCACGGACGATGACCCTGCCAAGTGCGACCCCATCTCCGGTGGCTGGCCATTCAAGGGCCAGTACCTCCGCTGCCGCATCGAGAAGGTATACTGAATAAAACACGTAAGTCTCATTTCCGAGAAAGTTCTCCTTCGAAAAGATTGACTTCAGCCGATTAGACAGCTATGATATTAATAGCTCATATGGGCTACTATTATCATAGCTATTCTATAAGAGATAGGAGAATTGGGCCAATGAGTAAAACATCAACAGTGAGAGCCAGAATTGAGCCTGGCTTAAAAAAAGAAGTGGAAGATCTTTTTCATAAATTGGGATTATCGACCACAGAAGCAATTAATATTTTTTACTGCCAGGTAAAAATGAGGCAGGGATTACCATTCCCTGTTGCCCTTCCTAATGAGGAAACAAAAAGAATATTTGAAGATACTGATAAAGATCAAAACGTTATTCATTGTTCAGATGTAGATGAATTGTTTAAGAAGCTCAAAATATAATGTTGAAACCCGGCTATACCAAACAGTTTCAAAAAGATTTGAAAAGGATGGAAGGGCAGGGAAAGAATATCGAAAAGTTAAAATCTATTATTATCCAACTTGTTAATCAAAAACCGCTCAATGAAGGACACAGAGATCATAAGCTTATTGGTAATTATAGAGATAGACGCGAATGCCATATCGAATCTGATTGGCTGCTTATTTATAAGACAACAGAGGAAGAGATTATTTTTGAAAGGACCGGATCACATTCTGATCTTTTCAAGTAATTTTGACGGTGTTCCTTTCCAGTAATACTGTAGAGTAAAGATGCTTATGAGCGAGATGCTTATGAATGACAGCCTTGACAGCCTGCCCATAGGATGGAGTCTGGAATCATCGGGAGAAGGGCTCGGCAGAGTGCTTCGCTACCGTTGGGTCATCTTCTCCATTCTGGCTTTCAGTTATATCCTTGTTTACTTTCACCGGCTGTGCCCGGCTGTGGTTGCCGGAGACATGATGCGGGACCTTCACGCCACCGGCGTTTTGCTGGGACTGCTTGGCTCTGCCTACTATTACCCTTACGCCCTGATGCAGCTTCCCGCCGGGCTTCTTGCAGATTCATGGGGACCGCGCAAGACCATTACCACCTTCTTTGCGGTCGCCTGTGCGGGTTCGCTTATCCTGGGCTGGGCGCCGTCGCTTTCCTGGGCGATTTTCGGACGGACCCTGGTCGGGATCGGGGTATCGATGCTGTTTGTCCCTACCATGAAGATTCTGGCCGAGTGGTTCGACAGGCAGGAATTCGCCAGCATGGCTGGAATCCTGATCGCCATGGGGGGCGTCGGATCAATTACCGCTACTTCGCCGCTGGCCTACATGAGCAGGGCAGTAGGATGGCGACTGTCGTTCACCATTGTGGGTATCATCACCCTGATCCTGGGCATTTTACTCTGGCTCATGGTGAGGGACAGGCCCCAGGACATGGGCTGGCCATCCCCCCTGGAGAACGGCGCTGATGATGAGCGGCCAGCCGGCATCGGGCTGTTCGAGGGAGTAAAAAACGTGCTTTCGTATGGCCCTTTCTGGCCTCTGGCTATCTGGTTCTTTTTCGGCTGCGCCGTATTTTTCTCCTTTATCGGCTTATGGGGAGGCCCTTACCTTATGCAGGTCTATGGCCTGAGCAAGCCCCAGGCAGGCAATATCCTGATGATGTCGGCCTTCGGGATGGTGGTCGGGAGCCCTATTTTGAGCTTTCTCTCAAACCGGGTGTGCAAAGGCAGAAAGCCGCTTTTGATGATCTCAAGTTTCATGACGGTCCTCATCACCGCTGCCTTGACTTTTCTCACTGACAGGCTGCCCATTCCCGGCCTTTACCTGCTCTGCTTTTTCACGGGTGTGTTCGTCAATGCCATCGTGGTGATCGGCTTCACAGCGACTAAAGAGCTTTTTCCCGTCAGCATTGCCGGGACATCCACAGGACTGGCCAATTTTTTCCCCTTCCTGGGAGGTGCCCTTCTTCAGCCCTTCATGGGATATCTGCTCGAGCGGTATGGAAAGGCCGGTGAATCCTTCACCGCAGCCGGTTACAGCCGTGCCTTCATGGCCATGTTCGTCTGTGCAATAATCACCTTTGCGGCCAGCATCTTCATCAAAGAAACCCTCATCAGGGAACCTCTCATCTCAGGGAACCTCAAAGAGGGCTTGAGAAGGAAGGGTGAGTAATTTACCCTCCCTACATACCTCCAGGGGGTAATTGCCGGTTTTTTCTCTTGCTTTTTCTTTTTCATTTTGAGAACATAATTAACTTAACTGCGACAGATTCCTGCCATCCGCGTAAAGGAGGTCAGATTCCAGGAGCCAGAACGCGCAGAGCAGGAGCCAGAGCCCGGAGTGAGAGAGGGGGGGGAGGAGAGCCGCTCCCTTTCATGCGAATATTTTGGTATTCCCTTGAGAGTTTCCTGGAAACTCGCCGGAGATAATCGGTACATGTTTTTGCTTTTCCTTTTCGGGGGATTTTCCACAGGATTTTGCCTGATCATATATGGAATATATATCCTGGCCTTTATCAAAGGGAGAAAGTATCTTCCCATCGACGAACTAAAGGAGTATGTGCCTGTTTCCGTGCTTATTCCGGCAAGGAATGAAGAAAAGGTCATGGAGAGGAAGATCAAGAACCTGGCTGAAATCGATTATCCCCGCGAACTGCTTCAGGTCGTTGTCGTTGATGATGCATCGACTGATCAAACCAGGGAGGTCGCTCAGGCAGCCCTTTCCCGATATCGTATTTCCGGCATGGTTATTTCAAACGACACCAGAAAAGGTACAAATTACAATTATAATCATGGGATGAAGTACGTATTCCATGATGTTGTCGTAACCACCGATGCCGATGTGACCTTGGAAGGTCAGGCGCTGAAGAGAATGGTGGCTGTTTTACAGAATGACGATAAAATCGGGGCCGCCTGTGGGGAATTGGTGCCGCTCATTGACGGTCAGTATATTTCGACAGGGGTCGAGAAGCCCTACCGCGATGTTTTTGGAAAAATGTGCTCCTGGGAAAGCGCACTGCACAGCACCTACTGCTTTAACGGCCCGCTGATCGCCCTGAAAAAGCAGGCTTACAGCCCAATGAATCCGCACAAGGGAGCAAGTGATACCAATATGGCGCTGTCCGTTATACGCAATGGCTATCAGGCCAAGTACATTTCCTCGGCAAAATTCTACGAATGGGTTCCAACCAAGCTGGCTCAGCAGAAAAAACAGAAGATTCGCCGGGCATCCCGGCTTCTGGAATCCACCTGGGCGGCCAGGGGGATGCTGTTCGATAAGAAATACGGAAAGTTCGGTATGGTGGTACTGCCTCTTCGGATGGCCATGCTCTTTTTGGTACCTGCCCTGTGCCTGGTTTCCCTGGTCTTTTTTGGCATGCTCTCTTTGCGGTTCCTCGGTATTCTGGGTTTGTTTCTCTATCTCCTTATTTTATTGGGAGTTATCGTGCTGGGAGCTTACCGTACCAACTTCCTGACATCTTTCATCTGGCATCAATACTATTTGCTCGCCGGTTTTGTTAACATGATCAAACCCATGCACATCTGGGAGTCTGTGGATAGAACGGCTTTACATTAATACGCTTTCTTGACGTAATATATCGGCATGACCATGAAGATATGAAGCGATTATGAAGATATGAAGCAGCAGGCGCAAAAGATTTTGATTATCTCTCTATCGGGTATCGGAGACCTTATTTTATTCACTCCAGCCATTCCCTTGCTGCGAAAGAGGTTTCCTGAGGCAGAGATTTCCCTTCTCGTGAAAAAAAAGGAAGCGGCAAAAGTGCTCAAAGGGAATCCTTATATTGATAAAATCATTGTCTTTGATCCGCAAAAAGCATCGATAAAAGAGAACATCCTGTTTTATTTCAGTATGCGAAAAAGAAAGTATGACATCAGCCTTTCCACCTTTCCGGCCATGACTTTTCTCAATAATCTCTCCACCTTCGCCATCGGCGCCAGGAAGCGCTGGGTCTATAAAACAGACCACCCCCTGCTCTCTTTCGATTTTTTACAAAACAGGCGTATCCCTTACCAGCACGGTAAACACCGGATTGATTATAATCTGGCTCTGGTCAAGGCCCTTGCCCGTGAGCAGGAATCGGGCAGTGAGAAAAAACCGGGCACTGAAGATCCGATTGAACTTGAAACAAACCCTTTGGATCAGGTGTATATTTACGGGAGAGGTCACGCTGGCTGCGGAAGTTCCGGCGACGGCAATAACGGCAATAATGGTAATAACGGTATTCATGGGAATAAAAGAAACAGCAGAAAATATGGAAGCAATGGAAACGGCAGGGGTAATGGAAGTGATGGAAGGGATGAAAGATACGGAAATTACCAAAAGGGCCAATCCGGGCAAATCCTGCTGCGGCTTGGCGCAGACCCCCTGGAGTTGTTCATTGGGATTCATGCCGGTTCAGGAGACAACCAGCCATTTAAGAGGTGGGGTGAAGAAAAATTCGCCCTGCTGGCTGATAAGATTCAAAAAGAGTTCCCCTTTCGCGTCATTCTGCTTGGGGGACCGGAAGAGGAAGAGCTGTCGAGAAGAGTTGCCAGGCATATGGCAACCACTCCTCCCGTAATTGCTGCAGGAAGAACCTGCATCGAAGAGACCCTGGCCCTTATCAGTCGGTGTGAACTTTTGATCAGCAATGATTCAGGGGTCATGAACATGGCTTTTGCCCTGCGCAAAAAGATCCTGGCCATCTTTGGCCCCACCGATGATACCTGTACCAGGCCTCTGGGCAAAAACGATGTCGTTATTTTAAAGGAATTCCCCTGCAAACCGGCATGCAGAAAGAGATATCTCTACAGCAAGGAGTGCAATTTCGGCTACCGATGTCTCAAGGAGCTTTCGGTGGATGAAGTGTGGAACGTTGCGCGGGGTGTATTGGAATCCATGGTGAGACAGGAATAGAAATTTTGAAGCCTGGGTGTACGATGAGAAGAAGATGGAGAAATGTGCCCATATGCTTTCTTTGATAGGTCTTTTCAAGGAGGAAATGTGATGGAAATGAAATATTTCCCCGACACTGATACCTTGTTGATAGATTTTACAGATGAATCACCTTCAGACGGAACATCCTTCAATGGATGATTTCAAGACAGGTCGCCTTCGAATTGCAGTGACGATTCCCTGCTATAATGAAGATGCCTCCATCGGCAAAGTAATCAAGGATTTTCAAAAGGCATTGCCTGAAGCCCGGATTATTGTCTTTGATAATGATTCCACCGATAATACTGCTCAGATCGCCCAGGGCAGCGGGGCCTGTGTGATCCGGGAGGGAAGAAGGGGAAAGGGAAACGTGATCCGGTCTATCTTTGAGAAGATAGATGCTGATTTCTACGTCCTGGTCGATGGCGATGACACCTATCCGGCTGAAGAGGTGGGAAAACTGTTGACCCTGGTCCAAAATGATCAGGCGGATATGGCTATCGGCACGCGACTGGATAACTTTACCAAGGAATCGAGAGAACTTCTCCATAGTATCGGCAACCGGGTATTGTTAAAGATTCTGAACCTGTGTTTTCATACAAACCTGTCAGATATCCTGTCCGGTTACCGGGTATTCAACCGGGAGTTTGTGAAAACCGTCCCCCTTTTTTCAACAGGATTTGAGATTGAAACCGAGTTAACCATTCAGGCACTGATGCGTGAATTCCGTATCCGGGAGGTTCCGATAACGTACCGGTCCAGACCTCAAGGGGGGAAATCCAAAATCAAGCCCTTCAGGGACGGGTACCGGATTCTCATGACTATTCTTATGTTTACCAGAGATTTGCGGCCTATGATTTTCTTCCCCGCTCTCAGCCTGTTCTTTATTCTGGGGGCATTTATCCCGGGGTTTCGGGTCATCCGTGAATATCTCCAGACCGGTCTCATCCGCTACCTGCCTTCTGCCATACTGGCTACAGGCATGGTAATCCTTGGGATTCTTTTTTTCATTGCAGGTTTTATCGTTCATACCCTGAACCGCAGGTTTAATGAAATCAACCTTGTCTTAAAAAGGATGCAAAAATAAAAGAGGATGCAAAAATAAAAAATGTTATCGCACGATGAGCAGAAACAGAATACGAACCGAAAGGGGATGGCAGTCTTGATCGCCATCCTTGCCCTTGGATTTAGCTTGCGGCTGTGGGGAATTCAATTCGGATTGCCCGAGTATTTTTATGTCGATGCCACCAAAACCGTATATCCGGCCAAGAAGATCGCCTACAGCTTTCTGAGTGGAAAACCGGACCTGGACCCCCAGTTTTATCAATATCCAACCTTTTATGTTAATATACTCGCCCTGGAATACATATGCTATGGATTCGGCAAGGGGCTTTCGATCAAGGCCCGGAATCACCTGAGCAGTCTCAGGGAAGCAGTGAGTATCCTCTATCAGGATCAGGCCAAAGAGCATGTATTCTTTTTGCTGGCCCGGCTGACCAGTGCCGTGGCCGGCACTCTGACTATTCTGCTCCTTTACCTGGCGGGCATGGCAGGCTATAAGGATCGCAGGATAGCTTTGCTGAGCGCCTTTTTTCTTGCCGTTACCTTTCTTCATGTCAAGGACGCCCAATACCCGATGACCGACGCAATGATGGCCTTTATGGCAATTTGCGCCTGGCTCTTTATTCTGAAAATCACCCACCACGGTGCTGATGAAGCTGATAAAGCCGATGAAGCTGATGGAGCTTATAAAAGTGAAGGAGGCAGGGGGAGGAGAACCGGGAGAGGCACCGGAGGCACCGCAGTCACCGGAGTCGCTACAGTCAACAGGGCCAATGGAGGCAGCGGATGTCATGGGGGTGATAGGGGTGATTGGGGTGACAGTGGCAGAAAGAAGGCGGCCGATGGTGGTCAGGGAGGTGGCGGACGTGGCTTTTGGAGGAAGGACTATATCCTGGCAGGGCTTTTCATCGGACTGGGTACTTCTACCAAATATCTGCCCCTGTTCCTGCTCCTGCCCTTCGGGATGGCTTTTGTGATAGATTATTATCAGAATAAAAAGTACCGTACCTATCTTATGCAATGCATTATCCTGGGCCTTCTTTTTATCCCGCTCGGCTTTCTCATCGGGACACCGAGCTTTATTTACAGATCAGGTCGGTTTACCAACAGAGCCGCTTCGGAAAAGAGCGGGCAATACAATATCGGAGGAAAACCGGGAGATGTTCAGCAGGGGTACTTCGATTACCTGTTTTCCCGAAATTCAACCTATAACGAACCTTTCGCCCAAAACTCTTTAATGGGCTCAATGGGCATCCCGCTCCTTTTGCTGACCATTCTGGGAATTTTTTATGCTTTACGGCAGGGAATTGCACAAAAGGCTAACCGGGGGAATGCAGACCTTATCCTGAGTGTATCGTGCCTGGTTTTTTACTGTCTTATGGCCCAGCCGGGACAGTTGCGGACAGTACGGCATTTTTATTGGTTTTTGCCCATCTACGCACTTTTGGCCAGCCGTGTGCTGACCGCAGCAGGAGATCTGCTCAGGAAGCAGAACATGGTTGTTATCCCTCTTCTGGGTATCCTGATAGCCAGTCCCACCCTGTGGCGTACCGTGCGGTATGATTATCTTCAGTCCCATACGGACAACCGGGTTTTTGCCCGGCAGTGGATTGACGAGAATCTTCCTGCAGGCAGCAAGGTGCTGATGCCGAACCTGTATCACCCCAAAATCTCTCAGCAAAAATTCCAGGTGCTCATCTATAACCGGGGTACCATCAACCAGAAGGTGTTGACCTTTGATGCATTGCTGGCCAACGGTATCAACTACTGCCTCACCATCAGCTACTTTGATGACCGCTACTTCACCCAGGAGGCGTTGAAGGATTTTCCATCCATTGTCAGTCATTACCGGGCATTCTGCACATCTCTCGAAGAGCGGGGGCAATTGGTGAAGGAGTTTCCCTCTAACCTCGTCGACAAGCCAGGCCCGACGATCAGGATATTCAAGATTTCCTGATAGCGGCTTGGTCGATCTTCCCTTTTTCAAAGCGCCGCATGCATCGCTTATACAGCTTTTTCAGCTTTTACAAAAAGGGCAGGGGGGAGAGGAGATCTTTGGGAGGAATATCCTCTCATTCAAAACGTGGCCGTGTAATTCCCTCGACGTGTACTCACATCCTGCTTTCCTGAGGCCAGGCGCCGTTGAGCCGCTCTTCCAGAAGTCCTCGCCGGGTGCGGTAATCTGTAAAAACCTGGTCGATCCGGGATCTGAATTGTTCCACCCTGCAAAAATGCTGAGCAGGATCTCTCACTTCCACAAAGCGGGCTACCGCTTCGTAATGATCATATCATAAACTCGCTATAAACTCATTGCCAAAACCTGCATTTTCGATCCTGAATGGAATGCGTCTGTCTGAAAGCAGATGGGACATTTTCTGTGTCGACGACAGAAATAACATATATATTTACAATATGTTACGACAACCAGCCAGATTTATCAAGAGGTTAATGCATATGTAGATCTATGCATAATGCTGAAAAAAATTGCACAATAATGTTGCAACGCGTTGCGCATTGAGCAGATATGATCCTTGTTCAATTATGGATATTGTTATCTTTTATAAAATGTATATTTTATTTATTTTAAGTAAAATATATTTATTTAAATTTGGCATACTTTTTGCTATTATATAAGTATTATTAGAATTTGATTAGCTTTTATTCTTATCTCTGGAAAATAGATGGAAGTAGATTTTTCAGAATGAAAAATATCTGATTAAAAAGGCTCTTATATATTGACTGGGTGAACGGGGTACATGCAATGAGCTTATTCCAAAACACTCCTCATCCCCCTTTTCCCACGGGGGATGAGGAGGCAGATATCGTTTTTTAAGCTCAAGGAGTGCGGATGTAGCTTAAAAAACAAATGCAAAGCCGGGCTGACGAAGAGGGGGGTGGTGATCAAGAAACGGATAGTGGAATAGAAGGACTGATAGGAGTAAAAAAGAAAGTATATTTTGGGTAATAGTATATTTTAGGTAACAGGGTTTATTAAGAATCGAAATAGTTTATTGACTTATAAAGTCGTAAGGAAGGTAAATACTATGGATCAGTTAGTCAAGTTTTTACAGGAAGAGGACGGAGTTACCGCTATTGAGTATGCCTTGATCGCTGCTACAATCGCTGTATTTATTATTGGCATCTTACAAGCCACGGGTGGTGCTTTGGAAAGAACTTTTCAGGCGATCATCGATGTACTTCCCACCTAAGCTTGTGTAGTTTTTAGAAAATGGGGGTGGAGTTACTACTGATAGGGACCTAATGATTGTGGTGGTTATTACTGTTACTGTAATGGCAGTGGATATATCAACAGAGAGATAAAGATCCCAGAGATTGTAACTGCCTTCCTCGTAATCTAAATAGCGGCTAGTTACTTATCCTAAGGGGGGTGTATTGCGTATCTTTTCATTTCCAAAGAAGGCGCAATGCATCCCCTAGTGGTTATTTTTAAGGAATAGGTATTTATACTTGTTCAACTTAGGTTTTGATTGGCATGAATATTGGTAATCGTGTTAATGGACATATTTTTATGGTATTTTGAATACAATATTGAAATAAATAATAAATTTTTACCAAAATAGCTAATCAATAATCATGCCTGGAAAAACCAAAGTTGAAGCACTATAATCACTTATCTTATAAAAGGAGATTTTAATGTTAAGAAAGACAATGTTAAAAAAGACAGTTTATTTCCTGATATCCGAGGATGGCAATACATGTATTGAATATGCTTTGATCGCGTTCATTATGGCAATGGCTCTTTCGAGCTCTCTTCCTTCATTAGCCGAAGATATGGAGTCAGTATATCGGACGTTAATCAACGCTTTTTAATACGGTTAGCCAAAAAATTAACCAACAAATTAACAGGGGTATTTCACTAATTTTCGAGAGAGAGGCAGATGGACCGAGGGCTCATTCAGGCAATTCCCATTTTATTGTTGGCCGTTATACTGCTCATAGCTGCCATAAGCGACTTTCGTACCCGGAAGATTCCCAACCGGCTTACCTTTCCTACGGCAGCGGTGGGAATAATTTACCATACCTGCGTAAGCGGATGGAAGGGGCTCCTTTTCAGCACAGCGGGCGTAGTCGCAGGGCTTGCGCTGCTCATGGTTTTTTATCTCATGGGGGGAATGGGCGCAGGTGATGTCAAACTCATGGGAGCTGTCGGCGGTCTTTTGGGGCCAGAAGGAGTATTGGCAGCCTTCGTGGGCACTGCCCTGATCGGAGGTATCTATGCGGTTGGGCTTCTGGCTGTACACGGAGATCTCCCTGACATGGTCAGGCGGTACGGAATAATGCTGAAGACGTTTTTCTTCACCCATCGGATGGTTTACATTCCTCCGGAAAACAGGGAATCACGGCCAGTTTTGTGCTATGGATTGGCGATCGCAATTGGTACGTTACTCTCGGTTTTCATAAGGGTTATTTAAAGATTATCTCATGGGAAAACAGGCATGGGAGAACATGACTGAAACAAGAGGGGGGCAGGAGGATTCATGAGCAGGGGGGTGATATCGAAGAGTTAATGTCATATGCGTTAAGCCAGGATGGGCTTGACCTGAGGGGCTTTAGAGCTTAGCTTAAGGTATATGAGATTGACTTGGTGCAAAAGGGGCTTAATACCCATAAGACAGGTGACAGGTATACCTTTCAAGGGGTATGGCACTGTGCAGGGAGTAAACTCAAGACGGTGAGCAGAAGAAGGGCCGGGCTGTGATTAAGAAGACAAGGTGTACTGCCAAGAAGGGGAATAACGATGAGAAGGAATGAGAGCGAAGAAGGAGATGCATAATGGAAAAGAAGAAATCGATCATCATGGTTGGCCTGGCCATGGTCATATCGTTCATTATTACGATTCTGGTCATGAAAAGTATAAAAAAGGACATACCTCCCCCACCCCAAGCGAAATTAGTCACGCAGCCAATAGCGGTAGCGGCTTTCGATTTACCGTGGGGCACCTCCCTTTCCAGAGAGCAGATCAGGATGGTGCCTTTTCTCCAAAAAAGTCTGCCGATGGGATCTTTTTCCGATTCCAATTCCCCGGGAAAACTGGTCGGGCGGACCACTATCTATCCGATCAATGCCGGGGAGCCGATATTGGAGTCAAAACTGGCCTCGAACGACCCTAAAAACAACGGGGTGGCCGCAATCGTTAATATTAAAAAACGCGCTATGGCGGTGAGGGTTGATAAGGTTATTGGCGTAGCCGGCTTTATTTATCCCGGTCATCGGGTAGACATTTTAGTAACCTTAAAAGAGAAGGATCAGGAAAAGCGTACCGGCCCTATAACCAAGACAGTGCTTGAAAACATATTAGTTCTGGCTGTAGGTACAAAAATGGCTGTAGATACAGAACCGGGACTGGTAAGCAAGGGTCTGGAAGAGACGGGGTTGAAAGAAAAAGATAAAAAAACTGTCGCGGTAGATGTGATCACCCTTGAAGTAACACCGGAAGAGGGGGAAAAACTGGCCCTGGCCGCTAATGAAGGCAGGATACAACTGGCGTTGAGAAGTTCCAACGACATCAATGCCGTTGAAACGGCTGGAATGACCATACCGGTCCTTTTGAGCTCCTGTACGTCTCCTTCACCTCCGCCGCCTCCTAAAGTCTGCACCGTGGGCCGTGGCGTCAAGCGCCAAAAAAACCGGAGCACTAAAAATCCGCCCAAAGCTGCATCCAAACCTGCACCTTTCACCGTCGAATTAGTCAAAGGAGCCCAAAAGAGTGAAGTGAAATTTGATGAGAATGATGTGGAACTTGATAATAGTGAGGTGAAACGTGAACGGAGGATCTAAGTGCATGGTAAGACAGCATGGAGTCAGGCGATACAGGAGAGGGGTCTTTTTTTTCATCATCCTGCACCTTTGCCTTTTACTTCCCTCATCATGCCGGGCGGCTCAGGCGGAGAAGGCGGGCATTATTGCAACCACACCGCAGACATTGAGCCTGGCGGTTGGGAAATCGATTGTCATTGAGAGTCCGGTGCCAGTGGAACGGGTAACCCTTGCCGATCCTGCTGTGGCGGATGTACTGATACTGTCTCCTCAGCAAATTTACCTGAACGGGAAGGTCCCCGGTCTCACCAACATCACCCTATGGAGCGACAGGGTGAGAATCTCCGATGTTTTCGATCTCGAAGTCGTACCGGATATCACCCGGCTGAAGGAAAAACTCCATGAAATATTTCCCCAGGAAGAAAATATCCGGATCACGGCCACCCACGACAGCCTCAGCCTGTACGGCACCGTTTCCAGTTCGGCCAGCCTCTCCGAAATACTGGCTCTGGTTCAGTCATACACGCCCAAAGGCAAAGGGGGAGAGTCGATGGTTAATAATTTTCTCGAGGTGGAAGGTGTGCACCAGGTGATGATCGAGGTTCAAATATCGGAGATGTCCCGGAGCCTGATCAAGGAATTGGGTATTAACTTCAGTGGGGTGAGTGCAGATGGAACAAAATTCGGGGTGAGTCTTCTCGACAGATTGTCAGGCATTGACAAGCTTTCGGCAGGTGAGAGCTTTACAACAAAGGAATTGGGTTTATCATCCAACCTGAATGCGATCTTCCGGTTTTACGGAAATGATGTTCCCTGGACAGTCCTGATGAACGCATTGAAGGACGAGGGACTGGTAAAGGTCCTGGCTGAACCGACATTAATCACCTTAAGTGGCAAGCCTGCCGATTTTCTCGCCGGTGGAGAATTCCCTATTCCGGTCCCTCAGGAGGGAGGAATTACCATAGAATACAAGAAGTTTGGCGTAGGGCTTCAATTCACTCCCATCGTACTGAGCAGCGGAAAGATCAACATGGAGGTGTCGCCGGAGGTGTCCGAACTTGATCCATCGAATTCCCTGTCCTGGAGCGGTTTTAAAATACCGGGCCTGAGCACGAGGCGCGTTTCGACGGTGATCGAGCTGGGTGACGGGCAGAGTTTTGCCGTTGCCGGTCTTTTGAAGAATAATGTCGGAGAATCTGTCCAGAAATTTCCTCTTCTTGGTGATATCCCTATCTTGGGTTCACTGTTCAGGAGCAGCTCTTTTCAAAAAAACGAGACCGAACTGATCATCATTGTTACTCCTCACCTGGTAAAACCGCTCGATATGGCCAAACAGACCTTACCTACAGGCGAATACAGAGAACCGGATGACCTGGAGTTCTACTTTCAGGGAAAACTGGAAGGGAGAGGAGAACCGTTTCTTTCGTCTCCTGCTCCTTTAGATCTGCCATCGGCCCTGACGCTTCAAGGCAAGAAGGGAGTGCTTTTCCATGAGGTGCCTGCCGGAGATGGACTGGAAGGAGATTTTGGCCACATTGTGCCTTAACATGTTAGCAAAAGCCTTAACTATAGTAGCAAAAAAGGGGGCCTGACCCCCTCGAATGCTTAGCCGATGCTTATGAGGGTAACCTCAAAGAGACTGTCAAGACGGCAGGGGAGGATTATGATATGAAGAAAAAATGCCTTGTTTTCATAACGCTGTTTGTTGGGTTCATGGTTTTGGCCGGTTGCGGTGGTGGTCTCAGTCGGCTGGAGGCTGACTACGGGACCTCGTATGCTCTTGCCAAGCGGAACCAGACCCTCAACCCGGATGCGGGGGAAAAACCGGCGCCGGCTGCTTGCAGGCTCGATGGTCAGGCAGCCCAAAAGACGGTCGAGAAGTATCAAAAGGGCTTTGGATGCCAGACCGAAGCATCCTCACATGCTGTCGGCATCAGTATCGGCAAATAGCAGCCAGTTTGGAAGGAGGTGTTGGCAATTATGAGAAAACCAGAATTGGCTGATGAAAAAGGTGTAGCGGTAGTAGAATTTGCTCTTGTTCTTCCGCTGTTGCTTGCCCTTTTTTTCGGCATGGTCGAATTCGGTGTGATCCTGTATGATCAGCATTTAATTACCAATGCGACCAGGGAGGGCGCGCGCGCTGGGATTGTGGCTCAAGATCCCAGAGTAAATGATGATGCTATAAAGAAAATTGTTAAAGATAATATGTCGTACCTTATAAGTCTCGGTAAAGGGGCCGTAGCATCACAAGACCCAAATGTTATTCACCCTACGAATCCAAATTTTGGAGACGACCTTACAGTTAATGTGTCTTATCAATACCATTTTCTGGTCGCTTCCGCTCTTATTCCAGGGCTCGGCGATTCGATTGAGTTGCGTGCCCAAACGGTGATGAAATATGAATAACACAGAAAATAATGACAATAAGAAAAAATGGACATGGCTCATTTCAGGCATAAGGGGTCAGAGGGGGGCGGTAGCCATTTTGGTAGCGTCGTTTCTTGTATGTTTGACTGGTGTAGCGGCATTAGTTATTGATATGGCGAACCGCCATGTCAATAAGAACACCCTTCAAAATACTTCTGATGCGGCAGCATTGGCCAGTACCAGGGTGTTAGGAGAAAAGTACAAATCGTTGCAGGAGGGGGACGAGTACGTTTGTGATCAAGGAGCCATTGATGAGATTATCAGCGCCTGCATCGATGTAGCAGTAAAGAACAGGCCTGCTGGAGAAAAGGAAATTATCACTATCACTGATAGCGATGTATGGATCGGAAACTGGGATAAGGTAAATAATAAATTGGATCCTAATTATCCAATCAGGGACAGTCGTGTTTTTCTGCTTATCAATCCGGATGGAGTAAAGGTAATAGCCCATAGAGATGGAGAAAACCAGGTACCCACCTTTTTTGCCAGGATATTGGGTATAGACGCTATGAACGTTGCTGCAGATGCCACGGCTGCTCTGCTTCCTGAAATACCCGGCGGCACCGTACCTCCCGGCGTACCTCCCGGTGGACCTTCTGGAACATCCATCGGGCGCATTCCCATCACGGTTGGGGTTAGCGAGCGTATTTTTAAAGAACATGATATAGATGGTGAAACGGTTAGAATTCATCCCCTTGGGAGTGAATTAGGCATAGATTTTAATGAATATTTCGGGTGGCATACCTATGACCGGGAAGCGAATACTGATAACTTGAAGGATATCCTGAGAGAATTTCAAGAAGGGAAACTCGAATGCCCGGATGCGGTAATAGGCAGAACAGTATTCAATTTCTTTTATCCTGGTGTAGAGCGTGCTGGGCAGGACATGGCGGATGCTTTTGGCCCCATACTGGAGCTCGATTCGGATACGCAAAGAAATAATTATGGTGATCTTGACGAAGACCCTAATACCTGGACGATACCCATAGTGGTTTATGAGGATAGCAGCACTTCCGTGCCTGAACATCCGGAAGGTGAGAAACTTATCGTAGGGTCCTGCAGGCTGACTGTAACAATTGTTGGAGAGGGGGGCGGAACTGAAACGATAATAGAGGGCATCATTGACGATGAGCCGGATGATGTGCCGATACAGGCATCGGCTATCCCTGTACTCGTGCAGTAAAAAGACATTTCCATGAGGTGAGGGGGGCAAGAGCGAGAAAACTGGCAGGGGAATTCCCATGCAGTGTCCTCAAGACAGATCGCATTCAATCCGCGGCTGGATTCAGCACGTAACATGCAGGGGGTGGGACTTATTCCCCACCAACGATGGTAGAGGGCAGGGCAAAAGAGCCCCACCCCCTGCATGTTGAGTATCGGTGATACCTTGCCCCATGATCAAGGGGATGTTTTTATTTCCCCCCTTTGTAAAGGGGGACAGGGGGGATTTGGAGAGATTTTCGAGGAATGCCCCCCATTCAATATCGGCCGGGGTAATTGCCGGCCAGGGCACTAAACTGACTGCATCGCCCTTGCGGCTATACCTGTATATTGTTTTGGGAGCAGGAGTGGCAAACAGGATATGATCGAACCTTAAAACTGGGAGTTGAAAAACACATTATGCCTGAAAACAGTATTTCAGTGAGATTCAGAATCAAGACGCAGAAGATAAGAGAGGAATTGGAAGAGGCCATCTCCTCGATAGAGGGGTTTGTTCTCCAGCGGTCTGAGAGCTCACAGCCCTGCGACCTTCTGATCATGGAAATGGGAGATGATCCGGCAGAGGAGTTTCGGCTGGTAAATGATTTCCAAACCCTGGGAATAGCGGGCGAGGTTTTTCTGACCTCGGATGTCACGGACTCTGAGACCCTGCTCAAGGCTTTAAGAACCGGCGTCAGGGAGTTTTTCCCCCAGCCTCTTCAGAGGGAAGAGGTGAAAACCGCCCTTATACACTTTAAAGAGCGGTTCGCGGAACAAAAGGGACAGGGAGGAGCAGGCAAGTCCTCATCGAAGAAGGGTAAGATAATAGCTGTCCTGGGCAGCAAGGGCGGGACGGGAACGACGACGGTAGCGGTAAATCTGGCTGCCTGCCTGGCCGGACCGGGTGGGGGGCAGTCAATCGCTCTTTTGGACATTGGTTTTCCTTTCGGGGATGTATCGCTCTATTTAGGCATAAAACCCCTTTTTGACTGGACAGAGGCTGTCAGGAACATTTCCCGGCTGGATAATACCTATCTGACGAGTATTCTTACGAAACACTCTTCAGGGATTTACGTATTGCCATCTCCAGCCAGGCTGTCCGGGGAGCAGGAAATTGCCTCGGAGGACATGAAAGCTCTTCTTGAGGTCATGCGCACCATGTTTGATTTTATTATCGTAGACTGCGCACAGGCTCTCGATGGAGCGGGCAGAATGGTTTTGAAGGAGTCGGATACGGTTCTTATGGTTACTCTTCTCAGCCTTCCCTGCCTTGTTAATGTCAAAAGAATCCTGTCCACTTTCCGGGACTTCGGTTATCCTTCTGAAAAGGACATACAAATACTGGCGAACCGGGTCCATAAAAACTCCCCCGTTTCTCTGAAGGAGGCGGAAGAGAGTGTCAAGAAAAAATTCCTGTGGGTATTTCCGAACAACTATCAACTGACCATGAGAGCCATCAATCAGGGAAAATCCCTTTGTGTTCTGGATCATGGTGCTGAAATATCCAAAAAGTTCAGAGAGTTGTCTTCTGCTTTTTCTGGCAGGAGCGAGAATGATGCAAAGGAGGGTTTTGCCGGTTCCAGGGTGGGGAAATTGCTGACAAAAATTATCGGCGAAAGCGCCATCTTGTCAAGTCATTAATACTGAGCGAATCAAGTCATGAATAGTTATCAAAACATCAGAAGATTAAGGAGAATACATGGCCCTCGTGGGTGAAAGACCGTTTACATTCTCAAGAACGAATGAATACATCGAGATGAAAGCAAGAGTTCATGATCGCCTTCTGGAGGTTTTGGACCTGTCGCTGATCGATTCTCTTGACCAGGTTTCATTGAGACGGCAAATCCGGGAACTGACTGAGGAAATAGTATCGGAAGATCAGTTCAGCATGCCCCTTAATTCCGAAGAGCGGGAGCGATTTTACCGCGAAGTTCAGGATGAAGTGGTCGGGCTTGGGCCCATAGAGCCTTTCATGCGAGATCCTACGGTTTCGGATATCATGGTGAATGGGTATAAACAGGTATATGTGGAGACGCGGGGGAAATTACATCGTACTGATGTCCGCTTCAGGGATGATGCCCACTTGAGGAAAGTCATTGACAGAATTGTATCCGCCGTCGGGCGCAGGATTGACGAGTTCTGCCCTATGGTGGATGCCAGGCTGCCGGATGGCTCGCGAGTCAATGCCATCATTCCTCCTGTGGCTGTCGATGGACCTTCGCTGTCGATTAGGCGTTTTGCCGTTGATCCACTCGAATTGGATGATTTGATCGAATTAAAAACCCTGATTCCGGAAATCGGAGAACTTCTGCAGGGGATCGTCAAGGCGAGGCTGAATGTTTTGATTTCCGGAGGAACCGGCAGCGGAAAAACCACGCTTCTGAATGTGCTTTCCCGGTTTATTCCCGCTGACGAGAGGATCGTCACGGTCGAGGATGCTGCAGAGCTGCAACTGAAACAGGAACATGTAGTCCGTCTGGAAACGAGGCCTTCCAATGTCGAGGGCAAGGGTGAGATCAGCACCAGGGATCTGGTGAGGAACACTCTGAGAATGCGGCCTGAGCGGATTATCGTCGGTGAGGTCAGGGGATCGGAGGTTCTGGACATGCTCCAGGCAATGAACACGGGGCATGATGGATCACTGACGACTATCCATGCCAACTCACCCCGCGATGCTCTCATCCGGCTGGAGACACTGGTGGCCATGTCCGGGCTCACCATCCCCCATGAGGCAGTCAGGAGATATATCTCATCTGCCCTGAATGTCATCATTCAGTGTGCACGTCTTGTCGATGGAAGCAGGAAAGTGATGAGTCTCCAGGAGGTTACGGGAATGGAAGGAAACATAATCACCATGCAGGAAATCGTTTGCTTTGAACAAACCGGCATGGATGACAACGGCAGAGTAAAAGGGAGATTCAGAATGTCAGGTGTCCTGCCGCGGTTTATAGACAGATTTAAGGTGCGGGGAATCCCCTTTTCGTATGAAACCTTCGGCACCCCAAGAGTGTTGGAGATTTAGGGAGAGAAAGAGTATGCTCCATATCATCGCTTCTATTGCCCTCTTTGCCACTTTGGTATTCTTTTTTATCGAGATCTTCCTGATTCAAAGAGCCATACGGAATCCGGAAGCGAAGAGACTTAAAAAGCAGCTTGAAGAGATCACCGGTGAAGCCCCAAGACGTCCCTCCGTTACTACCATCAGGCTGAAGCAGCAAAGGAGTGATATTCCCTGGCTCAACAGGGTGCTGTCAAGTGCCTGGGCACCCCTTATACACTGGTTTGATCAGATTCTGCTGCAATCCAATACCCAGCATCCCCTGGGAGTTTTTGTCCTGTTCAGTCTTCTTCTTGGTCTGAGCGGATTTTGTATTGTCTTCAGGCTGACCAGGAGCTACCCTCTCGCATTTCCCGCGGGAGGGCTGGCGAGTACCTTGCCCTTTTTCTACCTTTCCATAAAAAGGATGCGCAGAATGCGCAAGTTTGAACAGCAGTTGCCCGATGCCCTCGATTTGATTGCACGGGCATTAAAAGCAGGACAGGCTTTCCCCGGCGGGCTCCAGATGGTGGCCCAGGAGTTTGACGATCCCATAGGCCCTGAATTCGAAAAAACCTTTGTTCAGATCAACCTCGGTGCCGGTTATCAGGAGGCATTAAAAAGTCTCACCGATCGCGTCGATTGTCCTGACCTCAAATTTTTTGCCATTTCCGTTATTATTCAGAGACAAACCGGTGGGAATCTAGCTGAAATTTTGGAAAACATCAGCCGTCTCATCAGGGAAAGATTCAAGCTGCGCGGTCATGTTCGAGCCCTGGCTGCTGAAGGGAAGCTGTCTGCCTGTGTTCTGATAGCACTCCCTTTTTTAATCTTTATTACGCTTTCTTGCATCAATCCGGATTATGTCAATGTTTTAGTAACGAATGATATTGGGAAGATGCTGATTTTCGGCTCGCTGGTCATGATGATGCTGGGAGTTTTCATTATGAAAAAAATTGCTACCATAAAGGTTTAGACAGGCGGAGATCGATACCATGAATTATTATTTAATATGCGGATTAATATATTCCGATATCCTGTTAGCCACCATGTGGATTTACCTTTATGTCATTTACATCAGGGAACGCCATAACCTCATGGAAAAAATTAAACAAGATGGGGTCAGGCAAAAGGGGCGGGGGACCAAGATCCTGTCCGGATCGGGTGCCGTTATCTCCTGGACCAAACTGTACTTGACAAAGGTTATGAGCAAACTGGGAAACAAGCTGAAGCCGAAGAACGAGGGGGAATTGTCCAGCGCGCAGACAAAGCTTTTACGTGCCGGTTACCGGAACAGAAACGCTGCCATCATTTTTTTCGGTGTCAAGGGCTTTTTTGTCATTCTATTTCCGTCCATCCTTCTCCTTCGATTTTTTGTCTTCAGGCCATCGAGCGTTTCCCGGTTTACGTTTCTCCTGCTCCTGTCCACAGTGATTAGTCTTTATTTACCTCAGCTCTGGCTCTATGTACGCATTTCCCGAAGAAAAGAGAGGATAACCGAAGGATTTCCCGATACGCTTGACCTGCTGGTTGTCTGCGTTGAAGCGGGTATGGGGCTGGATGCAGCTATAAACCGCGTTGCAGACGAGATGAAACTGGTCAACAATGTGATCAGCGAAGAACTTCAAATGCTCAACCTGGAACTGAGGGCAGGGAAACCGCGTCTGGATGCCCTGAGGAGCCTCGCTTTCAGGACTGACCTGGACGATGTAAAGAGCCTGGTAACCTTATTAATTCAAGCAGACCGGTTTGGTACCAGTGTAGCACAGGCATTGAGGATTCAATCGGACTCCATGAGAACAAAAAGATATCAGAAAGCAGAAGAGAAAGCTGCCCAGTTATCGGTGAAACTCCTGTTTCCCCTTATCTTTTGCATTTTTCCATCTCTCTTTATTATCATCCTGGGACCAGCGGTTATTCGACTGCTGGAAATTTATCACCGCTGATTACAGAAAGAGCATTAACCCTTGAATAACATTTTTATTCACACCGGAGGTTTTTGAATATGAAGAATAGAGGCAGGCAGCCTGTTACCAATGACAATATCAACGCACTAACAGACCGGCATCCGATCCTGCAGAGAGGATTGCTCAGGTCGAAACAAATACGCCTATGAGACCGTTGACACTTTTTCGTACACTCATTTTTTCCCTTCTCCTTATCATCGCTACGGGCCTTTTGGGGTGTGCCACTGTGGGAGACCAGAAGAATGTTCTTGGTGAGGGCGACTATGAGCGGTGGCTGGACATGGAAAAGCAAATTGACTCAGAACCGCTGGCGGAAGAAGCTGCAAACAGAGGGCCGGCAGTAACTGCCGAAGAATTTGAAGAGCTCGGTGACCGGTACGTCAGACAGGGCAAAACGGGTATGGCTCTTTTAGAATATGAAAAGGCTCTTCGCCTGAAGCCGCATGAGTCTATCCTTCGTTACAAGATGGGGATTATCTACCTGAAAAGGGATATGATCAACGAGGCACTGAAGGCCTTTGAGGAGGTTCTCTCGGATAATCCGAAAAATGCTCTGGCTCATGAAGGCAAAGGACGGGTATTTCTCGCCAGGGGCGAACTGGATGCAGCAAAAGAGAGCTTCCAGACGGCTATAAATCTCAACCCGCAATCATGGCAGCCGTACGTTTTCCTGGGATTGGTTTATGACCATAAGAAGCAGTATATATCCGCTATCAACGAGTATCAGAAGGCGATAGCCATAAACCCGGCTTCAAGTACCCTGTTGAATAATCTGGGAATGTCCTATTACCTGAAAGGAGATTATCAGCAGGCAGTAGATACCTTGACCGAGGCATCGCAAATGGTGCAGGTAGACCCAAAAACATATAATAATCTCGGCCTGGCCCTGGGCAAAGCGGGAAAGTATGAGGAAGCGCTGGAGGCTTTCAAAAAGGGCGGGGATGAGGCTGCCGCTTACAATAATCTCGGGTGTCTCTACATGGGTGACGGGAAATATGAGGAAGCGATTCAGTCATTTGAGAAAGCGGTTGAAAACAAAGCTGGTTTTTACCCAAAGGCTCATGAAAATCTCATAAAGGCCAGGGCCGCTCTATTCAGCAAGTAAGCAAGCAAGTAAGTAAGTAATTGAGGCAGGAGGCAGGAGGCTGAGAAGGCTCGATGTGAGGGCTGGTGTTGCCGGGGTTGATGTTTAATGTCGCTGGACTAGGATGCTGGTTGCCGGGGCTGAACGCTTGATGCCGAAGTTGGGTGGGGTGCAAGGATGCAGGACAATGGTGCTGGAGGCTTGGAGCAGGCTTACGCTGTGGAGGCTGGATATTGTGGCGGCTGGTGGCTGGATGCGGGGTGGCGCAGTGCTGGGCAAAATGGTCCAGGCACTGCGCACCCCGTAATCTCAACCATGTATTGGTATCGGTTCATCGAAGAGCGCCAGATTTCCTTTTCCCTTGTGGGGCAGTTCGTTTTTTCATCTTTTAAGGCAGTCCGGCCATTTTGTCAGGCTGTACTGCCTGGTCGAATTCTTCTTCAGTTAAAAATCCCAGGTTACGTGCAGCCTCTTTCAGGGTGGTTTTTTCCTGGTATGCTTTTTTGGCAATCTGGGCGGCCCGGTCATAGCCGATTTTCGTATTGAGGGCAGTGACCAGCATAAGAGAATTTTTCACATACTCCTCGATTCGTTCACGGTTGGGTTCGATTCCTATCACGCACTTATGATTGAAGGAAATGGACGCGTCGGCCAGCAGCCGGATGGACTGGAGCAGATTGTAAATCATCACCGGCTTGTAGACATTCAGCTCGAAATTGCCGGAGGCTCCGGCCAGAGTGATGGCGGCATCGTTGCCGATTACCTGGCAGGCGACCATAGTCAGGGCCTCACACTGGGTGGGATTAACCTTGCCGGGCATAATGGAGCTCCCCGGCTCGTTTTCCGGTATGCTGATTTCAAACAGTCCGCACCGTGGGCCGCTGGCCAGCCACCGGATATCGTTCGCGATCTTCATCAGACAGCAGGCCACGGATTTCAATGCCCCGCTGGTTCCTACCACTGCATCGTTGGCAGCCAGTGCCTCGAACTTGTTTTCAGCGCTGACAAAGGGCAGCCCGGTCAACCGGGAAATTTCCCCGGCAACCTCGATGCCGTAATTCGGCGGCGCATTGAGCCCGGTGCCGACGGCGGTTCCTCCAAGGGCCAATTCCGAGAGGTGAGACAGGGTATTTCGGATCGCTTTGATTCCATGCTCGATTTGAGAAGCATATCCGGAAAATTCCTGTCCGAGCGTCAAGGGGACAGCATCTTGCAGGTGTGTCCGGCCAATTTTGACGATACCGGCAAATTCCCTTGATTTTTCCCCAAGCACATCTTTCAACTGAGTCAGGGCGGGCAGCAAGCGGCAGGTGATCTGCTCAAAGGCCGCAATGTGCATGGCGGATGGAAAGACATCGTTTGAGGATTGGGACTTGTTGACATGATCGTTGGGATGGACGGGATATTTACTGCCGAGTGTTCCTCCGAGGATTTCGATGCTGCGGTTTGCGATGACCTCATTGATATTCATGTTGGTCTGGGTTCCGCTGCCGGTCTGCCAGACTATGAGGGGGAAATGGTCATCCAGTTCGCCAGCGATGACTTCGTTGGCAGCCAGCTCAATCGCCTCTGCCAGCTTTCGATCCAGCACTCCCAGCCGGGCATTCACCCTGGCCGCGGCTTTTTTCAGGATACCGAGCGCCCGGATAAATTCCCTGGGAAAACGCTCAGTACCGATTTTAAAGTTTTCCAATGACCTCTGGGTCTGGGCACCGTAATACCGGTCCGCTGGGACTTGAATTTCTCCCACGCTGTCTTTTTCCATGCGATTCGACATATTTTTCCCCTCTTAAGATGTGATTTATTTTTAAACCCAAGCGTGATATATATGTTAAGTTCAATCAAAATTCCCTTGCTAACTATATCACAGTGTTGCCAAGTGCTTATAGGGATTTTCGAATAATATTTCTTTACGAAAAGCTCATTTATGGTTAGAATAAGAATAAATACACTTAGAAAGAGGGAGGATCTTGCTCAATGCGTTCTCAGGTAACCGTTGTGAAAACCAAACCGGACACTGTCATCGAGGATATTCAATCTCTTTGCACTTCGGCCGGTTTGGAAAAGGCTCTATCCCCGTCGCAGGGAACTATTTTAAAGGATAATATCTCCTGGCACTACCCCTATTTAAGTGCCAACACCACGCCATGGCAGTTGGAAGGAGTCATTCGGGCACTTAAGGGGGCGGGATTCAGCAATCTGGTGGCTGTCCATAACAATACGGTGGTAACCGACCCTTTCAAGGGCGGGAGATTGAATAAACTTGAGCCTGTTTATCGCAAGTACAAGATCCCTGAAAGGTACAATTTCAATCCTCAGCACATCCAGTGGATTGCCTACAAGCCAAAGGCAAAAATGATGGCACTGGATAAAATTTTCCCCGAAGGGATCAGGATTCCCGAATATTTTATCGGTAAAAACATACTTCATCTGCCTACGGTAAAATGCCATATTTATACAACGACTACAGGGGCCATGAAGAATGCATTCGGAGGACTGCTCAACACCAGACGTCACTACACCCACAGCGTTATCCATGAGACCCTGGTTGATCTTCTGGCTATTCAGAAGGAGATCCATACGGGTATTTTTTGCGTCATGGATGGGACTCTCTGCGGCTGCGGACCAGGCCCTCGAACCATGATCCCCGTTGAAAAAGACTACATGCTGGCCAGTGCGGACAGTGTGGCCATTGATGCGGTGGCTGCCAAAATGATGGGGTTTGACCCTCTGAAAATCGGATTTATCCGCATGGCCCATGAGGCGGGCTTAGGGGTTGGTGATCCCAGAGAGATTGAAATTCTGGGGGAAGATATTAAAAATGTGAATTTTCACTTTTGGGTGGGCGACAATTTCGCCAGTCAGTTCGGGGATCTGTTCTGGTTCAGTCCCTTGAAACGGTTTCAGAAGTTCTTTTTTCATACTCCCTTAGTCTATGCTTTCGTATTTAGTTCCTTTTTTTATCATGATAAAATCTGGTGGCCTTTTGTGGGCCAGAAGATTCAAAAGACCATACGGCTCAATACCAAGTGGGGGAAATTCTTCCATGAATATGGAAGGGGATAGAGAGTTCAGGTCTTCAGAGCTTTCGGAGTACGAAGGGCTCTTGGTGTTCTGTAGGTATCAGGTTACAGTTGAAGCATTCGTGTGATAAGGAGGTCTGTCATGGAAAGTAAACATTTTTCTTTTTTCATTCTTTCCCTCTTCTCCCTGCTGCTGGCCATATCCCCTCGCCAGTGCTTTGGTGCTATGGTTCCCTACCAGGGAGGAACGGTGACTACCATCGAAGGGAAGATCACCGGTATTTATACGGTCGATAACCGGACAACTTCAGAGCTTGGGTTTCACCTGAAGGTCGAGACATCCGCAGGGGATTACATCGTTCATGTTTCCCCGCAATGGTATGCGGATAAGCAAAACTTCCAGTTCATGGAAGGGGAATTGCTGACTGTTACCGGTTCAGCTTTTACGCGAGATCAGCAAAAGAATATCTATGCGGCCACTATTACCCGGCGGTTCAGCGCTCTTGCACGAGAGCAGCAGATCATGCTTGCCTCTGAAATCCTCGCTCCTTCGAGCGATCTTCAGGCTCTGGCCAGAAAGTATGCAATCTCGATCGAAGAGGCAGAGCGCATCAAAACCAGAGTGGCGCAGTACCTGGATCAGGCCCTCTTTCCTGAGCCGGTTCAATTGAGGGATCCCAAGACAGGTGACGGGCTGTGGGGAGGCAGATTTTACGAGCAGAACATGCCGTTAGTCCGGCAGCAGAAACAGTGGGAGATGCGAAAAAGAATGCAGGAGACGCGGGGAGGAAAGCCACAATAAGCAGGGATAAAACTTTATGATCAGATAGATCAGATATGTCTTGATCTATCTGATCTATCTGATCTATTTGATCTATTTGATCTATTTGTAAATCTGAGATCTAAGGAGATTGGTTGATGTCTTTTTATGATACCGTTATCATTGGAGGAGGCCCGGCTGGATTGAGTGCAGGTCTTTACGCTGCCAGGGCCGGTCTGAAATCCCTTCTTTTGGAAAAGAGCTTCCTGGGAGGGCAGGCCATAACTACAGACAAGGTGGAGAATTATCCGGGTTTTCCTGAGCCGATAAGCGGTCTGAAGATTATCCAGAATATGGAGGAACAGGCACGCAAGTATGACCTGGCCATAGACGTGCAGGGGGTAAAGTCCCTCGTGCGTAATCACGAGACGGATTTTCGCATCTATCTGGAGAACGGGCAGGAGCTTGGCAGCCATACGGTTATTCTGGCCACCGGCGCATCACCCATACGCCTTGGTGTCCCCGGTGAAGAGGAATTCACCGGCCGCGGCGTTTCTTACTGCGCTACCTGCGATGGGCCGCTCTTTCGGGAGAGGGAAATCGTAGTGATCGGAGGTGGAAACTCTGCCCTGGAAGAAGCGCTCTTTCTGGCCAAATTCGCTCAAAAGGTGACGATCGTTCACCGCAGGAGCGCACTGCGCGCAGATAAGATTCTTCAGGAGAGGGCTTTTCAAAACCCGAAAATACATTTTCTGTGGGGTTCGACGGTCCAGGAAATCAAAGGGGATACCCAGGTGAGGGAGATCATCGTACAAAACCTTGCCGATCAATCTGTAGCCTCTCACCGGATCGACGGTCTGTTTATTTATGTTGGCTCAAAGCCCAACACTGCGTGGCTGCCTTCGACCGTTGCGGTAGATCCGCAAGGCTTCGTCATTACCGACGAGAAGCTTTCCACCAGTCTAAAGGGGCTTTTTGCTGCCGGGGATTGCCGGCAAAAACCGCTGCGGCAGATCGTTACCGCCGCCAGTGACGGGGCCCTGGCCGGAATGATGGCTTACCACTATCTCCAGGAAAATACTTGACAAATAATGAGTAAATACTGTATATTGACCCAGTTTGCTTGGCTATTAACTTAGGAAAAACAAAAGGTTCATCATGTTACCATCGAGCATTTCCTCTCTGATTGGTGAAGACCTGTGCAAGGTCGATCAGCATCTCAAAAGTTTATTGGAATCGGATAATCCTCTTATTTCGCAAATCGGAAATTACATTTGTCAAAGCGGCGGCAAACGGGTGCGCCCAATCTTACTGCTGCTGAGTGCCCGGATGGCAGGCTGCGAAAGTCAGCAGCCAATGGATGACGAAAGCCGCAAAGAGCGGGCTGTCCATCTGGCCAGTATCGTAGAGTTTATTCATGCAGCTACATTGCTGCATGATGACGTAATCGATGAGGCTCATCTTCGCAGGGGCAATCCTTCAGCCAACCGAAAATGGGGAAACCAGTTGCCTGTGCTGGTGGGAGACTATTTGTATGCCACTTCATTTTACCTGCTGGTCAAAGATAACGATACCAGAATGATGGAAACGGTATCCATGGCCACGGCCACGGTAACGAATGGTGAGATCCTGCAATTGCAAAAAGCCGGGGACCTGTTTATCAAGGAAGACGAATATATCGAAATCATTGCCAAAAAAACCTCCTGCCTGATGGCGGCCAGTTGCCGGATCGGTGCTTTCCTGGGAGAGGTTTCACAAGAGCACGTCAAGGCCCTCCATGACTATGGAACAGATGTCGGCATTGCCTTTCAACTGGTGGATGACCTTTTGGATTACATCTCCTATGAAGAAAAGCTTGGTAAGCCGGTCAATAATGACCTGAAGGGGGGAAACTGTACGCTGCCTCTGATCCGGACCCTGCAAGTGGCATCGGCGGAGGAAGTAAACCGGATTTGTCAGGCACTTTCCAGGCCGGCTTTCTCCAGAGAGGATTTAGCCTGGATCGTGAGCCTGATCAAAACCTACGAAGCAGATACATATACCATGGATCGGGCAGCCTGGTATGTGCAAAAGGCCAAGAACAGGCTGGCCATGTTCGGGGATTCCGCTTACCGGCAGGCTCTCCTGGAATTTTCAGATTATATCGTACAGAGGGATTTTTAATTACTCATACCGTGAAAAAAGTACATCTGACGTTTATGAGAGGAGCCCTGGCTCTGGCTTTCGCCAGTGCGGTCTTATGGCTGATCCCGTCCTGTAAGCTCCCCTTTACCCAATCTGCCAGGGTTTACCAAAGAGAGAGATTTTTAATGGGGACCCTCGTCTCCATATCGGTGGTGTCCGATCAAAAGGATCGGGCCATGACAGCTATGGATCAGGCCTTTTCGGTTTTGCAGGATATCGAAAACCAGGCCAGCAAAAGAATCCTCACCAGCCTGACCAGCAAGATTAACCGGGCTGCGGGCCAAAACGGTATTCCTGTCTCTTCGCCTTTTCTGGAAATGATCGCCAAATCCCTTGAATGTTCCAAAATGACCCACGGTGCCTTTGATGTTACAGTCGGGCCTGTTACCGAGCTCTATCATTTCGAGGATGGGCAGGGAGTTCTCCCTGATCCAGAGGCAATCAGGCAATTACTGCCCCTGGTCGATTATCGGAATATCCGCATCGACAAGGAGTTAAGGACCGTCATGCTGACCATGGCCGGAACCGGGATTGACCTGGGAGGAGTCGCCAAAGGGTTTGGAGTGGATCAGGCGGTGAAGTCGCTTCAGGAAAGTGGACTGCCGGCTGGCATTGTCAACGCCGGAGGGGATATCCGGCTCTTTGGCTGCAAGCCTGGACAAAAGCCGTGGGTCATTGGAATCCAGCATCCCCGGCAATCCGACAAGGTCATAGCTTCTTTGGAGATTACCGATAAGTCGATTGTTACTTCAGGGGATTACGAGCGGTTCTTTATCCAGGATAATGTCCGCTATCACCACATCCTCGATCCTGCGACCGGCCTGCCCGCCAGAGGCTGCCAGAGTGTAACCATTGTCTCTGAAACCGCTCTTTTTGGAGATGCCTTAAGTACCGGGGTCTTCGTCCTTGGCCCGGAAAAAGGGATTGCACTGATCGAAAGCCTGCCTGGCGTCGAAGGACTCATTATTGACCAGGAGGGCAAGCCCACAGTCTCCTCTGGCCTGCGGTCTTCGCTCGTTTGGAGGTAAAAAGCCATTAAGGTTTTCCGTGCTTTGACCCTGGGGGACAAGGTCCTGATTTTCCTTTTGATTCTCATCAACCTTGGCTCTGTTTTCTTCCTCGGCAGGATGGGGAAAAGTAAACAGGTGATTATCCAGGTGGATCAGAAAGTTGTGGGCATCTATGACCTCCATGCCCCTGCCGCAAGGAGGGTGGTGGTCCAGGGGCCTTTGGGCGATTCGGAAGTCGAAATTCAAGGGGGAAAGGTAAGAATGCTCCGATCTGCCTGCCCTGGTAAGACCTGCCAGAAGGCCGGCTGGATCAGCGGTCAGGGACAGATCATCTGCTGTGTACCCAACAAGGTCCTGATTCGCATATCAGGCGATGAGAGCGACCCTTCACTCCACCTGGATGGTATTGCCCAGTGAAATGGAGGGGAGGGGAGAAGAAAGAGAAGCAAAGGGCAGAGAAGCAAAAGGCAAAGAGAAACAATATCATGGATAGATCTCAGAGACAAAAGAAAATCAACCGCACCATTCTCCTTTCTCTCTTATCGAGTATGGCCGTAATCTTTTTCGTTGTTGAATCGGCCATCCCGAACCCCGTACCCTGGCTGAGATTGGGTCTGGCCAATATCGTGGTCATGGTGGCTATCGTTTTCTACGGGGTGAAGGACGGGCTTTTGGTGTCATTCCTGCGGGCCATGGCAGGGTCTATGATTGTGGGAACCTTCCTGGGGCCGAGCTTCTGGCTGAGCATATCGGGAGGTCTGGCCAGCGCGCTGATCATGGGCCTATTATACCGGTTTTGTTCACCCTTTTTCAGCCTGATCGGCATCAGCATTGTCGGTGCCTATACCCACAGCCTGACTCAGATGGTGCTGGTCTTTGTATTTCTCATCCAGCGCAGGGAGATTTTTTACCTCCTGCCGGTTATTCTCTTTAGTGCTCTGGCCACCGGGTTTATTAACGGCCTGGCCGCTACATTTCTGGTAGAGCAGTTGCACAGGGTTCTCTCCCGTTCCATGCATGCGGCTATTCTTAAGGGCCAGGGCATGCATGAAGGGCAGGGCCTGTAAAAAAGAGTCCTGAAGCTGATCCTCCTGGGCAGGGAAGAAGTGCACTTATTGCTGGCTCTCGAAACGCTGCTGCAAGAAATGGTAGGTTCTCTCAAGCTCAGGAAAATACTGTTTGATGTGGCCATAAATTCGCTTGGATGTTTCTTTATCGTAGACATGAAAGGTTTCATTCAAAACCAGATTTCTATATTTTTTATTTGACTTCTTGATCTATGACCTGATAAAATCATTATAATGAATGCTATATGAAAACCCTATTAACTCATATAATTTTACTCTAAAACCCTATTAACCCATAGAACGATTTTTCTCCCCAGAAGTCGAACAGAAGGTTTCAGCAACTTTGTTAAAAAAGAAGGTATATTTCTTTATATTTTGTTTTATCTTTTTTATTCCTCTCCTTGTGACTGCCCAAACACTTGATATTCCAAAACCGAGCAGGCCCAGTCGTTATAGTCAAGGATTAATTCCTCAGACGCAACCCTTACTGAGTGCGTTGCCGGATGAAGAAGAAATCCTGCGGCTGGCTTCGGGAACTACGATCCCATTATTTCCGCTTCCTGATGTCCGCTCTTTTACTACCAATGCACCTCAGTACCCGGCAACCTTCACCCCGGTTTCACTCTTACCCTCTGGGGGGGCAGGATCAGGTCCGATAGGATCGGCAAGCTCAACAGACCTGACAGGATCGATCCCTCAAATCATCTCGGCCTATTATCCGCCGGCCAGTACTTCCGCAACTATGCCAGGGAATGCTGACTCCCGCCAGGCTCAGTATTGGGAAGGATATGGTCCGATCGGCCAGCAGGCCCAAGCCGCACCTGTCTTGGTAAGCGGTCCCTTTGTACAGCCATCTTTCACTCAACCGGCATTACCGGCCACTCCTCCGACTACGGGGCAGGGGTTCGGGCCGGCTCCTTATTCTGCACCTTCTCCTCAGCCGGTCCCTCTGCCAGGGCCATATCAGCAGCCATGGCCTCAGCAACCACTGGTCCCATTAGCCCAGCAACCGGGAATTCGGCAGACAGCATGGACTCAGGTCCCTGTCGTCCAGCCGCTCCAGGCAGCCGATGCTTTCCTCTTGGGATATCCAGCGCCATTCTGGCCGGGGGCACCATCGTCTCCCTATTATCCTCCTCAAGTGTCTCCTTTTGGACTCAGTTTCTCTCCATCTCCTTTGGGGCTGGTTCATTATGGAAACGCATTTTTTACCGCTGCACATTATTCTGCCCCATTTCAGTCTTATCCTTTTTCTCCCTTCTTTGGGCCGGTTTTATAAACCAGGCTCTTTCTCCAGCAAGGCTTGACCCTCTGTCCCGAATCTGTTAGACTAAAGAAAGATATGTTGAGAACATGAGCATTAACTGCTTGATTAATGGCCAGATACATAATTCCGGCCGGTTTTTTGCTTCAGGTGAAGCAGGTTTATCATGCAAAAGAAAAACTATTATGAAATTCTGGGTATCAGATCCGACGCCACGGCTGAGGAAATAAAAAAAGCCTACCGCTCCCTGGCTTTAAAGTATCATCCTGACCGAAATACTGCGCCCGATGCAGCCGAAAAGTTCAAGGAGATTACGGCTGCTTACGGAGTACTCATCGACGAAAATAAACGAAGGGAATACGATCGGTTCCAGGCAGCCGGGCAAGCTGGCAGAAGAGGCGGATACGAGTACCGCAGCCAGCAGCAGCAAGGTCAGGATTTCCGGTATTCTCAGGAAGATATCTTTCGTGATCTGTTCAACAACCCCTTCTATACTACCATTTTTCGGGAGCTGCACAGGGAATTTTCCAAAAGTGGATATACCTTTAATGAGGAGTTTTTCCGGAAGGTATTCTCGGGCTATGCGCAGGGCATCTTCTTTACCGGCTGGGTCTATGGCTTTCCAGGAGGAGGAAGGGGAGGGAGGCAACACGGCAGCGGCGGTAGTATCAGCGGTACTTTTTCCGACCTTTTCGGCCTCTCGATGGAAGAGATAGGGGATGTTCCTATCAGGCTCTCCCCTGCTTCAGCAGGTTTAAAGGGCACATTGCGCCATTGGGGACATAAGCTGAAAGGATTGATCCTTCCTGATCACAACCAGGGACAGGAAGAGGACAGGAAGGCCATTCAGCGATCAGAACTCGGGTTATCGTATGAGCTTGGCATTACCCGGCGGGAAAGCGCTGAAGGAGCCCAAAAAGACCTGATCTTCGATAAAGGGGATTCTGCGGAAAGATTGGTGGTCACTATTCCCCCCGGTGTTCGTGATGGCACTAAACTGCGACTCAAAGGGAAAGGCAAGGCTAACTCACGCGGAGAAACCGGGGATATTTACCTTACTATCAGAATCCAGGATTAGGAGCAGAGCTTTTCAATTCACTTCACTCAATCACCCTGGGCACGGCAAAAAAGTCGTTATCCCTTTCCGGAGCAGCAGCCAGGACCTTTTCGGTGGGATAAGAGGGCTGCATTTCATCCTCTCGCATCACGTTTTCCAGTGGTAGAACGTGTGAGGTTGGCGGAACATTTGTCGTATCTAATTCATTCAGCTTGTCCATATACAGCAAGATACTATCCAACTGCTGGGTAAATAATCCCTTTTCTTCATCAGAGAGCTTCAGTCTGGCCAATTTAGCCACGTATTCCACTTCATCGATGGTAATTTTCATGTACTCGTCTCCTTGTTTTAAGCATACATACAACGGTGAAAAAATCTTTTATTATATTTTTTTCAGCCTGGCATATTTAACCAGGAGCTTCTTTCGCAATCCGCCAAAGTTAACCGAGACTTTGGTATGTTCCCCTTCTCCTTCACAATGGAATATCACTCCCTCTCCCCACTGTTCATGATAGACCCGGTCACCGGGTTGAAGTTTTCCGTTTCCTTTTTTTTCGTCCGGGGTTTGATTTTCCCATCCCTTAGAGGAGAAAAACTGCTTTGGAGCTTTTTCCGTCCTGGCAGTGGCTGCAAAGGGGACCGCTCCTCTTACTGCCTCAGGAGTGCAAGCGGCGTTTCTCCGGGCTGCTTTTGCCTCTGTCGTGCCGGGGGTGCCAAGGCAGAAAAAATCCTGAGGGATTTCCTCGATGAACCGGGAGATTTCCGTTTCCTGGATAGTTCCATAAATCATCCTCTGCTCTGCCCGTGTGAAGAAGAGCTGATTTCTGGCGCGGGTCATGCCCACATAGCACAGCCTGCGCTCCTCCTCCAGATCCTCCGCGTTCATGGTGCTGCGGGCCAGGGGGAAGAGCTTTTCTTCCATGCCGGTTATAAAAACCACGGGGAATTCCAACCCCTTAGCGCTGTGTACCGTCATCAGGGTCACTGCTCCGGATCCTTCGTGGTATTCATCGATATCGGAAAGGAGACTGACATAGTCGAGAAATTCCTCCAGACTGCTGTCCGGATTCTGGCTTTCGAAGTGCCGAATACCGGATTGCAGCTCCTTGACATTCTCGATCCGCGCCTCTGCCTGGTCTGTCTGTTCCTCTTGCAGGTAAGCGAAGTAATCGATATCTTTCAGGACAAGGTCCAAAAGTTGTGAGAGAGTGTGGCCTTCGCAAAAGTCTTTCCACTTCTTGAGAGATTGGAGGAAAGTACTCACATGGTGCCTTTGAGTGGAATTCAGCTCCTGGGTCTTGAGAATAGCAATAAGAGCCTGACCGAAGGTGATGCGGTTTTCATCAGCCAGGGCTTCGATTTTGGCCAGGCTGGTCTGGCCTATCTTTCTTGGCGGTACATTGATGATCCGCTGCAAACTCAGCCGGTTATCCGGGTTTGAGATTACTTTCAGGTAGGCGATAAGGTCTTTTATTTCCTTGCGCTCATAGAATTTCAATCCGCCAACGATCTGATAGGGGATGCCATCGTTACGCAGGGCCTCTTCAATGGTTCGTGATTGGGCATTGGTTCGATAAAGAATGGCAAAATCGCGATAATCGGAAAAACCGCAAACCTTTAGCTTGCGGACCTTTTGGCTGATATACCGGCTTTCTGCCTGCTCGTCCTGTGCCTCGTGGAGCGTGATCCCGGTTCCTTCCTCGTTTTCCGTCCACAGTTTTTTGACCTTTCGCAGGTTATTGTGGCTGATCAGGTGGTTGGCTGCTCCCAGGATGGTCCGGGTAGAGCGGTAATTTTGTTCCAGCCGGAGTGTCCTGACCTCCGGAAACACCTTTTCGAAATCGAGAATGTTACGAATATCAGCTCCTCTCCAGCGGTAAATGGACTGGTCGTCATCCCCGACAACGCAGATGTTGCGATGTATCTGAGCCAGAAGGTTCACGAGCTGTGCCTGGGCGTGGTTGGTGTCCTGATACTCGTCGACCATAAGGTAGCGGCATAGATTCCGGTAGTGCTCCAGTACGTCAGGGCACTCCTGAAAGAGCCGGTAGGTAAGGAGCAGCAAATCATCGAAATCGAGGGCCTGATCTTCGCTCAGGCGCTCCTCATAGGCTTGGAAGATCCGGGCGACGCGGGTTTGGAAAAAGTCCCCTCTGGCCAGATCCCTGTATTGCACGGCGGATAAAAGGTCATTCTTGGCGCGCCGAATTTCAGCCATAACCGCGTAAGGGTGGATAGTCTGAGGATGATCGTCCACGTCAGCCACACATTTTTTCACTATCTTGACCTGATCATGGGCATCGAGGATGGCAAAATCACTGCTCATCCCTAACCGAAAGATATGCTGGCGCAATATCCGCACACATGCCGAATGGAAGGTGCTTATCCATACCTTGAGGCCGTCGGAATGATGTAAAAGGGCTCTCACCCGGTTTTTCATTTCTTCAGCAGCCTTATTGGTAAAGGTAACGGCCAGAATGTTCCAGGGAGATACGCCCCTTTGCGTGATAAGATACCAGACCCGGTAAGTGATGGTTCTGGTTTTCCCTGAGCCTGCACCAGCAAGGATCAAAAGCGGTCCTTCGGTATGCGAAACCGCCTCACGTTGAATGGGATTGAGACTATCGAGTGGAGAATTCATTCCTGCACCGCCTCTACCGGCACCTTGGCCGTATTTATTTCCCGAAAAGAAAGGCCCCTTTTCCACAGAAACAATAACCCTAAAAGAGACTCAGGGATATATTGAATCAGATGTGTTACAATCGCGTAACTCAAAGCCAGGTGTTTGTTTTTTACGCCCCCTAAGAGGAGTCCTTTAATACAAAAGTAATGAAAAGTGCCAATAAACCCTGGTGAGGAGGGGATCGTGACACCAAGGAAGATCATGGAAATAAGGAGAAGCAGCCTTGAGAAGGTTAGTGTTATGCCAAAAGCAAGAGCAGCGAAATAGTAGATCCCTCCCGTGAATAGAGCGATGACGATCGACAAAAAAGCGATAGCCAGAAGGTGCCCTTTGGATTCCAGCACCAGAAGCCCCTGCCCAAAGTCATGGATCGACTCCTGCAACCGCTCGGCCGCTTTGCGGGAAAACGGGGCGATCAGCTTGTAGCTCAACCGGAAAAGCCACTCTTGATGATATCTCATCAGGAACACAAACAGGAGGAGGACACCGAATGAACTCACAACCAGCGTGATGGCATTTCCCCTGGTTCCTGCCGGCAGAGGCAGATAGCGGGAGCCGAGTGCCAGAATGAAAAGCAGGGTGATTACGTCGAAAAAACGTTCCGTAACGATGGTTGCCAGAGATGATGCACCCCTTACTCCCTCAGTCTTGCTTAATACCAGTGCCCGCACCACTTCACCGATCCGGGCTGGCAGAACATTATTCGCCAGGTATCCAATGGTAGTGATTTCAAATAAATCCGCAGTCCTGACTTTTTTTACCGGGCTGAGCAGATATTTCCACCGCAGTGCCCGAAACAAGGTAAATAAGAAGATTAAAATGAGCACCACCACAAGATAGGAGTACCTGACCTCAGTCAATGACTTGTGCAGCGCAATAAAGTCGATATTCCGGAATACCAGATACAGGCAAAGGGCACTAATGGCCAAACCAAGAAGGAATTTTTTTTTCAAAGCTTTGCTGTGCTCCTCATCACGGTGCTGTCACTCTTGGCCCCTATATCGCTTTTAGACATAGGTGAGCCAGTAGAAAAAGTCCGGGTTGCGGCCATGGACAACATCGAAATAGGTTTGCTGTAATTTCTGTGTTATCGGCCCTCGGCAGCCATTTCCTATTACCCGGCCATCCACCTCCCGTATCGGAGTAACCTCGGCTGCGGTTCCACAGAAAAAAGCCTCGTCGCTGATGTAAAGCTCGTCACGGGTGAACCTTTTGACGACAACTTTAAGGTGTTCCCTGGCAGCAATTTTCATGATCGAATCGCGGGTGATACCTTCTAAAATGTTATCTACCGGAGGAGTGTAAACCACTCCATCCCTGATAATAAAAATATTCTCTCCAGGGCCTTCGGCGATAAATCCTTCAGGGTCCATTAACAGGGCTTCTTCATAGCCGTCTTGCAGCGCCTCGCGCTTGGCCAGTTGAGAAATGATGTAATTGCCGGTCAGCTTCGCCAGATGCAGGCCAATGTTGGCAGGCTGGCGCATATAAGAAGAGATCTTGACCTTGATCCCTTTTTCCAGACCCTCCTCACCCAGATACGTACCCCAGGGCCAGACCGCTATAGCCACGCGAACCGGGTTATCCCTGGCAAACAGCCCCATAGCCCCATCTCCGAGAAATAAGATCGGCCTGATATACCCTGCCTCCAGTTGATTGGCAATGAGCGTTTCTTTTATTGCCGCTGCTAAGGCTTCCTTTGGAAAGGGGGAATCTATCTGTACGATAGCCGCAGAGCGCAGGAATCTCTCTAAATGTTCATCTAAACGGAAGATTGAAGAACCCTGATCGGTTTTATAACATCGTATCCCTTCGAATATCCCTAAACCATAATGCAGGGAATGAGTCAATACATGCACCTGAGCCTGGTCGTAATCGACAAGCATTCCATCCATCCATATTTTCTTATTTTTGTGCTCCATAATCGAAAAGGTCCTCCTCGTTTAACAGTAGCCCACGAATGTGGATTAGAAACAGGCAATAACCTGATAATGTCAAGATGATATACAGGCAATAATATATACAGGCAACAATACACAGGCAACAATTCACGGGCAATATCATACAGACAATAATACACGGGTAATAACATAAAGGCAATATCATACAGGCAATATAATACACGGGCGATACTATGCAGATGATAGTGTACAGGCAGTAGCAATCTAATATTTTATCTTAATCGGTTAATCGGGTATTGTCAATTTTTTTATACCCTTTTCCTTGACCTTTTAAACCCTGGTAAGAGATAATACAGATGAAGACGGAGGTCAGAGGTGAAAGATTACATTATTTTTGCGGCTTCAGACGGCACGGCTGCCACGGCCAGGACAGTGATTCAGGCGGTGCTGGCCCAATTCCCTGATGCAAGGGTTGAAGTGAAAATGAGGCCGCAGTTAAAGACAGGCGAGGACATCGGACAACTCATCCAAAAAGCCAAAGAGGAGCAGGGGATCATTGCCTATACGCTGGTTTCCCCTGAGTTGAGGGAGATATTACTTGGGGAAGCCAGAGCGGCCGCTGTCACGGCCATCGATCTGCTTGGTCCGCTCCTCTTACGGATGGAGGAATTCCTGGAAGTCCCTCCCAGGGGGATGCCGGGTACATTCAAACCTTCCTCTTATGGATACGATTCCAGAATCGAGGCCATCAACTTTACCGTGGACCACGACGACGGGAAAAATATTCACTCGGTGGGCCAGGCAGATATCGTGATTTTGGGGATATCCAGAACCTCTAAAACTCCCTTGAGCGTATACCTTGCCTTCCGTGGATGGAAGGTGGTAAATGTGCCTATTATTCCCGGCGTAGAGCCGTTCGAAATCTTAAGCCGGATCGACCAGAAAAAAATCGTCGGGCTGACCATCGAGGCTGAACAGTTGGCCAGGATTCGAAAAAAACGAATGGAGAAATTTAACCTGAGCGTTAAAGATACCTATTCCGATCTGAAATCCATTCAGAAAGAAATTTCTTATGCCGAATCCATCTACCAAACCCCCCCGGTCTGGCCGGTGATCGATGTTACCCATAAGTCTATCGAAGAGATCGCCCAGGAGGTCATAACCGCTCTGGCCAGGCGCAGCATCGAGGGCATCGGCGAGGGCGTCGGTGCTGGGAATAGCGGTGAGGGCATCGGCGGGGGCTTCGGCGCTGAGGAAAACGATGAGGGCAGCGTTGAGGACAGCGCTGGGGAAAATGCAAAGGGCAGTGCCGAGGACAACGCCAAGGAAAATGCAAAGGGCGCGATCAAGGGCGAAAAGCATGAAGGGACGGCCTCATGAAGGCTCTTCAGGATCTTGAGTTCCTGATTGAGTCCATTCTCGGTCAGGAGGGAAAACTGGCCGGGATGTTCGGTAACTATGAATACCGGCCCGAACAAATCAGGATGAGTAAAGCCGTAGCCGCCTCCTTGCTGAACGAGATTCCTCTTTTGGCCGAGGCAGGGACCGGCACGGGCAAGACTTTGGCCTACCTGATTCCTGCCATAGCCAGCGGCCAGAAGGTCGTTGTCTCGACCGGCACCAAGAACCTGCAAGAGCAAATCTACCTGAAGGATATCCCTTTGCTGTCCAGACTGATTCCAAAAAAGTTTCTGGCCTGCAATCTGAAGGGCAGGGGGAATTATCTCTGTCAGAGACGATGGAAGGATTTTTGCCGCCATCCCCGCCTGAGCGGCCCCCGCGACCTGAATATCTTTAAAAAGATGCAGGAATGGACATTCAAAACCAGGTTCGGCGACCGGGGAGAGCTTGACTTTCTGGCGGATCACGAGCCTTTATGGGAAGAGGTCAACTCTAAAAGGGATCTGTGCCTGGGGCAAAAGTGTGGGAACAGCCGGGAATGCTTTATCAGCCGGCTGCGGCAGGAGGCTGCCGGAGCGGACCTCATCATTGTCAATCACCACCTTTTCTTCTCTGACCTTTTAATCAAGGACACCACCAAATCCGAGGTGCTTCCCCGCTACCAGGGCGTCATCTTTGACGAAGCTCACCAACTGGAGGATATTGCCACAGAGTACTTCGGCCTTTCGGTCAGTAACTACCAGATTCTGGAACTGATACAGGACATACGCAGGGAATTGGAGCAGGCCAAAATCAAGGACAACCCGCTCAGTGATGCCTTGAATCTCCTTGGTCAGCGATCGGGGGCCTTCTTCGTGCAATTTCCGCAAGGCGTGGAAAAGAAGCGGCTGAAACCGGCTGATGTTTCCAGCCTGTTAGAGGAAAAGCATCTGGCCCTGGCCAGCACGATCGAGCTTATCGCCAGCCAACTGGTGGGGCTAAAATCCAAATCCGAGGTTCTCCACGCCTGCGAGCGCAGAAGCCGGGAGATCAGGGAGAACTTGGGCTTTATCATGGACATGAAGGACCCCGAATACGTCTTCTGGGTTGAAAGCCGCAGCAGGGCAGTGTACCTGCACGCATCCCCCATCGATGTTTCCCCGGATTTGAAACGGCTCCTTTTCAGTAAAATCAAGCGCACAATCCTGACTTCGGCCACCCTTTCCGTAGACGGAAGTTTCGACTATATCAAGTCCCGCCTGGGCCTGGTTGAATCTCCTACGGAACTGGTGCTAAAGTCCCACTTCGATTATGCCAGACAGGCCATGATTTACATTCCGGTCCATCTTCCCGATCCGCAGAAAGAGGACTTTATCACCCAGGCAGCAGAGGAAATCGAGAAAATCGTCAGGGTATCGCGAGGCCGGGCCTTCATCCTTTTTACCAGCTACAAAAACCTCGATCAGATACACCGCCTGCTGCAAGGAAAACTCCCCTACCAGATCCTCAGGCAGGGTGAGCGCTCAAAAACTGCCCTTTTGGAGGAATTTAAAAAGGATGTTCACTCTATTTTGCTCGCCACCAGCTCTTTCTGGGAGGGAGTGGATGTCCAGGGCGATGCCTTAAGCTGCGTCATCATCGACCGACTCCCCTTTGCCGTGCCGACCGAGCCCCTAGTTGAGGCCAGAATCGATTATCTGCGCGAAGAAGGGGACAATCCTTTCATGACCTATCAAATCCCGCAGGCTATCATTACCCTGCGACAGGGGGTGGGCCGCCTGATCCGCAGCCGCGAGGATCGCGGCCTTTTGTGCATCCTGGACCGCCGCCTCCTCACCAAACCCTACGGCAGGCTATTCCTGCAAAACCTCCCCCAATGTCCCGTATGTAAAGACTTACGGCAGGTGAGTATTTTTTAAAATTCAGAGGAATACGAATGACTTTTCAGCTCTGATCCGAAGGTAATTGGAAGCATGGGGGAGCCACCTTGATCTTGATTCGCTCCGCTCCGTCTTCTGCCCTGAATTCCTTGCCATCAATCCTGTTCTCTACCCAATCGATTTCAGGGAAAGCGACTTATCGCGAGGAATATGAATACCTGCTCCTGGTAACCACTCTAAAGCGGATTTTTTGCCTGCTTATAAGAAGGTAATCCTTCCCGTGTCTCCAACATTGATCTGCAGGAGCTGGCTGGCACTGGTCTTGTTTGCAAATATTTCCAGATTCTCCGTACTTCCAAAAAGAGCGCCAACCTGTGAGATATGACTCAGAGCAGCATAATGGGTTAGCAGGCAGGTTATGGACTGGGAGGCAATTTCCAGGTGAAATTCATGCTTTGGGCTTCGAGAGAGTTCCTGGCGGAAAAAATCCTGTTTGATACTGCTGATCAGGTTACCAAAAGTATCAATATGAATAATCTGAAACTCAAAAGCATGCGGGGCCAGGCAGCGGGGTATTGGAACGTCAATCTGCTGGTAATTATCAATCCCTGGGCCAAAAGACTGGGGTGAAAGGCCCGTAGAGAGCCAGGCTGCTACAGGGGCAAAGATATCACGACCGTGGAAGGTCTGGCTGATTTTTGGCAGAAAATAGTGCTTTTCGGTCAAGTGGAAAACCTGAAGATCGGGCTGCTCAACATACAGGTAAGATAAAACACCGTTATCCGGAGCTACAAAGAAGAATTGAGGCGTCTGCACCAGAATGGCTCTTCTTTGGCTGCCGACACCGGGATCAACGACCACCACATGGATAGTCCCTTGCGGGAAATACCGATAAGAGCTGCCGAAGAGAAAGGATGCTTCCGAAATACGGTGGGCCGGAACCCGATGGCAAATATCAACGATTCGCACGCAGGGATTGATGCTGAGGATAACACCTTTCATGATACCGACAAAAGGATCCTCCTCGCCAAAATCTGTAGTCAGGGAGATGATGGGCTCATGCATTCCGACATCCAGTATAGTAATTCTTTATAGCAATCCTTATATAATAATTCTTTTTATAGCAGTCTCTTATGGCAATCCTTCATCGTAATTCTTTATATCAATCCTTTGCCGTTTGAGTAACTTCCGTGTAAATCTCTGGCCGGCGATTTTTTAAAAAGGACCATCCCTTTCGCACCTCGTCAATCAGGCCAAGATCGATGTCAGCCATAATAATGCCATCGTGGTGGCTTGAGGGCTTCATCAGCGGATTGCCGTCAGGGTCAATGCAAAAGGTGCGGCCGTAGAAGTTCTGATCCGCCTCCTGGCCGACCCTGTTGATGCGGAAGCAAAAGACGCCGTTGGCAATAGCATTGGCAGAGATCATTCTTTCCCACTTTTGCATGGAGCCAAAAGAGGCGCAGGCAGTGGGGCAAAAAATGATCTGGGCTCCTTTCAGGGCCAAAATCCTGGATCCTTCAGGGAAAAAGTTATCCCAGCACATCTGTATGCCGATGGTTGCCAACTGGGTGCGGAATATGGGAAACCCCAGGTTTCCGGGAGAAAAATAATAGGTCTCTTCCCAGAAAGGGATTTCGGGAAGGTGGTTTTTTCGATACACACCCAGAATAACGCCATTTTGGTCGATAACTACACAACTATTGTAATAGACATCATTTTCCTTCTCGAAAATAGGGGCTATGATGGCCATTTGAAGTTCTTTTGCCTTATGTTTCAGAGACATAATCAAGGGGCCGTGCATCTCTTCGGCAAGTTTGAAGTTGTCCCCGTCCTTGCTTTGAGGGAACCAGAAGGAATGAAATAACTCCTGGAAGCAGACCATCCTGGCTCCGCCCTCAGCAGCCATCTGGAGCATGCAAAGGGCTTTCTGGATATTCTGCTCCGGATCTGCATGGCACTTCATCTGGATTCCAGCAACTTTTATCAACGATACGATCTCCTTAGAATACAGCTAACCTGCAAGAAGCACTCGGAGGGAGCGCTTATTGTCCGCAGCATTTTTTAAATTTTTTCCCGCTCCCGCACACGCATGGATCATTTCGCCCCACCTTTGGCTGTTTTCTCTGGACAGGCATCTGCTTTTCACCGCTGGCCCTGGCTGCCTGATCAATCTCTCTTTGTACTTTGACTCTTCTGCGCCGCTCCCGCTCTTCTTCCTCCCGGTATTCCTGAACCATGAAAAGATGCTGAATGGTCTGTTCCTTGATTCGATGAATCAGGTCGTTGAAGAGTTGAAAACCTTCCTTCTTATATTCGATCAGGGGATCCCTTTGGCCATACCCCCGCATTCCGATGCCTTCTTTCATGTGGTCCATTTCCAGGAGATGGTCTTTCCAGTTTATATCGATGGACTGGAGCATGATGATTTTTTCCAGGTGTCGCATCATGGGGCTGGTGATGATCTTTTCCTTCTTTTCGTAATTGGCTAAAATCGCCTCCAGGATTTGATCATAGAGCTTGGCCTGTGTCGTATTATCGAGGAGGTTACTCAAGTCGTACTTTAAACAAAATTGTTTGATCAGTGCGTTGCTCAACCCTTTAAGGTCCCAGTCCTCAGGACGGTTGGTGCGAGAGGCGGAGGTATAGGTGGACAGACAATCATCGAGGCAATCCCCGATCATCTGGTCGATGAGTGATTTTAGATCATCCTTTTCCAGTACCTGCCGCCTTTGCTGGTAGATGACCTCTCTTTGCTTGTTCATGACATCGTCGTATTCCAGAAGATGCTTTCTGGCCTCGTAGTTCTTGGCCTCCACCTTTTGCTGGGCATTTTCAATAGCTTTGCTGATCATATTGTGCTCGATCGGCTGTCCGTCATCAATGCCCAGTTTATTCATGACCTTGGTGATCATTTCTCCGCCAAAGATACGTAACAGGTCATCTTCCAAGGATAGATAGAAGCGGGAAGAACCAGGGTCTCCCTGACGTCCCGATCGCCCGCGGAGCTGGTTGTCGATCCGGCGGCTCTCATGCCTTTCCGTACCCAGGATATGCAGGCCTCCCAGTTCCTTGACCCCCTCTCCCAGCACGATGTCCGTTCCTCGTCCGGCCATGTTGGTGGAGATGGTCACTGCACCCATCTGACCTGCCTGGGCCACGATTTCCGCTTCCCTCTCATGGTGTTTGGCGTTCAAGACATTATGGGGTATACCCCTTCGCTTGAGCATTTCGTGAAGATGCTCGGACTTTTCGATGGCGATAGTTCCTACCAGCACTGGCCGTCCTATCTTGTTCAGTTCCACGATTTCGTCAATAGCTGCATTGAATTTTTCCCGTTCCGACTTGTAAATGACATCTGGATAGTTGGTTCTTCGGAGGGGCTTATTCGTGGGAATAACGATGACATCCAGGTCATAGATTTTTCGAAATTCCGTGGCTTCAGTATCCGCAGACCCCGTCATACCGGCCAGTTTCTCGTAGAGGCGGAAATAATTCTGAAAGGTAATGGTAGCCAGAGTCTGATTTTCCTGGGCTACCTTGACCCCCTCCTTGGCCTCCAGCGCCTGATGCAGCCCGTCGCTGTATCGTCGTCCAGGCATCAGGCGGCCGGTAAATTCATCGACGATAATGACTTCGCCCTCTTTGACCACGTAGTCCACATCTTTTTTGAAAAGCTTATGGGCCCGCAACGCCTGCTCGAGGTGGTGGATGGTATCCAGATGCTTGGCAGACAGCATGCCATCCTGACCTTCCTGCTGTTCGTACAGGTCATGAATTCCCAAGATCTGCTGCGCATTGAGAATTCCTTCCTCGGTAAGTGTAACGGTCCGTTTTTCCTCGTCTATCTCATAGTCCTTATCTCTGTTGAGCCGGGGGATGACCCGGTCGACCAGAGTATATTCATCCGTGGATCCTTCGCTGGGACCGGAAATAATCAAGGGGGTCCGGGCCTCATCGATCAAAATGCTGTCGACCTCATCGACAATGGCAAAATAGTGTCTTCGCTGGACATAGTCCGCGAGCGTGAATTTCATGTTGTCCCGCAGATAATCGAATCCGAATTCATTATTGGTTCCGTACGTGATATCGCAGCCGTAAGCCTGCTGACGCTCCTTGTCGTCCAGATCATGAACAATCAGCCCTACACTCAGGCCGAGGAACTGATACACTTTCCCCATCCACTCGCTGTCACGTCTGGCCAGATAATCGTTGACCGTAACAATATGAACTCCCTCACCGGTAATACCATTCAGGCAGGCGGGAAGGGTAGCGACAAGGGTTTTCCCCTCTCCGGTAGCCATTTCAGCGATATTCCCCTCGTTCAGAACCATCCCTCCCATGAGCTGCACATCGAAATGCCTCATGTTCAGGACCCGCTTGGCTGCCTCGCGGGTTATGGCAAAGGATTCGCACAGGATCTCATCCAGGATCTGCTGCCGAATCTTAGCCATACTTTTATGTATTCTCTCAGACTCCACTTTGTCTTGAAGGTCAAGAAGATTGAGCTGGGCTAAGCGGGCATCGTCAATCCCAGCGTCGGTTTTCATCTTTTGCAGCTTTTCCTGATAGGATTGCCTGAACTTATCAACTCTGCCACGAAGTTCAGCATCGCTTAAACGGCTCATCTCCGGCTCAAGGGCATTTATCTTCTCCACGGAGAGCATGAGCCGTTTAATTTCCCGTTGGTTTTTACTCCCCACAATTTTGGTTAAAAGACTTTGAAGCATAATACGATGGTCCTCATTATCCGAGATTCGGTACTCTCAGCGTTAACTGTCAAATGGGTAAAGGTTCTATAGCGGTTTTCACTTGAGCAGAACTACAGTAGTTGCCGCTGAACCGCTAACGACAGCACGTTATGTTGTAGTACATACGACTGCAAACCGCTATAAGAGCCTATCCGTAAAATCCTGGACTGCCGCATCACTGCGAGAACCAGGCTCGCGTTTCGGATAGGTGTTCAGTATACAGACCGCGATAATTACCCGGCTGTTTTTTTGTATCACTGATATAAATCCAGTGCACCTGATAGAGAATAGGCCGGGTGGGGCAAAAAGCCTCACCCGATATCGCTGATGTTGGTGGGATACGGCCCCACCCTGCATTTATTTTACTTTCCGATGCTCCCTGGCTACGTATTTCAGATACGCAGGCCAGCAAGACTATAACCCTGGCCTAAAGCCTGATCGAGGATTAAACCTGTTTGCACGGCTTGAGCTTGCGGGGTAATTCCAGGGCAGGTCTTGCCTCTTAAAAAAGCTTAGCCAAAAGGTATTTCCTCGGGTTGAGACACTGGCCGTCTTTTTTAATTTCGTAATGCAAGTGAGGCGCTGTGCTTCTCCCCGTGTTTCCGACATAACCAATAAGCTGGCCGCACTTTACCCTATCGCCTGATTTTACAACATTTATCGAATTATGTCCATACAAAGTGGAGAAACCGAAAACATGCTGGATGATAATCAGATTTCCATATTCACCCTTGCGGCCACTGAAAGTGACAATCCCCTGGCTGACAGCGTAAATGGGAGTCCCGGTTCGGGTGGCAATATCAAGCCCCTTATGAAACACTCTCCTTCCGGTAAAGGGAGAGATTCGATAGCCAAAGGGAGAACTGATCCACCCATGGGTAGGCCAGGGAGATGGCTGAAAGGTCGGATGTTCCTTCTGCCCCCGTATCCTAATCAGCTCAAGAAAATCCTCTTTGATGCAGGAGTCTCTCCCTGTGTACTTGCAGTACTCCTGGGAAAGCAGTACCAGGTCAATTTCCTCAAGATCTTCTTCCAGCTTGGGTAAACGAAGCGAATCAACGAAGACAGAACCCAGTTCGAGGGAGAATTCCTCACCGGGACTTTGCGGATTCCAGAAAGCGATCCCCTGAGAGGATGAATTCCAGCCGTTGTACAGGATGATCTGATCAGGGCTAAAATCGATCGCCGTTTCCTCCTGGATGTCCGTCTCTTCTCCCCCAGGAGCAAACAAAGAGAATAACGGCCTAGACTCCTCATCCGGAAGGGACGGTTTCAGGGGTAAAGGTTCGAGAGAATGGATATTGGCCTCGGCCAGAGTCGGTGCCTCACACAAAGGAATTCTCCGCTTGACAAAATCAAAGGAGAAACAAATGCCAAGGACGATAACCAATAAAAAAGCAGCAAAAACCTTTCCAAAGAATTTTCTCGATATTTCAATCAGCACTTTTAACTCCCATCCCCCTACGATAATCCCAGTTGCATATTACAGGTTGCGACAGGTTGCGAGCGAGTTATAGGTTTGCTGGTGAATTGCAAATCTGAAAGGAATTGGCATATGTATTGGCGTATGTATGAATTGGCGTATTATGAATGTGAATGAGTCGAAGGCTGATATACTCCATGCTATAAAACCTGAAAAACTCATAACCCGTAACGCACCCGAAACTCGTAAAAATAATCCCCAAAATCTGCAATAAATGATTCACCTGATAATAATCCCAAAGCCTTTAAACCCATAATCCCGCACATTTAAATCCATAATCCCGTACATTTGGATCAGAGTAATAAAGGTTAACTGGTTCGTATCAAAACTACGTCCCTTTTCCCCAAGCGATAGCCGCCGTACCTTGTCTTGGAGAGCAATGCGCACATTCTGTGCCTCATTCATGAGGCCGAATCAACCCGAGAATGTAAAATCCCCTTCAACATTCCCCTGCTGAGAAAGGATCCGAGTGGCTGCCTGAAGATTTTTTAAATAAAAAACATTCCATCGGGGCATGGGCCTATCTGGAATGGGAATAATATTCTTCATAACTATTCATCGGCATTAATAAAATAATAATCGGCAGCAAACAAACCGGCGGCTTCGAATAAAGAATACTAACGAAAGAATATTAACGAAAGACACCATTACTGTAAAGATCGTACTTCCAGATTTCCTGAACTGTAATGATAGTACTTCCGGATTTCCCAGATTTCTCGGGTTTTCCCTGGATTCCCTTTGTTCTCATCGGAAGTTCCTGGTTCCACCGGGAGTGGGTGACTCCCTGGGCTCCTCTTGGGAATTCCCCGCTCACTTAGGGGCCCCCTGGTTGTTCAAGATCCAGAATAATAGACTATCCTGAAAGATTTTGCAAGCTCTTCTGTTCTGGCATAAAGGAAAGCGATGGATTATCCATGGCTCTGGCGGGGGCATCTGTACATTCCCCCCTTGATGCAGGATGGGTGAATTCTCGTGTCCTTCCGGTAAGCCTGCATGAAAAATAGGAAATAAAGCATTATCATAGGTTATCCAACAGACTAAGATAAGGGAGGATAATCTGTGAAACAAGATTGCGAACCAGTCGTTAACCCTGAATCCAGAGTGAACAAGTTATGCATAGTAAGTTCTGTGTTTTCCCTCTGATTTTTTTTGGAAAAAACACGCTACTCACTCATAATAAGATACAAAGTTACGGATTTATGTCATTGTCTTCACCTTAACCATGAAAATTATGTTTTCTGGGCATACCTATCCGCTCAACTGGCGACTGCCGGTGTATTAAGGATTTTGGGATAGTGAGTATGTCTATACCGGCAATGGATTTAATACTTGATACAGCC
>JBFMGO010000015.1:0-76021 GCA_040752695.1 bacterium
TATTTAAAAATATTAATACTTTATATTATTTTTTAAAGATTATAATGGTATAATAATTGCAAGTATTATATGTTAAATATAAAATTTTGTATATATTGATATTAGAGATTTCCCCGGCAATAGGAATCTGGAGCCCGATCTCAACAGTATAAGGACATTTCCCTTTGTATTTTATACAAAAAAGGGATGGCATCCAAGGGTAAGTAAAATAACTATGAACAGATTGAATTGTTAATTAATTGAATAGTTAAGAGATTGAATGATTAACAGATTGAATGATTAATTGATTTGTTGATTAATCAGTTGAATGATTCATAAAGTAATTTACACGATGAGGAGGATATCGTATATGAGGAAGTCACTCTCTCTACTTATAGCCGGACTTATTGGCTTTGTTTTCATCTCATCATTCGAGCAGGTCTTTTTCGGGCAAGCCTTTTTCGGACAATTCGGGCAAACCTTTTTCCACGAGGCAAGCGCTTCACAAATCCCACAGTTTGACTGGACGATTCCACCACTTGGGGTATGGTATTTCAACAGCCCCTCCGGCGTAGCTGTAGACAGGAACGGCAATGTCTACGTTGCTGATACGAATAATCATCGCATCCAGAAATTCAACTCTCAGGGCACCTTCCTGGCCAGATGGGGAAGTTACGGTACAACTGATGGTCAATTCATTTCTCCTGCCGGAATAGCCGTGGATACGAGCGGCAATGTCTACGTTGCTGACACGAATAATCATCGCATCCAGAAATTCAACTCCCAGGGCACCTTCCTGACCAAATGGGGGAGTTACGGCACAACTGATGGGCAGTTCAATTCCCCTGCCGGAGTGGCCCTGGATACGAGCGGCAATGTCTACGTTGCTGATACGAATAACCATCGCATCCAGAAATTCAACTCTCAGAGTACCTTTTTAACCAAATGGGGAAGTTTCGGTGCAGCGGACAGGCAATTCAGCAACCCTTCTGGAGTAGCCGTGGATAGCAATGGGAACGTCTATGTGGCTGATTCCTGGAACCGGCGCATTCAAAAATTCAACTCCTCTGGCTCCTACCTGGCTACATGGGGAATTTGGGGCTCTGAGAGCGGGCAATTTAACCTCCCCTCTGGAGTAGCCGTGGATGGCAGCGGTAATGTTTATGTAGCAGATACGTGGAATTACCGCGTTCAGAAATTCAACTCTCAGGGCACCTTCCTGGCAGAATTTGGAAGCTGGGGCTCAGGGAACGGGCAATTCGATTCCCCTTTGGGAGTGGCCGTAGATACGAGCGGCAACATCCATGTTGCTGACACTGATAATAACCGCATTCAAAAGATCCGGTCTGATGGTGCCTTTCTTTCAGCCTGGGAAAACGCGGGCTCAGGGAGCGGGCAATTTTCCTCCCCCTCTGATGGAGCCGTGGATACGGCTGGCAACATTTACATAGCTGATACTGGTAACCACTGCATTCAGAAATTCAACTCTCAGGGTATCTTTCTGACTAAATGGGGGAGCAGAGGTTCAGGGAACCTGCAATTCAACTCCCCTTCAGGCGTAGCGGTGGACAGAAACGACAATGTCTATGTATCTGACACGAACAACCATCGCATTCAGAAATTTACCATCAATGGTGTTTTCCTGACCAATTGGGGAAATCTGGGTTCAGGGAATGGACAGCTCTATTCCCCTTCGGGAATAACGGTGGATTCGAGCGGCAATGTTTACGTAGCTGATACCGGCAACCATCGCATTCAGAAATTCACCCCTCAGGGTACCTTCCTGTCCAAATGGGGAATCGCAGGTTCATCGGATGGGCAGTTCTACTCCCCGTCGGGAGTAGCCGTGGATGCGAGCGGCAACATCTATGTGGCCGATACTTACAATCACCGCATCCAGAAAATCAGCCCCTATGGCATACTCCTGGCCAAATGGGGAACCCTCGGCGCAGGGAACGGACAATTCAATTTCCCCCATGGAGTGGCCATAGACAGCAGCGGTAATGTCTATATAGCCGATACGAGTAACCACCGCATCCAGGAATATACCTCTGATGGTACTTTTGTGACCTCATGGGGAGGTTACGGCTCAGGAAATGGGCAATTCAATTATCCTCATGGGGTGGCTGTGGATGACCATGGAGGCATCTATATTATTGATACGAGTAATCACAGGGCCCAGAAATTTACTCTTGGAGTATCCGCTCTGTCAGTGCCTGTGTCATCGAGCTCTGTGGCTGTATTTTTATTGGCTGCCGGAATACTCTGTCTAGCGGGGGTAAAGAGAAAACGCCCGGCAGGCGAATAATTGATTCTATATCGTTGCCTGTTTAGCAGTACCGGTATTCATTAACATTCATTAATATTCATTAACATTTATGAATATTCATTTTTCCCGGCAGGCTTGCAGGCTTTCGGCCAAGGCCGGGAAAAACAGGGAAAAACAAGGGCCGGGGAAAAGCCCCCCCGGCCCCAAGGCAAGCACAAGAAAGAGATTACCTTGCCAAAGGTTCTCTTATCAATCATCCCCAGGTTCTCTTACCAATCGTCCCCGTTTCCGTCAGATGGATGATGATATTCCTGACCGTGACACAGAACCGAACACCAGTCGTTACCTCTGCCAGGGGTGTTGTCATAGCCAGCGGGGTCATCACATTTCCAGAATTTCGTCACCCACATATTTGAAAGGTCGTTGTTAAAGGCGTACCGGCTCGGCATGGTGCCGTTCTGGTCTCCAATCAATCTGGACAGCTTGGCTCCGTGAGGAACCATGATGTGGCACCTCACGCATTCGGGTCCATCGGGCCATCCGGCAGCATGAGAGATGTGGACATTGGTGTTATCCTGAACTCCATATTTATTCTTGGAAAAGCTCACCGTTGAATGGCAGTTCAGGCAAAACAGACCATTTCCGTCAGGATTTCCGTCTTTCACCGATCTATGATTAGGAGTGGCAGTATTGCCGATTTTTCGTAAGGTGCCTGTTCCCGTTCCGTTCTCTGAAGCCTGAAGGGTGGGCCATGCCCTGTTTCTTCCTTTAAGCATCCATTTGACTGTCGAACCGTGCGGTCCCTGGGCTGTAGTCCCGGAAATTTCGTTGTTGCTATGACAGTCGGAGCACATCATGGTTTTGCCTGTTGCGGAGAAGTAGTAACCGACCTTAGATGACGCGTCCGGAGGTACGCCGCCAATAGGGACTCCCGTGGGAGCCTGCCAGGCGATCCATTCCTCTACCTCGAACCAGGTAGGCTGACTTTGCACAACCCGGCCTGTGGCAATTTTCTGCGAACTTCCCGGACCATTGCAAATAACGACCCAATAACCCACCAGTGATGGCAGGTATTGATGAAAGTTCTTAGAAGTGTCCGTGATTCTGACGCCAGCTTTGGCACCCATCCCTGCGTAGTATTCGATGGAGTAAACCACATCGTACTTGTCTGTTCCGGACGCGAGCCCTGTCAAACCCTGCCATGAAATGCTGAGGCTGGTCGCAGTATTCGAGTTGATTTTACCAACCTGGTTGAAGGTGTAACTTCCGGATCTCGTCAGTGTCCCCACCCGTATTCCCCAATTTGCCCATTGGCCAGGCTGCCATGTCTTGCCATTGCCTGCGGCAGGATCAATGGTAAGAGAGAAATCGACAGCTTGAGTGGCAAGGCCGGAGTCACCAATGAGAAGGCTCGTAAAGGGGGCAGGCAGCCGGCCGGAACAGCAATCGTTGCCGGGGTCCGTATCAGGAAGGGCCTGAACGGCGGGGTGATAGGAGTTGTTCTTTGAACTAAACTCCAGAGCAGCATTTGTCCATGATTGAGGCCCGGATCCGCCCCATGAAGAGAAGCTGGTATTGTAATCGCTGTGGCACTTGAAGCAGATCTGGTATTCTTTTGTTGCCGTGGTTGATGTTACGGGCCATGAGGACACTCCACTCCAGTTGCTGCTCCCCCATGCTGCCGGCTCTACGCCAAAGGCACCCTTAAGAGGACCTCCGGCGGTTTCGTTCGTAACGGCTGCAAGATGAAGCCCTGCATTGGTTGCCAGTTCGTTATGCAAATTATTGGCTGCGCCATGAGGATTATGACAGTCGTCGCACTCTACATGCTTGTTTGCCGACAGGTAGACCCTGGTTTCCTCTTTCGGCGAAAATTTGTGGAGGCCGCTGTAACCCGTTACATTGTGCCTGTACGTCTTGCTGAACACGGACGGAATGCCGGCAGGAGCGCCGGACATACCACCAACCTGCTGAGAATCACTATTCGTATGGCACTGCATACAAAAGTCGGGGCTATCCAGGCCAGCAAACAGCATTGTCTGTTCTATACCACAAACATTGGGATTAAAAGCATCATGACAGTGGGTGCAGTCTCCTGTCGGACACACCGTGCCCTCCGGACAGTCCGTGTGGCCGGAGCGGTTAACTCCGGCTGATGTGTTACCATGGGCCGTATCGATATAAGCTGCAAATACCGGATGCTGGAAACCAAAAATCCATACCATCACCGATATGACTACCAAAACTGCGAACCGTAAGTATCGGGCTTTATATTCGTTAATTTTCATCGCCTAACCTTTCATCATGAGTTAATAGTAGCTACTTGTCTTCCTGATATCGAGCAGGTTAGGTATAAGTCTTTGAATTTATTAAGAATGATGAATCTTCAGCCCTTAAACCAACATACCTAAATTCAGTAACTTAGCAGGGGCATGCTCAATATCGGTTCTCAATACGACTATTTTAAAATATTAACAAAATTGCAAAAAATAATCAAATTGAGCGTAAGAACCACGTCTGTCTTTGGCCTGTATATAACTCTTTATCATCTTGAAATGGAAACAGATCTCAAAATCAGTTTCATCATTTTTTTGACAGAAGGAAACGAAGAGATATAGAATATTAACAAGAGATGTAGTATATTAATATAAGATAGCGGCTTGTCCAAAAATAAGATAAGAGCAGCCACTTATCATCATTAACCACAGTAAAAAAAGACTATATTTTAAGTATAGATAACCCCAGAAACGCAGAGGAGACCCGGGTATTTTTCTCTTCTGTGTACCTTGTGTCTCTGGGGTTTTTATTTTGAGATTTATTAATTCCTTAACGGTCGGGTGCTTAAGACCCATAGTGCACAGATGTGAGTATAACTTTTTGAATTTATTAAGAATGACGATTTTAGCCCATCGAACCAACATACAATGAATTCAAAAAGTTAGAAATAATCTGTTCACCAGGGCCAAAGCCTGCCTTCATCAGGGCAGGCATATTGATCATTGATATTGATGGCAATGGCAAAGGATTACTCTGCCCCGATGTATGGCGTATCGTAATGCCATACTGGTAACGCCCCATGGTGTCAAGCCAAGTGGAGGGGCAAAAAGCACTCTAGATGCACCGCTGCCCAGTGAGACTTTAGGCCACTGCCACGATCGGCTTGATTCTGCTATTGATTCTGCTATCTGTAGCGAGATGACACAGAGAGAAACAAGGTATGCACTCTCTCATCTGTGGTCTGGGTGTGGTGAGACGGTATTTGTAATTTTTATATATAATTATGAGCCGTCACGATTATGAACCGTCACTGAAGAGAGCTACACGAGGCAGGGACATCAGGTATTACTTTTGACGTAAGGAGAAAAAAGATGAATCTTACAAAGACCTGGTTAGGGTTGCTGACAGCAGGTTTTGTTGTCTTATGCATTGCCTTCTTTCCCGGAAATGCGGCATGGTCTGCACCGTTTCATCACCAAAGCGACTGCACGGCATGCCATGATCCTGGCAATGCCACTTCAAATCTGGCTGCAATTGCAGAACAGATACAGGGGGAAAATGTCGTATTTCAGATTCGACCCGAACACTATGCCGACGGCAGCGGAAGCCGTATCTGTGAAGTATGTCATACCACAACGAAGTATTATCGAACGGACGGTACATCTCCGTCCGGCGACCATCATCTTGGAGAGGATTGTTCAGCGTGTCATTCCCATTGCGGAGAATTTTCCCATAATGGCGGTGCAGGGACCGGTTGCGTAGCATGTCACGGCCACGATAGCGGATACGAGTATGAGCCGGGGCAGCTAAGCCCGGGGGCAGGCACTTTCAGAAGTCACTCCACGCACACGGAGCACGATGACGATGATTTAAGAGGACCTTTCATCGATTGCGGTGCATGCCACGATACTGCCAATTTCCCCTTCTTCCAATCCGGAACGGACAGCAACGGAGACGGACATTACGATCTTTCGGAAACGGATATCTGCGACGCATGTCACAGCCCGTCCGGTGCCTATGACGGAGTAAGCAATGCGGTGATCGGAGCAAAAGCCAATTGGCACGGCGGAGTATACCGGCAGGAGGGAGACCAGGAGTTGAAACCCGGTCTGGAAAACTGGTGTGCCGGCTGTCATGACGACGGCCAATCGGTCTGTGCGGGAATATCCGCTCCGAACGTTATGGGCGATAATGCCACGTATGGATACAACGTTAGCGGCCACAAGATCACCTGCTCAGCCTGTCATATTGTGAACGGACCCCATATAGACGGTGATGCCCGTACCTATTCACACGACTCTAATCCGTTCAATCCCGATGATCCTCATAATTACCGGAATGGATATCGCCTTGCATATTCCATGATCATTCCTTTGGGCAACGGTCCTCAAGGCGGTTTTGCCGCAGATCGGTTTGCCCTCTGCTTTACCTGCCACAACTATGACCAGATTCTGGGTGGCAACACTCCTTACATGACCAATTTCCAGGATGACAATGTCAACCGGCACCGGGCACATATCAGCTCCGGGAGGACGTCATGGGATTCGGACTGGGATTATTTGCAGGTGCCTGATGAAATCATTGTTGATAATTTAAATGCTCTTGTCGTGGGCGATTGGCCTTCCTCCACTATTCCGGCAGGGTATTATGGAACCGATTTTCAATGGCATGTTGCTGGAGACGGCAGCAGCACGGTTACCTGGATTTCTCAGATCCCGTGGAGCGGAGATTACAAGGTCTACGCCCGGTGGACTGCAAGTACCGATCGGGCCACGAATGCCCCGTATTCCATCGTGTACGATGGCGGAACCTATACGGGAACGGTAAATCAACAGGTTAACGGCGGCACCTGGTCGCTTTTGGGAACGTTCTCTTTTATCGAGGGAACTTCCGGCTATGTCCAGCTCTGTGACCTGGCAGATGGTACGGTTGTAGCTGATGCCGTTAAATTCGGTGATCCCCTTATCGACTCCCGCATCAGTTGCCCTGCCTGCCATAATGTACATGGCTCTCCCAATCCGGTAATGATTCGCCACGGGGAATTGATCAGCACATCCGGAACCGGGGACAAGGTACCTGCCTTGAGCTTCCGCTGGTACAAGGCGGATGGCTACACTCCCACCATCTTTGGTGAAGAAAGCGCGTATGGAGATATGCCGGTACTGGGAGGACCTGGAGGCGGAACACTGGAGGAGAGTATGGTGTGCAGCGCCTGTCACAGCGGCCCGGCACCTATCAAATACGACCGGACCTATCAGGCACTTGGTGTGCCCACTGGTTCCTGGGACAGACCATCGCTTCCACCTTCGATACGATTTTTAAACCCTCAGCCGGAAAGCCAGAACATTGCCGTAAATCGCACCTTAAGCTGTATGCTTCTCTCCAATGGCCAGGATGCTCTTGACTGGACCACCTTCACCATTTCTCTTCAGGGCGATCTCTCTTATTCGCAAACCTATACGGATGAAGACACCGGTGTGATTTCGGTAACAGGAACATCGGCCTGTTATCAGGTGACAATTGATCCTGTTTTTGATTTCAACGACCAGGAGCAGATTACGGTCACGGTATCGATTGAGGATGCGGCCGGCCACAGCCTGACCTCGCCTGCCTGGGCTTTTACCACAGGGGTTTCCTCTCCGGTCATCTGGAGAACTCCCCAGGCGGTTCATTCCGAGGATCTTTTCTGGTTTCCCGAATACCTGATTGACGATCATCCTGAGACGGGAAACAAGTACGCTCCTTTTGCCGGTCATTGGGTAATTTTTGATTTGGGACAGAGCTACGAGGTAACCCAGATCCAGCTTCTTCTCTCGTCCGACTATAACAGCAGGCTTTGGGACATCTTTGTCAGCGACGATCCAGGCGATTTTGGCACTGCGGTGAAAGCCGGCTGGCTGGCGCAGCCTGATCCGGCTGGAACGAGCACTTCTGTCACTCCCAAACAGGGAAGATATCTCAAACTCTTTACAGGAATGGGACCAATAGAAACAGGCACGCTTAAGGAAGTAGACTTTGCCATACAGAACTGATGCGTGCATTTTCTGTGTATTCTAATGTAATGAATGAGGAGAATAATAGATGAAACAATATATATGGAATATCATATTGGGAAGTATAGTAATGCTCGCGGGATTTGCGTATTCCCTGGAAGCTGCCACCTTTTTTGTTCCCTCCATGAAATATCCTACCATTCAGGAGGCAATTTCTATGGCACAGAATGGAGATAAGATTAAGATTTCTCCTGGGATATATCGTGAAAACCTGATCATTGATGGAAAAACCATAGAAATTGATGGTACAAATCGGGAAAAAACTATCCTCGATGGAGGGAATAAGGCACCTTGTATTATCCTAAAAAACGGGAGCGACTGCCAAATCCAGAACTTGACCATCAGGCATGGAAACGCGAAACCAAATGGAGGTGAGGGCGGCGGCATTGCCTGTTATCAATCCAGCCCTACGATTCAAAATATTCTTTTTAGCAACAACGTTGCTGATAGAGGGACGGGAGGAGCAATTTTCTGTTTTCAGTCCTCTCCTATCATCAAAAACAATGAGTTTTACCAAAACAGAGCCTCTTATGGTGAAGGAGGGGCTATTTATGCCTTTCGATCGAAACCGGCCCTCTCTCATAATACCTTTACTGAAAATCAGGCATTGCGTGGAGAAGGCGGGGCGGTTTCCCTCATTGAGTCTGAGGCGGATATTAAAGGTAATACTCTTATCGGTAATCGCGCTGATAGGGAGAAAGATATTCATTGTTATTGGAAAGAATGAAACATCAGGAAAGATCATCCCGGGAGAATCATCCCAGGAGAATCATTCCAAGAGAATCATTCCAGGAGGGATGAGATTCCACCAAAAAGGGCGCAGCATGCTGCGCCCTTTTTGCATTCTGCATCCCTGCTGCACCGGAATGTTGTATAAACGGCTTAAGCCTCAATAAGAAAAGGTGGGGAGGAGGTATTTTTGGAGAAGGACTTATGTTCATCGGATTTGAGTACGTACCATGGGATAGGTTAGGTTGAAAGCATCCGCAGCAAAGGCCGCCGGAGGATTTCGACAGGTTTTTTGACAGCTCTTTGCCCTTGTGAAACGTGGTTGATTGATCAGCCTGCCCATGCCGATAAAGGAATAAGAATTATCCGGACACAGGCAGTATCAGTATGGTGATGTTGGCACAGTTGGCAGATACGCAGGATGCACACGCGGGGGAGGAGGCTATGAATAGCACGGTCATGCTGGCCCTGGGAGATGATTCTTGGCGCGTAACTTTGAAGTCTGCCCTTCAGGAAATGGATCTCGATGTTCGGGAAGTGAGTCAGGGCCCCCAGGCTATCAAGGATGCGGCTGTTTTGAAGCCGGCTCTGGTGATTATTGACGATACCTTGCCTTATCTCAGCGGATATCAGTTTTGCAGGTTGCTCAAGTTTGGGCTTCACCTGGACATACCGCTGGTTATGATTCTTTCTTCAGAGCAGAAAATGGATCAGTTCTGGGGTAATACGTGTGGGGCGGACTATTGCCTGTCCAAACCCGTCAACCTCAAGGAATTAAAAAGAATTGTTCAGGAAGCCTTGAAGTGCAGGAAAGCCCGGCGATCATTTTTTCAGCCACCTCTCATTATCGGACGGAGCATGAGTGATCTGGACATCCTGAAAATGGCCAATGATCTTTTAGATCGGCATCTGTTCCAGGAGAAAGTGATCAATGAGCTGAAATCGATGAGTCGGCAGGTTGACTCTATCCGGGATCTGGTCTCGGCCATGATGCCTGTTCTCAATTCCCTCTTTCCCTTTCGAAGCTCTGTGGTCTTTTTGTATCATGAGGCCAGGGCCAGCCTTCTTGTCTCGATAATGGAAGAGGTTGGGCAGGAGAGGATCGACTCTTTGTATACCTATCTTTTGGCTCATCTCAGCAAAAACGAGGGGCTGGATTTATCTCTGGATGACATTCCCGTCACCCTCGTGGGGCCGGTTTTAGCTGACCCCGAGGCGCAATTAGAGGATCTGGAAAAGAGCGCTGTTTCCATTTTTTTGGGCAAAGGTCTTCAGAGCGCTCTGTGTTGCGTGGCCTTTGACGGCCTTAATATTGAAACCTTTCCTGAAGAGGAAGTTCAGATCTTTCATCTCATCCTTCAGCAGATCCTTGAGACTATCGAAGAGAAGATCGTCTTTGAGAAATCCATTCCTTTTTCCATTATCGATACTGTGAGCCACGAGGTTAACCGCTCCTTCTTTCTGAAAATCCTGGCCCAGAACATGGAGCAGTCCAGAAGATATCAAATCCCTCTGGCTCTGGTCGGTCTGGAACTGGGAAATTATTCGTACGTAGTCAAGCCATTGGACAAAAAGGCGGAGTTTCATTTCCGCCAGAACATTACAACAACTCTTCTCAATGCTGTCCGAAAAATGGATGTAGTGGCCAGGATCAGTGAGAACAGGTTCATTCTCATCCTTTTCAAGGCCAATGCCGAACAGGCCAGGACCGTTTATCAGCGGGTGAGGACCATTCTGGAGGATCTGTCCCCACCGGATCTGCCGCTCCGGATTCAAGGCGGATTTTGGCCCTACGTTGCTTCACTTGGGCTGGAGGCTGAAGATTTTCTCCTGATAGCCTGCTCCAGGATTTTTCAGCAGGAGTCCGGAAAATCTGCCAATACCAGGTCAGATACAGAGCACGAGTCGTCCGGTATACCTACGGACGATACATACCGCACACTAACAGTGGGTGAGTCGTCCGGTATACATACGGGCGAATCCCGGGGGCTTAAAGAGGATGAATCCTCTGGTGAACAGGCACAAGACATATGCCGCACCCTAGCAGAGGCCGCATCGGCCAGGGCACATACGGGCGAATCCCGGATGCTTAGGGAGGACGAATCGGCTGGTGAACAGGCACAAGACATATGCCGCCCCCTAACAGTGGGTGAGTCGTCCGGTATACCTGCGGGTGATACATACCGCACACGTTCCATTTCTGATGAGGATGAAGTGGAAGTGACCGGCGGTGAGGCCGAACATGACCTCAGATAATATTCCAAAGAAGAAATTCCGCATTGGTGAAATCCTGGTCAACCATGGATACATCACGGAGGAAGAGCTTCATCAGGCCCTCACCCATCAGAAAGAGACCAGCCAGTATAAGCCACTCGGGCAAATCTGCATCGATTTAGGGTTCATCTCAAGTGTCGAGTTATCCAAGGTTTTACGTAAACATTGCAAGCACATCTATCTGGGTGAACTTTTGGTCAATCTGGGTATCATCGATGGGGAGCAGCTCGATCAGGTTTTACAAAAGCAAAAAGAAGAGAAAAAGCGCATCGGAGAATTGTTGCTTCAATTAGGATATCTGACTGAGGAGCAATTGGCCAGGTCCTTAAGCATGCAATTAGGATTTCCGTTCATTGTTCCCAATATTCAGCTCATCGACCAGAAACTGGCCCTGCGCTTTCATGAAGCGTTTCTGCGCCGCCAGGAGGCGATCCCGGCCTTTGAAAAGGAAGGGGTCGTTACCCTGATCATGGCCGACCCGCTGGCTGATGAGATAATCAGCGATTTTAAAAGATCACTGAATGCCGAGATCGAACCGGCCATTGCTACCCGCTCGTCCATTCACGGCCTCCTGGATGCCCTCCACCACAAGATCGAATATGGCCAAAAGAGTGATGATGATGATACGTTGTCAGGGAAGGACCTGGTCATCGGCAATGAGCTCTATACCAAGGATGCCAAAGATAATACAGTCAACATTGTCAACTATATCATTTCCTCGGCCATTACCGAAGGCGCCAGTGATATTCATATCGAACCTCAATCGTATAACCTGAGAGTCCGCTTTCGGATTGACGGAGTCTTGCAGCATAAGACCGACTTGCCGAAGCGGATGGTTCCCTCTGTTATTTCCCGCATCAAGGTCATGTGCGGCATGGACATTGCCGAACATCGAAGGCATCAGGACGGCAGGATTGAGGCCAGGATTTTGGATAATGATATTGATCTTCGGGTTTCCACCTACTCCGCTGTCTACGGAGAGAATATTGTCATCCGTATCCTGAGGAGGCAAACCACGTTAATCGATCTGGACAAGCTCGGCTTCTCTCCCGTGAATCTGAAGCGTTACATGCGAGTCCTCGATACTCCCAACGGTATTGTCCTTGTTTGCGGACCAACGGGCAGCGGCAAAACCACCACCCTGTATGCCTCCCTGAACTACTTAAACAGGCTGGCCAAGAAAATTATCACGGTGGAGGACCCGGTAGAGTACACGATAGACGGCGTAGTGCAGGGGCAGTTGAATTTCAAAGCAGGACTGCGCTACTCGGATTACATCGCTTCCATGATGCGCCAGGACCCGGACGTAATTATGGTGGGAGAAATCCGGGACACTATTGCAGCCGAGGCCACTATCCAGGCGGCGCTGACCGGGCATAAGGCCCTGAGCACCTTTCATACGGAAGATTCCACCGGAGCTTTACTGCGGCTTATGGATATGGGAATTGAGACCTTTTTGATTTCTTCTACAGTAGTTTCAGTAATTGCTCAGCGGCTGGTTCGCAGGGTTTGTCCAAACTGCAAGGAGAAGTATGAACCTGATCCTGTTATCTTTCAGAGCTTCGGTGTTAAGAATGTTGATCCATCCAGGTATTCCTTCAGCCGTGGCCGGGGATGCGACCTCTGCCACCAGACCGGCTATCGGGGAAGGATCGGCATTCAGGAACTGCTTGTGCTCAATGAGGATATCCGGGATGCAATCCTGAGTAGAAAAATCTCCAGCGAGATCCGCCAGATTGCCCGGATATCAGCCCATATGATCAGCATGCGTGAAGATGGCTTTTACAAAGCATGTGAAGGGATTACCAACCTGGAAGAGGTTCTTCGGGTAATCTTTTACAACGATGCCGAAGTGGCGATCCTGCGAGATGCCGAGGAGGTCATACGGTACGTTAATGGAGAGGATATCGAACTCACTTACCCGGAGAAAGAAGAGCAAAAACTCAGGAGCTCGAAGCCAGAGGTCAGGATTCAAGAGCCAGAACTCAGGAGTCAGGAGCCAGAAGTCAGGGGAGTACTGGACCGGGATTCAAAAGACAGGCAGCAGGAAGCAGAGGCCAGGAGCCAGGAGTCAGGAGTCAGGAGTCAGGAGTCAGGAACCGGGAGCCAGAAGCCGGAAGAAATACCCGAAAGAGAGGTAAGCTCCAGGGCGATCGAAACTCCACATGACCAAACGGTCCAGTATCCTGCAAAACCGGCAGGAACACGAGAACTAACAGAAACACGAGAACTAACAGAAACCGTAAGGACAGCAGGACCGGCGGAGCATTCCGGTACTTGCGGGCAGGTCGGGAACCAACATACGTCCAGATACCAAGGTGCGCGCGGAAGCAGGGGCGAAGTATATCGGGTCCGTTTCGAGGCGGATACGGTCTCCCTGGAACAGGACAGGATCCGTGATCTTTTCCAAAAATACCAATCCTTGAAGAGCGAATTGGGAGAGGAACTACCAGAGGAGTTACTGGCTGATTTTATTGATTTTATCCTCTACCATACTACCTTGGCACAGCGAAAATACAGTGCGGTTTTCGTTGAGTTCTTCCTGAAGATGGTTGAAGGGAAAGATCCTAAAATCTTCATCCAGTTTCAGAGCCCCAGGCAGACTCAATCAGCACCAGCAATGGCATCATCATCCTCATCCTTCCCTTCTCATCTTGAAAAAGCCCGCGGCAAAAGATTAATGGAATTTTTAGTCTAAAGGAGAGACATCGTGGACCGGCAAAAGGCGTTACCTGGAAAGAAACCGTATCTTCTGGACCTTTTTCATACCGATCAGCCTGAGTCAAAAAGCACTCCTGGCTTAAAAGGCATTCCTGGATCGAAAGGCATCACCGGATCGAAAGGCAAACCTGAAAAGGATCCATTTCCCATCAAACGGGATAAATCCATGCATGCGGACAACGAGCCCCCGTCTTTACGTCTGAGTGCTTTCAGAAAGGAAGTCCAGACTGAAAAGATAGATTTTGTTACCTATACCGAAGAAATCAGCTTTGAAAATTTTTGCAGGTACAGGCCGGATAAAGAAAATCGCTAAGACAGCCGCATCATCGTTTCCGTTCTCTCTGAGAACACCTGATTAACCTTAAGAATACCCGGTTGACTTTAAGAAAATCCAATTAACCTTTGCTGTTTTGAAAAACCTGAAGCTGTTTTGAAAAATCCGAAGCAGGTATAAAAAACCTGAATATGAAACCCTGGATTGGTACAGGAGTAAACACATATGGAAGGGGTACCCGAAAGCAGCAGCGTGGTTGAAGAGATATTGGGAGTGGAAAAAAATGCTGGCAGGGCTTTGGAAGAGGCCAAAGAAAAAGCAATCCAGATGATTCTTCAGGCGAAAAGTGCCTCGCGCAGGCAGATCGACAAAACCAGAGAGGATCTGCAAAAAAAGCGAGAGACTCTGGAGCACAGGCTCCACGCAGAAGGAGAGGCGGAGGTGACCCGGATTATCATCGAGAAAGAGCAGGCTATTCAACGAATCAAAGAAAAAGCCGATCAGCGGCGTGAACTGGTAATGAAAGAGCTTCGAGAGATACTATTTGGTGATCTGGAATGTTGAAAGCGGCTATCCAATATGCCTACATCAATGCCAAAATCCGGGCATTGAAAAGCCGAATGCTGTGCGGGGCCGATTACGAAAACCTGCTCGGCGTCTCCGGTTACTGCGGTATGGCCGAGTGTCTCAAGACTACCTGGTATGGTGCGGCCTTAAGCCAGTTCCCGGCCTCTTTCGACGGATTGATCCGGTTGTTCTATCAGGATCTGTTTGATTGCTATGGAAAGGTTATCCTCTCCCTGTCCGGGAACCGGAAATTGCTGATACAGCATCTGTACCAAAAATACGAGTTGGAAAATCTCAAAGCCATCCTGAGAATCATTTGTCAGGCCAAGCCAAAGGAGAGCATGGAGCAGCTTCTGCTCCCGACAGGTGAGCGTCAGAGCTTTTCTCCCCAGGCATTACTCCAGGCGGGGAGTCTGGAGGAAGTCCTCCTCAAGTTGAAGGGAACCGGTTACTACAGGCCGCTGAAGAACGCATTCCACCGATTCGAGGAAGAGAAGGAAACCTTCCCCCTGGAAATGGCACTGGACTTGAGTTATTACAGCCACTTGTGGAAAATCGTCTCCTCCCTTGGCCGTCGGGATCAAAAGATTGTCAAAAGTATTCTTGGTGTTCAGATGGATGTCTTGAATATCACCTGGATTTTTCGATTCAAGGAAATATATCACTTTTCACCGGAGGAGATCCTCAATTATGGGCTGACACAAGGGCGCTACATCTCGTCCGAGCTTCGGAAAAAGATGGCCTACTCGGTTGATCGAAAAGATGCGGTGGCTCATCTGACAGGGACGCCTTATAAAGCTTTACTGACCGATCCCGCGTCAGCGACCGTCGAGGATAATCCCGAGGCATGCTCAATTCAGCTATGGCGCTACCTTTTGGCAGTAATTAAAAAGAACTGGCAGGGATTTCCCTTCCACATAGGCATAATCCTGGATTATGTACTCTTCAGAGAGATCGAAGTCAAGGATCTTGTCAGTATCACTGAAGCAAAACGCATGAACCTTTCTCGTGAGCTGGTGAGTAAATACCTGATCCAAACGGTGCCTTATGATTAAGGAATCGATATGGTTAGAGAATCGATGAACCTATTTGCTCAAACACCTGCTCCCCCCTTTGCTCAATACCTGCTCCTCTCCCTTTCTCAAGGGGAATAGGGGGATTTTGGGATAAGTTCATGAGAGAACCGAACCCAGGAAATGAAGCCGGAAAAGTATGGCCGCAGATAAAGCGGATTGCTCATAATTATAAGACAATACACCTAAGGCATTAGATTTCGTCATTCCCGCGAAGGGGGGAATGACGAAGAGCGGCTATGATGGCTACTATATGAGCGAAGCGGATTCAGATGACACGGATGTTGATGGCAAGGATGCAGATGGAAAGAACAGAGATGATATAAATGTAGATGGCACTGGCATAGATGAAGAAGATGTTGATGATGCGAAGACAGATAACACGGATGTTGATGATACGAATGTAGATAACTCGAATGCAGATGATACGAATGCAGATAACACGGATGTTGATGAAATGGAATCGGAGAGCTGAATAATATGTTTAGACCTGCTAAAATGGCGAAAATCGATCTACAGGTTCCCCAGGACCATGTTGCCAAAACAACCCACATCGTTGCCAATCTCGAGGTACTGCACCTGATGAATGTCCGGAAAACCCGGATGGGAGAGCTGGAATCACACGCAGACAGTAATCTGCTGCATAAGTATACGGCTCTGAAAAGGCGGCTTGAGAAAATTTTCCCCGTGCTGAAAATTGATCAGGGCAATACCGGCAGCGCTTCATCCTCGTCTTCATCAATGAATTCAGATAACTCATCACTGAATTCAGCCATGGAGATAATTCCCGATGAAGAATTGAATCCCCACAAAGATATCCTCAGGATCGATCAGGAGGTTCAGCGCCTGGAAGAGATAATTTCCGGTTTAGCCAGAGAAGCGGAAAACATCGAGAAGACCAGGAAAGAAAAAGAACAACTCCTGAGGCAATTGGAAATCCTTTCCACTACAGGGATAGACATCAACCGGTTCCATGAGTGCCGGTTTCTGTATGCAGAAGCAGGATTGATACCCATGGAGAACCTGGGGCGGCTGGAGTTCAGCTTGTCAAACGTCTATCACCTGATTGTCCCCTCCATCTGTTTTGATAAGCAGCGCCTGATCTTCGTTTTTGGTTCGCGCAAGGACCGGCATAACATCGAAAAGGCATTGAAGAGTGCTTATTTTGAAAGAATGGAGGTGCTCAGGCTCAACCCGGATCACAACAGCCACAGCGCAGGTTTTAAAAGCACCCGCAGCACAGATTTTAAAGGCCCCCACAGTGCAAACCTCTGCACTGACAGCAGTGATAACCTGGATGATGTGGGCAGACAGATCCGGGAATTGGATGCGGAAAAAGCCCTGATCCAGGACAGACTGGAAGCAGTGAAAAAACAATCAACCGGCCAAATGCGGCAATTGATGCGAAAGATCATTTTAGCCATTACTGTTTTGGAGATTGAAAAATCCTATGACCAGGTTGACCATATCTATCACATTTCCGGATGGGTCCCGTTGAACGTGTTTCCCTCTCTGGAGAAAAAGATCGCGGAAGCAACCGGTCATCAGGTAATAATTACCGTCGCATCTCCAAATGATATATGCCAGGCAGGTGATTTTTTTAAAATTCCCACCTGCTTTCAGAATCCATTCCTGTTGAAGCCATTTGAAAAACTGGTTGCCGGATATGGCATTCCCTCCTACGGGGAGGTAGAGCCGACCTTTTTCTTCGCGCTGATATTCCTGCTCATGTTTGGCGTCATGTTCGGTGATGTGGGCCAGGGGATCGTCCTGTTTCTTCTGGGTTTTTTAGCCTTCAAGCAGTCCGGCAGGGAGAATATACAGGACATGGGCCTGATTGTCATGGAATGCGGAATTATGTCCACTGCTTTCGGCTTCCTCTACGGCTCCGTATTCGGCTTCGAGCATCTTATCCCTGCTCTCTGGTTCAATCCTATGAAAAATATCTCTTACTTCATGGAAGTGACCATAGGCTTTGGTATGGCTATTATCAGTATCGGGCTGGTCTTAAACATTATCAACTCCATCAGGAACAGAGATTACAAAGGGGGAATCTTCGGCGAATTCGGTATTATGGGCCTTGTGTTTTATTGGGGATGCATCGGCCTGGTTCTCTCCTGCCTGGCCACGGGAAAAGTACCCATTCATTTTGGTCACTTGCCGCTGATCCTGTGTCTTCCCCTTTTGGCCATATTTCTGAAAGAACCCTTATTCAACCTGTACGGCAGGCTGATGCTCAAGAAAAATCAGCCGATCATCCCTGAAAAACCGGGCATCTACTTCATGGAGTCGCTGATTGAAGTAGGAGACACGATCATTGCCTTCCTTTCTCATACGGTCTCCTTTATCCGCGTATCCGCATTTGCCCTGGCCCATGCCGGCTTGTTTCTGGCAGTTTTTACTCTGGCCAGAACCCTGCAAAATCATACAGGCGGGGTTGTGTGGTACTGGCTCACCATGGTCCTGGGAAACATCGGAATTATCACCGTAGAGGGGCTTGTTGTCTCTATTCAGACCATCCGCCTGGAGTACTACGAGTTCTTCACTAAATTTTTCCATGGAGGAGGGGAGATATACAGCCCGCTCAGGGGGATTTAGAATCAGAGTGGTCAGGTCAGAGTGACTCGAAGTCGAGGGATGTGAGGTAAGGGGAATTTGAAATCAAGGAGATTTTAAGACAATTCATTCTAGGGAAAGGAGCTGATGAAAAGCAATGGTGAAGAATAGACTTGCGTTTTCAAGATTCTGGCCTGTGGTAATGGTGGTATTACTGATAGTGAGTAGCTGTATGGTGATGACGGTATTTGCAGGGAAAGCGTATAGCGGTGAGGGAGAGGTGGTGAGTCAGGAGGCGAAGAATCCCGGGAGTATGAACTGGGCGTTTATGGCGGCGGCGTTGGCCACGGGGCTATCGACGATAGGGGCAGCCATAGCGGTGGGATTGGTAGGATCATCGGCGATGGGAGCCATGAGCGAGCGTCCGGAGATGGCAGGGCGAGCATTGATTTTTGTAGGGTTGGCAGAAGGTATAGCCATTTATGGATTGATCGTGGCCATTATGATATTGGGGATGGTTTAAGGCGATGAAATTTTTTCTGGTTGGGGACAAAGAGACGGTCCTGGGCTTTTCTCTGGCCGGGGTAGAAGGGGTGGCAGCAGAGACGGACTCAGAAATTCTGAGCGCCCTTCGCAAGGCGGCCCGGCGCAGTGACATAGGCATTTGTCTGATCACGGAGAAACTGGCCGAGCGGGTGAGGCCGTTCCTGGACAAGATGCTGCTTCGCAAAAAAGGCGGGACACTGATTCTGGAGATTCCGGATCGCCTCGGCCCTTTGCCGCAAAGACGGTCGGTTGAGGATTTCGCCCTCTCGGCCCTGGGAATCAAGGTCTGATGCAAGGTCTGATGCGGGGGGGGTATTGACAGGCAGAGGATCGGCAGAGGAAACGGTGTAACAGGATCGGCAGAGGATATGGTGTAACAGGGTCGGTCAGCGGAGGAAACATTGGTTTGGGTATCGTCAAGATGTGGATAATTCGGTAAGGGCACACACAACTTCGGTATTCGGTAAGGGTAGGTGATTATGTTAAGCAATAATGGAGAAATACTAGCCAGGGTAATCATGGGCGATGCGTTTCAGGAGGCTGAGGCGATTTTAGAGAAAGCGGAAAAGGAGGCGGTCTCCATTCGCCAGGAATCGGTGCGGATGCAGGCAGAGATGAGGCGTCAGGCCGAGAGTGATCAGAATCAGTTGGACATATTCCTGGCCAAGGCCAAGATGATATCTCAGGCAGAGTTGCAGGCGAGGATGGAGCTCATTGATCAGAAGGAGGAGATTTTGCAGGGGGTACTGGATACTTTGCGGAAGGAGTTTTTCTCTTTGCCCGGCCATCCTGACTATCCTTCCATATTGATGCGGCTGACACTTCAGGGGCTGGCGTGGCTGGAGGGGGATGATTTCATCTGCCAGGTCAACAGCCGGGACCGCGTCTGGTTCACTGCTCCAGTGCTTGAGAGCATGAGTGCGGAGAGCAGGAAGAAGCTCTCTTTGGACGAGCAGGTGATTGATATTGAGGGCGGGGTAGTAATTGTCCGCCGTGATGGCAGGCTTTTGTATGATAATTCCCTTGGTGCCATTTTCCAGCGCAAGGAGGAGGCCATGCGCTCTGCTGCTGCCAGGCAGTTTTTCAGGGATGAAGAGTCAGGGATGAAGAGTCAGGGATGAAGGGCTTGATGCTGCACGGAGCAGGATGAAAGGCTTGATGCTGCACGGAGCAGGATGAAGGGCTTGATGCTGCACGGAGCAGGGGGGTGCTTGGGCGCATATAAGCGCACGGTGCTTGGGTGTACATAAGCGCATGGTGCTTGGGTGCACATAAGCGCATGGTGCTTGGGTGCACATAAGCGCACGGTGGCGGGCAGGGTACGATAAGAGCAGGAGGCAGAGGGCAGGGCTGGGCAAGGGCTTTAAGGTAAGGATAAAGGGCTGGGCAGGGCTTTAAGGTGAGGATAAAGGGCTGGGCAGGGCTTTAAGGTGAGGATAAAGAGCTGGGCAGGGCTTTAAGGTAAGGTAAAGGTAAGGACAAAGGGGCAGGACTCACAAAAGGACGGAGAGGTGTGAATAGCGATGTCGAAGTTGTCGAAGGTAGTAGGAGTAGTGGATTGGATCAATGGGCCGGTGGTGAAGGCGGTTGAGATACATTCCGTAGAGATGATGGAGTTGGTGGAGATAGGCGAGGATCGGCTGATTGGGGAGATCATAGAGCTTGACGAGGACCGGGCCACCATACAGGTGTATGAGAGCACCACCGGGTTAAAGCCAGGATCTCAGGTATATGGCACGGGGATACCGCTTTCGGTGGAGTTGGGGCCTGGGTTGATAGGCAACATATATGACGGGATACAGCGGCCGTTGAAGAAGATCCACGAGCGGAGCGGAAATTTCATTGGCAAGGGGGTCAAGATATCGCCTCTTGACCGGCAGAGAGTGTGGCCATTTGTGCCGGTAGCCAAAGAGGGCGAGTATGTGGGGCCTGGGAGCGTATTGGGGCTTGTGCGGGAGACTCCGCTGTTTGAGCACCGGGTGTTAGTGCCGCCGCAGGTAGAGGGCAGGGTAGAGTACATCAAGAGGGAGGGTGAGTATGGGATAGACGATGCGGTAGCCGGACTTCGCACCCAGCAGGGAGTGATAGAGGTGAGCATGGTTCATCGCTGGCCGGTACGTCTGGCCAGGCCGTATTTACGCAGGCTGATGCCTGATGAGCCACTGATTACGGGCCAGCGGGTCATCGACACCTTCTTTCCGATTGCCAAGGGGGGCACGGCCGGGATTCCGGGCGGGTTTGGCACGGGGAAAACCATCACCCAGCATCAGCTTTCCAAGTGGTGCGATGCGGACATAATCGTGTACATCGGCTGCGGTGAGCGGGGCAACGAGATGACGGGAGTATTGATGGATTTTCCCAAGCTGATGGATTTAAAGAGGGGTCGTCCCCTGCTCGAGCGGACCATTCTGATCGCCAACACCTCGGATATGCCCCTGGCGGCCAGGGAGGCCAGCATTTATACGGGCATCACCATTGCCGAGTATTTCAGGGACATGGGCTATGACGTAGCCCTCATGGCAGATTCGACATCGCGCTGGGCCGAGGCGCTGCGGGAGATATCGGGCAGGCTCGAGGAGATGCCCGCAGAGGAAGGCTTCCCTGCCTACCTTGCCACGCGGCTTGCCAAGTTCTACGAGCGTGCGGGCAGGGTGCAGACCTTCGGCGAGCGGACCGGATCGGTCAGCGCCATTTGTGCGGTGTCGCCGCCGGGCGGTGACTTTTCCGAGCCCGTCACCCAGCACACCAAGCGCTTTGTGCGCTCTTTTTGGGGATTGAACAAGGAGTTGGCCAGCGCCCGCTACTTTCCTGCCATCCATTACATGGAAAGCTACAGCGAGTACCTGGACTTTATCCAGAGCTGGTGGACCAAGGAAGTGGACTCAAACTGGAAGACGCTCAGGGATGAGGCCATGCAGGTCTTGCAGCAGGACTACAAACTGCAGCGAATCGTCAAGCTGATCGGCGAGGATGCCCTGCCCGATGCCCAGAGGCTGGTCCTTGAGGGCGCGCGCATACTCAAGAACGCCTTCCTGCAGCAAAGCGCCTTCGACGAGGTGGATATGTACGCCGTACCCCGCAAGCAGTTCCTGATGCTCAAGGCCATCATGCACTTTTATCACCGCGCCCGGGATGTGATCAAAGCCCATATTCCGATCCTGCGCATCATGCAGCTTCCGGTCATCAACGAGATCAACCGCATGAAGGAGAAAATACCAAACAATAAGTGCGAGCAGTTCGACCTTTTGCTGCAACAGATCGATACCTGCATGGATGAGCTGGAAAAGGAGAGCATGGCTATCCTGTAACCATGGCTATCCTGGAGGCATGGCTATCCTGGAGGCACGGCTATCCTGTAAACAAAAGAAGCGGTCAGCAGTAATAATGATAAGGATATATAGCGAGAAGAGCGAGAAGAGAGGAGCAGCAAAAATGGCAGCGCCGAGTAGTGCTAGTGCAAACAGTGTATTGGGAAAAGAGTATGTGGGGGTCTCGAAAGTGGCCGGGCCTCTATTATTCATCGAAGGGATCAGCGGCATAGGGTATGACGAGGTGGTGGAAATACGCATGAAGAGCAATGAGCTGCGCCACGGACGGGTACTGATCACCAGCCGCTCCACAGCCCTGATCGAGGTATTTGAAGGTACCGGGGGTCTGACCATTTCCACCACCAGAGTGCGGTTTCAGGGAAAGCCCCTGCAGATTCCGGTCTCAACGGACATGCTGGGCAGAGTGTTCAACGGGCTTGGCATCCCCATCGACGGCGGGCCTTTGCCGATCTACCAGGAAAAACGCGACATCAACGGCGCCCCGATCAATCCGGTGGTCAGGGACTACCCCGAGGACTTCATCCAGACGGGCATCTCCACCATAGACTGCATGAATACCCTGGTGCGGGGACAGAAGCTGCCGATTTTCTCGGGAAGCGGCCTGCCCCACAACGAATTGGCCGCCCAGATCGTGCGCCAGGCCAGCGTCTGCGGCCGGAGCGAGCGCTTTGTGGTGGTCTTCGCAGCCATGGGAGTCAAAAACGATGTGGCCCAGATGTTTCGAAAAAGCTTCGAGGAAAGCGGGGTGCTCTCGCGGGTGGTCATGTTCCTGAACCTGGCCAACGATCCTTCCATCGAGCGGCTGGTGGCACCGCGCTCGGCCCTGACCATAGCCGAGTACCTGGCCTTCGAGCAGGGCATGCACGTTCTGGTCATCCTCACCGATATGACCAATTACTGCGAGGCCCTGCGGGAGATCTCCACCTCCAAGGGCGAGGTGCCGAGCCGAAAAGGCTACCCCGGCTACCTGTACAGCGATCTGGCCTCGATCTACGAGCGCGCGGGCCGCATCATAGGATGCCCGGGCTCCATCACCCAGATCCCCATCCTGACCATGCCCAATGACGATATCACTCACCCCATCCCCGATCTGACCGGATACATCACCGAAGGCCAGATCGTGCTCGACCGCGAACTGGCTAAAAAGAATATCTACCCCCCCATCAATGTGCTGCCCTGCCTGTCGCGGCTGATGAACGACGGCATCGGAGCGGCCAAAACCAGGGAGGACCACGCCAATATCTCGAACCAGCTCTACGCAGCCTACTCCTATGTGAAAAAGGTGGAAACCCTGGCCTCGATCATCGGAGAGAGCGAACTGTCCGACCGCGATAGACAGTACCTGGAGTTTGGCAGACAGTTCGAAGAAAATTTCGTGCGACAGGGCCAAAACGAGAACCGCTCCATCGTGAAGACCCTCGACCTGGCCTGGAAAACCGCCTCCTGCCTGCCCAAGGAAGAATTGATCAGGGTCTCGGAAGCCCAGATCCAAAAGTACTACCCCAAAAACGACACTCCCGACGACAGCCAGTGCAGCGAGGACGATACGGTATAACCAGATGATACAGGTTTGCGCTAAGAGGAACAGTCATGTTGTATAAGAGGAACAGCTATGTCGAATAAATTGAATCTTTCAGTAACCAGAAGTAACCTGCTGCGACTGAGAGAAGAGCTCGATTTTGCCCAGGAAGGCTACGAATTGCTGGAGCAGAAGCGGGAGGTTCTGGTCATGGAGGTCATGTCCCTGATCGAAAAACTCAGGGAGTGGAAAAAACAGGCCGAAACAAGCCTTCAGGCAGCCTACCGTGCGCTGGAGGAGGCCAATATCGTCTTGGGTAAAGAAAGCGTGACCAGAGCCTCTTTGGCCATTCAGTCCGTTGAGAAAATCAGGGTGCGGGAGCGAAGCATCATGGGTGTGTCCATACCCCAGGTGGCCTTCAGCCGCTGCCAGGGCCCTTGCCACCACCAGTACGGTTTTGCAGGAACCTCGCCCAGCCTGGACAAGGCTGTGTACCTCTTCAGCTCCGCACTGGAAAAACTGGCCAAACTGGCCGAGGCCGAAGTCTCCCTCTTTCGCCTGGCCACTGAACTGAAAAAAACTCAGCGCCGCGCTAACTCCCTGCACTATATGTTCATCCCCGAATACCGCGAAACAATCAGATACCTGGAAAATACACTCGAAGAAAAAGAACGCGAAGAATTCTTCCAACTCAAACGCGCTAAGGAGTCGCATCAGAAGCAGGTAGAGTGAAAAAATTCGCCTGGGAAAGATGAGTGATTTTCCATCCTCCCGCAGCATCGGTAATTGTCAGGGTAAATGAAAGGAACCATTGGCGATCAGTGTCAGTGCTTACTCTGTCCAGTTTCGGGTTTGATCTACCCAGTTCAGGATAAACAGTGGCTGCCAGGGGAGAAGGAGAGATTTTGATCCTGACCTGTGTAGTGAACGGGCCGCAATATCCAAAAGATGCAACGGCCGCAGAGGATGCGTTAGAAAAACAAGGGGAATCGGCAGACGCGGGGCAGCAGTGTATCTCTGATTTTTCTGACACGTTGAGGCGGCGAAAGATTATGGTCAGTTCCCTGAGGCGGTCAATGCATTGTCGAATCAGCTTATCGCGCTGCAACCTCACCTCGCTTTGCCCGCGGGGCGAGAGGATAGCAAAGAGGGGGCGCTGTTGTTCTTTTGAAAGTGGTGGAATTTCACAGTGATCCAGGAGGGTACAGATATCACCCTTGAGGATTAATCTCATAAGTTCCTGAAATACTTGCTGCCGGACTGTATGCGGCCAGGCATCCAGATGTCTGAGGTCGGCCAGGGTGGGTTTCGTTTGATCATGTGGCATGACCTGAGCCTGAGTCTGAACCTCTTGAGGTAAACAGAGCATAAGCAGTAAACAGAGCATGAGCACTAAAAAGTGTAGAACTGTTAAAAAAGGTGCCAGCCAAAGAATCCGGACATTCTTCATAGAGCTTATTCCGTTCATAGTCACCCAATAGTTATCTTAAGTATACGTCAGAAAGAAGGCTGCAAAGGAGAGTCCGAAGAGGCACATGAGCAAAAGAAATCCAATTGCTTCCACGCCCTTACTCTGTTGACGAAGCCATCGCAGCACCCCTTGACTCATGAAAATGGCCAGGGGAAGGGATGAAACAAGGAAGTAGGATGCTTTGCCAGCAGAAAAATGCGGGGTTTTCAGGTTAAAGAAGATAAAAGAGCCAAGATTCAGGAAAAAGAGCACAAGGAGCGGCAGAGCAGGAGTATTGAGCTTTTGCCGGAGAGCCGACATGCTTTCCTTTCCGATCTGCGCACCAAGGAGTAATGTAGGTAAAATACCAAGCCAAAGCAGTATTTTTCCAAGCCGTTGACGCCAGGGATCGCAGTGCAGCAGAAAAAAGTGGCTGAACGATTCGAACCAGAAATTGGAGTAAACCAGTGTCCAGACATACCGTGACCGTGTGTAAGGCATATCTTCCCTGACCTTGCGTATAATGGGATCGCGAAAGATCCGGAAGTCAAACCCAAGAAAATCCGTCCATCGCCTCTCTCCGGGAGGCTGCCTGCTCATTACCTCATTGACATAAGGATAATTCTGGCTTAAGGCAAAAGGGTGTCCGAAAAGGAATATATTCCGGCTATAAACGCCAGCCGTCAGAAGAAGGCAAAGTATGAGAACGATCACCAGGGCAAAACCGTGCTCTTTCCGGCTGCCGGCCTTAAAGCTGTAACCAGCAGCGGTTTTGAAAGATATTTTTGACAAAAGGCAGATGATCGTGGTCATGAAAAGAAGAATACCGCTATATTTTGTCAATAAGGCGAGGCCGCAGACAATGCCCATAGCTGCTGCCAGATGCAGGCGAAGTCTGGGCTTTTTATCGTACAAGATCAACAGGAAAAGGCCCATTGATGTCAGAAAGGCAACCATCTGTTCATTCCCGATCATGGAGCTTGTATAGATATGGAGCGGCACAAAGAGGACAAAACAAAGGCCGAGGATCGACAGCGAAAAATCCCCCGGCCACAAAAGAGCAATCGAGAAAAGAACCAGTGCGGCCATACCAAGATTCAGGAGAGTAGAGACAAGGCGAAAGAGAAGATGTACCGGCCAGGGAGACAAGGGACCCAGGAACTTCCAGATACCTGCCATGATATAATAGTAAAGGGGAGGATGAAAGGTTGACCACCCCTCATTGGCCAAGGGCGTACCCCAGCCGGCTTTTATCTGGCAGATATAGGATAGATGCCCACTGGCATCGTAACCACAGGCCGGAGCAAACCGGATATTGTTATTAATACGAATAAAGGCGGCCAAAAGGAAACAGAGCAGAAGCGCGGCAGCCTGAAGGGTAATCTTTTTTTCCGATTCTTTGGCTGGCATGCCGGATGACGAAAACCATCGAAGGTGATTCATAATCCTAGACTTTGAGCCGTAGAACGGCTATGATATTTCATGTGAGAATTTGATCCGCAATGCTGGAAACCGGTACTGAGGCATCGGTTGCTCCTTCGCTACAGGAGGATCGGATGCAGGAACAGGAACAGAAGCAGATAAGGTAGATGGAGCGATAGCCAATATTCTTGAAGGCGTGGGTAACAGCGGGTGGAATCAGAATCAATTCCTTGACGATTCCATCATAGACAAATTCTTCATATATGCCGGTAGCCCTGTTCCTGGTTGCTACCAGGCATTTTCCACCCAGGATGATTACCGCTTCAGAGTGATGTTCGTGGTAGTGATTCCCTCGGACAGCCTGGGGACGAAGACTGGGAATATGCATGTCGGCGCTGGCAAAGTCCTTGATCACAGGGGGAGTAATAATCCAGCCACGATCATCCTTTCTGGTTGGCAAAGGGATTCGTTCGATGTTTTGCATGAATCTCATTATATAAATTTTTTCAGAAAAGGCAAGCTTGTTTATACCATAATTTCTCAGTATCAGTACAGGTCGCGTGAATTACGCAGCCAATAGATGTGTACTTCAAGGATGCCAATGCCAAGGATGGATTATCTATGGATTCATTTTTCATAAAAGCTTTGGGACAGGAACTGAAGTCTGCAATTACGGGGGCCAGAGTAGGGATGCCCTTCCTTGAGGATCCTTTCCGGATTATCTTTCCTCTGACGGTTTCGGGGAAAAAAGTGTATCTGTACTGCTCGTGCCACCCTTCTCTTCCAGTTCTTTATCTTATGGAGGAAGAGCCTCCCTGCAAAGAGGAGAAAGGGCACGATCAGGCAGAAACGCTCATCCAAAAATACCTGACCGGAGCCGACATTACCGAAATCCGGGTTGTAGAGATGGAGCGAATCCTGATTTTACGATTGCAGATAGACAGGCGGCATCGGGACCTTCCTCCTGAGTACCCTGCAATGTATTTGATCTTTGAACTCATAGGCAGGTATGCTAATGTTATCGTAACCGCAGAGCAGGGGGCGGGATTGTCTGCCGAGCCAGCATCGCTCATAGATTCAGCAAAGAACACCAGGCCATCAGCAGCTATTGTGCCATCAGTGACAACTGAACCGTTACCAACCGGCAAATCGCCGGCTACCATGGGAAAGATTCTGGTAGCTCTGCGCTATGTTCCTGCATATAAAAACCGGTATCGCCAGATTCTCCTGGGACACCCCTACCGTTTTCCTCCGCCGCCAAAGGGTAAGGCAGATCCATTATCGCAGACCGAAGAGACTTTTTTCCGGTTTCTTGAGGCCTATGAATGTACGATCCCTTTGCCCGAATTTTTGCATCAACATATGGCGGGTCTTGATCTTCTTGTTGCCAGGGAGATCTGCCAGAGAGCCAGGATCAGAAGTGATAACAGAAGGGATAACGGAAGGGATAAAATCCATGAAGAGAAAAAATCTCTTTGGACAGCTTTTCAGGAAGTTTTGGACATATATCGGGAGGGGATCTTTTCTCCCAGAATTCTGCATTTTGATAATGGAAGCGTGCGGCTGTTCTCCTTTCCTCTTGACAAGCATCCTGACAGGCCAGGCCAGGAGGGAAAAGAGCGCAGTGAAGAGTACATCGAAGAACACTCGGACAGTGTTTTCCAGAGTGCCAGTGAAGCAGCCAGACATTTTGAAAGGATAGAGCAAAAGCATGATGCTGCGCAAGTACTGCGTGATTTTCTCAGGCAAAGGATTCGTCTTGCCCTGGAGCGAGTCAGATCGCGGCAGTCTGCTCTTGAGGAAGATTTCATGAAGGCTGATCAGGCCGAGGAATACAGGCAAAAAGGTGATATCATTACCGCGAACCTGCACCAGCTCAAGAAAGGAATGGATCACCTTGAAGCAGAAAATTTCTTCGATCCCCGGCAGTCTGCTCTCATAACCATCCCCCTGGACCCGCTTTTGACTCCTGCCCAGAACGCTCAAAGTTACTACAGGAAGTATACCAAGGCCAAAAAATCGGCTGATATCGTTTTACAGCGCCTGGAAGCGGCTCAGGAAGAGGCGGCCTTTCTCTCTTCACTGAAAGATAAGATAGAGGCCGAAAGCAGGCTGCCCCTGCTGCATGAGCATGAGAGTCTTTTGAGAGAAAAAGGATTCCTTCATCTTGAAGGCAGTCAGGCATCTATTTCTCAGAGGACTGCCGGGAGGCGGTCTGATGAAAGATCGGTCTTCAAGGATATCCGCAGGTATGTATCAACCGATGGGATGGAGATTCTGGTGGGGAAAAACGACCGGGGCAACGATGCCCTGACGTGCAAAATCGCCCAGAAGGATGACCTATGGCTTCATACGCAGGATGTGGCCGGGTCCCATGTCCTTATTCGGAACCCGGAGCGGCTGTCCCAGATTCCTTTTTCTACCATTTTACAGGCCGCCTCGCTGGCGGCCTATTTCAGCAAGGCCAGGAAGGATACCAAAGTGGCCGTAGATTATGCCTTCAGGAAATATATCACCAAACCGAAAGGGGCAAGGCCTGGCCTGGTCCTGATGACCCGCAAAAGCACCGTCTTAGTCCCTCCTCAATCTCTTTAAGGAAAAATTTTAAAATTATTATCATGGTGTGAAGGCTCGGTTTCATCAAAACATACAAATTGTCGGCATCTTCTCTCCGATTTATTATCTCGGCCATGCTTTAGTATTTTTCGGTAAGTGCTTGAAATATAGATAGTATCTTTGTACATAACAGCTAAACACCAAAAAGCTCACCCGATCTGGAGAAAGCGGTAGGAGCGGATTTCCTTATCCAGGTGATAAACGATGAAGGAGTGCAGCAGGCTCTGGAGTTCTTTCCTGTTGGCTGCGGTGAGGTGAAGACGGTCGGTCTTCAGGAGCTGAAATCGTATTGCCTGGCGAAGGAAATTCAAACTCCCCGGTGATACACCGATACCGGAGATATGCTTTTTCTGTGCGCATGCAGAGCAGACAATCCCCCCCATCGAGGGGATAAATCCGACTTTGAATGACAGGGGAGGGGCAGAACAAAACAGACATTTTTCAATCTGCGGCTGATATCCCAAGAGGGTCAGCAGGCGGACTTCGAAGACAAGGATCACCTTTTCCTTATCCTCACCCTTTTGGAGCATCTCCATTTGTCGCAGGAAGAGGGTCAGAATTTCCGGTCTTTTATCCTCGAGGGAGGTAAGCTCATAGATAAGTTCAGCCATATAAAAGGCCGCATACAAGCGGGGTGGATCATCGTACAGGCGATGATATGATTGAGCAATGATCGCTTCACGAAGGGGATAGATATTTTTGATTCCCCGTTTCACGATAACCATTTCCGCGTGGGTGAGTAAATCTATATTGGAGGTGAAATTGCTCTTTTGTTTTCTGGCTCTTTTGGCAATGCACTGAATTTTTCCGTATTCTTCCGTATAGCAGGTAATGATTCTATCGGTATCGCTGTATTTGATACTTTTGAGAACAATTCCCTTCACTTTCTCAAGAGACATGATTTAACTGAATACTTCTTTCTCGGATCGTAGTAATGTAATTGATAATAATACAATTGATTATAAAATAATCGACAGCCGTATAATCGCCGGTCATCAGTAGCCGAATATCGGTCATCAGTAACCGAGTTCATTCAAAGATCTTTCATTATCGGGCCAATCCCTGTTCACCTTTACCCATAGTTCGAGAAATACCTTTGCGTCGAGGTAGTGCTCGATCTCAAGACGGGCCGACTGGCCGATTTGTTTCAGCATTTTTCCTCCCTTGCCGATCAGTATCCCTTTTTGAGACTCACGTTCTACGAAAATGGTGGCTGAAATCCGGATAACTCCATTGGGAGTATTCTCTTCGAAGGATTCGATCGCCACTGCCGTGGAATAGGGAATTTCCTGCATGGTCATGCAGATGACCTGCTCTCTGATCATTTCAGCCACGATAAAGCGGGTTGACCGGTCAGTCAGGGTATCATCCGGGTAGTAGTGCGGGCTTGAGGGAAGATAATGGATAATTTTGGGAACGAGCTCTTCCATGTTTTCTCCTTTCAGTGCGGAGATGGGGAAGATATCAGCCAGGTTGAGCTGCGAGTTGTATTTATCCATAATGGGCAGGAGGGCGCCTTTGGAAACCAGATCGATTTTATTGATGATTAAAATGATCGGGCATTTGGTTTTTTGCAGGACCGTGACAAGATATCCTTCATCCGGCTGATGAGGTCTGGAGGCATCGGTTATGAAAAGTATCAAATCCGATTCGCCAATGGCTTCAAGGGCGCGTTTGATCATTCTCTGGTTGAGTCTGATTTTGGATTGATGGATTCCCGGAGTATCAAAAAAAATCATCTGGGCCTGACCTTCCGTCCTGACGCCCAGAATCTTGTTTCTTGTCGTCTGCGGCTTGTGAGTAACAATAGCCAGCCTTTCTCCTACCAGCAGATTGAGGAGAGTGGATTTGCCGACATTCGGAGCTCCGACAATGGAAATATAGCCTGATTTGGAAAGTTTTGTGCTCATTATAAAACATCCAATAAGTTAACAAGTTATGTCTAAAACAATAGCACAGATTCACTAAAAACTCAATACGGCTTTTTTTTGGCAGGTCGGCTGGCCTGAAGAGACAAAAGGAAGGGAAATTTTCATACCGTTGACTTCCGATGCAGTGAGGACAGGGATTCCGATAAGAATAATATAGTCTTTGGTGAGGTTTTTTGCCTTGAAACCTGACAGGGGATATTGAAAAAAGGCAACGGCAGAAGGAAATACCTAATGGGCAATCTCATAGGAGAGTGGTTGGGGGTTATTCCCGGGGCTTATCTGTGGGAAAACAGCCTCGTAGTTCCCCTATGGCAAATGGGGCTTTACATAATCGTTATATCTTTTTGTTTACTTTTCAAAAGGTATCGCCTGGGCTTATCGACTTCCTTTATTTTTTGTTTCTATTGGGGATTTGTGGCCAATAGAAGCCTGCTTGTGGAGTGTACGAAAAGTGCCGACCGTTTTTCCCTCCCTTTTTTTCTGTATGTTGCAGGTGGCTTTGTGCTGGTCGTATTATCGGTGATTGCCTTTTTTTCCTCTGATGATTAAGAGATTGTCACGCATCAGGACATGCACTTGATTGGATGCAGGCGAGGAATGATCGGACCTTATGCAGGGTCTCCATGTATTCCAGATAGGGACTTGAGTCCGTAACCACACCGCCGCCGGCATTAAACCAGATGTTAGGTCCCTGCTTGAGTATGGTCCGGATAGGGATATTGAAATCCGAGACCTGATTGAAGCCGAAGTAGCCGAGAGCTCCGCAATAGACGCTTCGTCTGACATTTTCAAGTTCGGCAATGATTTGCATGGCCCTGATCTTGGGTGTGCCGGTAATCGATCCGCCTGGAAAGCAGGCCCGAAGGCATTCAAGGTGATCGATTCCCGGTCGCAGACGGCCGCTCACCGTAGAGACCAGGTGAAAAACAGTGGCGTATTTTTCCACCTCGAAAAGCTGATCCACGCACACGGAGTTAAGAGCACAGACCTTTGCGAGATCGTTTCTCTCCATATCCACGACCATCAGCAATTCTGCCTGGTCCTTTTCGCTCTGCCATAGTTGTTTGGCCAGGATAAGATCCTCCTGTTCCGTTCGCCCCCTTGGCACCGTGCCTTTAATCGGCCTGGTCTGGACTCTGTCTCCTTCCATGCGCAGGAAGCGCTCCATGGAAAAGCACAGGATTTCTCTCTGCTCGAATCGAAGGTATCCTCCATAAGGGACGCGATTTATCTTACGGATCTTTCGGTAAAGGTCGAATCCTTCTTCTGTCGTTTCGGTGGAAAATTGCTGGGAGAGATTTACCTGATAGACATCTCCACGGGCAATATAGTCTTTGATGGTCCCGACCGCTTTTTGATAAGTGCTGGAGGTGAAGTTGGAGCGTAGATCCGTTTTCGCTGAGAGATTCCAGAAACTGCTTCCTGAAGCACCATCTGATATATTTTCCGAAGCCGCTCCTGAAAAAACTTTTTGAGACCTCCTTGAAAAATCACCTGCAAGATCGCCTGTACCACCCCCTGAAGCCACCCCGAAAGTAACTTCCGAAGGAGTGATCAACACATGGCCGCCGGTATTTGAGCAGCTTGGAAAGAAATTGCCAGCAAAGATTTGTTCCTCATAATGTTGCGCATCTTTTGCCGGTATCTTTTCCAGCAAAGAAAGGAAATGAGAAAACCGCTCATGAGCCCATCGATCCTGCATGGCGCCAAGGAAGGGAAACCCGGTGGAAACAAGAGTGAGTATCCTCCGGCGATGGTCAAAGACTAAAAGGGTGTCATAAAATCTCCATTCCATCTGCGGCCAGTCCTCGAATCCCTGAAGAGGCGGGATGCCAGCTTCCCATGATGCACCAAAGTCATAGGAGATGTATCCTATGGCTGCTCCCAGCGGCAGGAGAGAATCCAAAGACCCCTGGTGTGAAAGGGGGGGAGATGATGGGGAGGAGGGAAGGGGGACCCGGAACCTGTTTATAAGTTCCCTGAGTGTACGGAAAGGATCGCCCTCACTGGCGGCCACCTTGAACTGGTCAATCCAGGAGGTCCGGTCAAGCGGGTCCCCGGAAAAGACCGGACTTTCGCCGCCCTGACCCTGGCAGGATATACCAGAAGGGTCTTCGCAAATATGACCGGGGCAAGACAGGTGACTTTTCCCCTTATGCCAGGAAAACTTCAGGAATGGCTCAAGAGCTATCAGGGAGTAACGGGCAAGGCCGTGCTGATGATCGCTGCTGTCAAGGAAAGCGAAGTCGGGCCGGTCAGCCAGATGCGAGGCTACCTGCAAAGGATCGGGGTAATAGTTCAGGGGTTGAATAATCATATTCTAAAAATACCACAAATTTCATTCTGGTTCCACTATCAAATATCAAAATAAATTTGTCAACTAGTATTTTAAAGGTATATAATATAAAGAGGTAATTATCGCTCTGACTTTCCAGTTTTAAGGAGGATGGCATGATGAGCTAGTCCAGGTTATTGAAAAAAAACAGGCTCCTATTCTTTTAATCTCATTCTCCAGCATTCAATAGCCTTTCACCTTTTCTCTTTCGTAGGCTGTACTTCCCGCTTTTATTGAACTTCATGCAGTAATTTTCAGGATAATTTCTTAAGCACCATCGCTCGTGTAGCTTAAAAGACAAAATACAGTTGTGTATTTTGTGTCAAAGGAGGTGGTGAGATAAGGCAAATTTTACACTTTCTCATTTCGTCTATTATCATTAAAGGCTTATTGATAATACTTGGCATTACAGTCTTAAGGAGGTAGTTATGCGTCTATCCAAAGTGAAGTTTTTAGCTATTACGCTCTTTTGTATATCGGTTCTGTTTTGTATGCCCCTGAATGGACAGGCTTACTATGGTAGCTTGTATGGCAGTTATGGTTTGTATGGTGGTCTGTATGGTGGTCTGTACGGTGGTCTGTATGGCGGGCTCTATGGCGGCCTGTACGGCGGCAGCTATGGCCTCTATGGCGGGCTGTATGGCGGCCTGTACGGCAGCTATGGCTTGTATGGCGGTTTGTATGGCAGCTATGGCTTGTATGGCGGTTTGTATGGCAGCTATGGCTTGTATGGCGGGCTATACGGCAGCTATGGCCTCTATGGCGGCCTGTACGGCGGCCTCTATGGCAGCTATGGCCTCTATGGCGGCCTGTACGGCGGCCTCTATGGCAGCTATGGCCTGTATGGTGGTCTATATGGTGGTCTGTATGGCGGGTTGTCGCGCTACCCGTTTGAGTCAGCATCAACACCACTGGTAGAGCCTGTACGCACTTCGGCTGCCCTGACAACACTTCTGGGCGGAGGAGGTGGAGGTTTGAGTCCAGCCGGAACCTGGAGTGGTACCTGGCTCAGCTATATCAGCCTCAAGGGTGGTATCTGCAACATGAACCTGCTCTACAACTCACTCACCAGAACGGTTTCAGGAACCGCCGGTTTGCTTCTGAATAAACTGATCCCGCTTCCCATCAATGTATCCGGCTTATACCTTGGGAGCCCCTTTACCCTGAGCGGCTCTTATCTTGATCCTGTATCTTTAGTTACCTATTATGAAGATTTGACCTGCACGCTGGTCTCTGCTTCCTTCATGACCGGCACGTATTTAATTCATGACGCTCTTTATCTCAAATCGGACGCTGGAGAATTTAACGTAAGCCTGGCTGTTGCTCCGGTCATATAACCGGCAGCGGGAAAATCCGATCTTCGGTTTTTGGAAGAGAATGAAAGGGGTGAGCCTCTTTATGAGGCTCACCCCTTTTTGTTTAAGCGGGCAGTGATTTGGGGTGAGGAGGGTGGAGGTGTTTTCAGGATATGCTTTATGAAGAGGATATCCTTCTTTTTCCTGTAGACGGTTCTGTTTTTTTTATGATAAATTAGCGATTTATGTAAGGGTTTACCTTTTGAATTCTCACACAAAAATCATAGGAAGGAGAGAGAGCGATATGCTTCAGAGAAAAAAATGGAGTGCTTTTGGACATATTCAAATAACTGGCCTTTTGTTGGCGATTTGGATTTCCCTGGCCCTGACCGGCTGCGGTACCGTGACTCAACAGGTCAAATCCTCGCTCGGATTTTATCCAGAGCAGGAACTGGCACAAGCTTTGACCCGCACGCCGGAGCAGTGGAAGACTGCCATGGGGCAGGCTGCTGCCGTAGATCCCAAAGTAACCGAGGGCCAGCGCCTGAATAAAGATCCTGCCCTCAACAAAAGGCTGCAAGCCATGGCGGACCGCTTACGGGCCGTTTCCCATGCACCTGAAATTCCGTTTCAGGTTAAGATTATCGAAAGCAAGCAGATCAACGCCTTCAACACGGGCGGGGAGCTTTTGTATGTTTATACCGGCCTCATTGATTATGTCAAGAGCGACGATGAACTGGCCGGTATTCTGGCTCATGAGATGGCTCATGGAATCGGTGCTCACTTGCAGAGAGAGCAAAAATCCATGTTTCTTCCGACTATTGGCGCAATCCTGGCTGACGTGGCTTTTCAGAACCAAACCGCGGACCAACTGATCGGTCTGACCAATCAGGCGATCTCCTCCGGGTACTCACGAAGGCATGAACGGGAGGCGGACATTCTGGCCGTTGTATATACCTATCGGGCAGGTTATAATCCTCTCAGCTTTGAAGAATTTTTCGAGAGGATGAGCCAAAAAGCCAGTCAGGTAAAGCAGGAGAAAGAGAAGGAGTTGCGCCAAAGCTATGCCAGCTTTCGGCAGACGGCTCAAAAGGTGAATCAGGAGAAGCAACGATACGCGACTTCTTACCACCGTTTCCAGGCTGATCCCGATTCTCCTGTGGCACGTCAGGAATTCCAGCAGGCTAAAAAGCAACTGGAGAAAAGCCAAAATCAATATGACAGCCAATCCCAGCAGTATCGCAAGGCTTATCAGAACTATGCCCAATCCATCAATGAGTTGTTTCCTATATTCCAATCTCATCCATCCGATCCGGAACGGATTGATATCATCACCAGGACGTTGAAATACTTAAAGAAGGAAATACCCCTTTCTCAGACACCTCCTTCTGTCCAGTACGTAATCGAAGCTATAGGGGAAATTTGAGTATGTAGTGTAAATTAAGCGGGGGCCATCCGTGGCCAAAAGCTTGACTGGATGGCCCCCTTCTAGGGGATGATAAATGGGAGTGTTTAACTCCTTTATCAAGGGAGGGCAAATGGAAACTTATATATTCACTTTATTTTATTTTCAATTTATTTGCTGTTGAAAGCGTATTTGACCTTATAGACGTTGTTTTTGGATATTCATTACGAAAAATATCATAATTTTTATGAATAGGGATCACTGTGGATGAGCAGGGTCTTTTCACGGACAGGCGAAGCCTTTGACATCTCCAGCAATGTCAAAGGCTTTCGCCTGATATTCAATCTCCCTCCCCATTAATAGGTAAGGGCGGAAGGCCAGGAAGCGGGCCAGGAAGTGGAAGAAGTCGTCGGCAGACTTATTCCGTAGAGAGCCCAGACGGTAGATCCAGGCGGTGTATAGGATGTATCAGGAAGAGTAGGTGCGGAGATCCCATACAAGGGGCCGAAAGCAGTAGTCGGGGGAGAATAGATTGTTTTTGGCGTAGGTATATTGACACCATAATAGGTAGTCGGGCTGGGGACTTGCGCGGCATAGAGAGGCACGATTTGCCCGGGAGAAGTATTTCCGGAATTACCGGGATAGGTGCCCCAGGGATAAGATCCAAAAAATCCTCCCAGGATATTCCACAAGGGAGAAAGAAAGCTGTTGACGCTGCCCCATAGATTCGTGATTGGACTTGACCAGGGAGAGGTATAGGATGTGATGGGATTGTTCCAGAAAGGGAGCGTGTTGTAGGGAGAATAACTGCCAAATCCGTAGGGATTATATCCATAGCCATATCCGCCCCAGCCTCCCCACGGGTACCAGCTTGTGGGAGAAATGCGGTTATATTCATAAGGCAGTGGAAATTCATAATACTTTTTCAGTTCACTGATAGGTGTAGGCGCTCCATAATAAAGTCTGAATTCGCTGTCGGGTGTGCTATATCCACTGTATCCACTATACAGCGATTGAGTGCTTCGCCGGTTTTCCAGTTTTTCGAAAAAAATATGAGCCATAATGATTACCTCCTTTCCTTTGCCATTTTTTCCACACGGTAAAGGCAATAAGGATTGTTGAAGATCGATCCTGAAAAGCAAAAAGCCGTGGACTTACAGCCTCCCCGGCAGACATGGTTATACTCACATTCTTGGCAGTCACCTTCGAGCAGGCCGGTACGGAAGTTGCGATTGTAGGCGAAATTCCCCGGTTTGTTCCAGATGTCGGCCAAAGGCTCCTTGCGGATGTTACCTTCGATGAATTCGGGGCTGGAAGGCATGGACAGGCAGCCCTTAATGTCTCCGTTGGCTTCGACGCCAAGAGCCTGTATTCCGGCAAAGCAGCCGGTCCAGAAGGGAAGCCTGCCGGGTACGCTTTGCCGCAGAACTTCTTCATTGCGGCCAAAATAGCCGATGTTATCGGCAATATCAAGGCGGAGCCGGCTCTCCTGCCTGACCTTGAGTACAAATTGTTCGAGGAGGAAAAGGTCCTGCGGCTGAATGATGTAATCGGAGTGCTCGCATAGTCTCCCGCGCGGGACGCCGATTTGCAGTTGCCAGATTTCCACACCCTCCTCCAGTGCCACCAGGTAGATCCGGTCAAGCTCAACCAGGTTGTCTTTGCAGACCGTAGTGACCAGGGCAGAAGAGACTCCGTTTTGGCGGAGCAGGGACAGGCTGTTGAGAACCCTTTGATATGCCCCTGTCTTTCGCCTAATTTTTTCATGGGTTTGCTGGAGGCCGTCCAGGCTTACGGCAACATTGGCAAGCTGAGCCTTTTTGATCCGCTCAACCAGGGCCTGATCCATAAGATAGCCGTTGGTAATGGCATTGACCTTGACACCATACCCTTCAAGGCACAGGGCCAGATCATCCCAGTCTTCCCGCATGAAGGGCTCGCCACCCAAAAGGGTCAGGACTTCACAGCCCATCCGGCCTAACTGATGGCATAGGTCCAGGGCTTCCTCATGGTCGAGTTCCTGGCCTCGCTCCGGCCCTGCTTCGGAGCCGCAATGAGCACAATTCATGTTACAGCGTAAGGTTAATTCCCAGACTACACTTCTGGGATAATACTTCATCTTATCCAGGTAATATCTGGGATTTTCCTTCAGTAGCTTGAGGATATAGCGCATAAGAAATCTCCTGATAGACGTGTTCTGCCTCCGGAAGGAAACAGGGGTTTAACCCTTGAGCACGAAAAAGCCAGCAGCCTCCCCGGCACATTGGAAGGTGTTCACACTTTTGGCAGGCTTCGAAAAGCCCGTCCGGCACATTCTGTCGGAAAGCGGCAAATTTTTGTTCCCAGATTTCCTTGAGGAGATCGGTTCGGATATTTCCTTCTTTCTGGCCGGAAAACTTGGACATTGCACAGCCCAAAACATCCCCCTCGTGGGTGATGCAAAGGGTGTTCCATCCGCAGCCGCAAAAGAACGGCCCGCTCCGGATAAACGGCTCTAGCGGTCCGAGATAGCCGAAAGATTCCGATGGCTCTACAGGGAATCCGCGCTTTCTTGCCTCCAGCACGAAACGAAAGGCATTTTTGACAAGTTCGGAGCTGTTTCGTGCTGGTCTGCCATGCTGAAAGAGGAGTGGCTGAAGCTGAAGGCTCTGTGCTCCGGCACGAAAAACTTCCTCGGTCAATTGCGGAAGCTCCATGATGTTTTCAGCAAGCAGGGTGGTGCTTACCGCAATGGAAGGGGCGCCTAGATCATGGAAAAATTCGATGGTTCGGATTCCCCGCTCAAAGGAGCCTTCATCGTTAGTTTCTCCCGTAGATGGCCGGTCAACACCACGCAGGCGGTTTTGTGTACTTTTAAAGCCATCGAGAGTGATGATCACAGAATCAAAGCGCGCCTGCTCCAGTGCCAGGAGGTTTTCTTCCGTGGCCTGGCCATTGGTAGTGAGCCCCACTTTCATTCCCCGCTGATGAGCGTGGCGGGCAATGGAAAAGATGTCGGGACGCAGGAGGGGCTCTCCGCCGGTAATAGAAAAGAATTCACATCCCATCGATGCAAGTTCATCCAGAGCTTTTTGGACTGCATCCATACTCAGCTCCTTCGGACTGGCCTGGCTGGACGTGGTTTCGCAGTGAGCGCAGCGAAACTGGCAGCGGTCCGTGCTCAGCCATTGCACATACAGGGGCTGCAGCCGGCCGTCCCGCCACTCTTTTTGGTATTGAGTAAGCAGCATCTTATGCGGCGGGATCTGTTGGGATGCCTGCTGTGAAACCTGCTGAGATGACTGCGGTGGAACCTGCCGGGATGCCTGCTGTGAAACCTGGCGAGGCCGGGGTTTCTGATTCCGTGAAGCGGAGTCATCCGGCACGGATTCATTCACAGAAGCCGGTGCTGTAGGTATTTCCTCAGGCAGGGGAGGCATACTACTCTCCACCTCCTGGATCGTTTTTTCCTGTTTATCGCTCTGAGGCTCATTTTTCTCTTTATGCAAAAATTCTTTAATTCCATCCGTAAAGGGGCCGACCAGGTCCAGGGGAAAGGGAAAAAGGATGGTGGAGCTTTTTTGGGTGGAGATTTGCCTCAGGGTCTGGAGATAGCGTAATTGAAGGCTTTGCGGATTGCCGGACAGAATCTGACCGGCTTTGGCCAGAGTTTGAGCTGCCTGAAACTCACCCTGTGCATCGATCAGGAGCGCGCGCCTCTCCCTTTCGGTCTCCGCCTGTTTAGCCATGGCGCGCTTCATCTCTTCGGGCAGGGTAACTTCCTTGATTTCGACAATGGGAATGGCGATTCCCCAGGGGGCTGTGGTAATAGTGATGATTTGCTGCAACCTTTGATTGATACTGGTCTGCTGACTGAGCAGGTCATCCAGCTCCACCTGGCCAAGGACACTGCGCAAAGTGGTCTGGGCGATCAGGAATGTGGACTGGTAGATGTTTTGAATGCCAACGACCGCTCTGGCCGGATCAGTGATATTGAAGTAAACGACCGCATCCACCGTTACCGGAACATTATCTTTGGTCATGATGTCCTGGCGGGGAACATCTACGGATACCAGCCGTAAGTCGATCCTCTGCATCCGGTCAACCAGCGGTATCAGGAAAACCAATCCAGGCCCCTTGGTGCCTGCCAATTTTCCCAGCCGAAAGATGACTGCACGCTCATATTCTTTCAGTATCCTGACAGCAGAGCAAACAAGGGCGGCCAAAGCCATGAGATAAAGAAAAGTCTTTAAATATTCCAACTGCATAGGCATCTCCTCATCAACGAAGGAAAGGAAGAATAAACTTTCCCAGAATATTGGCAGCGAACCAGACAAGGCCCATTATGGAAAGGAGAGAAAAGATCAAGGAGAGCAACCCATACAGGGAAAGCCAGTGAAATTCTCCCTTGACCAGGCGCTCCCGCCCCCTTTGCCGCAGGTTGACGGTTTTGGAAAGATCTGACAACAGCCAGTACCCATCTCCATTGACCATGGGGTTGAGAATAATGGTCCAGCGGGTGTATTGAAGGATCAATAAAGGGGTAACGTAATATTCCAGGGGAGGGGAATAGAGAACGAGAGCTACCAAAAGAGCGTTAAAAATCAGGTCTGCCAGAAGGCCGGCAGAATTAATGAGTAGTCTGACGTTTTGCGGCAGACACCAGGCCGGGTGAGTATCCATGTACACGGCCGGGAAAAAAAGGAGGTGGGTAAAACCCAGCCGGGGTGAAAAATAGGATCTGGCTACCAGGTAATGCCCCAGTTCATGCAGAATAATGGGTAAAAGACCGAAAAGACCGATCACCAACCCTTCGTACCCGCGATTCAGGGTGACTGTGCGGGCCAGGGTTCGGAAATATTCGACCTGGACAGCGGCAAGCAGTAGGAAAAGAAAGATAAAGGGCAAAAGATGAATGTCGTCTCTCTGCCGTCCCATGGTGATTTTCCCCTGGCGGGCAGGAACGATTGCACCTTCCTTCTCAAGACTCACGATAAGGGAGCGCAATTCCTGCTGCTCGACTTTGTACTTTTGGGCAGCGCCGCTTACCGACACCCCGCCGTTCAGCTCCAGAAGAATCCGCAGCGTCAGCCAGTCTACGTGAAAAAGTCCCCGGTTGGGTGTGCGTATCCAGAGGGTTCCGTCATCCAGGGGGCCATACTCGAAACGGAAACAGAGGCGGTAATTTTCCTGCTCTGCTGAATGGGGCGAAAGGGGAGGAGAGGTTTGGGGCGAAGAATTCTTCATCTCCTTATCCTCCTTCAATAGGGAAGTTTGATTGTCATGTCGAAATCTCAGTAAACCTAAGGCTGCCACAAGAAACGTACAATACACAACAAGTGATACCGGTAATACATGCACATCAATACTTTTACATCGGGGGGATTTTTTGCCGGATATCTATGCATCTACAGTAGACGACGGTTTTGAGAGAAAAACATTATGGAGAAAATTCCTTACGGAAGCAATTCCTGCCGGAAAAATTATCCCGATCCTGCCATTCTCCTTTGTTATTACCCGTAAAAAAGGGAATAAGAAGGGCACAGTTCCGCCACAGGGCATCGGGGACAGAGGGGTTTTGGTGCCTTGCAGATTTGCCGGCCATGAAAGATGAGAAGATGGGAAAACAAGGTCCACTCTTCCCGTGGGATGATTTTCATTAATTCCTGCTCGATCTTATCAGGATCTTTTTGGCTGGTCAGCCCGAGTCTTGCCGCCACGCGCTTGACGTGGGTATCCACAACCAGTGCCGGGATGTGAAAAGCATTGCCGAGAACTACATTGGCGGTTTTGCGGCCTACTCCGGGCAATCGGGTCAGATCCTCGATCTTTTCGGGAACCTCGCCATGGAATTTACTCTCCAGCAGTTCACAGCAGGCCTTGATGTTTTTGGCCTTATTATGGAAAAATCCAGTGGGCCGGATATCCTGCTCCAGCTCGGTGAGGTCAGCCTTTGCATATGCCTTTGCAGAAGGATATTTGACAAATAGTTTTTCGCTTACCTCATTTACCCGCGTATCCGTGCATTGGGCCGAGAGAATGGTAGCAATGAGCAGTTCCAGCGCAGAAGAAAAATGCAGAGCGGTTTTGGCATCAGGATAGGTTTTTTTTAATATGGAGATGATTTTTGCGATCCTCTCCGGTTCAGCATCTATTTTCATAATTTCATAATTATATTATAATTATATAATTCATGATACACCATATGTTTTTAGATCCTCCGGATCATATGGTTCTTAAACCTATTCTAACCAACAGGCCCTCACCCTGTCAACCTGTTCTCTCACGTTATTTTCCTGTTTTATCCTTTTTGTGCTTATGGCTGCTGCCGCCGTGTTCCTGTTCACAGGTACAGGAGCTGCAACCGGCCCGCTCCAAAGAAGAAGGACGAGTCATCCTTGCCCAGCATCGGCCCAATCCCTCCTGGATATGCCCGATGGGGCCGGTACAGCCGTATTTGCAGACTGATCCGTCCGGCATGATAGTGCACAGATGACTGTCCCTGGAAAGAATTTCATTGCTGCTGTGGATGCTTTCTCCAAAGGCTAATTTTAAACAGGGAGCGATCCGCCCGGCAGTGAGCCCATAAAAACGGCATTTTTCTTCAGCGTTGTTGTCCCTTGGAACATTGATTCCCCACTCCTTCACTCCCATCTTATGGAGGAGAAAGGAGAGTTGCTCGATTTCATCAAGATTATCCTGGTGAAGAGTCGTAGCCACGGAGACCACGAACCCCTCACTGCGGCACAGACCAATAGAATCGAGAGCCTGCTCGAAGGTTCCTTCCCCCCGGAGGCGTTCATGCCCCTTTTTCAGGCCATCCAGGCTGATTCGTACTTCCTGAATCCCCTTGAGAAGACGAAGCACCTCTAAAGTGACCGGCGTGTCGATGATCTGGATTATCTTTCGAAGCTTCATGCTGCTCATAAGTTCCAGGATTTGTTCTCTATCGGGGTGGAGCAGCGGCTGACCGGAAATGATTACCTTAAGGCCCTGGAGGTGATAAAATTCGATCAATAATGTTTGGATATCAGCCGGTGACAGGTCCTGTAGCCGGGGTACATCAAGGTTGCAGTGGCTGGACTGGAAGCTTCGTCTTGAAGTGATCTTAAGGTCCAGATAGCGTAAGGATGGAGAAAACAAAAGTACAGGCTCCATGGGCCTGGGCTGAGCGTCGGTCCGCAGCTCCGGGTGCAGTTTCAGGATTCCTTCTTGCAGGCAAAAACGAAAAAATTCGGGCTCTGGCTTGAGCTGATCGATCCTTCGACTTCCATCGCATTGAATTAAAAATGCAAAGGCTGCATTATCGATTTCATAAAGTACGTCTTTCTGGATATTATAGAGATGAGGTCTCTCCAAAAGGCGGATAGTGCAGTCCGGAGAGAGAGATACGTACCTTTCCTGTTTTCTTAAGATATCTTTGCTCTTTGTTGTGTCAGCCATGGTATGTACTCCTTACCTATTCGGGCATCACAGGCCGCTTTTGTCCGGCCGGAAAGTTCCTATGATGCCCGATAAAAAATCCCTTTATGGCATGGCTTACGAAAAGCCATCTCACTAGCCGAACTTTTGAGCACATTTTTATTTTCCCGATTCCTCATTTCCTCAACCTCCGTTCTTACGTTAACCTGTTCAGGTTTCTCTTCCAGATTTCTTTCTTTTTCTGTTTATTACTCGGCCCTCACCTTGAGAGGGAGCTACCCAAAGAGCAGGACAAGAGTTCTCTTCTGAATGCTTTGATTGCAACGGCGTGTTCAGGATGGAGTTCATTTTTTCATCATTGACTTTTCTGCAACATTTTGTCATTATGTTATATAAATACATCTGACCTACAAATTCATGTCATTTATCATGCCCCCAGCATAAGGAAGGTTATGAAAAAAATAGTCGCCATAATGATGAGAGGCTTCCTTTCCGCAATAATAATTCTGTTCGTTGTTCATAGTGCAGCGGCAAAGATCACTTCTGATTTAGAGAAGAAGCCACCTAAAGAGAATACCAAAGAGAAGAGTGCTCCCTCTTCGAAGGATGATTCCGCCCAGGCAAAGGAGCATTTTCAAAAAGGCGTGGAATATTCCCGATCTGATAAAGCAGATCTGGCTATCCTTGAATACCGCAAGGCATTGGAATTTGATCCTAACTTATCCCTGGCCTATGTGAATATCGGCATGAGCTATATTCAAAAGAAAGATTTTGATACTGCCGTGCAGGAATTGAAAAAGGCAATCGGAAGGGATCCGAAATTAAAAATTGCTCGTTTTAACCTCTGGTGGGCCTATCGGCAAAAGGGCAAGTACGATGAGGGAATCAGCGAGCTCAAAAAGGTCCTCGAGATAGATCCAAATGATGGTAATGCTTACCAAAACCTGGGAGACAGCTATCTGTCCGACAAGAAGGTGTTTCCTGATGCTATACGTGCCTATGCGAAAGGACTGGCTCTCAATAAGGAGAGCGTTGCACTCCGCCAGAAACTTGGCAAGGCGTACGAGCTCAACGGTGAGTGGAGTAAAGCTGTCGAGCAGTTTCAACAGGCTATAGATTTGAACAGGACTAATCTTTATAGTTATTTATTTCTTTATATTACACTTATGAAGACCAAGGAACATGCCAAGGCACAAGAGGTTATCAAGAAGGGCCTTGCTGTCTTTCAGAGCGATCCCCTTCTGGCCGATTCGTCTTACAAAGATATCGCCCACCTTTTAGAGTATCTCTTGGGAAAATACCCTGAGAAGGATCTGTTGTCCATCAAAAACCCCATTATTGCATGCCAGGCCAGTTATTACATCGGGATGAATTATCTGTTTCAGAACAAGAGCAAAGAGGCTATCCAACATTTAGAAAAAGCGATTAATGACCAGATAAATTTCATTTCCGAATATGAATATGCAAAGATCGAGTTAGGGCTGATCCAGGTACAAAAATAATACTGATAACATCGCCCTTTCCTTCCGATTTATAAATATCCAGAGGGAAAAGACTGACCATATGCCGAAAATCTGCCTTGAGGCAGGCTTTTAAGGGATATTCTCTCTGGGAAGAGGGAAGATTCGGAAAAATTGAAGCAGGGCTTGACAACCACCTGGACTTTCAAATAAGATGATCTCGACTAAAAGATCATCTTAATAGACAAAGAATGCGTACCTTGACATCCTTGGGGTGTAGGGAAAATACCCTGGATTGAAGGAGGAAAAGAAGATGTTTGGCATAGGGACCGGAGAGCTTCTTATTATCCTTGTGGTAGCCCTGATCATTATCGGGCCAAACAAACTGCCGGAGTTAGCCAGAGTACTGGGCAGGGGTCTTGCGGAATTCAGAAAGGCCGCCGATGATCTGAAATATTCCGTATCGAAGGAAATGCATATTGAGGAGGAGAAACGCAAACTGGTGGATATCCAAAGCAGTCAGGTAATTAAGGAGACGGACAGTCAAGCAGAGAATAAAACGGAGGGTGTACAGACTGAAGGCAGATCTTCAGAGCCGGCGGCAGGAAATCCTGGTGAGCCAGGAGACGCTGGTGAGCACGTACATGGAGTTGGACACGTACATGGAGTTGAGTCAGTAAATCACTATGCGCCTGTGAAACCAACCGATGAGAAAGGAGATAAACCCGAGGATGCTGAAAAACCAGAAGATATCCTTTGATGATAAACTTCCCGTTACGCAGCACCTGGCTGAGATTCGTCATCGGCTGATTATTGTCCTCATTGTAGTGGCGGTTTTTTTTGCCATAGTCTATACCTTCTCAGAATATATCCTGGCCTTTATCAAAGGCCCTCTTCAGGATAGTGCGTGCGAATTTATCTTCACCTCTCCTACGGAAGTTTTTTACGCACATGTAAAGATGTCGTTTTTCGTTGCCATAGCTCTTTCAGCTCCCCTCATTTTTTATCAGATCTGGGCGTTTATCGCGCCTGGACTCCATCAAAGGGAAAAACAATACACTTTTCCCGTTATCATCTTTACCTCGGTATTTTTTATCATCGGCCTGATCTTTGGTTCTCTGGTTATCGTGCCGTATGGCATGCGATTTTTACTGACTTATAAGGTTTCGCCTGAATTGGTGTCGGCAAAAATCAAAATAAGTGAATATCTCGATTTTTATGGCCTGACCGTATTAATCAACGGGGTTATTTTCGAGTTGCCATTTGTCGTTTTATTCCTTACCAAAGTTGGTCTGCTTACACCGGACATGCTGACCAGAAATCATAAATGGGCTATTCTCGTCATTTTTATTGTCTCCGCGATTCTTACGCCTCCGGATATATTCTCCCAGTTTCTCATGGCTATTCCATTAGTCATTTTGTATGAAATCAGCATCGTAGGAAGCAAGCTTGTCCACTGGCAAAAACGAAAGTCGAGCGCAAGCGAAGCTTAGCCCGGCAGGCAAATCCTTTACGGAATTGACATACTGTTTGCATCAATAACCTGAAGAAAAAGAGAGGAAGTCTTGTTATGAGTCACAAAATTACCCTGATTCCCGGAGATGGCATTGGCCCGGAGATCAGCCAGGCTACCAGGATGGTCCTGGAAGCGACCGGGGTTTCTTTCGATTGGGAAGTCGTCCATGCCGGAGCCGAGGTGATGGACCGATACGGCACACCGCTGCCGAATGAGGTTTTGGAATCCATCCGCAGGAATAAGGTGGCCATCAAAGGACCGATCACGACTCCGGTCGGGAGCGGTTTTCGCAGTGTAAACGTTGCCCTTCGCAAGGAGTTGAATTTATATGCGTGCTTGCGCCCCTGCAAGACCTACCCCGGTGTCCGGTCCAAATATCAGGATATCGATCTGGTCATTGTCCGGGAAAATACCGAGGATTTATATGCAGGGATCGAGTTTGAACAGGGCAGCCCGGATACCCTTAAGCTTATCCAGCTTGTCAATCAGGCTAAAGGGCTCAGTATCAGTGAAGATTCGGGAATCAGCCTTAAAAATATTTCGGTCAGGGCCACGGAGAGAATCGTGCATTATGCCTTTTTGTATGCACGGGAAAACAATCGCCGGAAAGTGACCATTATCCATAAGGCCAATATTCTTAAGTACTCGGATGGACTTTTCCTAAAGGTTGGCCGCCAGGTGGCGGAGCATTATCCGGACATCGAAGCGGAAGACCGCATTGTGGATAACATCTGTATGCAACTGGTCCAGAAGCCGCACCTGTATGATGTGCTCGTTTTGCCTAACCTCTATGGGGATATCATCTCCGACCTTGGAGCAGGACTCGTCGGCGGACTGGGTCTGTCGCCAGGGGCCAATATCGGGGATGGAGTGGCTGTTTTCGAGCCTACACACGGCAGCGCACCAAAATATAAAGGCATGAACAAGGTCAACCCCATGGCCATGATGCTTTCGGGGGTTTTGATGCTGCGCTACCTGAAAGAGCTGGATGCTGCGGACCGGCTGGAAAAGGCTATTGCCGCCGTGATTCGAAAAGGAGAGAGGGTAACCTATGATTTATTACCCGATCTGGATATGCAAAAGGCGGCATCCACCTCTGATGTGGCTGAGGCAGTAATCCAGGTCCTTGCATCGTTATCGTGAAACCCATTAAGACCCGCTAATGGAAAGAGTCAAAAAGAGTGAGGGAAATATGCAGAAAGAGAAAATTGCCATCATCGGTGCCGGGCATGTAGGTGCCACTACGGCTTATCTGTGCAGTTTGCAGGAACTTGGCGAGGTGGTACTGGTCGATATCGTTGAAGGACTTGCTCAGGGTAAGGCCCTGGATATCGAGCAGTCTCTCGCCGTTCTCCAGCGTGACACCACCATTACGGGAACGACCGACATTTCTCAAATAGCCGGCTCCAGGGTGGTGGTGATCACTGCCGGTCTTGCCCGCAAGCCCGGCATGAGCCGGGATGATCTGGTAAAGGTCAATGGTGAAATCATCCGCGGTATTGCAGAAAAAGTAGCTGCCTCCGCTCCCGACGCCATCATTATCAATGTTACCAACCCCATGGACGCTATGACCTATCTTGTGCAAAAGGTGAGCCAGATTCCATCGCACAGGGTGCTGGGAATGGGGGGAGTTTTGGACAGCGGCCGGTTCGCAGCCGCGATCGCCCGGAAAACCAATGTATCGACAAGCCAGATATTCGCCCTGGCCATTGGCATGCATGGAGATTTAATGGTGCCCCTGCCGCGACATTCCACCATCTACGGTCAACCCCTGCCATCGGTGCTTTCCCACGATGCAATCGAGGATTTGATCAGCCAGACCATACACGGCGGAGCCAGGATCGTCAAGCTCCTTCAAACCGGCAGCGCCTATATCGCTCCGGCAGCGGCTATCGTGGAAATGCTGCGGTGCATTCTGCATGACAGAAAGAAAATTCTTCCCTGTGCAGCTTATCTTCAGGGTGAATACGGGCAGAGAGACATTTATCTTGGGGTTCCGATACGCCTGGGCTCCCATGGGCTTGAAAAGATCGTGGAACTGGAACTGGATCCTTCGGAAAAAACAGCCTTCGAGCGGTCTGCCGAATCGGTAAGGGGAATGATTCAGGTGCTGAAAAATTCGTCCATTCTTCCAGGGCAGCATCTGAAATAAAAGGGGCGGTTGTCATTTATCATTAATTAATATATGAAACTCTCATAGCATGGAGGAGCAATGGAAAAAACACTTATTATGGTTAAGCCTGATGGCGTAATCAAGGGTTCTGTCGGGAAGGTCTTGACCCACTTTGAAGAAAAAGGATTGAAGATTGTCGCAGCCAGGATGGTGTACCTCAGTAAAGATGATGCCAAAAAGTTCTATTTTGTCCATCGTGAGCGGCCCTTCTATGATTCTTTGACCGATTTCATGTCCTCTGCCCCAATTCTGGCGGCAGTTCTGGAAGGGGAAAACGCCATCAGCCGCGTTCGGGAGATTATGGGAGCAACCAACCCGAAAGATGCCAAGCCGGGAACGATCCGCAGCACTCTGGCGGAAAACGTAGAACGAAATGTCGTGCATGGATCAGACTCGCCGGAGTCGGCAGCCTGTGAAATCCCCTTCTTCTTCAACCAACTGGAGTTATGCTCGTATTAACTCCTTCGAGATAAAAAGATGAAAAAGGGAATAACAATTGTTGCACTCTTAGCAGTGCTCATCACCCTGTATGAGGTAGCGGACTTTCTTACCCATGGAAATATCATAGGCTATTTTTTTCAAAAAAAAGCCTCGGTTTTTCAATCTGCGTCTGATTTTACTCCCAAATACCTGGGGCTGTGGACACAGGGCGGATTGGAAATCCAAAAGTGCCGTGTGGGCAGTGTGCTTGATTTCACCGGCCTTGATCCTGCTGCGATTGTAAAGCAGGGATCACGGCTGATCTATGCAAAGAGTGATGGGAGTAATGTCGATGCATTGATGCTGACCCGCCTGGAGTGGTCGGAATCGAAAGAGGTATATATGGAAGGGGACACCATTCCCTTTCATATTGCCCCTGGGTATAAAATGAAACCCAATATGTATGAGATCATTTTCGATCCTGTTTTGAGGCAAGGCTATTATGCCTTGCATTTTGGACAGAATACGGCTGGTTATGCCTATGGGTTCATCGTTATTGATGATGCCGAGGAATCCCGATATACTGATGCGATAGGGGTCTGTGAAAATTTCTGGAAATATCTGCTGGCCGAAAAGTATTCGAAGCTGTCAGACCTTTTGAGCAGCGACTTGGCCGGAAGAGGCTCCGCTCAGGGAGCTGAACCTGCAAAGTTCAGAAGCGAAATTTTGGACAAGGTGCTCATAGCCATTAAGGGGAAATGTGAGCAGACAGACCCCTTTTGGGTGAACTTCCCTCAATATGAGGCCAAAAAAGACACACTGGAATACTCGCCTGCCCTCAGGCTGGACAAAATCCGGCCTATCAATGCAGTGAGGGGCAAGATCGTGATACCATATGAGGTGAACGTCATCTCGGATAAGCAAACCCGCAGCGGAGCGGAGGCGGATATAGAGGTAATGGATGGGAAAATAAGCGGCTACGAGATCTTTTAATATATTTATCTGAAGGTATTGGCTTTTATAAGAACTTGTAGTTGATCACCTTGACAGAAGTTTTTGTGATACCTTGGAGCCCAGAATGGCCAAAGTCGTTGATTTCTCTGGTGCCAGCAAACGGCATTACCATGATGCAGAACTGCTTTTAACAAATAGTCGAATTCCTAATGCCGGGCATCTCTTCGGATTTGCCGCAGAATGTGGCATAAAGGCATTATTGGTTTCTTATGGGTTGCAGGTTGATAAAACAACCGGGGATATTATTGAAAAGAAACCTTTTAAATACAAAACACATATCAATGTTCTCATAAACAATGTGCAAACCTTCCCAGGCAGCCCAGCATATTTCCAGTACGTACAAATGATGCCCAAGCTTATGGCATTCTCAAATTGGCATACAAGCCATCGGTATCACGAGGAATCTTCTATTCCGGGTTCACATAATAATTGGCATGAAGCCGCAAAGGAAGTTATAAAAATGCTCGATCAGGCACTGGCTGACGGGGTGATCGTATGAGAAAAAAGATTATTTTTTTCAATGATATATTAAAAAATACGGCAGACATCTTGTCAAAGCTATCATTCAAAGAAGCTCCACTCATTATTCGCGACATTTACGGACGTATTCGCCTGGCCTTTGATCGAGAAGGTAAGGATATTCGGGAATACGAGGAAGCAATTGTTAAAGAATGGAGTAATCTCGGATCTTATGGAGAACACGAAGGTAAAAAAGTTCTCTCAAGAGATGATTTTTTCGATCCTGATAGTATATTCAAGAGTGCCGATATCCTCGATTATCAGGTTCCGGAAACTGGAAATACGATTAGAATTCTCGACCGGCCAATTACTGGCCAAGATTGGACTCGCCTTGCTTCTTCGGACATTACCCGGATTGGTGGGACATCGCGGCTGGTTTTCTATGGACTTAAGGGCGGCGTCGGTCGATCAACGGCTATGGCTATTCTGGCTTATCACCTGGCAAAGAAAGGAAAAGACGTTCTCCTTATTGACTTTGATCTCGAATCTCCCGGTTTGTCCGGGTTGATGCTGCCACCCGATCGCATGGCAGAATTCGGCATCGTAGATTGGTTTGTTGAAGACGCGATTGGGCAGGGGAATGAAATACTTCCGGCCATGATGTCGATCTGTCCCCTATCGCAGGCGGAAGGGGTAACGGGCAAAATTCACGTCGCGGCAGCATCAGGAATGAATGAACCCGCCTACCTTGCCAAACTTTCCCGCGTATACGCGGATATACCCGGCAAGGAGGGAGGCATAGAGCGCTTTCCAGAACGTATGGTCAGGCTTGTAAAAGCCCTTGAAGAACAGGTAAAACCAGATGTTATTCTAATTGACAGCCGAGCCGGACTGCATGATCTTGCTGCTGTGAGTGTTGTCGGCCTTGGAACAAAAACCTTTCTTTTTGCTGTCAATTCGGCTCAGACGTGGCAGGGATATCGCCTGTTATTCTCCCATTGGCAGTTTTATCCCGCTATTGCAATAAAAGTAAGGGAACACCTAAAAATTGTCGGGACCCTTTTCCCGGAGACGAATCAGGAATCGCACGCCCGCAGTTTCCTGGAACATTCCTATGACCTTTTTTCCTCAACTCTTTATGATGAAATTCCACCTGGCAGTGATAGCCTGAGTCCTGATGTCTTCAACTTCGATATAGGTGATCCTGAAGCTCCCCATTACCCGCTCCGTATCAAGTGGAATGCTCGTTTTCAGGAGTTCAGTGTGAATCTCTTATCCGAAAAAATTCTTACCCATGCCGATATTGAGGCGGCCTACGGTGATTTTTTGTCCGGTGCGGAATTACTCATTGAGGAAGAATACCTATGAAAAATCCTTTCCCAAGAGAAGAAACAAGACAGGCATTGCAGGATGCGTTGCCCGATACTGACCAGGCAGACTCAACACCGCAACAGGCAGCCCAGTTTACTTATGTTCCGCCAGGCCACGCGCTTGCATTGGATCCTGCAAATCCGATTGTCGAGGGGATTAGGGGCGCAGGAAAAAGCTTCTGGTGGGCTGCACTCAATTCGGAATCACACCGGCTGTTTGTTGCTTCGGCTTTTCCGAAGGCGAAAATCGACAATAATATTATACCCTCACAAGGTTTCGGGGGCAGTCCCTCTCCTGCCATGTATCCTGGTAAGGATACCATTGCAGGACTAGCGAATGAATTCGATGCGAGGCACATATGGCGGGCTATTATTGCTGCTCATATACAATTACCTGCTCCATTTCCTCAACAAAGCATAAACTGGCAGGAGAGAGTACGATGGGGGAAAGAACATCCAGAAGAACTTGATAATTTGCTCTATAAGAAAAATGAGGAACTTACACAACAAAACAAAGTCAGACTGATCCTTTTCGATGCACTTGATCGGCTCGCTGACGATTGGGCTGCTATCAGACCTCTTGCACGATCCCTATTTCAAGTGGCGCTTGACTTTCGGGGGTATCGGAACATTCGTCTGAAAATATTTGTACGTCCCGATATGCTTGAAGATAGAGATATCCTGGCGTTCCCTGACTCTTCCAAGCTGCTGGCTGGCAAGACCGAGCTTGTCTGGCATCGTGCCGATTTTTACGCCCTGGTATTCCAGTGCCTGGGAAACGCAGAACCAGGGGGAGATACGTTCAGAAATCATTGCCACAGCGAATTTGGTTTATCCTGGAACCGTGCCGCAGATAACATCGCTTGGGTGCTTCCAGGTGATTTGCGCACCGATGAGAGCCTTCAGAAAGAAGTATTTCACGCTATCGCAGGTCCGGCTATGGCAAAAGGAACCAGCGGCCACAAGCGAGGGTATCCTTACACCTGGCTTCCTAATCACCTGATGGATGGGAGAAACCAGGTGAGCCCCCGCAGTTTCTGCGCTGCCCTGCGCCTCGCCTCCCGGCAGGATGTACTCAAGGATTGGAAATATCCCCTTGATTATAAGGCTATCCAGGCTGGTGTCAAGGAAGCTTCCCGTATTCGTGTTAATGAAATTCATGAGGATTATCCCTGGATAGCGAAAGTCATATCCCCTTTGCGGAATAAAATTACTGTTCCCTGCGCGGTAAGCGATATTATTACCCTCTGGAAAGATGAACGTGTTATTGATGAATTGAGAAGTGGAATAGAAGCGGGCGATATTGTTAAGCTGCCACCTCAGCATATCGATGAAGGCGCTAAGGGTGTTCTGAGAGATTTGGAAACGCTGGGTATCATTCAGTTTCTTTCAAACAATCGTATTCAAATGCCCGACGTTTATCGAATTGCTTTCAGCCTTGGCCGCAAAGGAGGCGTTAAACCTTTAAGGTAATCTACTGTCGCGAAAGATTGGGGGATTGCTTTGTCTCCTGTCCTTCTTACGATTTTTCTACCACCAGAGAAAATTGATCATTCCGCCAATGGTTATAGCCACAGCTACCATGATGAGCGAGGCTTTGATCATATCTTTCAATCCCAGTTCCTTGAGCAGGATAAAGAACGTGGCCACACAGGGAAAGTAAACCGTCAGTATGGTCGAAGCAGTGACTAACTGTTTTACGGAGAGGTGCAAAGGCTCCAGCATTCCCACGGCCACATCTTTTCTCAAGAATCCGATGATCATGGCTGGCACGACCTCCTGAGGAAGGCCCCAAACCTTTGTCGCTACCGGTGCAGCCACAAGGCTGATGAATTTCATGACACCGATGGCATTCAAAACATTAATGATAAAAATGCCGAGCAGCACCAGGGGCACGGCCTCGTCTAAAAATTCGAATACCCGCACCCTCAGTTTTTTAATGAGAGCACCGAGGTGCGGCACATGGTAAGAGGGAATTTCCATGAAGATTTCGGGGCTTCCGCCTTTGAGGACCTTGTCCAGGATTGTGCCGGTCACGATGCCGATGGCCATTAATATCCCATAGACCAAAAAGACATAAACAAGTCCGTACCTTCCGACCAGACCGATAATCATGGCACTCTGGGCCATGCAGGGCACCGAGATGCACAAAAGGGTCGAGGCGATGAATTTTTCTCTCCGCGTTTCCAAAACACGGGTAGATAGGGCGCCGGGAACATTGCATCCAAGGCCCAGGACAATCGAGATGATGGCAAAGCCGTGCAACCCTACCCGGTGCATGATGGTATCGGCCAGAACCGCCAGCCGCGGAAGGTATCCCACATCCTCCAGAATGCCAAGAATAAGGTAAAAAGAGAAAATATAGGGAAGCACCATTCCAAGGGGCACATAAAGCCCTGTGGTTAGAAGCCCCAGAGATTCGATAAAGTTGGTCGAATTCCCGATCAGAATATTGTACATCATCCCTGAAGGGAAGGCGATTTTTACCAGCCTGATAATCCAGGGGCCATAAACCCGGTAGAAAAAAGGGTCCATAACGTAATGGATCAGTGATTCTCCCAGAAATCGAATGATGGCAAAACAGAGGAGTAAGATCAGGATGGCAAGAGGAATTCCGGTATGGGGCATGAGGCTGGCATCGCTAATTTTCTCTAAGAAGGTATGGTGGCGATGGGTGATAAGCTGGACATCCATGATGATTTTCCCGATATCGACCCATCGCTCTTCATCGGAGTGCTGACGAACGTGAGGAGCCCTGGCCTGGCTGATATGGGCCACCAGTTCCTTAATGCCTTCTCCAGCCACGGCAACTGTCGGAATAATCGGGACCTGCAAAAACTCTCTCAATTTTTCAAGGTCAAGATTGATCCCCTTGTGTTTGACATCGTCCCACATATTCAGAGCCAGAACCATGGGGATGCCCCGCTCCATCAACTGCATGGTGAGGTAGAGGCTTCGCTCCAGGTTGGTGGCGTCCACGACATTGATGATAATGTCTCCCTCAGCCAGCATCTTTACCGCCACTTCATCCGCCCTGGACAGGGGCTCGAGGCGGTAAATGCCGGGAACGTCGATTATTTCGGCTTCATTTCCTTCGATCCATATTCGCCCTTTCGTGAATCCTACCGTAGTACCGGGATAGTTGGAAGATACCACATGGGCACCGGTAAGGCGGGAAAAAATAACGCTCTTACCTACATTCGGGTTGCCCATGAGCAGGATCTTCATCCACCACCTCCAGGAAAATTTTCCGGGCCATACCCATCCCGATAGCTACCAGAGTATTATCAACTTCAACCACTACCGGGCTGTTCAGGATCGATTTGCCGATTTTTTTTATTCGTTTCCCGATCCGGAAATTCAAAGAATTCATTTTGGCCTGAAATTGAGCTCCTTCACCCAACTGTCTGATAACACCGATCGTATTAATTTTCATTTCCGCGAGAGAAATCATCATTAAGAGGACCTTTTTCCATGTCAATATTTGGTATTATTGACCGAGTCACAATATTAGTATTATTGACTGAAGATAATTCAGTGCATAATAAACAAATTTTCCATTACTTAGCGATTGTATTATAATGGCTAAGAACTTTTTTAGCAAGGGATAAATTCTCTCCTTGACAATCTGAAAGAGACTCCTTTAGAATGGGGCACATGCCCACGCAGGTTAAGATCTATTCAATTTCTCAAATTACTTCCCGTATCAGAAATAATCTGGAATCAGAATTTGGCGATGTCTGGATCGAGGGAGAAATCTCCAATCTGAAGGCCCCTTTTTCCGGCCATATATATTTCATTTTAAAGGATTCAGCCAGCCAGATACGGGCCGTCGCCTTCCGCTACCAATGCCGCTCTTTTACCTTCCGGCCCCAGGATGGCATGAAGGTTTTAGTGCGAGGCAGAATTACGGTTTACGATGCCCGGGGCGAATATCAGATTGTCGTAGAGCGGATGGAAGTGCGAGGGGCCGGAGCGCTCCAGGCTGCATTCGAGCAGCTCAAGGCAAAGCTCCAGGCCGAAGGGCTCTTTGCTCCCGAGGCGAAAAAGCCGATACCCCTTTATCCGCAAACCATCGGTATTGTCACCTCTCCGACCGGAGCGGCCATCCGGGACATTTTACAGGTTATCCGCCGCCGGTTTTCCACCGTTTCGATCGTTATTTACCCGGTGCGGGTCCAGGGTGAGGAAGCCCCAGGGGAAATTGCCCGGGCTGTCCGCGAGTTTAACGAATGGCCGGACATCGATGTCCTTATCGTCGGCCGTGGAGGAGGCTCCATCGAAGACCTGTGGGCCTTTAACGAGGAAGTCGTGGCCAGAGCCATTTTTGAATCCCGCATTCCGATTATCTCCGCGGTAGGGCATGAGATCGATTTTACGATTGCCGATTTCGTGGCTGACTTAAGAGCCCCTACTCCTTCTGCGGCTGCTGAACTGGTTGTCAAAAATAAAAAAGATCTTCTCGATCGCATCGAGGCTGTTCAAAAAAAGATGCACCGCATTCTGCGGCACAAGGTAGATCTTTATACAAGCCGCGTTCAGCGCTACAGCCAGACCTTGGTATCGCCCCGTTCCCTGGACCGGTTTTTTCAAGGGCATCAGCAGACAGTGGATACTCTGGAATTGCGTTTGCGAAAATCCCTTGGGCACAAACTTTCATTGGCCAGAGGGCAGGCACAGCACACCATGGATACCTTTTATCGGTTCACTCCCCTGGCCCGTATCCGCGCCTGGCAGGAGAGGGTAGGGCTCCTTGGGCAAGAGCTCTATCGGCGGCAGGAGAAGTATCTGGAAAATCGAAAAGCGCGCCTTTGCACCGCAGCGGCAAAACTCGACTCCTTAAGTCCACTGGCAGTATTGAAGCGAGGGTATGGCATCTGTCGAAAATTACCGGATCTTACCATTATCACTGACTCAAAGAGCCTTGGTCCCAGAGATTTAGTAAATATTAAGCTGTTTTGCGGAGAAATTATTTGCGAGGTAAAAAATAATGGCGAAATTTAAATTCGAGGAAGCCCTGGAGCGGTTAGAGCAGATTGTCCGCCAGTTGGAGGAGGGGTCTTTAGGCCTGGACGAATCCCTGAAGATATTTGACGAGGGGATCAAGCTTACTCAAGCCTGCACGAAAAAGCTGGAGGAATCGGAGAGGAAAATTCAGATCCTCCTGAGAAACGAACAGGGAGAACAATCCCTTCAGCCCTTTGTGATTGGTGATGATGACGGCTCCGTCTCTTCGGTCGATGAGGCTGAAGAAACAGCGTTGAAGAACGAGGAGAGTTTCGAGTGATCCTTCTGGCCGGGGCAGATCTCAAGGCCGCTGCTCGCATCCACTCCCCAGGGTCGGACAAACTGAATGGCCTGGGCTACATTGACCGGATTCAGCCCTCCTGAAAGGATAATCCGTCCATAGCGTTTAGCCGATATGGCCAATCTCCAGTCGAATGTCTGGCCAGTGCCCCCCATTCTGTCCACGGTAAAGGTGTCCAGTAAATAAACGGGAAGCGAATAATCCGCAAGGCTGGCAAGATCGCTTTCTTTTTGAATCCGAAAGGCCTTGATACCCCTGCGAGGAAACTTGCGGCAATACTCCGGGGTCTCGTGGCCGTGAAACTGAAGGTAATCCAGCGAGCAATAATCAAGGATTTCACGCACAAGCCGAATGTCCTCATCGACAAACACTCCTACCCGGCTCACCCAGGGGGGGAGCAACTCGATAATCTGCCGGGCCGCTTCAGGGGTAACCTTTCGGGGGCTTTCAGCAAAGATAAACCCGACCGCATCGGCACCTAACTCCGCCGCCTTGAACGCGTCTTCTGACCGGGTGATCCCGCAAATCTTCACCCTGGTTTTCGGTTTTCCTGGTGATTCTTTAATCATCATCATCATAATTCCCTCAAAGAAAGTAGGCACGTTACTCCACGTTACTCATGGACGGCCCCTTAGTTCCTGAATTGCCCGGCCGATATCCTCTTTGGCCATGAAAGCTTCACCGACCAGGACGGCATGTACCCCCAAGGACTTCAAAAAATGCAGGTCTTGCGCATGGTGGATACCGCTTTCACTTACGATAACGCGATCGTGGGGGATGAGGGGGGCAAGCCGGCCAGTGACCGACAGGTCCACCTGGAAGGTTTTCAGGTCACGGTTATTGATTCCGATGATCGGCGCTTCGGTCATGAGAGCTTTTTCCAGTTCTTCCTGATTATGAACTTCCAGAAGAACATGGAGGCCAAGACTCGAAGAAAGGGCGAGAAAATCGGAAAGCTCGGCCCTAGACAAAGCTGCCGCAATCAGTAAAAGAGCGTCCGCTCCGGCCACTTTCGCCTCATAGATCTGATAGGCATCTATGATAAAGTCTTTCCGCAGCAGGGGGATGGAGGTAATGTCCCGGACCATTTGAAGGTAGGCCAGATCTCCCTGAAAGAATTTCCGGTCAGTCAGGATGGAAATAGCTGCTGCACCATTTTGCTGGTAACACTCGGCTATGGAGAGGGGATCGAAGTCCTTCCGGATGACTCCCCGGGAAGGTGATGCCTTCTTGATTTCGGCAATGATGGATATCTCATCCTGTTCATTTGACCCCTTCAGTGCTTTTTGGAAGTCTCGGGCTGGAGGCGAAGCTTTGGATTTTTCCTCCAGTTCCCGAAGAGGAACCGAGAGTTTTTTTCGGGCTACTTCACTCCTTTTATGGGCCAGGATTTCGTCAAGCATTGCTTTCATTTTTCCCCTGGATACATTGCCGCAAGGAATCCAGTTTGGCCAGGGCTGCGCCGGTGTCGATGGACTGGGCAGCCAGTTTGATGCTTTCGGCCAGATTTTCGGCTTTTCCATAGACATAGAGAGCGGCTCCGGCATTGAGCAGAACGATGTCCCTGGCCGGGCCTTTTTTCCCTCCCAGGATGTCCAGTATCAGTCTGGCGTTTTCTTCGGCAGTCCCGCCGGTAAGGTCCTCTTTTTTGGCCAGCGGGATTCCAAAATCTTCGGGATTCAGCTCGTAATCGACGACCTGACCATCTTTCAGTTCCGATACCCAGGTACGGGTGGTGGTAGTGATCTCATCAAAACCATCGAGCCCGTGAACCACCATGGCCCGGGTGCTTCCCAGATTTTTGAGTACATTGGCCAGCGGTTTGACCAGCGCTACGTCGTAGACCCCCAGCAATTGGCATTGAGCCCCTGCCGGGTTGGTCATTGGGCCGAGGATATTAAAGACTGTCCGAATGCCAATTTCTTTTCTGGGTCCAATCGCATATCGCATGGACTTATGCCAGATCGGGGCAAAGAAAAAGCCTATTCCTGCTTCCTTAAGACATTTCTCCACAACGGGCGGTTCGGCCGTAAGATCGATTCCGAGGGCAGACAGGCAATCCGCACTGCCGCATTTACTGGAGACCGACCGGTTTCCATGCTTGGCAACGACAGCGCCCGCCCCTGCGGCCACAAGAGCTGCCGCAGTGGAAATATTAAAGGTGTGGGCACCGTCTCCGCCGGTTCCGCAGGTATCCAGCACCGGTGAATCCACTGTTACCCTTTCGACTTTCTCCCGCATGACCTGAGTGAACCCGGTGATTTCCTCTACGGTTTCCCCCTTCATACGCAAGGCGGTAATAAAGCAGGCGATCTGAGCATCAGTAGCCATGCCTTCCATGATCTGTCTCATCACTTCGGTCGCTTCCTGACGGGACAGATCTCCTCCTGCTACAACCTGAGCAATAGCCTCCTTGAGCATAGCGGTATGTTCCTCCTATTTCTTACATTTTCTGGTTCTTACATTTCCAGAAAGTTTTTCAAAAGCAGTTTTCCTTCCTTGGTCAAAATAGACTCCGGATGGAACTGAACTCCTTCAATGGGGAGATCCCTGTGCCGGATTCCCATGATTTCTCCTTCTTCGGTACGGGCAGTAATCTGAAGGCATGGGGGAAGAGTGTCACTCTTAACGATCAGGGAATGATAGCGGGTGGCGATAAAAGGGTTACTCAACCCTCTGAACAATTTTTGTCCATCGTGATAAATCATCGAGGTTTTCCCGTGCATCAGCCGGTCGGCTCTTACCACTTCACCACCAAAACAATGGGCAATGCATTGATGTCCAAGGCAAACGCCAAGGGTCGGGATGGAGGGGCCTAACTCCTTGATTACTTCATTCGAAATTCCTGCTTCACGTGGCGTACAGGGCCCGGGTGAGATGACGATCTTGTCGAGAGCGAGCTCCATAATGTGCTCCAGCGTAAGATCATCATTGCGGAATACCAGAACTTCTGCCCCTAATTCTCCCAGGTATTGAACAATATTATAGGTGAAAGAATCATAATTATCGATCATGAGAACATTCGGACGAATCACTGTTTACCTTTCTAATAGCCTCAATCAAGGCCCTTGCTTTGTTTAACGTTTCCTGATATTCCAATTGAGGGTCGGAATCAGCTACGATTCCAGCGCCAGCCTGTATATAAGCGGTGCTTCCCTTGATAACGATCGTGCGAATAGTAATACAGGTATCCATATTCCCGGAAAAGCCGAAATAACCAACCGCTCCGGCGTAGGGACCTCTTTTGACCGGCTCAAGCTCTTCGATAATCTGCATGGCCCGCACCTTGGGTGCCCCGGATACGGTCCCTGCAGGGAAGCATGCGGTAAGCGCGTCATAGCAGTCCTTGTCATCCCTCAGTATTCCTTTGACATTAGAGACAATATGCATAACGTGAGAATATCTTTCAATCACCATCAGTTCGGTCACGTGAACGGTACCGGGCCGACAGACGCGGCCCATGTCATTTCTTCCCAGATCTACTAGCATAATATGTTCCGCACGCTCTTTGGGGTCTGCCAGAAGGTTTTCAGCCAAAAACCGGTCTTCCTCCTCCGTAGTGCCCCGTTTCCGGGTGCCGGCGATGGGACGTTCTTCTACGACGCCATCCTCGACCCGGACAAGGAGTTCCGGAGACGCTCCTACGATCCTGAAGTCTTCATGCTGTAGGTAATACATATAAGGTGATGGGTTTAAAAGCCGAAGCGCCCGGTAGAGGTCAAAAGAATTACAGGAAATCCCGGTGGATAACCGCTGGGAGAGGACGACTTGAAAAATATCTCCTGCCGCGATATATTCCTTTGCGGTTTTTACGCATTGTTCAAAATCGGCCTGTGTGTAATTCGAGGAGATATTGAGCTGTCCCAGGACGGTATCGGTCGATGGGTGCGTTCGATTCATGACATCGCCATCAAGGATCTGGAATGTAGCCGCTGCCGGGGATTGCAGTTTTTTATAGAGCTGATTAATCTTTTCAATAGCCTGCTCATAGGCCCGATCAACCGAATCCTCGATAAAGGCATTGGAAATTATTTTGATCGTATGGGCCATATGGTCAAAGATGAGAAGAGTGTCGGTAATAAAAAATAAGAATTCCGGCACATTCAATTCGTCCGGATTTTCCTCCGGTATGGGCTCAAAGCTGCGGACATGGTCATAACCGATATATCCAACCGCTCCTCCAAAGAATCGCGGCAGCCCGGCCACTGGTGCGGTTCGAAATCTGGCCATCTGCTCTTTTAATACTTTCAGGGGATTTTCCGTGGAAATCACAGTGCTTGGATGAGACTTTTCCTGAATTTCCACTTGACCTTTACGGCCCAGGATAACTACCATCGGATCAGAGCCCAGGAAAGAGTATCGGGCGATTTTTTCACCACCATCCACACTTTCGAGAAGGAAAGACTTGCCGCTGTCGATTTTTTTGAAAGCTGAGACAGGGGTGTCCATATCAGCACAGATCTCCCGATAGACAGGGATTAAATTACCCCTTTGGGCTATTTTTTGAAATGTTCCTTTGTCTGGGTAATACATATATCCTCACGTATCTTCAATTGATTTGAAAAGGTTACTTTTCAGTCCGCCCCAAAAGAACAAAAAGGAAAAAATTATACTGTAAAAATTATGCGCTGGGATGACTAAGGTCTAAAAAGCAAAAAGCCACAGAATCCCCTTGTAAGGACCCTATGGCTTAAGAGCCTTCTTTGTGAAATCAGGCAGCCAAAAGGGACCCTTATTAAGCCAAAAACCGCCACCCTTTCCATTCCCTCCCTTTTTTCAAGAGGGATGGAGGGATTTTCAACATTGAACATACCTCCCGAACATATATTTACATTCAGATGGATCTACTTTTATTTCTTTTTACAAAAAATTACTTCCTTTTTCAAAATAATTAGAATAACCAAAAGCCTTTCATTTGTCAAGGATAATCAGCATCTTTTCGGTAGAAAGACCGTAACCGTTTTTTATCTTGCATTTTTTCCTCTCCTTACATGCAAGTATTTACAAGATGTGAATATGATTTCATAGTTCATAACATATTGAATTACAATGGCAAAAAAAATGCTGTCTGGACCATGAAATATCTTGCATACTTTTTTCCCCAACCTTCTTTTTTCCGTGATGAGCACACCTCTTTATCATTTTGAAAAAGATGCCATAATGCAAATCTCTTATCTCCGTCTTGTTTAGGTATAAGGATAGTATGTTCTCCTTTTCAGGAAGAAAAGCAGGCATATATATTGCAAAGTCTTTTTATAGTCTTTTTATAACCTTAAGACGGGTGATAACAAGTGATTTTTCTTGTTTTTTTATTTCCAGGAATGAGAAGCCATAAAAGTGCCTGGTACTTTTGAAGAGGAGGTGAACATATAGGGGTCTTTTGTCCTGCATAATAATTCGTAATGAATCTTCACCGAGCGTAACAGCGTGCGACATATCCCAATGAGGATATTTATTGAGGAGGGAACTTAATGAAAAAAATATGGTTTTTGAAGGCGTTGGGAATGGTCCTTTTTCTTTTTACCGCTTTATTTTTTACAGCCAACCAGATTCTGGCTGCTACTACCGACACGTATATTGAGTTTGATAATATAGACGAGTCTGCCCAAAATGCGCAATACATTCGATGGGAAGCCAAAGCCAAGCTGGCTTATGACGTAGTGGTTACCATGATTGATGATGACGGTAATAAATTTACGGTAACTTTCTCAACGAAAGATGACAGCAATCCCTATACGGTGTCGTCTTCATCATATGTCAATAACATCGGAACCAGCTACTATAATACCAATCCAAGCATCCAGACATTCGAGGCAAGCTTTAACACTCTCATGAGCAATTTCTTTATCCTGGGAGGAACCCATTTCTATACTCCCGGAAATTCACGGGCCAAGATTGATAAAATCCGTATTTACGGTGATGACATTTACCTTTATTACTTCGGCCTGGCAAACGGTTTGGGTTCCCCTGTCTGGGAAATCGATGATTCTGATTTCAGCAGTTGGTCGGATGTTTCCGATTTCAAATCTGATGACGGAGATTTATCGGATACGGCAACGATCGATTTCCAGGATACTTACCTGCGTTTGACCAAAAAAGTGGCTAGCGTGACTACCGGTACCACCTATCAGATCGATCCGGCCACAGGACTTCCCTATGGTTATGGAACAAGCGGTTATCCGACCACTGGTTATTATCCCTACGGCTATTATCCGACTACTGGCTATCCAACGACCTATCCGACTACTGGCTATCCAACTACTGGCTATCCGACGACGACCGGCTACGCAACCTATGTCGATCCACGCACCGGACAGCAATATCTTGTTCCTACTACGGGTTCTACGACTACAGGTTATCCGACTACAACAGGATATTACCCGACCACCACTGGCACGGGATATTATCCGACCACTGGCACGGGATATTATCCGACCACAGGCACAGGATACTATCCGACTATGGGTACTGGGTACTACCCAACCACGAGTACGGGTACGGGGTACTACCCGACCACAGGCACAGGATATTATCCGACAACAGGTACAGGGTATTATCCAACTACAGGTACGGGATACTACCCGACCACAGGTACTGGATATTATCCAACCACAGGCACAGGCGCGGGGTATTACCCGGCAACCGGTGGAGTATCACCCGGCTATGGCCAGCAATATGCTGCTGCTGGTGCTGGCTATGGTCAACAATATCTCGGTGGTTATGGGTACGGCACCGGTCGTGGAATGAATCTTGGCCTTCAGACCGCCGGACTGCTTTCGCCCACTATGTATCCTCCACTGGGGTTGACGATTCCTCCTGCGGGCATGAATACGGGGCTTGGCTTCGATCCCTTTGGTTTTGGCCTTGGGCTGACCGGCCTTGGAGCTTTCGATCCCCTCAGCATAGCAGCTTTGGCTAATGGCTACCCTGGCCTTGGACTGATGGGTTTGGGAGGATTGGGTCTGTTCTAATTTTTTCACTGTCAACTATGATGTGATACATAAGGGGATAAGATTATTATTTTAATAACCTTATCCCCTTTTCTTATTTTGCCGTGCCAAACAGCTCCTTCTGGATTCGAAATACGCCGTGATACACTACTTCCCCTACACTTTGCAGGCTGTCAGCACTGATCTTGTCCAGGGTGTCCTGAGCAGTATGCCAGTACAAACCGGGAGATTCGGATCCGCCGTATTGAAAGTCGATAATGTCTATAGCCGATATTCCCAATTGAAGAAACGGCCAATGATCATCCATAACCTGTTTATTGCATTCCTGGAAATATCTTTGGTAATTCATCTCCGAAGCCACTGACCAGAGCACATCCTGAAGCCATCTGGTTGAGAAATCCTCCCGGCAGATGGTAAGGTCCTTATCCCCGACCATATCCAAAAGTATGAATGACCGGACCCTTTGGAGTACCCCTTCAGCCTGCAATTCACTGGCTAGATACCTGCTGCCGTAAAGACTGTCAGAAGGAGACCACTGAACAAAGGCTTCCTCCCCGTCAAAAAACACAAACCAGATCGTACACTCGAGGTCGTTCCGTACCTTTGAGAGTGCAGTAGCCAGTTCTAATAACAAGCCTGTCCCGGAGCAGCCATCGTTTGCTCCGGTAAACTCGAACTCAGTAAAGAATTTGGTCTCGTAATGGGTTGCCAGCATAATAATTTCCTCTCTCTTTCCCGGCAGTACTCCCAGGATGTTCTTCATCGGGACGTTGCCAAGAGGAGTAGCGGCAACGAAGCCTTTTTCCACTACCTGTAACCCGACCTGGATCATGTGGTTCTGGATGTACTGCTGAACTTCTCCAATGGCCCTGGAACCTGAAGGGTGGGGGCCAAAGCCTGCCAGTTTTTCAACATGTAAAAAGGCTCTTTTCCCATCGATAGAGGCTTTTGATGTCCCCCTGCATCCGCCGACGAAGCTGAGGCACAGCGTGAGGGATACCATCAGGGAGCAGGAAAGAATGAGAGGGGTGAAGGGTAAAAAAAACACCAATGTCTGCTGGCATATGAGAAGTTTTACCCTTCCGGATTTTCTTCTTTGGATGACATTTATGACTGGAAGATGATTGCCCATGATCTATTCTCCTTGAGAAAAAGTGAAATGAGTATACATAACTGCTATTGGTTTAGTTCGATGTTGTCAAGTCATACGCATGCTGCGATTTCAAAGCACCCGCAAGACATTCGGAGTAACTTGCAAGTATCTGGCGTAGCCTATTGATGATAAATCATCCGATAGAATAAGGAAAGAATAAAAACAGGAGATGGGAAACAGGAGCCGAGGCTGGAGAGTGGACATAATGCTTTCTTCTTATAGCATGAATTTAGATCATTTTTTTGTTGACTTTGGATAAATTTTTTTGTAAACTAATTGGCTAAAATTACAATGCTTAAATCAGTCTTGAATTAGAAATGCAAAGTATCGAGACAAAATACGAGTTCTATTTTTAGTTTCTGTCAACTAATCACTTTTGTAATCAGCCATAGGAGGGTATAAGATGCCACAACTCATTGTGGACAGAATGAAATTTCTTTTTATAAATCAGGATCTGTATCATACCTTTGTCTACCTGCCAATAATACCTACCCATCATCCCTATCAAGTCTATGATGCCTATCAGTAAAAAGGTTTAACTTATTCTTATACTACTCCCGGTTATAAATAAAGTATAGAGGGATATTGACCTATATTTTATGTATATTTCCGCTCTCTATCGAGAGATAGAGTGGGGGGAGAAGTATTTGTAATTCCTAATATATATTATATAAAAAATTCACATAAAAAATTATAATTTATACAAAGGCATAAAACTATTTTGTGGCTAAAGGGGATTTTTTATGTTTATTCTTATTGTTTTAGTTGGAAGTTTTGCACTTGGTGTTCTACTTCAGTTGACCATCAATCATTTTTACAATTCTAAATCCAACACACCTCAGCTTATAAATAATTGGAATTTTATCAGAAATAAACTACATATATTCGTCGTGGCCTATTTGCTCATCCACATCGGTCTGGTTGGAGGGGCTGAGGTTGCTCATGAAGGGTTGGCCAGTCTGGCTGTTCCGGGCATGATCAGTATTGGCCTGGCCATGACGCTTTTCGTCGTGACCATGCTGGCCTTAATGTGTCTCCAGATCACTGATCGGGAGACAAGTATCAGCCTGGCGGCGCATTTTGGTTCGGTAAGCGTTGGAACATTTGCCGCGGCGCAGGCATTTCTCAACAGCAGAGGTATTCCCTTTGCTTCATCCACAGCGGCCTGGCTGGCCCTGATGGAAGTGCCGTCCATATTAGCAGGTGCGGTTATGCTCGGTGGTGGATTCAAGTCCATCAAGGATACTCTGGGTGATCGGGATATACTCCTTCTGCTTGGTACACTCGTTATGGGTTATGTCTTAGGTCCGCGTCTGGTCCATAGACTTGATTTTCTCATTGTCGCTCCATTCGAAGCTGTATTGGCCTACTTTCTCTTTGATATGGGCCAGCACGCAGGGGGCCATATCACTCAACTCCGGGATGGCGGGGTGAAGTTAATTGGCTTCGGCATTCTCATGGCTCTCTTTGGTGGAATTCTAGGAGGATTGGCTGGTACGCTTTTCGGTATGAGCATAGGGAATGTGGCCATTCTCAGCACCTTAAGTGCATCCGCATCCTATGTGGCAGCTACCGCTGTCATGAGCAAGCTCGTTTCTGCCAGGGCGATTGCGACAACCCTTACGGTATCGCTCGGTATTACTCTGCCGTGGAATATCCTTCTTGGCATCCAGTTATATACGTTCGTGGCGCGAGAGCTCAGTAACATGCATTTAAGCCCTCATGTATTGGGATCAATGCTGGCCGGATGGCTGAGTATCGTATGCGGCATTCTGCTCTTATGGTCAAGATGGAATCTGGCCAAAAAGGAGACGTATTGGGAAGAGGCTGGCCAGGAAGGACTATAGATTTTTAATCAGTGTTTATGGGTGCGGGTGGGGCATAATCAGTTAAAAATCCCCCCCCGCCCCCTTTACAAAAGGGGGAGTAATTGATACCCCTTTAAGGGAAGTGATGAGTGCCTTTGAGAAAGATTGATTAGAAGCTCCACCAGGGAGTGACATCCAGTACAAAGCTTTGAATCACGTAACCGCCCAGGCTGTCATAGCCGGTGATCTGAACCGAATACTGGCCGGGGAATTGGGTTTGGAAAGTGAAGACGCCATTATCGCTGACTGCTCCGATGTTGCAGGAATAAAAAAGTTTTTGCCCGTCCGGATCGAACATCCGGAGTTCGGAGAGGGTAAAAAGTTCGCCAGCCCGGCACTGTTGCGGGGATTGGATGGTTTCAAGGATAATAGGCGGATGATTGAGCCAGGACCCTGAATTTATGCAGAATATATTAAACGATCCCATTGCTGACAATCCTCTTGAGTCGCGGACAGTGACAACACATTGAAAAACTCCCTCGAACTGCGGATTAAAGGAGATGACGCCCCTATAGGGGTCGATAATATTCTCCATCCAGGGGCCATATTGATAAGAGGGCAATCCGTTGAGAGTTATTGAGTAAATCAATATGTCACCCGGATCGGGGTCAGTAGCCGTTACGGTATAAACATTGGTAATCGCCTGGTCAGGCATGGCCTGGCTGATCTGAACGGTCTGTCCAGGCAGAGTGAATCCCCCCATGATACGGTCCCTTTGGCTGGGGATTTTCCCGACTTCGAAGCATTGATCGGAAAGCTGCTCGATCCTCGGAGGATGATTGGTAACCGGATAATTCACTACGGAAACGGGGAAGGTCTCTATATCCGAAAGCCTCCCGTCGGTTACCTCACAGGTGACGATCAAATCTTCCAGCACCTGCTCCTGCATACGTAAAACGACCACATTGGGCAGATAGGAAAATCCGCTGTTCAGTAAGGCATATTGCAGATTTTTTAAACAATCGTCCCCGGCAAGCCATTGGGTCAGGGGAACCCGCCATTTTGGCAAGGCGCTGATGCCGTAATAATTCCGGAGGAAATTGCCGAAGTCCGGTATGGGCAACTGGAGGCCGCTCGTAGGATCCTGATAGGTCAGGGGAATTCTGCTGATCAGTGAAGAGGCTTCAATTCCATTGGCGCCCGCTCCGCCCACGGTAATGCGGAAGGTGAGGGGATCTCCCTTACTGCCATCGACAAAGTGCCTTTTACCTTCCGAATCGGTATAGTAGAGCAGATTTTCATCTTTATAATTCCTGTACACTTCATCGGGAACATCGAGCATCGTGAGTTTTCTGGTATCCTGATCTCTTGGCGTATCATAGCAAAGTGCCTTACCGTTCGGATCGAAACACCATAACCCCAGGTCAGGATCTTCGGCAAAAATCAGTCGTGTGCTGTATTGGCCTGTCTGGTCGAACAGCAGGGGATAGAAAGACCCGATTCGAAACAGGTAAGGTGCACGATTTTCATACGGGGATTTTTTGAAAAAGATGATGTCATCCAGCCGGTATTGATTTCCCCTTACCTGAATAGCGGAAATCTCCTTGAGGCTCTCGCCTGTAGCCTTATCAACCGCATTTTTAATATCGATGGTTACCGCGTGCCAGGTTCCATCCTGAAATTGCCTGCCCAGATAGACCATAATAGTCGGATCAACTTCAAGACGCACGCTGTTGGGATCAAGAGCGTTGATTCCTGTGCCGGGATTTCCGTTCGGAGATTCACGGGGGATCAAGACGAGTTGGAAAGAGTGATTCTGTCCTGCGTTTGAACCGGAGGCAAACACTTTTTGCGTGGTCCCAAAGATGATAAAACTGAAAGTATTAAAAGAGTCGAAAGCGATAGGAGCCCGAACCTTGAAGCTCAGTTCGGCATTGTTGGCATCTATGGGGCTGATTGAGTCCCCATTCGGATAGTATGTCGATTTGGTAATGGTATAGGGCATATATTGGGAGTCAAAGGGCAAAAAAACGGATGCCGGCCGATAGACATCCAAAACCTTGCTCCCTTCTTCGAAATCGATAACGCAGTTGAGCATCCCGTAACCGACACCTCCGCCAAAGACGGGATAAGAAGGCTCCTCCGTATGCCAGCCATGATTCAAAGGACTATCCCAGTATTCAAAGTTATCGAGCAGGATATCGCCCCTGGCGGTTTTGAGAGCATTCCCCATCATTGGCAATTGCATATCTAAAGGAGGCGATTCAATGGCGAGGGCCGCCGGTACCTGCCAGTCAATGAAAAGGGCTGCTAATCCAATCAATGCACTTAATGCAATCAATGGCATCAGTGCAGGGAAGAAAAACGAACGGAACTTTATCCCTTTCATCATAATATTGAAAAGCTCCCTTCCTGACAAAATGTGTTCAATGAGTTACCTCTTTGAAAAAGCTCAATAACAGAACAGGCAGGAATGGCAAAATCCGTACAGGTTCTCGATGCTGAATTACACATTCTAAGACGCTCCGTTGACAGTATAGAGAGTATTCAGGCCATACTGCTGAAACTGCGCTCCCTGATTTGTACAAAAACAATGCACTGAAAAGACATTATCCTGATAGAATTGCAAGCAGCATGCCGCAGGACCCAGGGTGCATAAGACCGGATATCCGCTACTTCTTGTAAATTGCCGGGATCTGACTCCCTGTCTTCTTGTTACCGGAAAAAAAAGAGAAAATGTCAATCTTCCCTCTTGATGGTTTATTGCCGAAACGATACACTATAAATATGCAGTACTGGCCGATAGGTTTTTTCCTGCTCATGAAAAATTTAAACTCTCTTTTAATACAGTCTGATGGAGCCACCTTTGAAATCTTTCTCCAATAGTCGAACCGGCGACCGCCGTATGGGTAAAGACAGGCGGTCAGGGGCTACTCCTGCCTTGAGTAAATACACACTGTCAGGCCAAAGGAAGGGAAGCCGCAGAGCGAGCGATAATGCGCAGATTTACGTGGATCTATACAGCCATAAACTTTTTCTCACGATATGCGTGATCCTGCTTCTGTGTGTTGCCGATGGATATTTTACCCTTTTCAATGTTTTTTGCCTGAATATACCGGAGCTGAATCCGATCATGGCCTATTTGCTGGATAAGAGTTGCTCATGTTTTTTCATGGTAAAGTATGCGCTTACCAGTTTAGGATTGACCTTTTTATGTGTTCAGATCAATTTCAAGTTTGTACGGTCAACACTTCTGGCCATTCTGGGGTTTTATCTCTTTATACTCTGCTCTCATCTCTATATTTTCTCCTCTCTATCCCCCCTTTAACCCCTTTTCCTTAACCATAGATAGCGCAGGAAATGCCTCTTCATCACATCCGGTGCTTCCTCCATCGTGATTTTTTACACCATTAATTCTATTTTTAAAGTTGACAGGGTAGTAGTTACTCTTGATTTATGAAAATCGTGCTGCTTGCTTCCTGGCAGGGATATCGCCAGTATTCCCAAACGTGAAGACTGAGTAGTGTACCGGATCTTTTTGAATGTGCCTGAATCCTGGCAATATCGCTCGAAGGATGGCAGGTGCCTTGACATTTTCCTCTGTTTTTGGGGAGCCGGTTGTCTTTTAGGGATCTTGAAAGTGCCTGAATTCTGGCAGTATGCCAGTTCGTTGGCATGTATTTAAACGGTGGGGTCTGGAGGCGCAAAAGGTCTTGAAAAAATTGTATTGATAAGAAAGACAACCACTTATCATAAAGTCTCCCAAATCAATTTTTTATAATCATCACCCGGCACGGCCCTTGCTCAAATAAGGTGTAGAAAGAGAAAGTCATTTTTAAGTTTTGCATATGAATACCGATTTATCAGGTGATGTACAGGAAAAATAACACAAGGAGATTATCTATGGCAGAAAACCAGGTACAAACATGTGCTCCAACAATAAAACCCACGCTTGGGCTGCTCGGTGCTACGGTAAATGCCATGGCACTGATTGCGCCTGGAGCCTTTTTGTGGATTACGTATCAGTTGCAGGCTGCCGCAACAGCGCCCAATGGGGCCTCGGTTGCCAGTGATATATGGGCAGGGATTGTTCTTGCGCTGATCGTGGCCTTTCTCACGGCATTATCCTACGCGCAACTCGCCAAGATTTATCCGGAGGCTGGTTTCGCGAGCTGTTGCTACTTTGCGGAAAAGGCATTCAAGGATCGCAAGGGCATCAAACACAGTACACCGATGTCCCAATCACGGCTGGCCAAACTCCTGACAGCCTGGTCAGCTCATCTTTTCTATTGGGTTTATCCGGGAGTCATGGTGGCTTTTATGGCTACCTTGATCGGCTATATATACACGCAGCTTACGGGTGCCACCCTATCCCCGATGGAATTGACCGTGATCGGTGTGGCATTTGCCTTTGTTGCCGGATACATCGCGTTTCGCGGGGTAAGCGGATCGACGAAGACCGCGTTATTGATTAATGTCATCCAGCTTGTCACGCTGGTTATTTTCAGTGCCCTGGCCATATACTACCGGGTGACCAATCCCCAGGTCGCAACCCAATGGACTTTTGCCGGATCCTGGGATATTATTCGTCCCCATTCGTTTCAGGGAGTGTTGATTCAATCCACGCTGGCGATTTTGATTCTCGTCGGATTTGAAAGCTGCACAGCCTTAGCCGCTGAAACAAGGAATCCCGAAAAAACGATTCCGAAGGCGATCATTCTTTCACTCATTATTCAGGGAGTTTTCGCTTATCTTCTCCAGTATTTTGCAGCGGGCTGCATGCTCAGCGAAAAATTGACCGCGGTTGCCGATGGAAAGATCGTGACCGGTATGGCTGCGGCTGCCGCTTCGAGCGCGCCGATCGGCGATCTTGCCAAACTTATCGGTGACCATGTTCTTCATGGTGTGGGTTTCGGGCTGATGATAACCATGGCTATTACCGTGGCCATTGCGATCGTCGGGACTACATTGAGTTGTATGAATACGGCCATGCGAGTTACCTGCGGTATGGCCGAAAGCGGGGAACTGCCGGAAATGCTGAGCTTTCTGCATGGTAAGTTCAGTACACCCCACATCGCACTTTGGGCGCTGGTCGGGGTTTCTTCACTGATCGCAGCGATAGGAGTAAGGTCCGTGGTGGGATTGACGGGAATTACTCTGGCATCGAACTTTGGCACGTTCATTCTGTACGGCCTGACCTGCGTCTGGACAATTGTAGCGTTCAAAGGCCGTAAGGAGTTTAATTTTATAAAGCATGGCATAATACCGACCCTCGGGATCATTGCCAACGTCCTTATGGTGGTGTCGATTCTTTATCTCTATTCCATCGGGAATGCAGACGCCGTAGCTGAGGCAAAGATTTGTTTTATCATAGCAGGTATATGGGCTGCCGTGAGCCTTCTTTACGTTGCCTTGACCAGCGTCCAGAAGTCTTATCGCGTACGGCTGGTGACCTGCCTGATCCGCCCAGAACAGCTTGGCGACGTTGTTTCGGCTTTGAGAAGAGAAAATCTGATCATGGGAATGACCGTCATGGATGTACGAGGTTTTGGCCGTCAGAGGGGCGAGAAGGATAATGGGGATCTTGTCACCCTGGAAACGATTCGTTTTTTGCCAAAAGTAAAATTGGAAGTTATTGTCAAAGATTGGGATGTCGAACGGACCATGAAAGTTATCAGTGAATCGGCACGTACGGGAAACATCGGCGATGGAAAGATCCTTGTACTGGAAGCATCGGCAGCCATGCGCATCCGTACCGGAGAAAAGGGAGTGTACGCCGTGTGACCGGAGAATGCTGACTCTTTTTGGTTATCGAAAATCAGAAAGGTTAATTATAGGGCAATGCACTACATGGCAGCCGCACGTTAAACATGCGGCTGCCGCCTATTTGGATAATGACTGGCCGCATAGGTGATGGCCGGGATATTGCCTGAGAGAATACAAGAGAAGCCGTTTAACATATGAAAAGTATCAAACGGCACGTATCGAAAACATGAATCACGTATTGAAAGCCTGAACTAAGGAGATCAGCCATGAAAAAGTTAGAGATCATCATTCAGCCAGGGAAATGCGAAGCAGTGCGCAAGGCAATGGATAAGGTAGGCTGCGCCGGTATGACCATCTCACAAGCGGAAGGACATGGTACTCAAAAGGGCCTGGCGAAGGTGAAACTGAGCGGGAGTTACCTGATGGAAATGGTCCCTAAGACGCGTATTGTGGCCATTGTTAAAGATAGTGACGTCGAGACAATGATCGAAGCGATCATCAAGGAAGCCAGGACGGGCCAGCACGGTGACGGGAAGATATTCATCTCTGATATCAATGATGCTGTCCGTATCCGCACCGGGGAAAGAGGGGAAACGGCAGTCTGAACACGAAAGAAAGGAAACGACAGTCTGAGCACGGTTTTTTGCGGACGTTTTTTGCGTCTAGGCTTCTTTTTCGACAAATAGACCGGTGAAAGAAAAAGTATCACCGTCAAAAAGGCCGATATCGCCAATCTTGAGATGGGGGATTACCAGTAAGCTCATAAAGCTCAAGGTCATGTATGGTGCCTGAAGAGTCGCACCCATTTTTTTGGACATCGCATCCAAAGCAGCATACTGTTCCGCCACGGTCAATCCATCCCGATGGCTCATAATACCTGCTACTGGCAGAGGGATGACCATCCGGCTGCCACTTCCGTCGACAGCCGCCATTCCACCCCGGTTATCGATAATGAGGTTGAGCACATCGGCGATAGCTTTATCGGATGTTCCTACTGCAACCAGGTTGTGGGAATCATGGGAAACCGAACTTGCAATCGCGCCCTCATCAAGGCCGAATCCGGTGACAAAGCCAACGGTAGGCGAGGCTTTGGAGTAACGATTAACCACAGCTATCTTGAGGACATCATTTTCGACATCGGGTACTGCGTACCCTTCGACTTCTTTTGTGGCTGCCTTCATGCAGTCAGTGACGATCTGCCCATCCATTACCCCGATAGCCTGGATGCAAGGTCCTTCGGCCAGAACGGCCAAATCTTCGGGTCTGATATGTTCTGTCACCCCGAAATTATTGGGGGTATCAAAAGGAACGCTCTCTATAAGGGATTTATCGCACCGGGCGACGGGCTGACCCTTGATGAAGGCAGCGATAATCTTGAACTCTTTCAGGTTATTGACGATCAGGAAGTCTGCCGGATCTCCCCGCTGTAAAAGTCCTATATCAAGGCCATAGTGCCTGACAGGGTTGAGGCTGGCAGCCCGGAGTACGTTCATGAGATCCAACCCGCGCTCTACAGAACGGCGTACAAGATCATTGATGTGCCCTTTGACGAGGTCATCAGGGTGTTTATCGTCGCTGCAGAACATGACTAGATCAGGATACAGATCGATGAGGCCGGCGAGTTCCTCGAAGTTCTTTGCTGCAGACCCTTCCCGGATGAGAATTTTCATCCCGCAGTCTATCTTTTCAAGAGCCTCGTCTAAGGACACGGACTCATGGTCCGTTGTGATTCCAGCCTCGAAGTAGGTCTGCAAGTCCTTACCCCTCAAAAGAGGGGCATGTCCGTCAATGATTTTGCCACGGCTGTGAGCCAGGTTAATCTTTGCCCAAATGTCCGGATCTTTATAAATAACGCCTGGATAATTCATCACCTCGCTCATGGAAAGAATATCATCGTTCGAAAGCAGCTCTTCCATCTCCGGTATACCGATGACGGCACCGGATGTTTCAAAGCAAGTTGCAGGAACGCAGCAAGGTGCACCAAAATAGAATTTAAAGGGGACCTGTTTGCCGTTCTCGATCATGTAATAGACTCCATCGACACCAAGCACGTTGGCAATCTCATGGGGATCGGATACCGCTGCAATAGTCCCGTGTCTGACTGCGATTCTTGCAAATTCGGACGGTACGAGCAGAGAGCTTTCTATATGGACGTGTGCATCGATGAAACCGGGGATAATATACCTTCCCAAATAAGGTCTGTTACCAAGACGGTAAATCTTTTGTATATATCCATCACGAATTTTTAAGCAGCCTGGATAAATATCCTTACTGATAACATCGACGATATTTCCCCACACCCATCGCTGCTTTCTCTGTGCCACCAATGTGCCTCCCGCCCTTTTGAATGTTCGAGACAGAGAATACGTATCGTACGAAATACTCACCGTATGGTGATGTTCAATCATGATGATGTGCAATCAAGCGCATCTTTTCGTATTATACTCTTTTATCGATTTTCTCTTCCACTATAAAGTTCAATGAATATGAATGCTTCAAATACTCTTTTCTTTCTCAAGGGGACAGGCCCCTTTTCAAGGGGGGGAGGGGGCCGGCCTTTCCAACCGGTCGCGAATTCCTTGCCCTTGGCTTGAATCTCTTTGCCTTAAATCTGGCAGTGTTGTCCGCTAATTGGCAGAGGACGCAACGCCGGGATCTGGAAGGGAAAAATGTCCGACGTACAGATTATCAATAATAAAAATAATCACTTACCTTCGTGCATTGTTCGCCGTTTTTCCTTTTGCAACTCCGGCACATCCCTTGCTCTTATAAAAAATCAAAGAAGAAAGAAAGCGAGATTTTATGAATTTTATAAACCATTCCTGGCCAGGAAGATAACTTTTTCGGTTAAACCTTCAAGGAGGTGTTGTCAAGATGAAAAAG
>JBFMGO010000016.1:0-6626 GCA_040752695.1 bacterium
TACCTTCTTTCAGGGATTAAGCTCTTTGCCTGTTCCCGCTGCCTGTATTGAGCTGCATCTAACGTAAAAATATCCGCTAAACGGGTATAGGTCAACCGGACGCGTAATCCCTGTGGCCTGTACTTACTGCCTTTTAAATATCATATACCCTTCCCCTCGCCTGATGGGGAAGTTGCGGCCGCAGCGCTGGTTGAAGAATCCGTAGGTGGTTTCCCATTTTCCGGCAAAGGCATTCAGCCTTTGCACACCGGCCAGGCTGTTCCCATTGTCGGGGGACGATTCTTTCAGCTTCTCAAAGACAGTGGAAGAAAAAAAGCCGGTATCGTTGGTGGGGAAGGAAATCCAGGTCGTGCCCTCTTGTAATTCACTGCCTGTTTGTGGCAGCAGTGCATCCATCGGATAGAAATAATCCGCGCACAGGTTCGTCAGAAGGCTGTCCTTTGACACATAAAGCAGATAGCCTCGTCCATCCTCCATGGGAAAAATGTCGCCGCCCGGTGTCTGGGATTTCCAGTAACAGACTTCGCGGGGGTCATTTCGATACAGGGAATAGGCACTGCCTTTCAGGGCATTCAACAAGTTGTAGGAGGTGGAGTATTCGGCAGGCACCTCCCCAGGGTAGCCAAAGAAGTTTAATCCTGCCTTGAAGGGGAGAGGGATGGGATCTTCAACCTGCAGTGCCTGATACCAGCGGATTTTTTCCCCTTGCGCATTCAGGAAAAGAAAATCGTAAAAGCCGTGCGGCAGTCCGGACGGGATAAGAAACTGGATGGAGTTCGGATCTCTGGCCAGGCCGCTTCCGGTCGGCTCGGCACCTTCAATGGGGAGGCTTTTGGGAGCGAGGTAGATATCGAGCATACCGAAGCGGTTTGCGGCATAGATATAGTCCTGGTCGGCAAAAACGATATTGGCTCCGCCGGATGTCAGCATATTGTCCAGAACGGCAGGAGATGAAGGTGTGGATAGATCCATGATCCATAGTCCGGAGGAGTTTCCCGCTGCGTACAGGAAATCGCCCTGGACGAAACAACCTTCCAGGTATTCGTTTTCAAACTCCATGATCCGGCTGATAACCGGATTTGCCCTGTGAGCCGAATCCACGTTTACGATCGCCAGCCCGCCGCTTCCATCGGCCAGATACGCGTAGCCATCCTTCACACTGACATCCAGGACAAGAGAAAAAGGAACAGGCTTTTGGGATACTTTGTAAGGTTTTGCCGGGTTCTCGACATTCATGATCCACAATCCTTCTTCCCCGCTGGCAATGTAGGCAACACGGTCTTTCATCGCGATGTCCTGAGGCATGGAGCCTAAAGGTACTGATCCCAGAGGGGTAAGATTCATGGCTGAGTTTATCTGAAAAACACGAAGGCCGTGGATGAGACTGACCTGATAGAGATAGTTGTCCTCAATGGACAGGGACTGAATCGGATCGTTCCAGGAAATGGCGGGTTTCATAAGTGAAGGTTTCCCCAGGCCATCGGAGGACTTGAAGGTGCAAAGACTGGACCCATTGACCAGGTAGAATCCATTCCGGTAGGGGCAGCAATCGGAAATTAAAACCGTGTCAGATCCAATATCCTCCTTCTCTATAGTGTAAACGAGGCGGGGGTTCCACGGATTTTTTACATCGACCACTTTCAGACCCTGCCTTCCCATCGAGATATAAGCCCTTTTTTCGGCCACCGTTAAATCCCAGATATCGCCACCCATCGGCAGGTGTCCGATCGATGAGGGAACTGCAAGGGACCCAAGGTCCAGAAGAGCGAAGCCGGCGCCGCTGTTGGCAATAAAGGCATAATGAGCTCCCGTATTTTCAAACGCCGTGCAGACCGCATTTCCCTGCGTAGGAATATGGTAACGCAAGACAGGATTTGACGGGAGCGAGATATCGACCATGTCCAGTCCTGAGGAGCCGGCAGCGACAATGGCTAAATTCCCCCGGATGGTTATCGATTTCCTGCCGTCGGGCAGCGGCAGCCGGTATAGAACAAACGGATATTCGGGTACTTGCACATCCACGACATAGAGGCCATACCGGTTATCGACCAGATAGATACAGTTATCTTTAACCTTCACATCTATGATATTCGGCGAATAAGAGGGCAAACCGGGGTCGGTCAGGAAATATTCATCGAGGGTCCTTACTACCTTCCCCGATGACTCCTGAACGATTTCAACCGTATTGTTACTGGCTATGTAAATATACCGCTCGTGGGTGAGGTCCTGGACATCCAGGTTAAAGGGAGACACAAGAGCCGGGGATGTCTTCTTCAAGGTAAAGCTGGCCCCGCCGTACCAGTCGTATATCTTCAGCCCGGATTTCCAGTTGGTGAGGTAAACCTTGCGGAACGCACCTCCCGTCCCGTTTTCCCTCTTGCCGACCAGAACCCCATAAGTCAGGGAATCTGGAAGCCGGCCCGTGCGCCTGGGCCTTGCGGGATTGGAAATATCTATGATCCAGAGCCCCTTATACAGGTCGGTAACGAGAAGGTAATTATCTGATATCGTAATACCTTGCAGAGAGTTGCTGAATTCCTGATCCTGGTATTGCCTTGCCTCCAAATGGTTCGGGTCACTGACATCGATGATCAGGATGCGGGAGTAATCCGAAATGGCATAGACATAAGGACTTTTATAATCAAGGGCTGTAATGATTCCCTGCGTGGATATCGTACCTTTTATATAAGGAAAGGATTGGGTAAGAATGACCCTCGATATCTGGTCGAGATTGTCCCCCCTGGCCGTGACCAGTTGGCTGCCTGACCCTGTCATTTTCGGGGGTTTGATGGAATCTATTCGGATAACAGAGGCGGGACCCTGGGCCAGGGCAGGCTTAAGAAGGATGGGGAGTGACGCAAGAAGGCAAACCCCCAGCCCTAAGAGGATAGGAAGGATAGGTCTGGAAAAAGCCCATAAGGAAGATATAAAGGTCGCTTGACCTTGATAAGTCCAATCCTTGGGAAGAGCCATACGCTATCGTACATCCGGTTATGATTCCATTTCTCAAGTGAAATGATCCATAATCAATAAAAGTAAATGAGTACACAAAAACCTGGAGAAAACTCGGGTGGCAGTATTGCAGCCTGATTTAAAACATATATAAGTGATGCAATATAGATGCCACTGGCTGGAGACGGAGGAACCGGCATTTGCTTATGCCGAGCATGATTCAGGTATCTTCCCTTCATATTTCTCTAAGGCTTTTTCATATTTCTCTAAGGCTTTTTGGATTCTGATTCCCGGCTTCATATTCCGGAATGAACCTATGAGGGCAGGCCAGGGGAATCGGAATGACAGAGTGGTGGAAAAGCGATGACAGGGTGGTGGAAGCGGAATGGAAGAGTGATAGAAAAAATATGCATTTTTTTTCCTATTTATGCAATTTGGTGCATATATCCTGAAGACCGGGAGAAACATTCACACCGCCATTACCCGGCATTCTTCGACATACTCTTTGAGAATCTCCTTAAACTCGAGCATTTGATCCTGGCTGTAGGGCGGCACACTTTTCAGGTCCGGCGACAGGGTATCCTTCGGATTGAACCCCTGGAGGACAAACCTTTTCACACCTTCCACCTGCCTGGCCAGATCCTGGATGTCTCTTTTACCGAGCAAGGACGGGCAGACCGTTGTCCGCAACTCATACTCAACCTGTGACCGGGCCAGGACCGACAGGCTTTTTTGAACCAAAGCTGCACGCAAAGGCACCCCTGCGCAGCGGCTGTAGCGGATATCGTCCAGGGGAGCCTTTACATCTACCGCTACGTAGTCAAGGAGATTCTCCTCGATCAGCGCGGCCAAAACATCCGGCTTGGTGCCGTTGGTATCTAATTTTACCGGGAATGACAGCCGGCGAAAGAACCTGATTAGCTGTGGCAAAAGGGGGTAAAGGCAGGGCTCCCCCCCCGAAATGACGATCCCGTCGATCCAGTCGGCAAATTCCTGCAAGCGGCTGGCGATCCACTCGCAGGGCAGGGTCGGATGGGAATGGGGGGCTAACACCAGCGTATGATTATGGCAGTAAGGACACCGAAGATTACACCCTGAGAGGAAAACTACCGATGAAATCTTACCATACCAATCGATAAAAGATGTTTCATGAAACCCCTTGATCTGTCCTACCTGCCAGGGATTAGTTATTTTCATGCCGCAGCTTTATGCCCTGCATGGCAGCGTGCCTGGCCTCCTCAAGGGTGGGAATCTGGCCTCTCCACTCGGCAACCGAGTTATCCTGATTATCGGTCATGATAATGGTGGGAGTCGACAGAACGCCATGAAAGGCAGCCTCGGCTAAACCTTCAGTCGTTTCCAGGTTGTGCTCCATCGTGAGGTATCCATCGGATTTCAATTGATGCAGAATATTTTTGGCTGCCGGACACTTCGGACAGTCTTCTTTCCAAAATAACTTGAACTTATTCATGGCTAAGGCTCTCCCTTTGCAAAAAGAGTTCGTTTCGAAACCGGTCGTTCAATTCCCCTCGTTTTCCCTTATTCCAACTGGAAACCTTGGTAAAATAGCCGGTAATCCTGGTAATTCCGTCAACCTCATGGGATCCGCAATACGAGCAGGTTTCCCTCAATCCCCGGGATGTTCGGCTACACCTGTTACAGGTGGTAAATTCCGGTGAGAAGGCGATTTGATCGTTCAGGGTCTTCTGAAAGGTCTTGATGACAAAATTCGCTAAAGATTCGCTGGAAGGTTTGACCTCTCCCAGCCAGATATGGGTCAGGGCACCGGCTTCGATCAGGGGATGGAACAGGCCCTCCTGCCGTACCCGCTCTATGGGATTGAGAGGAGCTTTCACATTCAGGTAGCTGGAATTCGTATAGTAGATTTCTCCCCTTTTCAGGTCTCCCTGGACAATGCCCTCGGCCAGTGCTCCGTAGTGCCTGACATCGAGCTTAGCCAGCCGGTAACTGGTGCTTTCCGCCGGAGTCTGCTCGAGCACAAAGTGCATCTTGTGCTTCTTTGAAAGCCGGTCGGACAGAAGCTTCAGGTGGGAAATAACTTTCAGCCCCATCATGAAAGCATCTTTGGATTCGTGCATCTCTTCACCTGTCTGCACTTTAACCAGCTCGTTCAATCCGACCATGCCGATCAGATGAGATGCGCGGTCAAGGCGCAGGTAGGCTTCGCCGTCGCGGTTCATGGTCAAAAGAGACAGAGGGCCAGTTTCTCCCAGGGCCAGCAGTTTCTCGATGAATACCCGCTTTTGCATATGCCCCTCGGCAGCCAGCTCCATCAGGTCAGTCAGCCGCTCGAAGAGCTTCGATGTGTCTCCCTTGACCTCATAACCGATGCGGGGAAGATTCAGGGTAATGTTTTGAAGCGCACAGTACCTCATCTTCCAGGGTTCTTTGGCATCTAAAAGATCCTCGGCTTTGAGCTTGAAACTCAACCGGCAGCACTCGGAGATCTTGGCCGTAGCTCCCCGGTCGAAAACGAAATAGGTGTTTCCCTTCTCTCCGGCCACTTCACAAATGTGATGGAGAAATTCCTCGTGCCGTGGAGTACGGAAAAATTTTTCCGTAATATGCACCAGCGGCTTGGGAAAGAAAAATGGCCTTCCTGAACCGTCTCCCTCCATGTAGACATCGAAAAGCGCCCAGGCAAATTTTTGTGACTCTTCCCTGTACTCGCCGTAGGTCTTGCCCGTGTAAGTCCCGCCAGGCCCTATGGCCATAACCTTTTCAAAATGATCCGGAATTTCCCAGTAAATATTGATATCGCTGAAGATCGCCTGGCCGCCCCTGGCCACGGCCTGTTGGGAAAATTCGAAAATCATGATCTGCGCCAACTGGCGGATATCCCTGTCGGACATCCCTATAAGGTATGGGGCGAAAAAGAGATTTACCGCGTCCCAGCCAATGGCACCGGCGAAATTCCCCTGCAGGGCAGCAGCGAATTTCACCATATGGGCCAGCAATACCTCCGGATGTTTGGCCGGTTTGGCCATGGAAAGCGCATTGGGAAGGTTAAGACCAAATTTTTTGACATATTCCAGAGACTGGCCAGAGCAGTAGGGACGATCACAAAAACCCAGGTCGTGCAGGTGGATATCACCCCGCATGTGGGCATCGGCCACTTCCTGCGAAAAGAGAGCCAAAAGCGCATACTCTTTCTTGATATGCTCGGCCAGGGTGAGGTTGGTGGCCTCAGGGCCGTGAGGCACATTGGCGTTTTCCTTGTTGGGGTGTAAGATGAGTTGATTAACGTCATAGAGCGGCATCCCAAGGCGAGTGTGCATCCATCGTGCCTTTTCAAGACCATGCTCGATGAGTTTCGCATCCACCAGTTCCCGAACTAACGGGGCAGTAATGACTTTGAGGTTTGAGGCAATAATCTGACTCTCCACTTCCTTGCTGATGCGAATGGCTGTATCTTCATCGATATACGTTTCACGCACCAGAGCATCGACAATCTTTTGCCGATCCCAACTGCGAAAATCTTCTTCGGAGGTACGTACAAAAAGCGCCATATCCGTCGTTTCAAAGTTATTCATCCTCAATCATCTCCTAACCTGCTAAATACTATAAACCATCTGGTATAGATCACTAATCTTCCTTCAGTATAGGTTATATTGTGTATGCTTCAGGATATAACACAATATATAGTATTCTGA
>JBFMGO010000016.1:6636-64097 GCA_040752695.1 bacterium
CCTTGTCAAGCAAGTAGCACAGTTTATGCTCTTTAGGCCAAAGAACCGGCAGCGGATTGAGCCGCCGCGTAACCTGTATCCCTTGTGGATAACTTTTTTCCCTCTTATAGCTGGGTCTTCGCATGGTTCCGTCTGAGGGGTTGGTTTTATATAACTAGTTGAAATAATGAATAAAGTCAGCAGCATTAATTCAGGGCAAAGGTGCTATCCTCATCAATTTTTCAGTAACTTCCACCCTCTCGTTATCGATTTATCCACAGTTTATCCAGAACTGTTGTGGATAGTTTGTCTAACTCGGCACGGAATCGTTTCTTTTGTCCAAATCCGGGATCATCCTTCCTCGGTTTTTTGGATTCCTGATCTTTCCTGCGCTGTTGTGGATAACTTTCCTATTCTTCCCTTTCTCTCCTCCGGGGAATCCTTAAGGTGGGGAGGTATCTGGTAAATAACTGAAATATCTACCCTATAAAGAAGCATCAATTTGGTGCGGAATTGCTATCCGGGCCTATTTCTCAGTCAGTTCCACCCGCTCCCCCGGCATTTATCCACAATTTATCCATATGAATTGTGGAAAATCTTCCTAACCGCACAGAATATTATCCCTTTTTTCATACAGACCTCATCGGTGTTCATCCGCCCGTTTGGAAAATCCGTTTGTGGATAACTGCCTCCCGGCCGCAAAGGGCCTTGGAATGCTCCCTGACTGCTGGCAGGGTATTAGTATAACTACTTGAAAAAATGAGCAAACAACAGAGCCCCGATTGAGTGCAGTTTTTCGGTCTTCCCTCATTTTTCAGCATGTTCCGCACCTGGATTTTCAGTTTATCCCCAGCTTATCCATAGGTCTTTTCGAGAAACTTCATTAAACTGTTTTTCTATTGAATTTTAAACCCGCCTATGGTATTTTGAGCCAAAAGGATTTTTTGCAGTCAGGAGCTATGTATTTTGGTGAGATAAGAAGCCGCAGAAGACCGATTTTCAATCCATAAACAATTCGGGGAGGATGGGATACCATGAGTGAAATCTGTGATATCGTCGCCAGGGAAATTATCGATTCAAGAGGAAACCCAACAGTGGAGGTTGATGTAGTTCTTGAAAGTGGTGCCCTTGGCAGGGCGGCAGTCCCTTCGGGTGCATCGACCGGTGAGCGGGAAGCAATTGAATTGCGGGACCAGGAAGAGGGCAGATACATGGGCAAGGGAGTCCGGCAGGCAGTTGACAATGTAAACCAGATCATAGCCCAGGAAGTTATTGGATACGATGCCACTGAGCAGAGTTTCATCGATTACCGGCTGATCGAGCTGGATGGCACCGAGAATAAGGCCAAGCTGGGTGCCAATGCCATCCTCGGCGTTTCTTTGGCTGTGGCCAGGGCTGCGGCTGTGGAACTGGACCTTCCTTTATACCGCTATATCGGCGGATCGAATGCCCGCGAACTTCCTGTCCCCATGATGAATATCATCAACGGCGGAAAGCACGCCGATAATAATGTAGATATTCAGGAGTTCATGATCATGCCGGCGGGAGCCGAGAGCTTTGCCGAGGCATTACGAATGGGCTCGGAAGTATTCCATAACCTGAAAGCGGTATTAAAGGCCAGAAAGTATGTTACCTCCGTGGGTGATGAGGGAGGGTTCGCTCCTGACCTCAAGTCGAATGAGGAGGCCCTTGAGGTAATCATGGAAGCCATTGCCAGGGCAGGCTATCAGCCGGGACAGGACGTCTATCTGGCTCTCGATGTGGCAGCCAGTGAACTTTACCATAACGGAACCTATATTCTGGCTGCGCAGGCCAAGCCGAATAAAACGAGTGATGAGCTCATCGACTTTTATCAGGAACTGGCCGAGAAGTACCCCATTGTCTCGATCGAGGATGGACTCTCGGAAAACGATTGGGACGGATGGGAAAAGCTCTCCGCACGGCTCGGAAAAAAAATTCAACTGGTGGGAGATGACCTGTTCGTAACCAACACCGCTATCCTGAGAGAGGGTATTTCACGCGGCATCGCCAATTCTATTCTGATTAAGCTGAATCAGATCGGGACGCTTACCGAAACGCTGGAGGCCATTGAAATGGCCAAGAGGGCGAACTATACGGCCGTCGTTTCCCACCGGTCGGGAGAGACCGAAGATACGACCCTGGCCGACCTGGCCGTAGCCTGCAATACCGGCCAGATCAAGACAGGTTCGATTTCCCGGACCGACCGGGTAGCCAAGTACAATCAATTGCTTCGAATCGAAGAGGAGTTGGGAGACATCGCCCTTTTTCGCGGAATAGATGTTTTCTACAATCTTCGATCCAGATAACCTTTGGATACATAGTCTTAAAAGCGTGTTAACGGGAACATAACGGGCGCGCTCACTATCTTGAACACAAAAGGCACAGAGATTGCATGGATAAATAGCCATAGTGATGTTTTTTTCTGTGGTTCCTGTGCCTTTTGTGTTTTTATTTTTGCATCTTGCAAAAAATTATGAGACATGTTTTCAAAATACGTGACCAGCTTTCGAAAATGGATACTTCCGGCCCTGGTAGCGGGGCTGGTATTATTTTCCTCCTTCAAGGGGCCTTACAGCCTGTGGAATATGTATCAGTTTCGAAAACAACGGGATCGCATAAAAAGTGACATCCTTCGGTTGACAGAGGAAAATGAACTTTTACGTCAGGAGATACAAAGGCTGCACTCCGATCCAGAGTGCATATCCCGGATAGCCCGTGAAGAACTTGGGCTGGTTAAGCCGGGCGAAATTATTTACCGATATCATCATCAGCAGCTTCAAAAGGGGAAGCGGGAAAAGAAGGTAAAGAGGTGACCATGTCAAGAGTATTGATTACCGGCGGAGCAGGTTTTTTAGGATCCCATCTTTGTGATTATTTTCTTCAAAAGGGCTTTGAGGTCATCTGCATGGATAACCTTTTGACCGGAGATGTTTCGAACATCGCCCATATTCGCTCGGATAAATTTCTCTTTATCAAGCAAGATGTAACGAACTACATCTACCTTGACGGTCCGTTAGACTACATTCTGCATTTTGCCAGTCCGGCCAGCCCGGTCGATTATCAGCAGCTTCCCATTCAAACGCTCAAAGTGGGCTCCTTAGGTACGCATAAAGCGCTTGGATTGGCCAAGGAGAAGAAGGCAGTGTTTTTGCTGGCTTCGACTTCGGAGGTGTATGGCGACCCGCTTGTTCATCCCCAAAATGAAGATTACTGGGGGAATGTCAATCCCATTGGTCCCAGGGGCGTATACGATGAGGCGAAAAGATTTGCCGAGGCCCTGACCATGGCGTATCACCGCTATCATGGGGTCGGTACGAGAATTGCCCGGATTTTCAATACCTATGGGCCAAGAATGCGTCTTCATGATGGCAGGGTGGTACCAACATTAATGTATCAGGCCATTCAGGAGCGGGATATGACTGTTTTCGGCGATGGAAAGCAAACCCGGAGTTTTTGCTTTGTCGATGATCTTGTTGAAGGAATTTACCGGTTGCTCTTATCAGACTGCCAGACGCCGGTCAATATCGGTAATCCTTGTGAGATGACGATCCTGGAATTTATCGAAATACTGAGAAAAGTCACCGGAACAAAAAGCAGACTCATCTTTCACCCCCTTCCGGTGGACGATCCCAAGGTACGTCAGCCCGATATCCAGAAAGCCCAGCAATTATTAAAATGGAGTCCCCGCTACAGTCTGGAAGAAGGACTGACCAGGACACTGGAATGGATGCGGACAAAAATCAGCACAACCCAATGACAGGGGGAATGAATGAAAGTTTTGGTCACTGGAGGAGCAGGATTCATTGGCTCGCAGGTTACGGACAGTCTCATTGAAAAAGGCTATAAGGTAACTGTTGTTGATGACCTTTCAACAGGGAAAAGAACTTTTATCAACCCAAAGGCCAAATTTTATCATCTGGACATTCGAGACAGCCGGCTCAAGGCCGTCTTTTCGGAAGAGAGGCCGGATATCCTCTGCCACTATGCTGCCCAGGCCAGCGTGCAAAAATCCGTAGAAGACCCGGTCCATGATGCGGACATCAATATCTTTGGCACCCTTATCCTTTTGAAGCTCGCGCTGTCGCATGGAGCGAAAAAATGCATCTTTGCCTCAACCGCAGGTGCCATCTATGGGGAGCAGGAGGCTTTTCCGGCTGACGAAACGCATCCTGCCCGGCCGATCAGCCCCTATGGCGCAGCCAAACTGGCAGCCGAGAGTTACCTCTACTATTATCACGCTGTCTATGGCCTCGACTATATCGTGCTGCGCTATGCCAGTGTGTACGGCCCCAGGCAGGACTCTCTCGCAGAGGCAGGAATGGTCGCCACAATCACCGAGCATATGCTCGGGGGGAAATCTCCCACCGTGAGCGGCGATGGAGAACAGACCCGCGACTTTATCTTCATCGATGATGCTGTTGCCGCTAACCTGGCAGCCATCGATTTTTCCGGCAGCGATATTTTCAACATCGGAACAGGCATCGAAACCTCGATCAATCAGCTTTTCCAGCACATTGCCGACTTAAGCGGGGTTCGTGTGGAGAAAACCAGCGTACCGGCCAAAAAAGGAGAACCGAGAAGAAGCGTTATCAGCCCCGAAAAAGCTATAAAGGCCCTGCACTGGCAGCCGAAAACTTCACTGCCGGAGGGGCTTCGAAAGACCATTGAATATTTTTCCTCGATCCGCAAAGAAACGTGATAGAATCGCACAAGCGAATACTCAAAAGGAACCATATGGAAAAGAAGCCAAGAATGATCATGACCAAGGAAGATATTCACCATGCCCTTCAGGATATATCCCAAAAGATCCTGCATTCTCCTGTAGACGATCTGGCTCTCATCGGGATTAAATCGAAAGGGGGAGAATTAGCCAGGAGGATCAACCGCATCATCGAGGAGCTTACCGGTGTTTCGCTTCCGACCGGTGCCATTGATCCCACACTCTACCGCGATGATCTGAGCGGTTCTTCATATAAACCGGTATTGAAAAAAACGGAAATAGATTTTTCTATTGATGATAAATGTATTGTTCTGGTAGACGATGTCCTGCACACCGGCAGAACGATCAGGGCAGCTCTGGACGCTTTGACCGACCTTGGCCGGCCGAAAGCCATTAAGCTGGCAGTATTGATTGACAGGGGCCACAGGGAACTGCCTATCAGTGCCGATTATGTCGGCTTGATCGTGCATGCCAGGCAGGATGAATCCATCAAAATTACGCTGGAGGAAACCGGGGAGGAAGACGGAGTTCTCCTCCTTCCGTTCCCTGAAAAGACCAGATGGTAAATCAACAGAATAAGGATAAGAAGGATAAGAAGGATAAAGAAGCTTGTTCAAGAGGAAGAATCTGTTAGGTATTCAGGAACTGCACAGGGAGGAAATCTGCTCTATTCTCGATACCGCAGAATCCTTCAAGGAAGTGCTTACCAGGCCGATCAAAAAGGTCCCCACGCTTCGCGGGAAGACCGTGATCAATCTTTTCCACGAGCCCAGCACCAGAACCCGGACTTCATTTGAAATAGCCGGAAAAAGGCTGAGCGCGGACACGATCAATATATCTCCTTCAACCAGCAGCCTGACCAAAGGAGAGAGCCTGAAAGATATGGCCAAAACCCTGGAAGCCATGAATCCGGACATTATCGTGATCAGGCATTCCATGCCCGGCGCGCCGCATCTTTTAGCTCAGGAGGCGAAATTCTCCGTCATTAACGCCGGCGACGGAGCTCATGAGCACCCGACGCAGGCACTTTTGGATCTTCTCACCATCCGGGAGCATAGGGGGAAGATCGAAGGATTGCAGGTAGCTATTGTCGGAGACATCCTCCACAGCCGGGTGGCGCGATCGGATATTTTCGCTCTTCTCAAAATGGGGGCAGACGTACGGCTCATCGGACCTCCCACCCTTATTCCTCCTTTTATCGAGCGCTTGGGAGTAACGGTGGAGCATCGTCTCGATCGGGGCATCGAGGGATGTGATGTCATCATCCTTCTGAGGATCCAACTGGAGAGGCAGAACAAACTGTATTTCCCCTCGATCAGGGAGTACTCGAGACTTTACGGACTGACTTTGGCCAAACTGGCCAGAGCGCGTGAGGACGTTCTTATCATGCACCCCGGCCCCATCAACCGGGGCGTGGAAATCGACCCGCAGGTGGCAGATGCCCCCTTCTCGCTCATTCTCGACCAGGTAACCAACGGGTTGGCTGTTCGCATGGCTTTACTCTATCTCATTCTCGGAGGAGGTGACGAAAGTTGAAAACCCTCATTCAGGGAGGAAGAATGATCGATCCGGCTAACGGAATCGATGGCCTTTTTGATCTTTTGATCGAAGAGGGAAAAATCAAAAAAGTAGGAAGAAACATTCCCGCCACCGACGGGGACAGGGTGATCGATGCTCAGGGGAAACTGGTGATTCCGGGTCTTGTGGACATGCACGTGCATCTTCGCGAGCCGGGCAGGGAAGATAAAGAAACGATTGCCACAGGCTGCAGGGCGGCGGTAGCCGGAGGCGTTACCTCGCTGGCCTGTATGCCGAATACGACACCGGTGAATGACAATAAGTCCGTGACGGAATTTATCCTGCATAGGGCCAGAGAAATAGACCTGGTCAATGTATACCCCGTTGGCGCCATTTCAAAGGGCCTTCGGGGGGAAGAGCTGTCGGAAATGGCCGAGCTTCGCGATGCCGGCGTGTGCGCCTATTCCGATGACGGAAGGCCGGTCATGAACGCTCTGCTCATGCGGCGGGCTCTGGAATATGCCGGACTCTTCGGGCTCCCCCTCATTTCCCATTGCGAGGATCTTTCCCTCAGCGGGGATGGGGTGGTGAACGAGGGGTATATCTCTATGATAACCGGCCTAAAAGGCGTCCCCGCAGCAGCCGAAGTGATTATGGTCGCACGGGACATTCTTCTGGCCGGGATGATCAAAAGCCCTGTTCATATTGCCCATGTCAGCACAGCCATCAGCGTGGCCCTGATCCGGCGGGCTAAAAGCGAGGGTACCCCTGTGAGCGCAGAGGCTGCGCCCCACCATTTCAGCCTGACCGAAGAGATCGTTCAGGATTTCGACACCAATACCAAGGTCAACCCCCCCTTGCGCACCCAAAGCGACCGGGAAGCCCTGATCGAGGGCCTGCGTGACGGCACCATCGATGTCATTGCCAGTGACCATGCACCGCATACTCTGGCCGAGAAAGAGCAGGAATATGACCGGGCCCCTTTTGGAATGGTCGGATTGGAAACCATGCTCGCCGTTTCCCTGACCAACCTCTACCACACCGGAAAACTTGACCTCGCGACGCTTGTGGCCAGGCTCACGTATCATCCTGCCCGTATTCTGAAGATCCCTGGGGGAACCCTTTCTGTGGGGGCTCCTGCGGATGTGTGCATTGTAGACCCTGAAAAGAATTATACCGTGGATAGCACTCAGCTTTACTCCAAGGGGAAGAATACGCCTTTTCACGGCCAGAATCTGACCGGAGCTCCAGTCATGACCCTGCGGGCAGGGAAAGTTGTCTTTCCACAATGATGAAACAGCATAACAAGCTGAAGACAAATACAAAGAAACCACACAGGCACAGAGGCACAGAGGATATCACGGAGAAAAACAAAGGGGCAGTATCCTTGCCTTTTTTTGTTTCTGCCTTCCTCCTGGCAGGCATACTCTTTTCTCTTGCCTCCTGCAGCAGACCGGGGGGCAGGCAGGGCAGCCGGAGCACGCTGGTGGTCGCCATGGAGGGAAGCCCCGTTACCCTCGACCCCCGCCTGGCTATGGACGCTTACTCCGCCCGCGCCATTTCGATCCTTTACAACGGGCTTTTAAAAAAAACTCCCGATTTAACCCTGGTCGGGGATCTGGCCGAGCGGTGGGAAATGCCCAACGATACCTCCTATGTCTTTTTCCTGCGAAAAGGTGTCAAGTTCCATGACGGCACGGACCTGACAGCCCAGGACGTTCAATATACCTTCGAAAGTCTCCTCGATCCCGGATTCCCTTCCCCGCTCAAGGAGTCTTACAGCAAGATCGCCACAATCGAGGTCCTGTCACCCTACACCGTGAAATTCAAGCTCAAGGAAGTCTTTGCTCCTTTCCTGACCAATCTGACCCTCGGCATTATTCCCAAAACTGTCGCCGAGAAACCGGGCAATACCCTCGCCTCCCTTCCTGTAGGCAGCGGTCCTTTCAGACTCACCCGGTGGGAGCCTGACGAATCGCTGACCTTCGAGGCCTTCGGCCAGTACTTCGAGGGTCGTCCGCAGCTTGAGAGCATTGTCTACCGGATCATCCCCGATGAAACCATCAGGCTGCTCGAAGTGAAAACGGGAAATCTGGATCTGGTACAAAACGCTCTTTCCCCGGACGCAATCGAAACCCTTACAGGTAATCCCCGAATCAGGATTATCAAAGAGAGGGGAACCAATTACACTTATCTGGGCTTCAATCTGCAAGATCCGGTTCTTAAAAACCAAAAAGTGCGGGCAGCCATTGCCCTGGCCATTGACCGGATGATCATCATCCGGCAGTTATTGAAAGGTCTGGCCGAGCCCGCTACGGGTGTTCTCGCTCCCGGCAACTGGGCCTATGAGCCGGATGTCGCTGCCTATGGCTATGACCCGGAAAGTGCCAAGAGGCTGCTGGATGAGGCCGGATTCCCTGATCCTGACGGCGCCAAAGGGTCTAAAAAGCGCTTTTCCCTGCTTTTTAAAACCTCTCAGAACGAGCAGAGCAAAAGGATAGCAGAGGTGATTCAGCAAAACCTGGCCGAGGCAGGTATCGGCCTCGAAATCAGAAGCTACGAATGGGGCACTTTTTTTTCGGATATCAAATCGGGCAATTTTCAGCTCTACTCACTGCAATGGGTTGGCATAACCGATCCGGACATCTACTATAACCTCTTTCACTCCTTGAGCGTGCCGCCCGCAGGGGCCAACCGGGGCCGGTACATCAATAAAGACCTCGATCTTCTCCTGGAGGCAGGGCGAAGGACTACGGACCTTACGGCCCGGAGGGAAATATACCGTAAGATTCAAAAGGTGGTCGCCTCCGACCTGCCCTATGTCAGTTTGTGGTACCAGACCAATGTGGCAGTCATAAGCAGCAGAGTAAAAGGGTTTGTTCTTTCCCCGGACGGAAGCTTCATCTCCCTGCGGCAGGTGTCCCTTGCACCCCCTTAAGAGGTGGTGTAAGGAGATAAGGTGCATTCGTGATTCGGTTATTGTTCGTTGTGATGCATGTTGAGCCAATAGCCGTTGGTTATGGGCATGCGGCGGTCTTTGCCAAAGGCTTTGGGAGTGATTTTGATGCCGGGAGGTGACTGGCGGCGCTTATATTCATTCCGGTCTACCATGGTGATTACCCGCTTGACCAGTTCCTGGTCATAGCCTGCGGCCACGATTTCCGATAACGACTCGTCTTTTTCGATGTAGCGCCTCAAAATGGCATCCAAAAGGGGATAGGGAGGGAGCAGGTCCTGGTCTTTCTGGTTGGGAGCAAGTTCGGCCGTAGGAGGCCGCTCCAGAATCGATTGAGGGATGAGGTCACAGCCTGCTTTTTTGTTGCGGTAGCGGGCCAGACGATAGACCAGGGTCTTAGGCACATCCTTGATGAGGGCAAACCCTCCGGCCATATCGCCGTAAATGGTGCAGTACCCCACGCTGGTTTCGCTCTTGTTGCCGGTAGTGATCACCAGCCAGCCGAATTTATTCGACAGGGCCATCAAAAGATTCCCCCTGATTCTGGCCTGCAGATTTTCCTCGGTAATATCAGACTGAAGACCCTTGAAGGTTTCCTCTAAGGTGTGCATATAGGCCGCATGGATGTCCTGGATGGGCAGCCACAGATGCCGGATGTGCAGGTTATCGGCTACCCGCTGTGCGTCTTTTTGCGTCTCGTTCGAAGAAAACTGTGAAGGCATGATCACGCCGATCACGTTTTCGCTTCCCAGAGCGTCCACGGCTATAGCTGCGGTGAGAGCAGAATCGACGCCCCCGCTCAAGCCGATGGCCACTTTTTGAAAGTTATTTTTCCGCACATAGTCCGCAGTGCCCAAAAGCAGGGCCTGATAGACTTCGGCCAGGGGGGAAAGATAGACGGGTTTTGGAAGGGTCGAGGGGACGGGCTTTTCAGGGAGCGTATGCGGTATAAAGAGCCTTTGAACCGGATAGTTTCCCTCTTCCTTCTGCTGCTCGGGCTGCTCCTGTTGATTTTTGCGGGTTTTAGCCAGCGTATCCACGTCCAGGTCCACCACCAGCAGATCCTCCTGAAAGGACTTGCCCAGTGCCAGGAGGCGGCCTTTGGAATCGAGAACAAAGCTGTGGCCGTCAAAAACCAGCTCATCCTGCCCGCCTACCACATTGGTGTAAGCCAGAAAAACCTGATTCTCTCTGGCCAGTTTTCCGAATAATCGCTCTCGCATGTGCATCTTGCCCTGGTGATAAGGGGAAGAGGAGATATTGACGACCAGATCAGCCCCTTTAAGGCTCAACTGCCGGATGATATCCGGGTACCAGAGGTCCTCGCAGACCGTAATCCCGATGGTGATATCGGCCAGTTCCACCAGGCAGCAGCGGTCTCCGGGGTGAAAGTAGCGGTTTTCATCGAATACCCCATAATTGGGCAGGTGGATTTTGTGATAGATTCCTCTGATGTGCTGCTGGTGAAGGAGGGCTGCTGCATTATAGATCCTGCCTTCCGGTCCCCGGTCGGCAAATCCCACGCAGGCAACAAGGGACGAATCCACGGCATCTGTGATCAGATGCAGAACGTTCAGGTTTTCCTGAATGAAGGAGGGTTTCAGCAGTAAATCCTCAGGTGGATAGCCGCAAATACAAAGCTCTGGGAAGGTTAAAAGATCCGCGCCCGCTTCTTTGGCCAGGGCAAGGTACCGTAAAATTTTCCGCATGTTGCCTTCCAGATCTCCCACCAGCGGATTCATCTGAGCCAGAGCCAGACGCAGGATGCACATTCTTTGTCTCCTTCATTTTGGGTTTCCTTCTTCTTTTTCCTCCTGATTTTACCCTGGACTGCCTGTTTTGGGCAAGCTTTTTTCTTCTAAAAAAGGCGCGTGACAGCGATTCTTTTCATCAAGAAACATGATTAATCAAGAAACATAAAAATCCGGGCAAAGCGGTCAGACAACGAATCTTTCCTGGTCAGGCCCAATTCCTCCAGTTTTTTGACCATGAGGCTCTGAAATTGTTTTTTATCGCAAGACACAGAAGCCCCCTCGACAATCAATTGGCGGATTTGCGTTTCAGGAATACGGATGGCCATCCCTCTGATCATTCTTCTCAGTTCATGAATCTTTTGAGCCAGGCTTCTCTTTCCCGGTATGATACGATCGATCATCTGCAATACTTCGGATTGCGTGTTCTGCTTCAGAAAGGACTGCATTTCAGGCCAGGTATATTCTTTTTCCAACCCTTGCTGTAAGAGTTCCAGCAATCGTTCTTCATCGAGCAGCGGATTATCCTTGTGGATTTTTTTTCGCATCTCAAAGAGGAAAAACTGCATTTTCCTTTCCTCTTCCCATTTACCTATTTCCCTGCTCCTTTTTTCCCCATACTCGGCCAAAAGGTACTGCGGAATGATCTTTTGATCCGCATTTTGGATCGCCTGATGAGTCAGCCACTGGGGTAAATATTTTAAATATCCGCTCTTGATCCTGTCGATTTCAGCCAGGTCTTTCGAGGCATGCATGACGGAAGTAATAAATAATCCCGCTGAAGCGAAAAAGGCACAAAGCCCGAATCCTCCTATCGACCACCTGAGCAGCGGGACCAATCTCTGGGCGTTCAGGATAAACTGAATACAACAGAGTATCGAGACGCCGAAAAAGCCTTGAGAAAACATGAAATAGGTCACCCAGCGAGAACTCATGCTATTGATGAAAAGCCCCAAAAGGTCCTCTTTCTCAAGAATTTCAGTTGGCTTGGCTTCCCGTTGTAAATAGATGGCATAGGGGGTGGGTCTTGACAGGAACTGTCTGGCTGTTCGCTCCAGAAGGACGGCAAGGCTGTCAGAATCGCTGATGGACTCATGCTCGGAAGATGGAATGATTGCTTTCAGCTTGACTGTCAGGAGGGCGTATATTGATTCACCCAGTAAGGAGTCTGGGTCGATTAACCCGCACTTTTTAGCGTTCAGGCAGGTTTTAAAAATGTATAAACTTACCAGGTAGGCCTTGGCTTCGTTAATCGAGATCTCTTGCCGGCTATAGTATGGTTTTAAAATATCGGGAATAGGGACGAGGATTTTTTTCTGTTCTTTTCCGAACACTACTCCTAAAAACTTTGCCAAATCATATTCACATAAACGGCTGAGCGCCTTTTGTACCTCTTCGAGCTTGATTTTTTCCATCCATTGATAAAACAGGTTCAGCTTTGACCTCATCTGTTTTTTTTGGCCAACTGTCACCGTGGCATTCAAGTAAGTCTTCGTGAGAATATCCATAAGAATCACTGCTCCAATCTCTCCTGGCAATTTTTCCTTGAGCATCTGACACTTATTAAGACGTCCTCTGTCAGATTCCGGTTATTACAGCCCATCGAGAAATTTTTATGGTTTTTGCTAAAAAAACCGGTCGATTGTGCTCATCTTTCCCCCCCATTTTTGGCTTTGTTTTTCCTATAATTAATAAATTTAAGTAATGATGAAAAAATTGTCCTCACTATTTCATATCGCCATTCTCCATGGTTCTCATTGAAGCGTACTGGCAAAAAAACACCTGTTCAGTGAGAGCCTGATAGATAGTAAGAGTTGTCTCGTTATGAATAAGAATGAAAAGAAAGAAGATCAGAATTATTACAACCATCTTAATGCTGGGGAAATTATTAAGGACTTCTAGATTATTAAATCGGAATAATAAGATATTTTCTTCTCTTCGAAAATTACAGGTATCCTATTACTACAAATAATAGATCAAGGATAACGCAAAATCAAGGGATAAAAAAATAATAATACGGGAAGCCATAAAGGAATGTCAGCTCCTGGCTCCCGGTTTTCACCCCATAAGACCATTTCTTTATCCTTAGACCCTTTTACAAATTCGGATTTCACTGGTAATATTAAGGAGGTGGTTTGTGAGCAGGCCGCCAAAGAGGACGTCACTTTTTCCAAGGAGAATGCCTATGTCAAGTCGCCGGAAGAAAGATTATTTCTGTACCGTAGTATCGGAAGATGTCAAGATTGCCTTAAAGGTTAAACCTACCCTGAGCCGCAAACCGACAAACGAGCTTTTTGTGCAGTGCAATCAGCTCGATTGCCAGTATGCGGGCCAAAATACTCCCCCCTGCCCCCTGCATCTTGAGCTTTTTGCCGAAGAGATCGAAAAGCGTGAAGAAAAACGCAAAGCCAAAAGAATGGATTTTTGCTATTGAAAACATGAGAGATGGAAAGCTTACCTGCCGAAAGCCTGTCGTTCAGTCCTGTTGTGTTATCAGCAAGTAAGGTTTTCGGGGTAAGCTCCCCGTGAAGTCTTTTTCCCCTGATTTTTACCCCTCACTTTAGTTCAGTCTCAATCGTCATGAGATGGAGAGCCTATCTTGAAAAAATTTTTTTAGACAGTCCACAATTATGTTGTAAAATTATTATAAATATAATATATTAATTACAGCTATAAGGACAAACGTAAGTTCTGGTTTTACCTAATTAAAGAAGGGGCTCACATGACGAAAAGTGCAAAAGAAGAGAAAATTCTCATCATCGACGATGAGGTAGAGATTCTGAATTGTCTTTCGCAGATCCTTGGAGCGGAAGGGTATGCAGTATCAACAGCCGATCGGGGGAACAAAGGATTAGAGCTCATTACCCACAATCCGCCGGATCTGGTTCTTTTGGATGTCAGGATGCCTGATCTCGATGGCCTGGAAACCCTGAAAAGAATCAAGGAATACGACGAGGATATTATCGTTTTTATCATGACCGCCTATTCCGATGTCAGGGATGCAGTGACTGCGATCAAAGGAGGGGCACACGACTACTTTTCAAAGCCGTTTAACCTCAAAGAGACAAAAGACAAACTGCGAAAGGCACTCAAGGAAAAGGCACTGCGGGAAGAGGTTCTCCAACTGCGGAAAGAATTTTACGCCAGGCCGAAGTTTTCTCACATCGTCACATCCTCGCCGGCTATGCTGAAGGTTTTTCATGATCTCGAAAAGGTCGCTCCCTCAGACATTTCCATCCTGATTACCGGGGAAAGCGGAACGGGAAAAGAGCTGATTGCCAGAGCCATCCATGAAAACAGCCTCCGTAAACAAGGACCGTTCATACCTATCGATTGCGCAGCCATTCCTGAATCACTCTTCGAAAGCGAGGTCTTCGGGCATGAAAAGGGAGCTTACACCAGTGCGGATCAAAAAAGAAACGGTTTGTTCGAAATGGCGCACCGTGGGACCTTATTTCTGGATGAGATCGGCAACCTGCAACCCTCCAGTCAGATAAAGCTCCTGCGTGCCATTCAGGAAAAGAAGATCAAGTACATCGGAGGCAAAGAGCTCATCGATGTAGATGTCCGGATCATTGCGGCCACCAACCTTGATCTTCAGGAGGCCATGCAAAAGTGCGGATTCCGCGAAGAACTCTTCTATCGGATCAACCAGTTCAATATCCACCTTCCGCCCTTACGGGAAAGGAAAGAGGATATCGTCCTTTTAGCCAACTATTTCCTGGAACGCTCTGCCGGCAAGAATGGCTCCTCCGGCAAGAGCCTGACTCCGGAAACCATAGAAATCCTCCTCCAGTACGAATGGCCCGGGAATATCAGGGAACTGGAAAGTGTCATCCATGGAGCTTCAATCCTGGCCAAGGATGCCATCCGGCCCGAACATCTTAATTATCGGGTAAAGAGCAAGACCTCTGCCTGGATGAAATTATCGATCGATATTCCGGTCAATTCATCTTTAAAGAAGGTGATGAAAACCACCGCCGAGCAAGTGGAAAAAGCCTATATCCAAAAGACCTTTCTCAAAGCCGGATACAAGAAATACGAAACCAGCAAACTCCTTGGTATCGGCCTCAAGACCCTTTACGGAAAACTCAATAAGCACAACCTTTGCCTCCGGTCCAGAGAGCCCAATGAGAAGAAAAAGGAGCAGGCTGTCTTCCCGGTCGGCATGACCCTGCAGGAAGCATCCTACCAGGTGAGAGAAAAATTGGAGAAGTGGATCATCATCAAGGCCCTCCGTGAGACAGAAGGGAAAAAGTACAACGCAGCCAAAAAATTGCAGGTTGATTACAAGACCCTCTGGTTAAAATCCAAAAAATATAAAATCGACAATAAGGCTATCTATGAAGAAGAGATTCCCCGGCATTTTCTGGGTGTGGACCTGTGCAACACCCTCAGTCTGACCGAAGCCTGCAAGACCGCTTTATCGGTTATGGAAAGGGAACTGATCCAAAAGACCATTGAAAAAACCCATGGACACAAGACCGAGGCAGCCAAGATCCTGAATATCGATTACAAAACTCTTTATAACAAGATCCTCCAGCACAGCCTGAATGAAAAGATATAGATCTGCTATCGAGAGATAAAAACCGGCGGGCAGAATGCCGAAAAGCAAGGGCGGCATCTTCCTTTTACTGTACCATTTCGGGTGTAAAAAACTCCCTTTTTCGTTCCTGGTTAATCGAAAAAAAACCGACTAGGTATGTATGGATGATGTATAATTTCATCCATACTGGTTGAAATATTAACTTAGCTCGGTGATTTGAACAGTTATGCTCGGTACCCAGGATCTTATTCGTCCGACAGCAAAAGTACAGAAGAAAGTTCTCTTAATCGATGATGACCGGTTTATCCTCCATTCCCTCGGGGAAATGCTGACCATGAAAGGATACCAGGTAATCAAGGCGCAAAGTGCCGAAGAAGGGTTACAGCTCTTTGAGAAGGAGTCTCCGCCGATCGTGATGGCTGACATCATGATGCCTGACATGGATGGGCTGGAATTGTTGCAGAAAATACATCGAATTAACTCCGATGCAGAGGTTATCATGATTACTGCCTACGATCGGGCAGATCTGGCCATCGAGGCCCTGCACCTGCAGGCTGCGGATTTTCTGGCCAAACCTATCCGGCCCCAGCAGCTTTTCTCTTCGGTCAAGAGGGCAGAAGATCGCATCAGAAATAAAAAGAGAACCAGGCAGTACATCAACCGGCTGGAGCAGGCTCTGGATGACCGCACCCAAAGGCTTCTTCAATCCGAGAAACAGGCCGCGATCGGCAGCAGGGTCCGGGGGATCATTCACAACGTCTCCACTCCCTTAGCCGTCGTGTCGAGCAGGGCAGAGTATCTGGCCGGCAAGCTTCAGGACCTCAAGGAGTTACCGGAAGTCCAAAAAAGTCCATCCTTGCAGGAGGGTCTGGACAAGCGGATCAACGAAGTGAATGTAATCCTGAAAAATGCTCAGAAAATTGCCATGATCATCGATACGATCCTGACCAAGTCCTATAAGGAGCAGTTTAACCATCTTATCCCCATCGATATAAACGAACTCATTACCGATGAAATTACTTTTTTCCAGTCGGATTTATATTTCAAGCATAATATTAAATCCCAGCACTGGCTCGATGCGGACCTTCCGAAGGTTAAAATGATTTACAGCCACCTGTCTCAAGTCCTGGATAACCTTATCAAGAATGCTATCGAAGCCATGTATGACTCTCAGGAAAAAAAGCTGACCATCAGCACAGCCCAGGATGAGCACAGCATACTGATCAAAATCCAGGATACAGGGTGCGGAATCCCGGCTAAAAACATCAAAAAAATCTTCACCCCCCATTTTACGACAAAATCCTATCAGCAGCGGGGGGAGAGAGAGCCGATCCCGAGTGGAAGCGGTCTTGGGCTGTCTGCTTCTCTCAACCTGATGGAAATGTACGGGGGAAAGATTCTCGTAAGGAGCAAACCCAATGAGGGGAGCGAATTCACGATTGTCATCCCCAAAAATCCTGCTCCCCCCCGTGAGACAGAGGTTGAATAAGAGGGAGATTGAAAAGGTGATCCTGGTGGAAAAATGGGGAATATCTGAAAAGTACGTACTTTTTGGTTTTCTTTAACGGTGAATTGAGATATAATATTTTCTACGCACAAGGCAATTTGTAGACTATTATAAAACGGTCGCGACCAACGATTCAGCTATCCAAAAGGATAAAAAAGGGCATTTTCCGGAATACTTTTTTATCCTCACAATACAAAGCAAAGAGATTTAAATTTCATGGAAAACAATTATCACTCTTTTTATATACCTGTTATGGGTACGGGAAGCTCCGTTGATACACCCATTATGGTGGCTCCTTTGGGCATTTCTTCAGTTATTTCTCTGGTAGACGATATTTTGCTCGAAAAGGTAAATAAATACTATTGTGAAAAGTACCGGTTACCCTTTCTCAAGACCCTCAGTAATGAAGTAGACGCCAGGGCCAAGAGGATCACTGCCTATCTTGAGACCGTCCAGGAAATCGTCCGGATGAAAATGGATGCTGTCAGAAAGCAGCCCTTTTTTGAGAACAATGACAAAAGTAAATATTTTGACTTGCTGCCGGATGACAGTCCTTTGAAAAGGGAGTATCAAAAGCTTCTCGATTCCCGGTCCGGACCTGAAAAGGCGCTGCTGGCAGAAGATCTGACGCGGAGAATGCAGGCTGGCTCCATTGATGTGAATATCATGGTCACCCTTGACTGTACCAACTATAACGGCAATGGCAGTCCCCTCGATGACGAATTCACCGATGCCAAAGCCGCTCTGAGAGGGTATGCCAACAGCAGTCTCCGATCCAGCATTGTTTTTTCGGCTGGAATAAATCAGAGATTGTTCAGCTATCTGACCCGGTTCCGCGATTTTTACCGGGACAAAATGGGGGAAATCAAAAAGAAGATCATTCTGAAAGTGAGTGACTTTCGCTCCGCACTTATCCAGGGCAGGTTCATGGCAAAAAAAGGGCTGGAAATCTATGAATTCCGTATCGAGTCCGGGCTCAACTGCGGTGGACATGCCTTTCCCACGAATGGTCATTTGCTTCCCCGCCTGCTTGAAGATTTTAAAGACAAACGCGAACAACTGGCCGCAGAGTTTAATCCGCTCGTTTACAAGTACTACCGGGCTCAAGGGTGGGAATATCCCGAATCGGCTTTGAACAGCCGTCCTCTCCTCAGTGTGCAGGGAGGAATTGGCACCAATGGAGAAATGCACAGACTCAGGGAAGATTTCGGTGCGGATCTGACGGGGTGGGCAAGCCCCTTTTTGCTGGTTCCCGAAGCTACCTGTGTGGACAGCTCTACCCGTGAACTTCTCCGGCAGGCTGGCAAGGCCCAGGTCTATCTGAGTGATGCGTCCCCGCTGGGAGTTCCTTTCAATAATGTGCATGGGACGGGTTCGGAAAACTGGACTCGTGAAATGATAAAAGCTGGTCAGCCCGGCTCTCTGTGCACGAGGGGTTTTCTGGTATCCAATACGGAATTCACAAAAAAGCCTATCTGTCTTGCCTCCAGGCAATACCAGAAACTGAAACTGGAGGAGATTGACAGCATGGCTCTTTCAGACAGTGAACGGGAAAAGCGCCGCGCGAAGGTTATGGAGAAAACCTGCATCTGTTACCACCTCGGAAACGGAGCCCTCATTGCCCTGGGAATTGCCAGTGAAAAGAATGCACCCCAGGCGATATGCCCCGGCCCTAATATTGCCTGGTTTAACCGGTACTATACCCTGAAGGAAATGGTTGACCATATTTATGGCAAGGGGCCCTCCCTGGTTCCGTCCGATCGTCCGCATATGTTCGCCAATGAAATGATCATGTATGTGGACTATTTCGAACAGCAGGTAGCTCAGTGTACCTACACGCCTAAAGAGATGAAAACCCTGGAAGAATTCAAGAGCAATCTTGAAGGCGGCATGGACTTTTGCCTGAGTATCGCCCAAAAACAACCCTATCCTGGAGAAAATCTGGATTCGCTTCGTGTACAGGTCGAGCGGCAAAGAGCGCGCCTTGCATCCATCTTTGCCGGGCTGAAAAAGAAGGCTGAAGAGTTACTCCTCCCGTGCTAATTCCTGCTCTGTGGCTTCGATTTGCTCTTCCAACTCGGCCCACCGGTTGGTGAGTTCTTCGTTCCTGGCTTCAAGCTCTTTATATTCGTACAGTTTCCTTGAAAATTCAGGCTGCCGGTAATAAGTCGGATCGGCGAAGAGTCTGTCCATGTGGGCCATTTTTTCCAATACCTGGTTCAGTTCTGCCTGCACTTTTTCCGACTCTTTTCGCAAAGGGCCCAATCTTTTATACCGCTGGTTTCTTTTTTCCGCCTCAAGCCGCTTTTGCTCCTTGCTCCTGGCTGATTTTCCTTCTCTTGCGGTGCCCTGTAGTGCCACGGTGGCGGAAGGGGATGATGACTTTTCTTTCCTTTGCTCTATCTGGTACAGATAATCATCATAATTGCCCAGAAAAGTTTCCAGGTCACCATCTTGAACCTGAATGATTTTATTGGCCAGGTGATTGATGAACAGACGATCGTGGGAGATCATGCATATGGTGCCCGAGTACTGGCTCAGCGCCTCTTGCAGGCAATCCAGGGAGGGGATATCCAGGTGGTTGGTGGGCTCGTCCAGAAGGAGGAAATTAGGCCGTTGCGCAATCATTTTGGCCAGGACCAGACGGCTCTTTTCGCCCCCGCTTAAGACCGCCACCTTTTTGAATACATCATCCCCCCGAAAGAGAAATGCTCCCAGATAAGAGCGGGCAGAAAGGGGGAAATCCAATCCCAGGCAGGAGTCTATTTCATCGAGGACCGTGTTATCCGGGTTCAGGATTTCCAGTTGATGCTGGGCAAAATAGGCTCTTTGGACATTGTAGCCCACCACCACTTCACCGCTGTCCACTTGCAGTGCACCGGCCATGATTTTCAGCAGGGTGGATTTTCCCGATCCATTCGGGCCGACCAGGGCGATCCGGTCTCCACGGGTCAAAATCAGATCCAGGCCGTGATAGACCACCCGATCTCCATACTGCTTATGCACATTTTTCAATCGCAGGACCTCCTTGCCTGACTGCGGAGCCTGCGGCAAGGCGATCGAGAACTGGCTTGTCTTCTGGTCCAGTTCGATTTTTTCCATTTTCTCTAAAGACTTGATCCTGCTTTGCACCTGACGGGCCTTCGTGGCCTTGTAGCGGAATTTTTCGATAAACCGTTCGGTGGCCTCGATTTTCTTTTGCTGATTTTTATAAGAGGCTTCCAGAATTTCCTGCCTGGACTGCTTTTGCACCAGGAAATCGTCATAGGTTCCTGTGTAAAGCCGGAGTGCCTTTTGATCGACCTCCACGATGCGGTTGACGATATTGTTGAGAAACCTTCGGTCATGAGAGATCAGAATCATGGCCCCCTGGTATCCTTGCAGGAATTCCTCAAGCCAGATGATCGAATCGAGGTCCAGATGGTTTGTGGGTTCGTCCAAAAGCAGAAGGTCGGGTTCCTGAAGGAGCAGTTTGGCCAAAGAGACGCGCATCCGCCACCCTCCGCTGAATTCCGCGACAGGCCGATCGAGATCCCTTTCCCGGAATCCCAGCCCAAACAGGATGCGCTTGGCCTGATACTCGAGATCATAGCCGCCGCGGGCCTCGAACTCGGCCTGATATTCCCCTATCTTTTGGACATACTCCTGGATTTTTTCAGAATCCGTCTCTTCGGCAACTTCTTCCTGCCACAGCTCGATTCGCTCCTTGATCCGGTTCAGGTGGGGGCAAATGTCGATCGCCTCCTGCAAAAGGGGTCGTGAGGTATCTTCCACCACCTCCTGCTTCAGGCAGCCAATGATCATATTTTTGTTTTTCTCGATCTGGCCCGAATCGGGTGACTGCTCTCCCAAAATCAGAGAGAAGAGGGTCGTCTTGCCTGATCCGTTCGGCCCGATCAACCCGATCCGGTCATTCAGGCTGACCTGCAGGTCAGTATCCTGAAACAATACCTGTGCCCCAAACTGTTTTGATATTTTTTTTAAAGCGAGCATGATAAACTTTCCTGGTTATTTTTGTCTCTTTCTTTTTTTATCTGTTTATTGTATTGAAATAACAAGATTCCGTCAACCAGATTTTCTCTTCTTCCAAACAGGAGGCATATCACACGCAAGACCCTTGAATCCTGAAGTGAAAGAGGGTAATATTAATAAGATATGGAAATCAAGATTGCCAAGACTGCCGGTTTTTGCACAGGTGTCCAGCGGGCGATGAATATCCTTTTGGATACTGCCCGTCGCGGGGACCCTCCGATCTATACCTTTGGGCCGCTTATTCATAACCCCCAGGTAATCGCTCTGCTTGAGAGGCGGGGAATCACTGCCCTGTCCAACCCGGACTCGGTACCCGTCGGCACCCTGGTCATTCGTGCCCACGGCATCCCCCCAAAGACCAGAAAGCTGTTGAAAACAAAAGGATTCAAGCTCTGCGATGCCACCTGCCCCCATGTGGCTCAGGTGCAGTCCATAGTCAAATCCCACAGCCGCAAGGGGTATCATATTGTTATCATTGGTGACAAGGGCCATGCCGAAGTGGCGGGCATTCTGGGATTTGCCAAAAGAAGCGGGACAGTCATCAGCAGCCTGTCCGAAGTCGATGCACTGCCCGACATGGATCAACTCTGTGTGGTAGCCCAAACCACCCAGAGCATCGATGATTTTCAAGCTATCACGGAAAAAATCCGTGACCGGTTTCCTCAGGCACAAATTTTCCATACTATTTGCTCTTCCACCCATGAGCGGCAGGAAGAGGCAATCAAGATAGCCCGTCAGGTAGAGGCCATGGTGATCGTGGGAGGGAAAAACAGCGCCAATACGGTCCGGCTGGCCAGTATGATCGCAGCTCTGCCCAAACCCACTTTTCATATTGAGGTGCCGAAAGAGTTACCTGCAACCGATCTGGAAAAGTACGAGCGGATCGGAGTGACTGCCGGAGCATCCACCCCTAACTGGATTATCGATGGTGTCGTAGAGGAGCTCAATTCCATCAAACAGCGAAAGGCGCGTCTTTTCATGCGCTCAGTCTTGCAGGTTTTTCAGTTTCTGGACCGGAGCGATCTTTTTGTAGCCATCGGTGCTTTCAGCATCAGCTATGCAGCCGGTCTTCTGCAGGAGCTTACCTTGAATTTTCCGATGCTGCTCATTCCTGCCCTCTATATATTTGCCATGTACCTTTTCAACCATCTGATGGATAAACATGATCTGGAAGATCATGACCCGGTCAATCTTCGCTGGTTTTCCTCCTATACTGCTTCGCGTATTATCCTGGCTCTTATTTCACTGGCACTGGCCTTCACCCTCTCCATCGAACTGGGCTTTTATCCCTTTTTATTCCTCCTCCTGGCCAGTATAGCGGGCATTGTTTACAGCATACCTTTTATTCCCCGCAGGTGGCAGGTTTATACGCAGTTTCGGCGGTTAAAGGATATTCCGGCCTCGAAGGACATCTTTCTGGCCGGATCCTGGGCCAGTGTAGCTGTTGGTATCCCTCTTCTCTACGGAGTGGATTCGTTCGGCATCCATACTGTCGTCAGCTTTATTTTTATCGGCACAATCGTTTTCATTCGTTCCGTGCTTCAGGACATTCGAAACATTCAGGGAGACCGGATTGTGGGCAGGGAAACGCTGCCCATCATTATCGGCCAGGAGCGGATCAGGCCACTCCTTTTCGCTCTTTCGCTGCCAGCCCTGATCCTTTTGATTACAGCCGGTATTTTAAGCTGGACTTCGTCGCTCGCTTATGCTCTTTCCCTCTGTATAGTCTTTATCTGGATCTTTATGTTTCTCTCTCACAGAAACATTGTTCCGAAGGGAATCGCCTCAAAGCTGATCATTGACAGCAATTTTATTTTAAGCGGTCTTATAGCCATGCTCTGGAAAATCTTTTAGCAATTCAAATCGTAAGGAGTTTACTCTTATGGAGCCACTTTCTGAAATAATCAACGGATTACCTGACTTTTGCGGACAAGAATCAAACGTGGAAAAGGTCATGAGCCAAAGGGGGCCGGTCATTTCATCACCGGTCAATTTCAGCAGGGTAGAATCGTCATTCGGAATCGCCCTTCACATGCATCAGCCGCTGATTCCAGCAGGCGGACCGAATCTGCAAACAGCAGCCATTATCGGGAACCTGCAATATATGATGGAAAACCAAAAAATCGGTGATAATCATAATGCTCCTGTTTTTGCCCAGTGTTATGCCAGGATGGCTGACTTTATCAAGGAACTGGTCGATGAGGGCCATTATCCCCGGATAATGCTCGATTATTCCGGTAATCTCTTCTACGGGCTTCGCCAGATGGGCAGGGGTGATATTCTGGAAAAGTTCAAGAAGGTCATGGCACAGGAGTCTTACAGCCGCTGCATCGAGTGGCTCGGAACCATGTGGTCACATGCCGTAGCCTCTTCTACTCCACCTGCTGACATAAAACTGCACGTTCAGGCCTGGCAGCAGCACTTTGCCTCCATTTTCGGCTGGGATGCCCTGGCCAGGGTGAGAGGCTTTTCACCCCCGGAGATGCATCTGCCGATCCACCCCGATGTCTGTCATGAATACCTGAAGACACTGAAAGCCTGCGGATTCCGCTGGCTCATGGTGCAGGAGCACACGGTCGAAAACAGGGACGGAAGCCGTATCCGCAACCCCCATTTCCCTCATCTTCTGGTTGCCAGAAATTCCCGTGGAGAGGAAGTGTCCATGATTGCCCTTATCAAGACCAAAGGGTCTGATACCAAGCTGGTAGGGCAGATGCAGCCTTTCTCCGAGGCCAGAGGGCTGAAAAGACAGGAGTTTGGGGGAAAGCCTGTTCCTCCCTTTGTCCTTCAGATCGGCGATGGTGAAAACGGCGGTGTCATGATGAACGAATTTCCCAGAGACTTTAAGATCGCCTTTCGAAAGATCGGCAATGAGGGTACCGTCAGCCTGAACGGCAGCGAATACCTGGAGCTTTTGGAAGCGGAAGGAATCAATCTGGAAAAATCCGCTGCGCCCATTCAACCAATAGGGCAAAAGAGGATCTGGGACCGGGTCCCGACCCCAAGCCCCGAAGCCGTCAAAAAGGCCATTGTCGATCTTGAGAGAGAGGACCATGGATTTCACCTTGATATGGGCTCCTGGACCAATGACCGGAGCTGGGTTAAGGGGTATGAAGGCGTATTGGGCAGGATGGAGGCTTTGAGCGCCCTGTTCCATGAAAAGATCGATCACAATGCGGCGGTTGATAAAAAGAGCCCTACCTACAGGGAGGCACTTTTCTATCTCCTCGTCAGTCAGACCAGTTGCTACCGCTACTGGGGGCAAGGCATATGGACCGACTATGGGCTGGAAATTTGCCGCAGGGGCAGGGAAATCCTCAATCGTGCATTTTAGGCTGGCTTCGCAAGACAGGGCCATGCATCCGGTCAAAGAACCATGGGCAGGGTTCCATTCATGAGAAATATCCAAAGGCTGGTTATTCTCTTCTGGCTGATCGCTTTTGTCCCTGGACAAACCGCTCTTGGCGCCGATTGTACCAAGGCGGATGAATGGTACCAGAAAGGGCTCAGTCTCAGCGATAACTCTTCCGAGGAGATGAGCTGCTATCAAAAGGCGATCGAGCTTTGCCCGGAAGATGCTGCCAATGCGCACGAGCGGCTGGGCAATATCTACAAGGCCCGCCGGCAGTGGAATATGGCTATTAAGGAACTGCTGCTTGCCTGCGAGAAAAGCGGCGGTTCCTCCCCTCACACCAGTCTGGGAGAAGTCTACAGGATGCAGGGTGAGTACGAACTGGCCATCCGGGAGTTTCAGACAGCGCTGGATATCGATGCCGGGGACAAGGCCGCCCAGGCCAGCCTGGAATATATCTACCGGATGGTCGGACGCGACGATGCAAAGGAGCAGGAACTCGCGCTGGTCCCGGCCCCCATCTTCGGGGGGGAACCGGGCCTTGCCCTCCCGAAGGGATGGACGCTGATTAACCTTCAATTACAATCTTCACAGATCAGGCGCGAATGGGTATCTCCGGTGGAGCGGTCAGTCAATATCTGGAAATTCATCACCGGCATCCGGTATGGCCTGACCAATGACTTTATGGTGGGAATCATCCCTAAGATCCTCTGGAAGAAAGCGTACATCCACTTGTGGGAAGGCGACAGGGAACAGGAATATGAACCGAGCGCCTACGGGCTGGGAGATACGATCCTCTTACTGAAGTACTGCTTCTGGTACCGCAAAAAGACCAGTTGGTCAGCATCCTTGAATATCAACGTTCCTACGGGAGATGAAAACAAGACCGTCCTGTACGGCGGAAGGTCATTTTCCATCCCCTTAGGCTCCGGTAAGTACGAATTCATGCCGGGGATTGCTTTCAGCACCAGCTTCCAGAACTTTGGGCATCTTCATGCCAATCTTCGCTATTTTTTCACGCAGGAAAGGGACGATGGACTTGATCCGGGGGATGAAATCAGCTATAATTTCGCATTCGGAAAATATTTCCCCTTAATCGGTGAGCCGTATTTTCTCTCCATGCCGGTTACCGGGCTGGTTCTTCAGATGGAACTCAACGGCGTCTATCTTGGAGAGAGCACAGGGTACGAAGCCAGAGACGAACAACTGACGGGTGAACCCTCACAGGTCAAGACCACTTATCATGGTGGACATACTCTTTCCTGGTCTCCCGGAGTCCAGCTTATATTTTCCGGGAATACGAAACTCGAAATCGGGGTGCAGATTCCATTCTGGCTCCCTCCCGATCCCTGGATCACCGAACCTGTTTATCAGATCGGGGTGTCGAGACTTTTCTTCTGATTACAGGTAAAAGAATGAGGAGGGGTGAAATAATGCGTTCGGATAAACTGAAAAGTATCTTGCCCGTTGTTCCGGCCACTATCTTTATCTGGCTCATGCTTTCCTCCGGTCTTTTGCTCCCACCCTCCAGTCTTTTGCCCTCACCCGCACTGGCCGAACCTCCTGCCAGCCAGGGAGAGCGGCCCCCGGTTATCGATACAGAAAAGCCCCCCATTCTTATTCTGGACAACGAACTGTACGACAATGGTGTTTCTGCTGTTCATATCCGGGGAAACCGGGTCTGTATAGAAAGATGCAGGATCTATCGAAACGGGAATGCAGGCATTGCCGTGGATAACAGCTCCGAAGCCCGGATTAAAGACAGCCAGATCTACGGCCAGGAAGGTGCGGGAATCACGGTCATGGGTAAGGGTGCGGCCACGGTGAGCGTCACCGGAAACCAGATTCGACAAAACAAAATGGCAGGAATACAGTTAGGAGGCAAAAACCAGTTGGAGGCGCCTGCTCACGATAGTTTCAGGCAAAACCCAACCGACAGATATGCCCAAAGAAAGAATAAAGCCAAAACAGGGGAAAAGGCCACAGCAGGGAAAGAGGATCAGCCAAAGACCGAGCCTTCGGCAGAAGGTGATGCCCAGTTAAAGACCGAATCTCAGGCAGGGGATAAGGCACAAGAAGGAACGGAAGCCCAGGCAGTCGCCGAATCTCAGGGAGAGACTCAAGCTCAGGCACAGCCTCAGGCTCAGGCACAGACCGATGATCGGGCAGGCAATAAGACCGAAAGAGAAAACAAGGCCAGGCAACCCATCACCATCACCATCGAAATACAGGGCAACCGGATTTACTACAACGGAGAGAGCGGGATCAAATGCCAATCCGAATACCCGCAAAACTCCATTTCCCTTACTGCAGAACGTAATGCGATCTTTCAGAACCAGAAAGGGGGCGTTTTTTTCGCCGGTGCGGCCAATGTTACCCTGCGGAATAATTCCATCCATGAAAACCGCAAGGCCGGAATTTCAGCCAATGAAGATGAAGATCCGCTTCCCCGGGCGGATATCTATCAGAATATCATCCGCCAGAATGAAGAGTCAGGGATCGAGCTTACCGCTGCCCGCTCAGGTCCTATCGGTGTATGTAATAACCTGATATTCAATAACGGCGGATCAGGGATTCGCTTTGGCCTTGAAGCCATGAGGATTGTCAATAACACCATCGTTTCAAACGGCAATCTTTCCGAGGGATCGGGCATCGATCAGCAGGAAAAAAGCACTCCCTTTATCGCCAACAATATCCTCGCCTTTAATTTTAAAACCGGCCTTAATTTGAAAAGGAACAAGGGATGTTCCTATAACCTGCTCTTTGCCAATGGGGGATCAGGCACCTGCTGCGATGATTGCTATTCCTCTTCCAAGTCGATCGAAAATAAGCAACTGGGCGGCTACAAGCGGAACAGGGGAGACATGATCTGTGATCCGCTTTTCAACAATCCGGACATCTTCGATTTCCGGCTCAAAAAATGGTCTCCGGCCATTGATGCCGGCATACCTTCCCCTGAGTTCCATGACCTCTTTTTCCCTCCCTCTCAAGGGGGGCAGCCCAATGACCTGGGTGTCACGGGAGGTCCTCTGGCTATTTCCTGGGACCCCAACAGCCTGATTCACTGAGGCAATGCGCCGATACCTTAGCCCTAGTGAAGGAGTCAAGGAAGATTGGATAGTGGCCAGGGAACTCATTGAGCATGGCCGATCACGGCATGGTTTGTTTTTTGCCCATCTGGCCTTAGAAAAGGTGATCAAGGCCCATATCTGTCGGCATACTCAGGAACCTGCTCCTATAGCAGTTTTCGCTTGAATAAGCTACTGCGTCATATTGATATCCTGCCAACGACACGCTGTATGTGTAGTACATCAAATTGAAAGCCGCTATAAGATCCATAATCTCCTGCGTCTTTTTGAACTGTCAGGGCTCTCCACTACTCAGGATCAGCTTGCGATACTTGCGGAAATGAATGCGTTTAACATTGTTATATCACCCCTATTTGACAAAGCATATAGGCGGCAGGAAGTGGATTTGTTGTGGCGTACAACAGTTAGAACTGATAACCGCATTGAACCTATTCCATGTGGTGAGCGGCAGTGGGAGGAAGACGATTCCAATCCTGTTATCGAAATTGCTCGACGTGAAGGTGTGTTTGTAGATGTTCCCAATAGTGAGTAATAGAAGAGTTCCATCTTCAAGCCCTGACCCCGGAAACCGAAAGCCTGGTTTGGCGGCGGTATGCACCACAGAGTGCCTCCTTGCCCCAAACCAGGCTTACATCTTGAGGGTAAAGTGATCCCATCATCTCACTTGCATGGGCTCACTTGCATGGGCTCACTTATTATGGCTCATTTGCTTTTGCCTTCGACCTTTTCCTTGACCAAAGCTGGCAGATCCTGACCGCAATCGGCCGGCAGGTAGTGAAATCCGGTGTCCGGGCCGCCATTGTCCGACTGTAAATCGCATCGCGTGGTACCCAAAGCCGGGTCAGGCGCATCTGTTGGGGCGATGCCGATGCCTGCATTCACACAGGGGCTGTCCTGGGATTGCCCGGCTGCGGCCTGGCTCAGAAAGTATTTTTCCCATGCCAGACTGCTCTTAGCTGCAAAGAGCGGGTCTTTTGAAAAATCTCCCTCTCCTGCCTGACACCCCTGATAGTCTTTCTTGTTATTCCACAGGTTATTGCGGTCGAGCATAAGTTTTACCCCTCCCATGCGTTGAGAATTCTCCCGTATCTGGGAAAGGTCCGCCCCTTCGGCTGCTTCTGAGAGGTCTTCAGCCCCGGCATAATTCAAAATGCCAATCCCTTTGTTATTGGTAATGATATTATTCTGCACCATGGCTTCATAGGTGGCAGGCCATGGCCAGCCCAGGATGATGCCGCCCCCTCTGCGGCTCTCTCCTCCGCCGTTGGAGTCGATGGTATTGTTGGTTATAACCACTCGGGAGAGATTAAAGGAAGTAATCATGATGGCGTTTTCCTGATTGAGAAAAATCAGGTTATTGTGGATCAGGATATCCTCTGCCTGCGAAGCCTTGACTGTAGCGACAGGGCTGAAAGCGATACCGCGCTCATTGTAGTAGATATAATTGCCGACAACCTTCGGGGAGGAAACTTCCCGCATACCGATGCCGATGGAATTTTCAAAGATATGGTTATGTTCGATGCGTGGAGCGGAGAACCCCCGGCAGCCGATGCCAAAGACTTTATTATGAAATACATAGTTATGATGGACATGGGCGCAGCTTCCCCTGCCGTTGCCGATGCCACCTTTATTTCCATAAACGATGTTGCCGAAGACTTCAGCTTTTTCAGTAAGCAGCTTGCGGCCGTGCAGCCCGATGCCGTTATTGGGATTTCCGACAAATTGATTGTTGCAAATCGTGGGGGCAGAATCCCAGGAGCTCAGACCATGCCCCAGAGGTCCGGCCCCCCCGCCGGTAATCACGAACCCCTCGATCCGTCCGGCCTGCTCTCCCAGGGAGACAAACTTCACCGTATCCACATTTCCCGGTTTGCTTCCCCCATCGATTACCGGCCATCCGACACCTTTGAGGTTGAGCATCTTCTCGATGTAAACGTTCTCCCGGTACGTCCCTGCCTGGACCAGGATCGTATCTCCGGCTTTAGCTGCATCCACTGCGCTCTGAATGGTCGGGTACTGGGCCGGTACGTGCCGGATCTTGTCTGGCGCCTGGTAGACCGTATTGATCAGAATTTCGTCTGCCGGGCTGTCTATCTGGCCGTCATTCACGATCAGTTGCAGAATGTAGCAGCCGGGCTGATCCACGGTGAAGGCAGGAGAAACGGCCGTCAGCGCGGAGAGCTGGGCCTTGCTCATGAGCGGCCTGGCCACAAACTGCCATTGATAGGTGAGGGGATCATGGTCGTCATCGCTGCTCACATCACCGGCCAGTTTGATGGTGTCCCCCACACTGACCGACTCCAGATCCTCACCCGCATAGGCAGTGGGAGGGTGGTTTTTCAGAACTTCGGCTGCCAGGGTTGTCTCGGCTTTGGCTCCCCAGCGGTCAATGAGTTGGAGGCCGATAGTGTATTTCCCGCTCAGATCCGCCCGGAAACTGGCCTTTTGGCCATCGGGCCGGGAAATCTTAGCCTTGCTCCCTGAAGGGACGGAGAGAAGGGCCCACTGGTAGGTGAGAGCATCACCGTCAGGGTCCTGGCTTTTACCGGCATCCATCCGGACGATATCATTGATATAAAGAGGAGAGGATATCTCTGCCTGGGCCAGGGGAGGGTGATTTTCTCCGGTTCTCTTTTCCGGCACGGTATAAGGCCCGCCATAAGCACCGATATCGTTTCGATCAAGCCCTAGAGAGGGGGGAAAATTTTTATCCGCATAGACAGGGTCTTTATCCCCCGCATCGATCGCAGGCGAGCCGGGCAAAAGATGGTAATCGTGATTATTCGGGTCTACAAACAGCGGATTGGCAATTACCTGGCCGATTTTCTGATAACTCTCTTCATCCTCATACCCTGCGTGCTGACCACGGACACACGGCAGGCAGTTGGGGTCACAGTCTCCGGTCCCGGCATTGGCAAAGAGAAGATTATAGCTGTAGCCCCTCTGAGCGGACATGATTCCCGATTCGATATTATAGGCAATGATATTGTTCTTGATGGAAATTTCCTTCGTCTGGTCATCCATGACCACCCCTGCCTGTCCATTACCGACGATCGTGTTGTTGATCACGGCAAGGGGTGCGATACAGCCCCGGATGCCAGCCTCCCGGTTTTTATAAACAATGTTGTTATATACCTTTCCGGTCGCGTTCTGGCAGTCGATACCGCTGCGGCCATTTTGAAAAACCCGGTTCAGGAAGACCTCCATCTGTACCGCATCCTTGCTCTGCGAGGAAATACCCGCCTCTTTGTTGCGCTCGATGATGTTGGACTGAATGACCAGGGATGATCCTTTTTCCAGGTGAATTCCGGCCCTGATGTTTTCCGCGATATGATTTGAGACCACCGTCAACTGGCTGCTGCCTGCATAGAGTCCGCTCGGCTCATTCTGCCGTAATGTATTGTTCCGAATGATCGCCTTTTGCACTGAAACGCAATAAATACCGCTGCCGTACTCCTCTTTTTCCGTCTTTACCTGGGTGGCGTTCTGGATGGTAAAACCATCAAGAACCATATTGCTGGCACCCAGGACCACCCACCCCTCTTTGCCTTTGCCGTCAATCACGGCAGGGTATTTTTCGATATCCCGCTGGGTGAATTGCTTGTTCCAGCCCCCTTCCAGGGTAATTCCCTCTTTGATCCGGACCTGCTCTTTGTAGGTCCCTTCAGCCACCATGATTCGGTCACCCTGCTGGGCAGCATCCACAGCCTTTTGAATCGAGGTGTAGTCTTTAGGGACCCGTATATCCCGAGCCCAGGCCACTTGTGGCTGAACAGCGCTAAAGAGACCAAAAGATGAAAAACAAAGAAATACCATGCCAAGGTAAAGCCATTTTTTCATACTCATAGAAAAACCCCCTGCTTATTTTGTAAGGTAATAAGGATGCGTATTTTAAGAATTATAACAATCCTGAGCTCCTTTGTGAAGCGGTTAATAATACTCCTTCATTCATTCTGGAAAGCACTGCTCCAGCAGGCAATAGTACAGGTACTAGTGTCTCTGGCAATTTTTATACCATCCGGAATAGAATCCCGAATGCATTTTCTTTTTCCATCCTGCTGGTCGAAGTTCCCTTTCCGGTAAGATTCAGGTACGAGGTGTTGTTTTTTTTCTGAACAATCGTTCAAATATTGATCATTCCTGAAAAAAAGAAAGATCCCTCATCCAGAGTCCGGTGGCCTTTTTTTCTTTAATGACAATCAGTTATCCTGTAAGACAGTTTTTTGTCATATTGGCACGGCTATTGCATATAAAAACCGGATAATCTATCTGGCTGCCTCCTAATTTGTGAATCAGCGAGAACAAATATAAGTGTAGCCCAACACGGTCCTGGCAATCAGCCATATCCTTTGGCCTGCTCTATGGTCAAAATTCTTTTCGCGGCACTTTATATTTCATCAGGAAACAAAAACTCTCAAAACTATCGCTTAATCATAAGGATTGATATATGCAGGTTACCTATCAAGCGTCAAGATCAAGAAGGCCGCTGTTTATCATCACTACCCTTATTCTCCTGTCCGGCCTCGTTCTCCTGTCAAGAGGCTTTTGTTTTGGAAAAGAGCGAGAGATGTCAAAATTGTCTTATCGAAGCTTTCTCCCCTCAAGATCGCCGGAAAGATATCTTCCGGTTCAGGCTACGAGGAGGATACTCAGGGAGCGGGAAAGCTTCCTTGGGCTGACTTCCTGCGTTTATCAGATTGAAAAGAACGATCTTGCTCCCTATCAGGGGAAAATTAAGGTGAACACGGAAGGCTATGCGCTGGTGGTCGTGGGATACCATTATCTCGAAAAGCCCTGGGGAAAGATTTTTAAGGAGGAATTTCAAAAACACGTTTATGATCCTGACGGGAGGGTACTCTTTCTGGAGATTAAAAACAACGATGTTCTGACCGGCGATAATTCTCCTGCCTCAAGCCGGGAAATCCGTGAATTCATCACCGGATTTCCCGGCAGGATAGGGCTGGTCATAGAGGTCCATGAGCATCTGTCGGATGAAAACAAGTTCTCAGGAAATGAATGGCCACCTTACTGGTACCAACTGGACGATCGAACCGGCGGGGATTCCGGCATTAAATATACCATTCTCGATCCTTATATCCCCTGGTTCTGCATCCGTGATTATTTCGAATATCATCAAAGAATCCGCATTGCGGAGATGCAAAAGGCAGTGAATGAAACACTTCGCTATACTGTCAACATCATCAACGATGTTCTCAATACCCAATCCCTGGTGAACAATATCCCTTAGCAGCCGGTAACCGGCTGAATTGGTCAGCGAGAGAGGTGATGCAGCCACCTTCTTTCCCTCATCCTCCTCTTGATGAGCATAAAAAAGGGGATGAGGAGTCTTTCATGGGGCCGCAGTAGTCGCCGTTGTTGCGGTTGTCGTCGTTGGGACACTCAAGCGCGGCAGGGGCGGAGTTGTCCATTGAGTAAAATCGGTAATCCCCAGATTATAAGGGCTGTAGGTGCTCAAGGGGAAATAGGGGGAAGTGAGGGTTGAATAATCCGGGAACGTGTAGTAAGAGGAGGTATAGGCCGGGAAGATCGAGAAATTCGACCATGGATTGTTAAAGAGATACGAGTTGTATCCATACATTGGAGAAAGTGAATACATCTGTCCCCAGGTATTCAGATTGGCCGGTCCCATCCCGACTCCGAGAAAGCTGCCGCTGAGTGCCTGGTTGTTTAATCCCCAGGCGCTGGCGTAATCGGTGAAGGCGTATGCTCCATAACCCCTGGCAGTCAAGTTGCTCAGGGCGCCGATCAAAAAGTTGCCAGGACCATGAGAGTATGCAGGCGGGAGCCCCCAGTAGATTACCGAAGCCTGACCTGATGAGACCGGAAGGGAAACCATAAAACACAGAAGAATCATAAAACAAAAAGCCGCCGCCTTATTTCTTTTCCACGTATACAAAATAATTCCTTTCCACATAATCAAATACTCCTTTCTTTCATAAGAACCTGCAATAATGACCTGTTTCAACTACTCCCAACGATAAAAATCCCTCCCCCAGCGTTACCCAGCGTTACCCTGGGGAAACCAAAAGAGTCTTGAGCTTATTTTCGCCGGTGAATAAAACGTGATGGAGAATAGTAATCAACTGCGAGTTTTGAAATGTGTTCTTGGGGTGTACTTTAGTATATTATATCAAGATTAGATTATTGAGGGCAAATTTTTCTTCATTTCGGTGATAAATGCCTTTTTCTCCACTTCGGCAGATGTCATCTCTCCTATGGTTGGACTTTTTAAAAAACTTTTACGAAGAGCTGAAAAAAAATGTTATTGACATGTATAAAGAGATTCTATAGAATGAATAGATGCAGGCACGTAGCTCAGGGGGAGAGCGCTACCCTGACACGGTAGAGGTCGGCGGTTCGAAACCGCCCGTGCCTACTGGCAGAATGAACAAGGGGCGGTCAGATTTGACCGCCCCAGAGTGTCGAAGCGAAGAAGCCTTATTGCAAGAAACTTCGTTTATGATGTTGTTTCCCTCTACTTGATTTAAGGTTATCCCGAAAATGGAATTCTCTATTGAAAATCCCCCTCATCCCCTTTGAGAAAAGGGGGGAAGATAGTTTGGGATAGGCTCTTAATTCTCTGGAGTTTATGAAAACAATTACTATTCGATTGTGCGATGGGAAGACCCGGCAATCACAGGAAGGGATCCTGATGAAAGAGTTTCTGAAATCCCTGGACGGCTCTTTGGCTCAACGGGCGATTGCCGGAAAGGTCAATGGGCAGATAGTGGATCTCGATTACCCCCTCTCTTCGGACTGTCAGGTGGAGGTTCTTACCTTCGATTCTCCGCAGGGAAGGGAAATTTTCCGCCATAGTGCCTCTCATATCATGGCGCAGGCGGTGAAGGAATTATTCCCCAAGGCCCAGCTTGCCATAGGTCCGGCTATTGAGGAAGGGTTTTACTACGACTTTGACCTGGATGCGACCCTCAGTCCGGAAGATCTTATCAGGATTGAGCAGAAGATGGAGGAAATCATCGGCCGCAATCTTCCCTTCCAGCGTCAGGTTGTCGCAAAGGACGAGGCGATCGAACTTTTTCGGGGTCGCAATGAGCCATATAAGATCGAATTGATCGAAGCCATTCCTGATCAGACCGTCAGTTTGTATCAGCAGGGAGACTTTATCGATTTATGCCGTGGCCCCCATATTCTGACTACGGGGAGAATGAGGGCTTTTAAACTGCTGAGCATAGCGGGGGCCTACTGGCGGGGCGATGAGAAAAACAAGATGCTTCAGCGGATTTATGGAACCGCTTTCGATAGCAAAAAGGAACTGCAAGATTACCTGGATCGGCTGGAGGAGGCCAAGAGGCGGGATCACCGCAGGCTGGGAAAGGACCTTGACCTTTTCAGCATTCAGGAAGAGGCTGGAGCGGGATTCGTGATCTATCATCCGCATGGCGGAATCCTGCGAAGTCTCCTGGAGGAGTTCGAGAAAAAAGAACATCTGAAGAGGGGATACCAGATCGTTTACGGTCCGCAGCTTTTGAAGATGGATCTTTGGAAAAAGTCCGGACATTACGATAACTACCGGCAAAACATGTATTCTACCGAGATAGATGGCCAGGAATACGGGATCAAGCCGATGAATTGTCTGTCTCACATGTTGATCTACCGCTCAGCTATCAGAAGCTATCGGGATTTGCCTCTTCGTTATTTCGAACTGGGCACGGTCTATCGACACGAGAAATCGGGAGTTTTGCACGGGCTCATGCGGGTTCGGAGTTTTACTCAGGACGATGCGCATATCCTGTGTACACCTGATATGCTGAACGATGAAATTCAAAACGTCCTGAATTTCGTGACCGAGATCATGGCCATTTTCGGCTTTGAGTACGAGATGGAACTCAGCACCCGGCCCGAGCAGTCCATCGGTACGGACGAGGATTGGGACCGGGCCACGCGGGCACTTGAATTGGCCATGCAGGGCAGAGGCATCGATTATCAGATCAACGAGGGAGATGGAGCTTTCTATGGGCCGAAGATCGATGTTAAATTGAGGGATGCCCTGGGCAGAATGTGGCAGTGTGCCACCATCCAATGTGATTTTACCCTGCCGGAGCGGTTTGACCTTACGTATATCGACGCTCAGGGGCAGAGACAGCGGCCGGTCATGCTTCACCGGGTAATCCTGGGCTCCGTGGAGCGGTTTATCGGCGTATTGATCGAGCATTTTGCAGGTGCCTTTCCGCTGTGGCTTTCGCCTGTCCAGGTGAAGGTCATGACGATTACGGAGAGGCAAAATGAATATGCCGAAAATATAAAAAAAGAGCTCCAAAAAAGAGACATCCGGGTCGAGACCGATGTGAGAAATGAAAAAATCGGACTGAAGATTCGTGAAGCTCAGTTACAAAAGATTCCCTATATGGTGGTTATCGGAGATAAGGAGATCGCTGAAGGGAAAATTAATGTCCGACGCAGGGACGGGCATCAATTGGGAACGATACCCCTTCAGGAGCTTATTCAACAATTACAGCAGGAAATCCAAGAGAAATGGATACGGTCTGGAGGTGATACGACATAGAAAAAGATACCAAGGTAATGGTAAATAGGCGGATTCGGGCCAAAGAAGTACGCTTGATCAGCGAAAGTGGAGAACAACTGGGAATTCTGACTCTGGATAAAGCCATGGAACTGGCTGAGCATCGCGGGTTGGATCTGGTGGAAGTAGCTCCGACGGCCAATCCTCCTGTCTGCAAGATTATGGATTATGGCAAGTATAAGTATCAGCAGCACAAGAGGGCACAGGAATCCAAGAAACATCAAAAGGTCATTCATATTAAAGAAATCAAACTGCGGCCGAAAACCGAAGAGCACGATTTCCAATTCAAAAAAGAGCACGTTAGAAAATTTCTCAAGGAAGGAAACAAGGTGAAGGTCACGGTTGTTTTCCGCGGAAGAGAGATGACCCATTTTGAAATTGGAGAAGAATTACTGAACAGGATGGCCAAAGAGGTTGGAGAGGAAGGAGCGATTGAGCAGTCGCCGAAAAAAGAAGGCCGGAATATGACATTGCTGCTGGTGGCTAAAAATCATGGACAGAAGAAAGAAAAACCGAAAAAGGAAGGCGTAGAAAATGCCAAAGATCAAAACGAGTAGAGCGGCGGCCAAACGATTCAATGTTACCGCTGGAGGTAAGATTAAGATTAAAAAGTCGCATGCCCGTCATATTTTAACAAAAAAGACAAGGAAGAGAAAACGCAAACTGAGAGAATCTTCGTATCTGGCTGCATCGGACGTAAGAGCGGTAAAGAGGTTGATTCCGTATAAGTAAAAGATGAGAAGATATTCTTTATTATGAGCAAAAGAATTATGAGCAAAAGACGAGCATAATTCCCGAGAATCTAAGAAGGAGAGTATTTGAATGCCAAGGGTGAAAAGAGGTGTCGTCTCACGTCGGCGGCACAATAAGATCCTGAAACTGGCCAGGGGCTACCGGGGCGGAAAGAGTAAATTGTTCCGGACTGCCAATGAGGCGGTTAATAAAGCCCTCGCCTACGCTTTCCGAGACCGAAAGGCCCGGAAGAGAGAATTTCGCAAGCTGTGGATTATCAGAATCAACGCAGCGAGTCGCCCCTATGGGCTTTCCTACAGCCGGATGATGAACGGTTTGACCAAGGCCGGAGTGGGCTTGAATCGTAAGATCCTGGCAGACCTTGCGGTCAATGACCCCAATGCTTTTTCAGAGTTAGCCAAAGTAGCTAAGAATGCCTTGTAAAATTTAGTCCTTATCCTTTGTCCAGGCACGCTGCCCGAGGCAGTGGCCGAAACAGTGGTTAAAGCAACTCAAAGAGCAATGCCAAAGCAATGATAGAAGAACAGAATATCTCCATAGCTGAACAGCTCCAAAAAATACAAACCGAAGCAAAAAACGAGATCCTGTCGGTCCAGGATCTTGCAGCACTCGAGAGTATGCGGGTTAAGTATCTCGGACGCAATGGGATTTTGCCCCGGCTTATGAAAAAACTGGGCTCCCTGCCCGCAGAGGAAAAACCCGAAGCCGGCAAACTGACCAATGAATGCAAAAGCCTGATTGAAGGGATATGGCTGGAAAAAGAGGTCCAATTGAAGCGGGACGCCGACCTGAAGGCTGAAAGGACGATCGATTTGACGCTGCCTGATCATCCTTTCTTCGTAGGCCACAAGCACCCCGTGACCCAGATTATGGAGGAGGCTTACCAGATATTCGCCGGCCTGGGGTTTGGTATAGCGGAAGGACCGGAGGTTGAGAGCGATTATTACAATTTCGAAGCTTTAAACTTCCCGAAAGAGCATCCAGCCAGGGATATGCACGATTCGTTCTATATCTCGGAAGAAATTCTCCTGAGAACCCATACCTCGCCTGTTCAGGTCCGTATCATGGAGAAGACCAGACCGCCGATCCGTATCATCATGCCTGGAAAAGTGTACCGCAGGGATGCGGATGTAACGCACAGTCCCATGTTCCATCAGATCGAAGGGCTCTTAGTCGATACATCCTCGTCTCTCAGTGACTTGAAGGGGATTTTAACTGTCTTTGTCCACCAGATGTTCGACCCCAGGACCAGGCTGCGCTTTCGAGCGAGCTTTTTCCCCTTCACCGAGCCCAGTGCCGAGATCGATATCAGTTGCATCATGTGCAGGGGAGAAGGGTGCAGGGTATGTTCCGGTACGGGATGGCTCGAAATCCTTGGCGCAGGCATGGTGGACCCTGAAGTCTTTAAGTCCGTTGGCTATGACCCTGAAGTTTTTAAGGGATTCGCCTTTGGCATGGGGGTGGAAAGAATTGCCATGCTGAAATATGGAATCAGCGATATTCGCCTGTTCTATGAAAACGACTTGCGTTTTCTGACACAATTTTAGTCTGAAGACGACAAGCGAAAGAACAAGATAAAATTTATGAAAATTAGTTATAAGCTTATTCAACAATATATCAACTGCCCTTTGAGCCCCGAAGAGCTGAGCGAGAAGCTGACCATGGCGGGTCTTGAAGTTGGCGCAGTCGAAAAAAAGGGGGATGACCTTAGCCGTTGTGTGGTAGGGCAGATCCGTGAAATCAACCCGCATCCACAGGCGGACCGGCTGACCGTGTGCCGGACTGATGTAGGGACCGAGGTTCTGACGATTGTCTGCGGTGCCCGAAATATGAAAGTTGGCGACAAGGTTCCTGTGGCTCAGGTAAACTGCACGTTGCCCGGCGGGTTTACCATCAAGAAATCCAAGCTTCGGGGAGTGATATCCGAGGGAATGATGTGCTCGGAAAAAGAGCTCGGTCTCAGCGAGGAATCGGCAGGACTGATGATTTTGCCTGCTGATGCACCGATCGGGGCGGAAATTGCCTCATATCTCGGGCTCGGTGATGCGGTTTTGGAAGTAGAGCTTACTCCTAACCGGGGCGACTGTCTCTCCATGCGGGGGATCGTCCGGGAAATCGCGGCCCTGACCGGAGAAAAACCCGAAAGAATGGAGGTCAATCCTGTTGAAGAGGGTGAAGATGTGCAGGATTTCATCTCCATAGAGATAAAGGATCCGGATCTTTGTCCCCGGTATGCGGCCAGGCTCATTTCCGGAGTCACCATCGGCCCGTCCCCTGTCTGGCTCGTCCAGAGGTTGAAGTCCCTCGGCATACGCTCTATCAATAACGTGGTGGATGTCACCAATTTTGTTATGATGGAATGGGGTCAGCCGCTTCACGCCTTTGACTATGATCTCATTCAAGGCAAAAAAATTATTGTCCGCAGGGGCAAAGAGAATGAAAAAATCGTTACCCTGGATAATGTCGAGCGGGAACTGACCCCTCAAAACCTGGTGATAGCAGATGCGAACCGTCCTGTCGCTGTGGCTGGAGTCATGGGTGGGGCCAATACCGAAGTTTCCGAAAAGACCAGGAACATTCTCCTTGAGAGCGCCTTCTTCACTCCCATCCAGATTCGCCGGACTGCACAAAGGTTCGGGCTTCACAGCGAAGCTTCACATCGCTTCGAGCGGGGAGTCGATCCTGAGGGCTCGGTTTGGGCTTTAAACCGGGCAGCGCAATTGATCCTCGATACGGCTGGGGGAAAGGCGGCCAGGGGCGTGATCGATGTCTATCCTGCGCCATTTTCGCCCCGGACCATTATCCTGCGATTAGCTGTGCTCAAGGATGTCCTTGGAACCCAAGTGCCGCAGGAGAAGGTGGTTCGTATTCTGCAGGATCTTGACTTTTCGGTAACCCGGATTGATCAAAAAAGCCTTGATGTTTGCGTCCCGGCTTTTCGCTGGGATATCGAGCGGGAAATTGACCTGATCGAGGAAGTGGCCAGGATTTACGGGTACTCCAACATCCCGGTGAGTTATCCTTCAACAGCTCTTTCTCCTGAACAAAAAACAAAGTCAAAGGATTTTGAAGCAAAGATCAGGAATGTTCTCATTGGTCTGGGATTTTATGAAGCCATCAATTTCAGCTTTATTTGCGGACAACTCCTGAATGACCTCCCTGCTATCGATCCATCTCTTGACCATGGAGGCAGGGTCTACCTTAAAAATCCGCTGGTAGAGGGGAATAATGTCTTGAGAACTTCCCTCTTACCGGCCTTACTTGAAAATGTGGCTTACAACCAGAATCGGCAGATAGAGAATATCCGGCTGTTCGAATTGGGAGCATGCTTTTTCCCCGGCAATAATGGATCTTTGCCGAATGAAAAAACAATGCTGGCTATGGTCATGCAGGGGACAAGGCAGCCCCGCTCGTGGCGGGGAAAATCCGATCCCCTGACCTTTTTCGATCTTAAGGGTGTAGTGAAGGCCCTGATGGTTGGCCTGAGAATCTTAGATTATGCCATTTCTCCCAAAGATACCCCCTGGCTTGGCTCATCTCAGGCAGCGTGTCTGAAAGTCCCGACTCAAACAGTTGGTTTTTTCGGAAGAGTAGGCAGGGATATCCTGGAATATTTTGGTATCGAAAAGGAGGTTTTTGCGCTCGAATTACAGGTAGAGCTTCTGAAGGCATCAGAAAAGATGACCTTACGACCTATACCCAAATATCCTTCCGTATCGAGGGATCTGGCATTGATTGTTCCTGAGGAAGTAACCTATCAGGAGGTTGAGCAGAGTATCTGGGAGATGGATATCGATATTCTGCAGCAAATCCATCTTTTCGATCTGTATCGAGGAGAGCAGATTCCGGAAGGGAAAAAAAGCATGGGATTATCGTTGATCTATCAATCCCTGATCAGAACCTTAACCGATCAGGAGGTCAACGTAATCCATGAAAAAATTATCGATCACTTAAGCAAAAAATTTTATGCTTCGTTGCGGGAGTGATCACTCGTAGTCAACCCTATGTCTTTTAATAAGATTGTCCAGATAAAAGCAAAAATAAAACAAGTTTCAGAGTTAGTAAAGAAATTACGAGAAGAAAACCTGAAGTTAAAGGAACAGGTGTTTGAGTACGAGCAGCTTTTAAAACAAAAGGAAGTGGAATTGCAGGAGAATAAAAAAAAGCTACAGGTCATTGCATCTTTGGAGCGCGAGAAAAGGCAATTTCAAATGGACAGGGAAATCCTTCAACAAACTGTTGACCAGATGATCGAGGAGTTGAAAGAGTTTACATAATCTCCATGTCAGCCATGTCAGAATTCAGCCAAAAAACTACAATTGAAGTCCTGGGCGAAGAATATGCGATTAAAAGTGATATTCCACCCAAAGAAGTACGTCGGCTGGCCGGGTATGTTAATACCAAAATGGAAGGCATCAGGCACAAAGCGAAGGGCATACCGTCACTGACGGTAGCGGTGCTGGCCTGTTTAAATATAGCTGAAGAATTGTTCGCGGTGAGAAGGCAGCTTGAAGAAACCCAAAATTTGATGGAGGAAGAAGCAACTAATATCCTTAAACTGCTGGATGAGTTTTTTTCGTCTGCAAATGAATACTGAGTTGTTCAGGTTATAATGATGAGCGGTCTTTTATAGGTAGAATAAAATTTTTGCCAGTCAATTGGAGGCATGATAATGCCTTTATATTTTTCAATGAAAATAATCAAGTATACCCTTACGTTACAGGATCAGTTTCGTGTCTTGAAAATGTAATTGGAAAATGATATAGTATACTCGTAACCCCTGCTATACGCGTGATAGATTTGATGGTTTTGAGCCAACAGTAGAAAAAACGGGAGCCCAGCTTTGAGTGTAGAAAGCATGCCCCTTAGAGGGACCCTTGAAACACTTAAGAGGGTACCCACCTGGTAACCCAGGTTCAAGCTCTCATTTCTACACGGTAAGAGCGGGGGTAATTTATACGTATAATTTTATACCGAAAAAGACCTTCCATCCATCATCCCCATATACCCCAGTGTTCTTTCTGCTGATGATTCAATCCATCCGGCAGTGGAGAAATTTTCAAGAAGTAACACCTTATTAAACAAGCCTCACGAAACATTACTATTTCATTCGGGAAACATATTCATTTTTATTCAAAGGGTCACATTCTATTCAATCTATGGATAAGGAAAAAGATAGTATCCGCAAGAGAGTAATGTCGCAAAGGAACAAAATACCTTTGGAAGATCGGCAAAAAAAGAGCCGGTTGATCATGGATCAAATGATTCAGTCTTCCGACTTCTCAAAAGCCCTGACTCTGATGGTATACGTTTCTTTCGTGAGTGAAGTTATAACCAGTGGGATAATAACTCACTCTCTGGAAAAGAAGAAAAAGATAATCGTTCCGGTTGTGGACGTGGCCAATCATCAACTGCTTTTATCGGAAATCAGGAGTGATGATGAATTGACCCCTTCCACATATGGCATCATGGAGCCTCAACAGTTGCGAATCGTGCAGCTTGACCAGATTGAGCTGTTCATCATACCTGGAGTCGCTTTTGATGAAAAGGGAGTAAGACTAGGTTATGGAGGGGGGTACTTCGACCGTTTACTCGGTGATAGAAATCAACACCAAAAATTGATTGGCCTTGCCTTTGAATTACAGATGCAAAAGGAGCTTCCCTGTTCGCCCCATGATATTTTAATGGACATGGTTATCACGGAAGAAAAGGTAAGGTCTTTTGGCTCTAGACCATAAGAGCTTTACTACTTGAAGGGGGTGAGTAAGATTGATTAGTGGAGAGATCTGTGCTGTACTTATCATTGCCGTTGCCGCTGTTTGTCTCTTTGCGGGATATTTCTTCCGAAAGAAATTTTCTGAAAACAAGCTGGTTAATGCTGATGCCATGGCTCAAAAAATTATCGCCGAGGCTGAAAAAGAGGCAAATAATAAAAAGCGGGAGGCAGTTTTAGAAGCCAAGGATCGATTATACCAATCAAAGGCTGAATTTGAAAAGGAGACCAAGGAAAAGAAAGCTGAGTTGCAAAAGCTCGAAAAGCGGCTTTCCCAAAAGGAGGAGAACCTAGATCGAAAGGTAGAAGTCCTGGATAAAAAAGAGCAGGAGCTTAACACCAAAGCCAAGAGCCTGGGGAACAGGGAAAAGGAGCTTAACCAGAAGATTGCCGAATATGATTCGATTACTCAGGAGCAAAAAAACCTTTTGGAAAGAATCTCCAATATGAGTTCCGAAGAGGCCAAAGCAATGCTCATGGCTAAAATGGAGAATGATGCACGGCATGATGCCATGCGGTTTATCAAGAAAATCGAAGAGGAGGCCAAGGAGACCGCCAGCAAGAGGTCCAAGGAAATCATCAGTCTGGCTATTCAGCGCTATGCAGCGGATGAGGTTGTGGAAGCTACCGTCTCGGTAGTGGATCTGCCCAATAACGAGATGAAAGGAAGAATTATCGGCCGTGAGGGGCGCAACATCCGTGCCCTCGAAATGGCTACCGGCGTTGACCTGATTATCGATGATACACCGGAGGCGGTTATTATTTCCGGGTATGATCCCATTCGAAGGCAGGTAGCCAAGCATGCCCTGGAAAAGCTCATTGTCGATGGCCGGATTCATCCGGCCCGTATCGAAGAGGTAGTCAACAAGTGCCAGAAAGAGATCGAGAACTCCATCAGGGAGGAAGGCGAAAAGACTACCTTCGAATTGGGCGTTCATAATCTGCATCAAGAAGAGGTGAAGCTGATCGGACGCCTGCGGTACCGGACAAGTTATGGGCAAAACGTTTTACAGCATTCCAAAGAAGTCGCCTACCTGGCTGGCATTATGGCCGCAGAACTCGGTATAGATGTCCAGTTGGCCAGGAGGGCTGGTCTTTTGCATGATATCGGCAAAGCCGTCGATCACGAGGTGGAGGGCTCGCATCCCAAAATCGGTGCTGAGTTGGCGAAAAAGTTTAATGAGCCTCCTGAGGTCATAAATGCCATTGCCTCTCATCACGAGGACGAGGAGCCTAAAGGGATAATTGCGGTTCTGATCCAGGCAGCCGATACCCTGTCCGCTGCCCGGCCGGGTGCTCGAAAGGAAAGCCTGGAAACCTATATAAAAAGACTGGGGAACCTGGAAAAAATCGGATGCTCATTTAAAGGGGTAGAAAGCGCCTACGCCATTCAGGCGGGAAGGGAGATTCGGATCATTATCGAGCCGGAAAAAGTTGGGGAGAACCATCTGGGAACCCTGGCCAAAGACATTGCCAAAAAGATTGAAGAAGAACTGGAATATCCAGGCCAGATCAAAGTCACTCTGATCAGGGAATCAAGAGCTGTAGAATACGCCAAGTAAATCCAAAGATGTCACTTTTCAGGGAGCATGAAGAGGTCCTCTGAGCATGAAGAGGTCCTTTTCATGCTCACGTTTTTTTCAATCTCTTTTTCCCCTATTTAAGAATACACAATCATTCACGCATGAATAACCATCCATGAAGAATAGAATAATAAGCTGAAAGACTATATGAAAATACTCTTTATCGGTGATATCGTCGGCACGGGAGGCAGAGAGGTAATCAGGCAACTGCTCCCTGAGATTTTCCAAGAGTATCAGATTGATTTTTGCATTGCTAACGCTGAGAATGCCGCAGGTGGTCTGGGTATAACCCCTCAGATTGCTCAACAGCTCTTGCAGGAAAAGATCGATGTTCTGACCTCCGGAAACCATATCTGGGATAAAAAAGAAATCCTCAATTTCATTTCGACGGAGAGGCGCCTCCTGCGGCCGGCTAACTATCCGGATGCCCCTGGCCACTATGCACAGGTCTATATATCCAGCCAGGGAGAAAAAGTCGGAGTGCTGAACCTTTCGGGCAGAATTTACATGGCTCCTCTTGATTGCCCTTTTCGGGCTGCTGCAGCTAAGGTCCCGGAATTACAAAAGGAGTGCAATACCATCATCGTAGATTTCCATGCAGAAGCCACTTCGGAAAAACAGGCTATGGGCTGGTATCTTGATGGAGAAGTCAGTGCCGTAATCGGCACCCATACCCATGTTCAGACCGCTGATAATACCATCCTTCCCAAGGGTACCGCTTACATGACAGATGCAGGTATGACGGGTCCCTTTGACTCAGTTATCGGTATTGAGAAAGACATTGCCATTCAAAAGTTTCTTACGCATATGCCTCATAAATTTCAGGTGGCCAAAAAAGATCTGCGACTGAACGGCGTGGTAATCGATATCGATTCGAATACGGGGACAGCAAGGCGCATCCAGAGGCTGCAAATCAGCATGTGAGCACCCCCCTTTTTATACCCGCCCGGCCTGGTCACATCTTTGCCCCTCCCTTCCTGTATACTTGCCTCACTACAAAAGGAAACGTCAGACAAGGCCAACAGGATAATAATGGTGTGGGAAGCTTTTCTCATGGCTTTTTGCTCTATCGGACACAGAAAGCGGACGGCTAAAGACGTCCGCACTCCGAAATATGTCCGAAGGAAATAGGCCTAAAAAGAGCGCTTGTTTCAGAGGGCCGGGAGTTTCCGTTATTCCTGATTTTTAGTTCCTGATTTTTTTAACGGGAAACGCTTTATCGTTCCTGCATGGGTATATACAGACGGTTGTGGTCACCGATATAGGCTTGCGTGGGACGGAAAATCCGGTTATCCTGAACCTGTTCCAGCCAGTGTGCTGCCCAGCCGACAACTCTGGCGATAGCGAAAATGCAGGTAAAAAGATCGATGGGAATACCCAAGCATTCATAAACGATGCCGGAGTAAAAATCCACATTCGGACACAGATTCTTATGAGAAAGTTTCTTATCGACAACCTCCTCCAGCTTCAGAGCGATCTTGTATAAGGTTTTAACCTCCACGCCGGGAAAGGCATCAAGCAGTTCGGGAATCAGTCCCTGCAGGAGAGTAGCACGGGGGTCCTTGGTCTTATAGATCCGGTGTCCGATACCCATGATCTTGGATTTACTGTTAATTTTTTCGTCCACGAAGGATTCCACATTGTCCGGGTGACCGATGGAATAGAGCATTCGTATGACCCGCTCATTGGCACCGCCATGAAGGAATCCGCTCAAGGCTCCGATGCCTCCTGAAATCGAGGAATAAATACTGGCCTGGGTGGAGCCGATTACCCTGGTGGCAAAAGTAGATGCATTCATGGTATGTTCCATGTGCAGGATCAGGCACTTATCTAGTACCTTTGCCGCCTCCGGATTAGGGGGATTGCCGGTCAGCATATAGAGCAGATTTTCCGCATGGTTGTATTTGGCCTGCGGTGGCATCGGCTCCTCGCCGTTACGGTAACGTTCAAAAGCCGCCATAACCGTGGGTAACCGGGCGATGAGTGAAATAGCACGCCGCAGGTTGTGACGGGGGGAGGAAACATCGTCTGCATAGTAATCTTCTCCCTGAAGGAGAACCGTCGCGGTCTGAAGAGCGACCATGGGATGCATGCCCACAGGGAAATGGGTAATTGCCTCGCGGACCGTATTGGTAATGGAGCGTGATTTAGCCAAAAGGGTTTTAAACTGACTGTATTCCCGCTCCGATGGAAGATGTGAATAGAGTAAGAGGTAGGCAGACTCTTCAAAATTACTATTCTCAACCAGGTCTTTGACGCTGATACCACGGTATTCCAGAATCCCCTGCTTCCCATCGATATGGCTGACAGAGGACTTGTTGCAGATAACCCCTTCAAGTCCAGGGCGATAGGGCTCCTCCTGTATGGATTTCTCTTTGAGTTCTTCTGTCGTGAGGACGATACCTTCCTGATTTTCCATATGCTTCTCCTTTCCTTTTCATTCCGGCAATTAAGATGGACGGACAATTCAGGTTCTATTGCGCTTGAGGGGAACTATACCATAAAATCTGAATCAAAACCATAGGTGTTCATTACGCTCAGCACTTCTCTTTTTTCTCCTTGGCATAAAGGCACCGGCACCGGCCATTCAGCGGCCCATATATCATTACTGGCCCACAAGTTTTCGGCTAATATATCACTGGCCGCTCAGTTTAATCCTGCTGCCTGTACCGTCTCCGCGTGCGGGGAAAACTTCAAGGTAGCGTGGCATGCGCTCTCGCAATTCCTGGACATGGCTGATAATGCCGACGGTCCGGTCAGACGATTGGAGCCGCTCCAGGGTATTCATGACCAGATCCAGCTTTTCATTATCCAGAGTGCCGAATCCTTCATCGAGAAAGAAGAATCCCAGGTGTTGCGATCTTCCTCTTGACTGGACCTGAGACGAGAGGGCAAGGGCGAGAGAGAGCGCGGTCAGAAAGGTTTCTCCGCCGGAGAGGGAGGACACCGGCCGCTCCTTTCCTCCATTGAAGCTGTCGATCATGAAGAAATTGTTATCCTGGTCCACCCGCAGGCTGTAGCGTTCCTGGGTCAGAAAGCGGAGGGAATGGGATGCTTCACGGCACATATACTCCAGGTATTCGTGGCTGAGAAAGGTGACTAGGGCCCTTCCTTTGAGCAGCCTGGCCAGTTCATCGGCCTGATCGATGCGGCGGTCAAGGATCTTGGTCTCCTTTTCAATTTCCTGCCAGCGCAGATGGTTTTTCTCGAGTTTCTCCAATTCTCCATCCACGACAGCCAATTGCCTGTCAGCGGCCTCGACCTGCTGCTTTAAGGTTTCATAGCACTGCACAAGCTGCCCATAGGCGGAAAGGTCAAAGGTATGGCCTTCCAGCTTTTCCGCTACCGACGTGAGGCGGGCATTATTGTTCATAGCAGCTTCCTGGTAGGATTTGACCTCCTTTTGCAGGCCGGCCAGATCCTTTTTATCCATCAGTGCCCCTTTCACTGCCTCGATCGATGTGAATTCTTCCTCGGCCATACGCTGACCCAAAGACCTTTGAGCACGCTGCTCGCTCTCGGCCAGCGTTTCCAGTTTCCCCCGGCAGGTATCGAGCCCGGAATGCAGTTCCTGAAGCTGTCGCTCGGATTGGCGGAAAAACGCTTGCGCCTCATGGAAACGCTTTTCTACAGAGGCGATGGCTGTTTCATTTTCCTGAATCAGTGCACGGATGGGACGGCCTTGCGTCACTTCCCTGATGGTGCGCTCAAGATCGGCAATGCCTTGAGCAAGACTCGTCAGGCTCGATTGCAGGCCGGACTTTCGAACATCGAGTTCCCCCTTTTTTTTCATCCCCGCTTCTATTTTCAGTCTCAATTCCTCGATGAGCCTGGTTTGTTTCTTGTGCTGCTCCTGGTAAAGGGCCAGCGTCTTCTCCTGCCTTGTAAGTGTCTGATACTGCCGGCGGATATAGTCCAGATTCAAGTCCTGGTCCTGGCCCTTGTCCTGGTCAGGCTTCATGCCGTAATCAGGCTTCAGGTCATGATCCTGAATCTTTCCCTTCAATGCATCCGTAAGCCCTCTGACCTCTTCCTCCATCCTGGCAACCTTCTCCTTTTGCTTTTCGATTTCCTTGCGGCTGCCTGAGAGGGCTGTAGCCATTTGTGTAAGTCGCAGCTCAAACCGGGAGAGCTTCTTTTGTTCCTCAAGCCAGTTTTTTTTCTGGGCCTGAAGCCGGGCAAGATCCTCCTTGAGCCCCTCGGACAGAGCAGGCGCAGGATGCTGCTTGGAACCACAGACCGGACAGGGGAGCCCCTCTTTGAGGTGTAAGGCAAGATGCGCTCCTTCACTCCTCAGCTTCATGAGGTCAAGCCCCCTGTCGCACTGCTCCAGGGCCTCCTGGATACCCTTTTTTTCCTTCTCCAGCCAGTCCAAGGTTTCTGTCTCTCCCGTAGTCATCGTTTCCGTAAGAGGAGAGTGAGAAAAGGGTGCCTCATTGGCGGACCAAAAGGCAGATGCAGTAAAATGTCCCTTGAGGGCATTCATCCACTGATGCTCGGCCTGCTCTTGCTCGTCGAGAGTTTTTTCGAGGCCGGCCATCTCCTGTGCCAGTGACTTCTCTTTGTCCTCCATCAGGGCCAGTTGCTGGAACGCCTCGTGGATGACGCGTTTTTGGTCCGGAGCTACTCTGTTTTTATCGATTTCCTCATCGATCATCTGAAGCTGCTCCCGCTCGGTGTGCAATTTCTGCTGATCCTTTGTTATTGCATCGCTTAATTGGGAAAGCTCATCCTGGACCTTAACGCTTTCAGCCTGCTGTCTTGCCTGTTCCTTTTTCTTTTCCTTGTGCTGTGCGTGGATCTCAAGGCAGCTTTTGAGTTTCTCCCTCATTTCATACAGCCCCGGCAGTTTCTCCTCGCGGTCACGGGAGGCGGCCTTTTGGTTCTCCTCACACTTTTGATGCAGGATTTGCTGCTCGTTCAGGGCTTTTTGCTGGCTTGTAAGATTCAGGGATTCTTTCTGCTGAGCCTGTTGAAGGGATCGAAGCATTTCAAGATCTGTGCGGCATCGCTCCGCTTTTTCAGCAAGAGTGATTCGATTTTTCTTTTGCTTCATGACCTCTTCTTGCTCTTCAAGGGCTTCCCTGTGCTTTTCAAGCTCGACTTTTTCCTCATGCCATCCCTTGACACGTCGCTGTACCTCCTCTTCCTGGCGAAGCTTCTCAAGGTTTGTCTTCTGCACTGCCAAAAGGCTGCTCAGGCGGGCCTTTTCCTTTCTCCTGACCTCCAGGGTGGCCAGGGAGCAGTCACCAAGGCCCTTCACCTCCCCCTCGAGTTCCCGTTTTCGGCTTGTGGCCTGCTCTTTGGCCCTGCTCGCTTTTTCAAAGATCTTCTGCCCGTAACAGGAAAGGTTGAAAATATTCTCCAGCATGGCAGCCTTGTCCTTTCCTTTCAGGGAGAGAAATGCGTCGAATTTCCCCTGTGGAAGCACCACAGCCCTGGTAAATTCCTCTTCGCTTAAGCCGATGAGCTTCTGAATGGCAGCTTTGACTTCGGTGATTTTTTCCACTTTGGGAGTGTATTTGCCACTCTCCGGATCGAAACGGCAAAGAAGAGACTTTTTGTTGACCACGGCCTGAGAATCATCTTTGCCCTTATGATAAAGCTGCTCCACCCGATAGCGATCCTGTGCGAGTTCAAACTCAAACCGCACCATGAGTTTGTCGCAATTCTGGTGGATAATCCCCTGCGTTCCCTTGCTGGCCCGCTCTACGTTTCCATACAGAGCCAGGGTCATGGCATCGAGGATTGTAGATTTCCCGGCACCGGTAGGGCCAAAGATACCGAAAAGGCCACTGGCCCCCAGCCATGCAAAATCAATGTCCTGGGGATCGCAATAGCTGTGCAGACCGTAAAATTCAAGCCGGATCGGTTTCATAGCCCAGCACCCCTTTCCGTAATCGGATTCATAGCCCTGCTTCCTCAATCATAGGGTTTGTTATTCTTATCCTGCTCGTCATCGTGGGCTCATACTTGTCGCGCTCATCATCGTCATGCCCCCCTTCCATCGTGCTCCCCCCCCACTTGTACTCGCCCCAATCGCACTTGTCCTCATTATGCTAATCATCCATCTCTTCGATGTCCTGAGTCAGTTCAACAAAAAGGTCAAGGAGCTCTTTGGCAGGCTCTGCACTGGCATTTTTCAGCTTGTAGAAGGCCACAAACTTCTCGATCAGGGAAAGCTCAGCCAGTCGCCTTATGCCGACAGCTCCAGTCTGCCCGGTTTCCCCTGACAGGGTCGATGGCAGAGTCACCTTCAGGGTAACGATACGCTTGTGTCTCTCTCTTAATTCTCGCATTTGAAGTGCCCCCAGGGGGTGTGGGTATATGATTTCCATTTCCACCCACTGGTTACCGTTTTCCGGCTGGCTGCACCAGATAAGGGCATCCTCATAGGATTGACAAGTCTTTCGCACCAGGGGAAGACCGCATTTTAAGGGGACTTCACTGACCCTTGCTTCCTTACCCGGCTCGATATCCAAAAGGACCACTCTTTTCGTCTGTCCCGCCTCGGAAAAGCTATAGGCCAGAGGAGATCCGCTATAATAGACCGGATAGCCCTGCTGCATATGGAAAGATTGCGGCCTGTGCAGATGTCCGAGTGCCACATACTGAACGCCGGAGGCGGGCAGGTCAGAAGACTGGATGGCGTTGATGCCGCCAATGGACAGGATACGCTCTGAATCGCTCGGCACACCCTGCCCATACAAAAGGTGAGAGACGATAATATTGACCGTATCATCCCGAAACTGCGCTGACACCTTCCTCAGCACCTCCTGAATTTTCCGTCTGTAGGCAAACACCTCTTTGCCTTCACTATCTATACCATCGTTCCCGTCATCCGCACCATGGTCCGTCACATCGGCTGTTCCGATATCTGTGCTGATATCTGTCCCGTTGGCATTCTCATTGTCTATTCCGTTATATTTCTCAGTGCTTACCCCATGATGGTGCCCGGGACCGGGAAAATGGATTCGAAACAACTCTCCCAACCGGACCTCGGAAGGATAGGCCAGGGTAACCAAGGTGGCCTCGTGATCGCAGCCTGGTACCTTCAGGCGGACCCATCCTGGCCCGCTGGCCGTGCGCTGCACACCATTGCGCGATCCTCCCAGGGAAACCGTATCCTTGGGAAATCCCACCAGGGTAATGCCATGATGCCTGGCCAGGTATTCGGGCGCAGCGATCCGCTCAGGATTATCGTGGTTTCCGGCAATCACCACTATGCCGCGCCTGCCGTTATCAGCCAGCTTTTCCAGGGCGTAGTAGAAGAGGTCCTCCGCCTCAGCCGAAGGGTTGAATACGTCGTATACATCACCGGCAATCAGAACAAGGTGCACCTTCTGCTCCTCAACGATCTGATGCAGTTCCTCTATGAACTCCTTTTGCTCCGGAATCCGGGAGAATCCTTCTAGGGTCTTGCCAAGATGCCAATCGGAGGTATGCACAATTCTCATTTTACCCGCTCCCTGCTCTTATTGGGCCTTTATTCCAGCTTTTGGCCGCGTGTATCTGGTCACACGTATCAGCACCAGATTCTCTGGATAGGTAGGAAGTATCTAAAATACAAGGTATTTCTTAAGAAAAGGATGAGAAAAAAAGATAATTTATCGTTAATTGATAGAGTCATGATTGATAATAGCCAAGCAGGGAATGAATGTCAAGAGGATTAATTACCCATCGGATCATGACCTATTGATGAGACTCTATCAACAAAAAAAGGCAGTGCCATTCCTGACACTGCCTGTTGAAAATATCAATCTGAATGAATTAAGCTTTCCAAACCTTTCTCTTCATTCCTGCCATCCCCAATATGCTTAAGAGGAAAAGTAAACAAGTGGAAGGAACGGGGACGGGAGTATATTCCGCAATTCCATCAATGTGATAATAATCTGGTCGTTGATGATCCCAATCGTTCCATGCACCGTTTGAACCCCAATTAAGAACAGCATAATCTTCACCTATGGGTGGAGGCGTACAATTATTAGGTTCCCCTGGAGCCCAATTCGTGTAGGTAACGGCCTCATCGCTGGACCAAACCCAATTACCTTCAATCTCTGCATCATTAAAACCAATCCAAAACTTGGTAGTCCCCCCAAATATATCTCGTAGCCATGTTTCTTCAGCACTATCATTAATAGTTACCAAATGACCATTCAAGGCGATTGCATTATTTTCTGCATTGCCCCAAGATCCATCGTTACCGGAACTTACAATAGTGTACCAGTGGCCTGTACTTGGATTATAGACAGGGCATGCCAACAGGACAGCACTGCAACAAAAAATAGCCAGCATTGAAATTGTCGTAATGCAAAGGCTCTTTCTCGCTATCGATAAGAAAAGTGACGGTACATGACTGAACAAAGTTCTCGCTTTCATATTTTCTCCTTGAATTTATGAAGAATAATTTTATAGAAGATACAAAATTTATTAATTATTTATACTTCTTCATTTTTTCTTACTCTGTTCTACCTCCTTCCCTCCCCCCACTTTAATTCAATACAGCACCTGCTACACCTTGATTTCTCAATCACACTTTTGGAATAGAGCCAGTATAACCACCTGAAAATAAGATAGATTTTTCCGCCTGATATTTCGAATAGAACAAGAGTTGAAGCCCACATTTCGCACCCTCGGTCTAACTCTAACCTATCGAGTGAGGATACATATGATCGAGGTTAAGGGATTTTATTGCGCACCCTTTTTAAGAAAGCTATTAAATCGAAAAAATTACACATTGGGGCTGCAAAATATATAGTATGTTTTAATTCTTTGAAATTATAAAAACTAATAATGTAATCATAAAAATTCATTACATATAAAAATGCAATAATGATACCAAATATACTAATTATCAAATTAATATATAATAAATATAATATTTTAGAATCCGGAGCTATTCATTTAAACACTATTGATATTATGATCTATAGTACCCAGAGATTATTATGATAAGCAGGGATTATATGAGGTCGGGAGTTATATAATAGGCAGGGATTATTATGATGGATTAGTAATAGACCAGGGAAAACAATTTGTTTCATTTTTTTTCGGGTATCGTATGCAGGTCGGACTGGATTTTTTCATTTTATTTGTAGCTTTTTCCTACAGCATCCCTTCACCGAAAATAGTGATAGGGGATATTCCTAATAAAACACGGGACCAAGACCCGCACATTAAGGGAATGGTTATAAGCAATGACATCTGCCTCTCTTGAATCTTTCCGGCGAATCTCCTTCGATTGTCTGAACGGGTTGTAGCTTTTGGCAACATTGTTTTGTTTTTTTCTCTTATCGACGCTATGGCAATGATTTCATAGACTCTGCAGCAAGCTCATTGTAGTGATTTACTACACATTTTTATCCCCCTGCCATCCCAAATATTCGTATCACCTCAGGGTTCCAGGAGAGCCTGGAGAAGGCTCATCCTGACGGTAGGGTTGCTCCTGATAATGTTGCTCCTCCTGATAGTATCCTCCCTCCTGATTAGATTGCTCCTCCCTATGGCTTGGTTCCTTCTGCTGATAGTGCTCCTGTCGATAGCGATCCTCCTGATAGGGTTGCCTTTCCTGATGGTATGGATTTGGCTCTTCCTGCCGGTATGGTTGCTCCTGTTGGTATGGCTCCTCCTGGTGGTATCGCTGGTGTTGCTCCTCTTGCCTGGCTGGTTCCACCTGCCGGTGCGGCTTCTCCTGCTGGTATGGTTGTTCCTGGCGGTATTGCTGATACTGCTCCTCCTGTCTGGTTGGTTCCACCTGCCGGTATGGCGTTTCCTGCCGGTAGGGTTGCTGCTGCCGGTAAGGTTGCTCCTGTTGAGGGGGTTCCACCTGCCGGTGCGGCTTCTCCTGCTGGTATGGTTGTTCCTGGCGGTATTGCTGATACTGCTTCTCTTGCTTGGTGGAGGGGGCCTGTTCCTGATAGGGCGGATTTTTAAGACGAGGAGGTTCCGACTGATGATAGAGTTCTTCCCTGCGGTAGGGTCTCTCCGGACGGGAGGGATCCTCTTGCTGCCGTGGTTCCTTCGAAAGAGCGGCATAATAGAGGGAGAAGGCAAGAGAGTAGGTCAGTGAAACCTCCACGGACCATGTATTGATTTTCTCCCCGAACTCAGTACAAGGGTCCCCTTCATGAAAGGTACCTTTCAGTCCTATCATCAAATTGGGCTTTGCCTTGTACTGAATTACCGGGCTTAAGGAATAACTCTGGTCCTGAACGTTCCAGATTCCGGCTATGGAAAAGGAAAGACGCCGGACCTTGAGGGGTTCTTTTTTAAGGATCTGGAGGTAGGCATATTCCTGTGCAAGATTCGGGTGCTGGTAGTAGGTGTCAGAAAGGATCACCATCCGCTGTTTATCCTGATCTGCGTTTTTTTTCGAAGTGTCATCGACCACGGACTGCAAGTAATGGTAATAGTTGTACATTTCTTCAGGAGTGAACCCGCCCTTGTTGCGATAATACTCCACGACACAGCACATGTCATCCTTTTCGTACCGAACTCCCCCGAAAGAGCAAAAGGCTGTATAGCGGGTTTTCCACAGTTCGCCAGACTGATCGATGAACACCTTCTCATATTGGGGGCTCGTCCAGCAGTCTGCATATATTTCTAAAAACGGGTATATTTTCCGGGAAAAGCCGCAGCCATAACGCTCCGGCCGGCTTTCTCCTTTCAGTGCCACGAAATCGATATCAGTGTTCCAGAACAGCAGGGAAAGCCTGCCTGCCATATTCCAGTGCTCAGGCTGTCCGAATTCTTCGTTTATTTTTTCCTGGACCGGGAAGATCAATGGAGTGAAGGTTACGCCCTGGAGAGGGTCAGGACCAGGAGGGAATACTTTTGCGTATTCGGCTCCAAAAAAGAGTAATCCATTATGAGGCTCATCCCGGTCAAGGGGGTCTTCGGGAGTATCCAGGAAGGCCAGAGGTTTGAAGGCATGGCCACTCCCCCAGGATAACACTTTTTTACCTGCATACCAGCGAAATTCAGGATTCGATTGCCAGGTAATGCAGGCTTCCTCAAGCGGATTCTCTTCCTGCGCTTCTAAATTGCCGCTCTGAGCGGAGCTCCTGACCTTCCAGGAGAACTGGATCTCTTCCAGATCATGTTTTCCCCAAAGCTGCATCTGCACCTGATCAGCTAAGCCACTGCTCTTTTCTTCCTCAGAGGAGTACTTCAACCGATAGAGGCCGGCCTTTTCATTCCGTGCAAACAGGGAATGGTCAAGTTTTATCTGTCCGCCCAGATTAAAAGCCTTTTGGATCGCCTCTTCACTCTGCTGAGAAGTATCCTGGAGGGTGAGGAATCGCTGGGCCATAGCTGTATCCTCTCCCGGAATGTGTAAGAGAAATGAAAGGAAATGGAGGAAAAAGAGGAGCAATACAATCGGCTTTCTCCTCATGGAAGGTTATCCCTGCCTTCTTCACGGAGGCCATACCCCCTTAGTTCTTAAAGTTTTATCTTCAAACTAACATGCGATGTAAAAAACGCTACCCCCTCTTTTACTGTTTTCGGCCAATTAACCTCTCTCCTTCCGGTATTTTTTTCAGGCATGTTTATTGCTCAAGAATCTTTTTTTTAAGGATCATCATTGTCAGTTTTCAGTTTTTGAGGTAGAATTCCTTCTCGATCACTTTGAAAGGCCAGGGAAGGTGAAAAAGGAAGATGTCCTATGTCTGAAATATTCATTAAAGTAGCGCTGGTGTTCTGTTCTATTTCATTATTCCTTGTTGCTCTCTATCTTTTGTACACGTTTAAGGAAGAATTCCGAAAAGACCGAATCCTTACCTTATGTTATCATCGTCCCTCCTCGCTTCTGACCCGTGGAATATCAAGGTCTGGATTGATCTATATGAACTATAGCATCCGTTTTCAGGAGCAGATAAGCTACCTGTTTAACCATGGTCACCAGGCCATCTCTATCAGTGACCTGCTTGCCTGTTATGAGGGAAAGCAAAAATTACCCCCGAAACCACTTCTGATCATGCTGGATAATGGATATCTGAGCAATTACCTGCACATTTATCAAATTATCCAAAAATACGATTTTCCTGCTGTCATGTTTGTCACCCCTGATCCCCAATCTGAAGTTTTCACTTCATTAAAGGGAATAGATCTGCCCATGACCAAGCGGCAGATAAGTGAGATGCACCAAAGCACTATCCTGATTGGCTCCCATGGTATGACAACACGCCCTTTCGTAAAGCTGTGCGAGGAGGATGTGATGTGGGAGATGAGCGAATCAAAAAGGCTGATTGAGGAGATTATCTCAGAAAAAGTTGAATGTCTGGCTATTCCGTATCATGATTTTCTTGATAAGAGAACACAATTTCTGGCTCAGAATGCAGGCTATAAAATCATCTTTGGGAATCGTATCGGTACCAATAGTAGACGCAGCAATCCATTAAACTTAAGGGAACTCACCATTCATAGGGATATGGACCTTCATGAATTCAGAAAATTTGTAAGTCCGGCATCTATTTACCGGCAACGGATTTTCTCTGATATTAAAACATGCCCGGGAGCTCTAAGAGACCGCATCAAATCAATACGGCGAAAGAAGCATCCCGATCCTAATGTGTCAACAGAAGGGAAATCGAATGGATAAAGAGCTGCCGTGAAGGCTGTCTGCCGCGCACAATGGCAGCAGCGGATAATAAACATTATAATAAATAATATAATAATCTATATAATATGTCATATTATTTAGTATGCTCTATACTGATCAGGGAAGGAACGTATAACGATGAGACATCGGCCCTGGGGTGAAGGATTGAAAAAAATGCTCCTGGTCATCTTTTGTACGGAGAAAAACCAGGAGCATTTTGATATGTGAGTCTCAGCGAGGGGAAAAGATAGCCTGACCCACAAAAGGAAAACAATAAGGTACCTTTATATACGCTTTCAAAGAAAGTGGAGAAGTCATTATTTCGACTGATTGCTAAGGATTCGTTTACCGTGAAGCGCGGACTAAAATGCACTTCCTGGAATCGGAATAATTTTCTCCCCATTTCTCTTTACCTTCTTTAGATTCTGCCGTCACGGCAAACGAAATAAGCCCGAACTCCTTCCTAAGTACCTCAAATAAGAATTAAGATATATCCAAAAGTTTATCCTGCCTTACGGGCAATTCTCCAGGCGCAAATCACTAGACAAGAGGGGTCGCAGCGGTCGGCACGACAGGAGTAGGCAGAACAGGAGTAGGTATGATAGGAGTAGGAGCAATAGGAGTCACAAGAATGGGAGTCGGTACGACAGGAACAGGTGCAACGATTGTCGGTGCGATAGGAGTAGGTGCAACAATTGTCGGTACGACAGGAACAGG
>JBFMGO010000016.1:64197-73839 GCA_040752695.1 bacterium
GTCGGTACGACAGGAACAGGTGCAACGATTGTCGGTGCGATAGGAGTAGGTGCAACAATTGTCGGTACGACAGGAACAGGAAGAACAGGGGTTGGAAGAGCGGCAGCAGGTACAGAAGTAACGGCAGGAAGCGGTGGAACAAAGGGCATAATCGGGGCGAAGCCGGCAAGGGTAGCCATCGTCAGCGGGGAGGAAAGGGTAGTCATTAAACCGAGTGGGGTTGAAGGGACTGTGGGCATAAATGTAGCCGCCGTAGGTGGCTTAAAGGTCATGAGACCAGGTATCCCAGTCGGAGCAGTTGGAGAGATAACGGCCTTACCAAACCATCCGGTCAAACCTGAAGTAGTCGGAGGAGCACTCAGTAAGCCGCCAAGCCCGAAGGGAGTGGGCATATAACCTAATCCGGTCCCCAGGCCGCCGAAGGTTGGTGTAGTAGGTTTCAAGAAGCCGAAACCGCCCCAGGCCGGTGCACCCAGACCGCCAAAAGTCGGCAGGGTAGGCATTAATGTTGATGGGAGCCCAGTCATAGTAACTGGTGCTGTTCCTGGTGCGGGAGGGGTAAAATACATTACCGGACTGAAAGTAGTAGGCATAGGTAACTGTGCCTGTGCGCTGAATGAAACCAGGAAGCTGAAACATACAATCAAACTGCAAATTGTCAAGAGCATCTTACAATGAGACGTCCTTTTCATAAAAATCCCCCTTAACCTGTTAAATGAAAAAGATTTTGTCAATTATTAAAGAAGTCAAACATTCTTTTCCCCTCGTGTTTTTTACTACCTTTATGTCCGATAATCACTCCTTTCTCTTATCTCTTTTTATTTAACGCAGAAGTTTTTTTCCTGCGCCTTCAGTCTTAAGCTTGCATATCGAGAGAGCATGAGATGGTGCTCTCGTATCTTTTCTAAACAAAGGCATACTCAAGAGCCTGGCAGCATACACGCATTTTTCTCGGATAAGCTGGGTTTCTTTGAAGAAAGTAAAAATCTTTTATGGACTCACCGTAAAGTACCAGGGGACCTTCCCGTTATTCGTATACCAACACAGGGAGAGGAATGAGCCTCCCTTTTTGCCCAAGGCTCCTTAAGTTTTTCCTGGAGACTGACGCAAGCCTTCAAGGAGGAATTGAGCAAGATTGCTTTTCCCAAGGCAGGTACACTCTTATGGGAGAGACTCCCTAACAGGGGGGCAAACTTCTTCTATATTCTTGCAAGCAAAGAATTTAACTCTCCTCTGTCTTGGTTCCTTTCGATGATGTTATGGGGCGGTATGCTTTGAAAAATAGGGTCAGAGCTATTTTATTAATTTTTAGTATATTAATGTATTATACCAAATTCAGTTTTAGTTACAAGTTAAAAATTAATGAATAAAAGCTAATAATAAAAATTTACCTCACAATACGAGATTTATCAACGTCTTTCTCAATGGTTAGAGTCCGCTGTCCTGAGGTAAGAGTCCGCTGTCCTGACCGAACCGTTTTATTTCGTACCGAAATAAACCAGTGTATAAACTAACCCATAAATCAGACGTAATGGCCGTTCCATGCCTTACGATTTAGCGGTACCATAAATAGCTTGTGACAGCTATATCAGCATCACAGAAACCTCGCTGCCAGCCTTTACTTCTCCAACCCCTGTGGGGATGGCCAGTATGCCGTCTGCCTTGATATACGCATAAATATGGGCAGACCCGTGGTATTCCAGGGGCTCGATGAGTCCCTCAGCATTCAGGCGGACGGGAATATGCTCCATTCTCTCGACTTTTTTGCGTTTCAGTGTCTCTTTCAGTCTGGCCTTTATCTGGATGCGCCGGTCGGTGCCCTCCATTAACCTGAAAAGAAACGGTCTGACCAGAATCTCGAATAAAACAAAGGTCGAGACAGGATTTCCCGCAAGGCCGAAGAAATATTTATCCTCCCGAACGCCAAAGACGGTCGGTTTGCCAGGTTTGACAGCCACCTTGTCGAACTTGATCTCAACCCTGTTTTGCCTCAACGTTTCGGGTACAAAATCGAAGTCTCCCATCGATACGCCCCCGGAAAGCAGAATGACATCGGATTCCTGCAATGCCTGCCTGAGCATCCGGTCAGTGGATTCGAAGGTATCTTCGACTATGCCGAAATAGCGGGGCAGACATCCCGCTCTTTCGATCTGGGCGCAGAGCTGATAGCTGTTGCTGTTTCTGATCTGGACGGAATCGGGTTTTTCGAAGGGTTCAACCAGCTCGCTGCCCGTGGCCAGCACTCCTACGACGGGTCTTGGGACAACAGGAACCGGATCGCACCCGACAGAAGCCAGCACAGCGATTTCGGCAGGAGTTATCCGCCTTCCCCTGCTCAAGGTGATGTCTCCTGCCCTTAAGTCTTCCGCCTTGCGGCAGATATTCGTCTGCCCACCCTTTTTTAACACCCGTAAAAGGCCATTCTCTTCCCGGGTATGCTCAAAAATAACGACGCAATCGGCTCCTTCAGGAATCATGGCTCCGGTCATGATTTTGGAGCACTCTCCCCTGCCAACGACCTTTTGCGGCTTATGCCCCGCGGCTATGGTTTCAATCAGCCGAAGCGGCGGCCCGCCCGTGTCGTCCAGTGCATCAAGGTCCGAAACCCTGCATGCATAGCCGTCCATGGCTGATTTATCGAAAGGCGGCATGTCTATGTCAGATGCGATATCCCTATCGAGGATTCTTCCATTGGACTGGGCAAGACTGACATTTTCACTGCCTGCCGCCTTTCTGGCCGCCGAAGATAACACGATCTCGATGGCCTTCTCAAACGGAATCATAGTGCTCATTTTTCCTTCTTTCCCCCTTGATAAAGGAATAATAATCTTTAGGAGTGTTCAAATTTGCATACCAGGTGCAGTCCGATACTTCCAGGACCTTCGTTTTACAGAAAGGGAACAATCCTGCAACCTTCCTTTGACCATTATCCAAAAGGGCCTTGGCCGCAGTCAGTATCTCTTTGGTGTAGACAGCGAAAAGCGGCTCGTAATATCCCTTGGTAAAGGACGGGACAACAATATCATACTGAAGGGAACAGGAGAGCAGCCTCCTTACGAGAGGAAGGTTGACCGCTGGAATGTCGCAGGCTATAATGAAATTCACCCTATTGGCTGAAGCGTACAGACTGGAGTATATTCCCATCAGTGGCCCGTGAGCGGGCTTTAAGTCGATCACGGTGCGTGCATCCGAAATCAGCGGATCTTCCCTCTTCGAGACCGAAATGATGACTTCATCGAACCATTGCACCAGCGTATCGTAAAGGTGCCTGACCATCGTTTTTCCGGATGCATTCGGAAGAAGAGCTTTGTTTCGATCCATCCGGGAACTCGCCCCGCCTGCCATGATGACGGCACTTACCGGTTCCGGGTTTGCCCCTGCCAGAAAGCATATTTCCTTCATCTTGTCCAGAGTTATTGCAAGCTTCCGGGACAAAGCGGACACTTTCTCTAAAGAAGCCTTGCAGCCCCGGGTCAAATCAGCCTTTTGCCGGGCCAGGGCAGCGGACGGCTTTTCATCCTGTGCGCCTAAAAAGATGCAAAGGTCTGGATCGAGCTCGGCCAGTACATGGTTACTCTCGATAATAAGGAAATCCACACCGGAATGATTGACTTTTATATCGCGGAAGGAAGTGCCGAAAGGGTATAAGATATCCGCAGAACCTTCTTTTTTCTCTCCGGTACCGATCTTGACAAAGGCAGCAGCACCGGGAAGGGCATCACGAACCGTTTTGGCCAGCGTAGTTTTACCAACATTAGAATGAGCACCAGCTATGACAATGGTTTTCATGGCATCCTCTCCCTTTAAGGCTCTTTGAGCCATTGAGAGCTGTAAAGCATATACAATCAGACTTATGGTTATTTTTACCATAGAGCTCAGGGAAAAAAAATAAAAATCTTCAGATAATCTACCGTCAGATCGGAAGAGATGATATACTAATAGAGTATGCTAGACTTGTATCATCGTCAGATCAACTACATTCGTGTTTCCATCACCGATAAATGTAACCTGCGGTGCGTTTACTGTAGACCAGCCCGGAAGTTTTTTCTGCTTGAGCGGTCGCAGATTCTTTCCTACGAGGAAATCATCCGTCTGATTCGGGTAGCTGTTACCTGCGGAATTTCAAAGGTTCGGCTCACCGGTGGAGAGCCTCTCTTACGAAGGGATGTTTTGAATCTGGTAAGGTCTATTTCTCACCTGGACGGAGTCAGGGATATTTCCCTGACCACCAATGGGATACTCCTGGACCAGATGGCCTGGGGGCTCTATGAGGCCGGTTTACGCAGGATAAATGTCAGTCTGGATTCTTTAAACAGGGAGAAATATCGAACCATCACCTGCCGCGACTGGTTTGATCAGGTCTTGCAAGGGATTGAAAAAGCAAGCCAGATCGGTTTTTCCCCCATAAAAATCAACATGGTTGTGATCAGGGGTATCAATGATGACGAGGTCTTGGATATGGCCCGGTTAAGTCTTAATTATCCCTTCCAAATCCGGTTCATTGAATTGATGCCGATCGGCAACGATCAGCTCTGGCAGGAGAGGCAGTATGTATCCAGCCATGAGATAAAAAAAATCATTACCGCCTACCGGCCCCTCATCCCTTCGTCATCTCCTAGCCCGCCGGAGGTCGGTCCGGCCCAAGTTTTCGAATTCGAAGGGGCTCCCGGCAAGATCGGCTTTATCAGCCCCTTAAGCAATCATTTTTGCTCGACCTGCAATCGAATCCGGTTAACCTCGGACGGGAAGCTGAGGAGTTGTCTTTTTTCCAATCACGAGATAGATATAAAAACAGTTATGCGATCAGGGTGCAGCGACGATGATCTTCATCGACTTTTTATTCAGGGTATTGAAAATAAACCGCCTGGACTTGATACCAGCCGATTCTCGTCATTGGAGTGCAATCGCCATATGAACAGCATCGGCGGGTAACGGCATGGTTGGTGTATGATCCCTTGTGTACTTATCTTTTCATGAGATAGATCATGTTTTTGTCAATCGTTATGGTCGCTTTCTGCCCTTTGGCAAGCCCCAGATTCACGAAGTCCTCGACCCTTGCTTTCAACTCGAAGTCATACCTGCCATTTTCAAGATCGTAATTCCTGCCCTCGATCCTGAAAAAGACATCGTATGAGGTTGCATTTCTCATGAAGTCCACGACAGCCCCGGCCATCGTATTTATTCGTCCGCTCTCATTTGCCCCTCCGCTTTCAGTTGATGTCCCATTGCCTGCTAGTGAAATATGCTCAGGTCTTATGCAGCAAATCACCTTATCTCCCGTTCTTATCCTGCTCATCTCATCATTTATAGTAGCGGATAACCGAATCCTTTCCGTTCGTACCTCAGCCAATCCATCATGTATACGCACTACCTCTGCGTCAAATATGTTTTTTGTGGCGACAAGTCTGGCCGATGTTCTGTTTTTCGGCATCAGGAAAATTTCTTCCGGCGTTCCTTCCTGTTCAACCTGCCCCTCGTTGTATAGAACGATCCAATCAGCCAGGCAGCGCAATTCATCGATATCATGGGTTATCAGGATTATCGGTATATCGAAATACTCTCGATATAAAAGGATATTTTGGTGCATCTTTACCTTGACTGCATAGTCGAGAGAATTAAAAGGTTCATCAAGGAGCAAAAGCTTTGGACCTCGCATAACGGCGCGTGCAATGGCCGTTCTTTGCTGCTGTCCTCCTGATATCTGGTGTGGGTATTTGTTCTCTAAAGAGTCCAGCCTGAAAATTTTCAGAATGTCCCCGATTTTCTTTTTCTTATTGTTTCCCGTGCCGGATAAACCATAGAGGATGTTTTGATACACTGTCATGTGGGGAAAAAGCATATTGTTTTGAAAAACAAAACCTATGTCTCGTTTTTGCGGGGGCAGGTCGATGCGCCTGTCTGAATCGAAAAATATCGTGTTATGAAAATGTATATACCCATGATCAGGCTTCATCAATCCTGCGATTGTCTTCAGCGTAAGAGACTTGCCGGAACCGGTGTAACCGAACAAACAGGTGATATTACCCCTGGCTGACCAATCCGCCGTGAGATGAAAGTCGTGGAGTTTTTTTTTAATATTAACCTTTAAAGAGGCCACCCTTTTTTTCCATCCCGTTAACGATAAGCGTAGCTGCAAAAGATATGATAGTCAAAATCGCCACCTGTAAATGGAGCCTGGGATTTTGTGAAGAGTAAAAAGCCGAATAAATCGCGATCGGCATGGTGGTGGTTTTCCCTGGGATATTGCCAGCTACCATGATGGTTGCACCGAACTCTCCCAAAGCTCTGCAAAAGGCTAACACGGTACCGGCAATGATTCCTTTTTTGGCCAGGGGGAGTGTCACCTTGAAGACCGTATAGAGCCTGGATTTGCCAAGCGTATAGGACGCATCCTCATATTCAGGGTCTATACTTGATATCGCCGCGCTCGAAGCTCTTACCATCAAGGGCATTGATACCACTTGTGCCGCCAATGCCGCTGCATACCAGGTAAATATAATCGATACATGAAATGTATCGTATAAAATACTCCCGATAAATCCATGTCTTCCCACCACAACCAGAAGATAAAATCCCACCACCGTCGGAGGAAGTACTAACGGCAGCGTGATAAGCGCTTCCAGCAGTGTCTTGCCCAAAAAATCCTTCTTCGCAAGGATGTAAGCTATCGGAAGACCGATAATGACATTCAGTGCCGTTGCTACAGCCGCTACCTTAAGTGACAGGACCACTGCAAAGAAATCATTTGCATCAATCATGGATTTTTCCCTCGCCGGAGGACGAAAGCCGGTATTTCCCCTCTCTGGCGGGGTGAGAAGCGGGTAATTCCATCAGGGGGTCAGGAACCCATATTTCTTTAAAATATCGGAAGCGGTCTTTGAGGCAACGAAATCGGTGAACAGCCGTGCTGCACTCTCATGCTGCGTTCCCTTGACTACTGCCATGGGGTACTCTATATTCTCATGAGATTTGGCATCTATGGTCAGAACAGTCAGGGAAGGGTCTTTAACAGTCAGGGCATCGGTGTTATAAACGATACCGGCATCCACTTCTTTTCTTACCACGTAGCCAAGAACCTGCCTGACGTTTTCAGCAAAGATAATCTTATTCTTTATCCTGGCATACATCTTATAGTGTTCGAGAGCCTCTTTCGCATATTTACCTGCGGGTACGATATCCGGGTCACCGATAGCTACTTTGCCCACTCCATCTTTCAGCAAATCATCTATGGCCTTGAATGTATGAGAAGAAATGATAACCAGTGAATTCCGGGCGAATGTACGACGGGTGGCATTGATGATAAGCCCCTCATCCATAAGCGAATTGAGCTCCTTCACTGAGGCGCTGGCAAATACATCTGCCTGCGCCCCCTGCTCTATTTGCTTTTGAAGCTGGCCAGAAGATGCGAAGTTCAAAAGGACTTTGTTCCGGGGATATGTTTTTTCAAAATCCCGCGCAATTTCAGTGAAAACGTCCTTCAGACTCATAGCTGCAGAAACCAGGATTTCAGCGGCATACAGGTTACTTGCCGTTACGATGATCACCATAAGGATCAAAATGCACTCACAGAAAGCATTTTTTTTAAGATTATTCATTGCTTATTGCCCTAATTTTCCACTAATTGGCACAAAATTTCATTCACCTTCTGGGAGCTCAGCTTACCGTGATATACATCGTTAATCATCATTACCGGGGCTAAGGCACAGGCTCCCAGACAGGAAACAGTCTCCAGGGAAAATTTAAAGTCCTCTGTGGCTTCCCCTCCCTTGATTTTCAGTCTGTTTTGAATGGTCTGCAAAATATCTCTGCTGCCTTTGACATGACAGGCAGTCCCATTGCAAACTCTTATCGTATATTTTCCTTTAGGAGTAGTAGAAAAATATGAGTAAAATGTTACAACACCCATAACGATGCTCAAGGGGGTTTTTAATCCCGTAGAGATATCATATAATACCTCTTTGGGGAGATATCCGAACATGCGTTGAGCATGACTCAACACCGTGAGCAGAGAACCTGGTACCTTCTCATAATCTTTTATAATACCCGACAGATGCTCTCTTTTTTGGTCATCGAATACACCATTATTTTCATAGGAAGTAATAATGTCACCCATGCCGATTTTCCTTTCGTTTATCTCAAAAATTATACACTTACCTTAGGGCCTCGCCTGTCTTTCCCGCAGGGCTTCCAAAGGTGCGCTTGAAATTTTGGCAATCTTGACAGCACAGGCTTTAAACTCCGCAGTTTCCGTTACCGGATCGAAAGCGTCTATGGTTAACGTATTGGCACACGCTTCAAAGAAATGAAATGACATCCAGCACACTCCTCTTGGCGAGCGATTCGTTACCCAGGCTCTGGTCCTGACAACCCCTCTGCGTGAAGATACTTCGACATAATCGCCTGTTTGTATCCCCTCCTCTTGAGCGTCCACAAAGCTGATCTCTATATATTCTTCACCGAATATATCATCGAAGCCTCTGGCATTCCTGGTCTGGGTAGTATGATAGTGCCAAAGACGCCGTCCCGAAGATAATACCAGGGGATATTCCTCATCTGGCTGCTCTGCCTGCGGTTTCCATTCTGTGGGAGAAAAAAATCCCTTCCCTCGGGAAAACCTGTCTTTGTGTAAAAATTGGGTGCCCGGATGGTCCAGTGACGGGCATGGCCATTGAACGCCGACCTCTTCACACCGCTGCCAGGTTATCCCATGATACGTTGTGCCAAGATTCCTGAGCTCCTCCCAGACCGAATTGCTGGAACTGAATCCCATGTCGTACCCAAGTCTTTTCCCAAGCTCGTTGACGATCCACCAATATTCTCTCTGGTTCTCATGCAGCTCCAGAAAGGGTCTTACTCTTTGTATTCTCCGTTCCGAGTTCGTATAGGTTCCCTCTTCCTCAGCCCAACTGGTGCAGGGGAAAATAACATCGGCATAGGATGTGGTCTGATTGAAAAGTATGTCCGCAACAATAAAAAAGTCCAATGCTTCCAAACACTTCTTCGTGTGACTCATGTGTGGTTCAGTCATCACCAGGTTTTCGCCGTAACAGAAAAAAGCCCTGACCGAGCCATCGAGCGCACCCTTGAGCATCGAAGGCAATTTCAGGCCGACTTTATCTGACAGACCCTCCCTGTTCCAGGCTTTTTCAAACTTGGCCTTGACCCCTTGATCCGTTACCGATTGATAATTATGGTAGACATTCGGCAATGCCCCCATATCGCAGGCCCCCTGCACGTTATTCTGTCCACGCAAGGGATTGACGCCGCTTGCATATTTACCCATATTTCCCAGCAGCATCTGCAGGTTGGCACAGGCCTTGACATTGTCGGTGCCGCTGATATGCTCGGTAATCCCAAGGGTATAGCAAAGGGTCATGGGTTTATTGGTACTGATTATCCTGGCCACCTCGTGCATACGTTCAACCGGCACACCGCATAACCTGGATGCTTTCTCAGGAGGATAATGGTCGATAACCCGCTTCATTTCCTCCCAGTTCTCACAGCGCTCTTTGATGAACTCCTCATCGTGCCAGCCATTACTGACGATGATGTGCATGAGACCATTTAAATAGGCAACATCTGTCCCGACCTTATGCTGGACGTGGATAGCGGCATAATTGCACAGGTCGATCCTGCGCGGAT
>JBFMGO010000017.1:0-71445 GCA_040752695.1 bacterium
CGAATCTCTTCTCCCATTGATCCAGGGCTGGGATTCAGGATCATCGGTTACGATCAATTCATTGACCGGTTTGCCATTGCTCCAATTTCCCATAAAGCGCTGCTGAGGAGTATCGCCAAGTGCGTATTCCCTGTTTTTCCCATAGAAAGCGGCATCGGTAAGAGCATCAAACAACTTCCACGTGCCATAATAATCGAGAGCGTCAGCGCCGAAACCTAAGCTTGTGCCCATATCCGACCCTGAGCTGTCAGGGCTGCCCAGTGCCTCGGCGTCGTATGACCCATCATCAGCGGAATCTGACAGTGCGCTCCCAAAACCAGGCATAAAATCGCCAAGATCAAATCCCGGCATTGAGATAGTCAACGGAGCCCAGCAGGTAGGGGCAAAGTGGTTTGCTGTCAGATTCGGTGTGCCGGAATTATCGGAAACCATCATGATATAATCCTTGTTTTCGAGAGGGATCTGGGAAGTCTTAGTAAAGATCTTTTGAGCATCCTTACATCCGACAACGGTATCCTTGTCACCTACTACGGTAATGAGGAGAGCGTCTTGGGGAATCAACGATAAATCTTCCAGAGGCGGCATCGGCGTATTACCGGGCTCAACCGACATGACTGCTTTGGGAGCAGGCAAACCGGACTTTTTAGCAACAGCAGCGATATTAGCGGCTAATACCCCCCCTACCGAATGTCCAACGGTTGCGAATTTATCCAGATCAGGTTTCACATGTCCTTCACTTTCGAGCACCTGAATAGCGTCCAACACCGCTTTAACGCAATTGGAGGTATACCTGCTGCCATTGAGCATGGATATCGCAGACTGATATACCGGGTAGACAACGATATTGCCTTTCCTTACCAAATGCTTGATCCAGGCGCCATAAGAAAGAGAAGGATTCGTCCCGCCCCAGCCATGTGTGAAAACGATTAATGGTGCGGTTTCTGGTTTGGGTCCTGCTGGTTCATAAAGATAGTATTTCAAATCTCCCCTGCCATAGACTGAGCTGGTAATCCTGCTATAGGCGTAATCAGAACCGCCCGGACCTTCCGTCGGCTGTGAGGGAGCAGTGGCGGCCTGTGCAGTAGCGGCCGCCGCGATGAGGAAAGACCAAATCATCACAAAGGAAACCAGAGAGAATAACAGGGATCGGCTGCTCATGGATATGGATTCTGTGAAAAGATTCATTACTTCAAGGGCCACAGGTTTTCTGGTAGAGGAAGTCATGATAAGTCTCCTTTTCGCGCACACTGCTCCATCAGGAAAGCGCACCTTTGGATTTTCAGCGTGATAGTAAGATTACGATAACGATGTTGATAGTAATAATAGTAACAAGTAACAGTAATAGTAACAGTGATAGTGATAATGTTAATAATAATGGTAGTAATAGTGATAATAGTAATAATGATAATATTAATAATATTAATATAAATTATATATAATATTAGTAATATACTTAATATTAACATTAACAATAAGATTAATATTAATATTACTTTTATGCTATTACTAAATTTTCAGAGGGCAAAAGTGGATTCAAAACAATGATGAAAAATTCTAAGATGTGTTGTTTTTACTGTGCCCGCTTTCTTGCTCCGCACCCAATCAAGCATGTTGTAAAAACCTGTATATTATTCCTCTTGCTTCAAGGTGCTCTTTTTCACCTCCGTTGATGATACTTTTCTTTTAATATTCCCTTTGTTCTACGCTGCCTTTACTCTTTTCCACCTCCTTATTAAGGATATAATGTGTTGTTGAATCCTATTGGTAAAATTTATTCATGTAATATCATATACATGTGAGGATGATAACCTCTTTGTCACCTTATAATTGCACAATACGTACCAATTTTATAAATTGTGTGTTTTTTTACTCTGTTTTTACGCAGATTAAATATAAGTTACGATTATTATTAGAGATAAAAATGTACAGTATGATTAACAACTATTGAGGGGTGGTCGCTCAAAACCAGAGATAAGGAGCTCAAATTACGAAATTGTTCTTACCATGTAACAAGTTCGTAATTCAGTAACCAAATTGAAATTTCGTCAGATAGGTTAAGAAGCGATAGGTGAATTGATGTATAAGCTGTGTTATGTGAGTTGTGTATGAGGGAGAATTAAGGAATCATAAGTCGGGAGAACGCAGGAGCGGAAAGAAGATGATAAAGGTGAAAAGGATTTATGCCCAACCGAACAAAGGGAATGGCTTCAGAGTACTGGTCGATAGGCTATGGCCAAGGAGTCTAAAAAAAGAGGAAGTCAAGGTCGACCTCTGGCTGAAAAATATCGCGCCCAGCAATGAATTAAGAAAGTGGTTTGCTCATGATCCGCAAAAGTGGGATACATTTCAGCAAAAGTACTCCGAGGAATTGGATTCTCGAAAAGACCTCGTGGCCATGCTGATCAGCAAAGCGGAAGAAGGCGATCTGACCTTGCTTTATGGGGCAAAAGATGAAGAGTTTAATAATGCCATAGCCCTCAAAAAATACCTCGAAGAGAAAATGAAGGGAATGGCTGGCTCTTAGGTACAGGCCGCGTGATTCACGCGGCCTATTGTTGGATGAAGTCATGTGTCGAAAAATTCCCCTCACCTTAAGTCTTTATTTTTTTCCATCCTTATGTCTTTACTCTCTCCTTATGTCTTCATTCACTCCTTACGTCTTCATTCTCTCCCTATACCTTTATTCTCTCAATCCTTACCTCTTTGTTCTCTCCACCTTTTTACGCCTTTGTTCTCTCCATGAAAGGTTTGATTTGCAGATTCAGCCCTGTGAGTTCATTGGCCCTCTTCAGCCGGTCCTCTGCTGCGTAGATAGCCATGACGGAATTGTTCATATTGGGCTGAAGATGCTCTGCCGCAACCTGAAGCAGAGATTCCGGTGTGGCTGCCAGGACTTTTTCCCGGTAGTTTTTCCGATATTCATCAGTGAGGCGGGAAAAATTCCAGATCATAGCCAGGTACCCCTTGTTGCCCGGACCCATCGGCTTATCCATAGAGGCGATAGTGCTGATGATAGCTTTTCGCACTTCATCTGCCGGGATTTTCTCTGTAGATACTTCTCTCACGGTTTCCTTGTACGCCTTCAGAGTTTCTTCCAGGTTCGGATCACGATAGGAGAGAAAGGCAAAATTGCCATTTATGCTGTCGTAGAGGGAATATCCGCCATAGGCACCGCCCTGCACCCGGATACGTTTATACAATGGGCCATTCGCCAATTCATGAGCGAGAACTGACAGAACCGGAGCCTGGCTGGAAAGATAGACGGGCGCTGGCAGAACCTGAGCTACATAGCAAACCTGGGCCGGGATGGCGATCCCTTTGGATACGCTTCTTCCAAGGGTAATCTCGGCAGGTATCCCCGGTGCGCCTCCTTGAGGCAGGTGCAGGTGCTCCAGGGCAGCGCGAAGAGCTTGCAGCCCCTGCCTGTCACCGGTCAGGTTGAAAGTAACGCGCCCCTTGCGGTAGATACGTTCTTTCAGGGTGGCCAGTTTTTTGGCCAGGTTTTCTCTTTCATGCGTAAACCGCTCGGCCAGAGAGACTAAAAGGCTCATCTGAGTCAGCCCGTTCCACTGCTCGTCCCGGTGATAGACCAGGGAAAGTCCGGCTGAAGCGGTGCGCCGGGAAAAGATGTGGCCTGAGGGGACAACGGAAGAAATCATCTGATTCTTTTCCTCTGACAGCAGGTTCTGCATTCTGCTCAGGTTGGAAAGGTCCCCTTGAGTCAGGAGCTCATCGAGAAGCTGCACCCCATCGTGGATGTTCCGGTGCAGCACTTTCATCCTGAAGATCATCTTCTGCCAGTTCTGTTCCCCTGTTACGGTTTGCCCGGCAGATAAATGGTAGTTCAGTCCTCCAATCTTTAAGGCAATCTGGGAGGACATGAGCTCATATCCCTTTCCTGCCGCTCCCATGCCCAGTGTCAGAGTGCCGAGAAGAGGCAGGTAGGGTTGAAGATCGTCGTCAAGATCCGACACATCGAAGGCCAGATCCACATAGGCTATTCCATTGGCGAAAATCTCGTGCTCAAGAGCCGGAACACCGGCAATGGTCGTTTCCCTCGTCGGAATGGTTTCGATTTCCCAGGGCAGGTCGCTCAGTTCCAGCCGGGGCAGACTGGCCAGTGCTTCGGGAGAATCCGGCGTCCCTTGCTCTTTGCGCAGTATCTGTGCTGTCCGGTCGATCTCATCGAGGCGGTCACGGGACATAGATGCCTTATATTCGGCCATTTTATGGCGAAAAGCAGCCTCTTTTTCCTCCTGATAGGTGTGACTTGGCTCCATAACCGAAGCCAGACAATGAGTATTGTCCAGAAGATGCCGGGTAACTATCTGCTGGAACAGGTCGGGCTGCTGCTGCCATCTTTGCCTGATCCGGTCAATGAGCGTGGAAAACTGAAGCCCTGCCAGAGGATCCGAATCATACAGCCAGGTGTGATAAGCCCTGCCCATGAGGGTAATGCCATAGGGCATGACGGTGCGCGAGATTTCCTTGCCGTGAAACTCCACCTGATGCAGAGCCCCTTGAATCAATTGAGGGTCAAACCCCTCACTGGCTATTTTTTTGAGCGTATCGAAGGTCAGGCGCTCGATCTCCTCCGCCTTGTCCGGGTCCGTTCCCCGCAGGCCCACCATAAACGGAACCTGTTTTAAATCCCTCTCAAGGCCGGTGGCGGGAGAAAGGTCCTCGCCTAACCCTGAGTCGATCAGGGCCTTGCGCAAAGGGGCTCCTGCCGTACCCACAAGAGCAATGGCTGCAACCTGAAGGAGCAATACCTCTTCCGGGTCGCGGCTGTCGGCGACTATCCAGGCCAGATCCACCATGGTCTTGCGCTCTAAAGGCTCCTCTTTGCCGATGGGATACCAGTGATGCAGCCTGCGCATCTGCTTCCACAGGGGCTGATCGTGTATCCGGGAATCTACCTCGATCCGCTCAAAACCGGCCAGCATCTCATCGAGGAACCCTAAATGCTCACTGGTGGGCAGATTGCCATATAAGAAAATCCAGGAATTGGAGGGAGAGTAATACATTCTGTGAAAATTCCTGAACTGCTCGTAGGTCAGTTTGGGAATTTCTTCCGGGTCCCCACCCGCATCCTTTCCGTAGGTGTTATCCGGATACAGCCCTTCCAGCAGAACCTTACTCAGCAGTGAGTCCGCCGAAGAGTAAAGCCCCTTCATTTCATTGTAGACAATGCCGGATATGGTCAGAGGGCTTTCGAGATCGGACGGTTTTTCCAGCTCCAGATGATATCCTTCCTGCAAAAAGGTGTACAGCGAAAGCCTGGGTCTCAGGACAAGATCCATATATACTCTGGCAAGATTGAAAAAATCCGCCTTGACCTGGCTGGCTACAGGATACACGGTTTTATCCGGATAGGTAAAGGCATTGATAAATGTCTTCAAGGAACCTTTGGCCAATTCGTTAAAAGCATCCTTGACCGGATACCTTTCCGAGCCGGCCAGGACAGAATGTTCCAGGATGTGGGGTACTCCCGTGGAATCCGCGGGCGTGGTACGAAAACCTATGGAAAAAAGATTTTCCCGATCATCGTTATGAAGATGCAAAACACGGGCACCGGTCAGATCGTGCCGTGCCTCATAGGCGGTAACCCGGATATCGGGTATTTCCTGTACGCGTAACACCGTAAATCCATGTAACTTTTCCCCCGCTTTTAAAGTCGGCGAGGGGCAACCTCCAGAACTATCCATTACGCTTCCTCCTCCTTCCGTAGTCGTCTTATTCTCCTTCCATAAGCGTCTCATTCCGCAACCATGGTAACCATGGTAATCACTCCAGTCACGTATTTTCTCTTCGGCCATTCACTCCTTTTATAATCCTTCCTTATTATAATCCCTCTTTCGTTATATGACCTGCATTATAGTGTAAAAAAGCTTATTTGCAAAGAATTTTTCCTTCCCGGTAAAGCAGCCGGTTTCTGAGATCTTAACCGTGATTCCCGGAATAAAGATTCAGAAATAGAGAGACTATAATAAAGAGACTATGCCGGGAGAATGCTGCTTTCCGGATGCTGAATTGTCAAAACATACTGCAAAACTTGTGAAATAATTTTCCTATTAATAAAAACGTAATATATCAATATGATAAAAATATAATGATAGTAAAGTATGAATTTCTTTTCATATATCCCTAACATAATTCTAATTATTTTTCATTAGTTGAAATTAATTAGAATATAAATTTTAATTAATTTTTATGGCATTCTATTTGCAAGGCTTCTATACTATCTATGTACATCATCCATAATCCGGCTCAATACCAGGTTAAGTCCCGGTTATACTTCTCATTTGAAACACGGAAGCTTCAATTTCATAAAGCGTAATAAACAGTACAACAAGAGTTCATCTTTTTTGGATGAACCAGAAAGAGACCAGGATTACTCTTATGATAAAAAAGCAATCTTCCATAATCAACATAGTCACCGCAGTCACCATAGTAAACGTCATCACTGTAGTCATTATCTGCATTCTCATGAACTTATTCACCTGGAGTGTATTATCTGTCTCAACAGGACATGCATCGCAGCAGCAACAAAAGCAAATTGAAATTCCTGCTGAATTACTGGCCAGGAAATTGACAAGACGAAACCCTGATTTATTGATCTCTCCAGAATCAGTTTGGAAGAAATTAGAGAAAAAGCAGGAAATTATCCTTATTGATGTCCGGGACAGCCAGGAATTCGAAAAGCTCAGAATCCCCGGTTCCTTAAATATACCTCTTTTTGCACTCAAGACAAAGGCTTTTTTGAAGTCCAAGCCTTTGGTTTTAGTTAACGAGGGCTATACCTACAGTCAGTTGGAACAAGAATGCAAAAAGCTAAAAGGTTCCGGTTCTTCCGCTGTTTCGATATTGAAAGGTGGATTGCAGCAGTGGATGCGGAAAGGAGGAGCCTTTGAAGGAGATCTTTCTTTTCAGGGGAGACTCAATAAAATCCCTCCCTGGATTTTCTTTCAGGAGAGAAATTATGATGACTGGATTGTCGTCGATGTTTCCGAATCCAGGAAATCACATGTCCAGTCCTTACTCCCTGAGGCAGTCCATATACCTTTCTCGGATAATAATACGGAAGAATTTTTTTCGCGATTGACAACACTGATAAATGAACGCAAAGGCAATCTCTTTTACTCTGTTTTGATTCTGAACGATAAGGGGGAATATGGAGAAGTGGAAAAAATCGCTCAGAAAAAAGATATAGAAAATATTTTCTATCTGAGCGGAGGACTTGAAGAATATCAATCATTTTTGCAGCAGCAGGCTCTTATCTGGCAGCCAAAGGCTGAAAATAAAAAGAAAGTTGAAAAGTGCCGGAGTTGTCAATGAGAAAGATGCTGCTTGTGAGAAAGGTACTGTCCATGAGAAAGGTGAGCCAGCAGGGGAAAAAGTTCTCCAGGCGATATCTTTTCGTGGTATGCCTCTGCATGCTGTTTTCGGGGACAGGGCTGACAAGCACAGTGAGGCTGACAGGCACAGTGAATGTCTTTGGAGCCGATTATCCTGTTTTCCGGCAAATTCAATATAGCTTTACTCTTCAAAATAGAAGTAATCGTTTATTGAAAAAAGCGGAGTTTTGGACCTATGGACCGGTAAAACAAACCGCAACACAGCGGTGCGTAAGTATTGAAGCTTCTTACCCCTATCAATTAATCACGGATGACTCGGGTAACCAGATTCTTGCCTTCTCCTTTGAGAATCTGCCGCCGTATGCCATCAAAATTATTACCATCAGGGCGGAACTCGAATTTTCAGAACTATCAAACCAATTGCCGGGTCAAGACACTCGCGCCTTCCTTCTGGCAGAAGAATATATCGAGTCCGATAATCCTGAACTTTCCGGATTTGCCAGGGGATTCCAGGGGCCGGAACCAAGTAAGGTTGTTGAAAATATATTTCACTGGATTACGGAAAATATAAAATACATGGGATATGTAAAGAATAACCGGGGCGCTCTTTATGCCTTCAGGAACAGGCAGGGTGACTGTACGGAATTCATGAACCTTTTTATTGCCCTTTGCAGGGCCAATACTATTCCTGCCCGTGGTATCGGCGGATATGTTTGTCCTGAAAGTTCCACTTTGAAAGCAGGTGAATATCACAACTGGGCGGAATTCTTCGAAGATGGGCTATGGAAAATCGCTGATCCGCAAAAGAAGGCTTTGAGGACAAACCAATCGGCATATGTGGCCATGATGATTACCGGGGAGTCTTCCCAAAATCCCACCGGCAAGTTTTCTCAATTCCGGTTTTCAGGGGATGGACTTTATGTTGAAATGATGGATGAATAAACAGATAAGAATCTGTTATTGTTGACTTATTATCCTTTTAAGTCTGGATGGCAATGGTTAGGGAGGAAAGATCTTATGAAAGATCTTATGAGGAAAAATCATACACCGTTTTTGCTGACCACAATAGTAATGATTGATGGGTTAGATGGGTTAACGGTATCGCATTTTTATTCGATGCTGAAAGAGAAGGAAGGAGACAAGAAAGATGTGTAAAAAATTTAATTCCTGGTTATTTATCTTTGTAATTTTCCTTCTCCTTCCCTGTGTAACCCATGCCTCTCCTCTAACCTTATATGACACGAAAGGCTATCCGTATGATATTGAAGACGGCGGTTATCTCATTAATGGATATTCCGACGCCTATGATGGCTATTATTACTTATACGTTAATGACACTGGATATACAGGAACCCGATCAACGGTTGAGGATGATGGTCGGGAGGCAGTATGTGATCCTCAATCGATAGCCGGACTGGATGTGAGCAGAAAAGTTTTTGTACCAGAGACTGAAAACTGGGCCAGATACCTGGAGATATTATCGAATCCAACGGAGAGCGAAATCTGTGTTACGGTAAGGATTGGCGGGAATTTGGGTTCAGACAGCTCTACCCTTATTATTTTAACATCGGATGGAGATTCAACCTTTGAGAATACAGATACCTGGCTTGTAACTGACGATTCATCCGATGGAGGAGGGGACCCTTCGTTAGCACACATCTTCGAGGGGACGGATGCCCTGGAGAGTGTTGACACTGTCTTTGCAGCTAACAATAATGACCGTCCCTATTATCAATGGGACCAGGTATGCATACCACCCGGTCAAACCAGAATTTTCATGCATTTTGCCGTACAGCAGACCGATAGAAGCAGAGCTGTCGATGAAGCAAATTCTATAAAACCTCCATCTCCGGAGGTCACCTTAAGCGGTTTAAGTGATCTTGAGAAAGTCTGCATTGTTAACTGGTCACTCGGCCCCAGGGTAATTTCTACCATCCCGGCTCCGGATGCTGACAATGTTCCGCCAAATTCACATATTTTCGCCTATTTTAGTAAAGATCTCAATCCTTCGACAGTGAACAATTCCACTTTTTTAGTTTCAGGAAGCACGAGCGGTAATGTATCAGGGTCTACTCATTATTACCAAAAGACGAGAATGGCTGAATTTACCCCTTCCGCTGATTTTAGTATGGGAGAAATCATTACTGTTCATTTGACTTCGCAGATCGAAGATACAGACTATCTGAGATTACCATCAGGCTATCAATGGGTATTTACGGCAGGCAGCGCGTCCGATACGACACCTCCCTCGCCAATCTTGGATTTAGTGGCCTCAGACGATGGTAACGGAGGGATTCATCTGACGTGGACACCTGGCGGAGCATCTGATTTAGCCTACTATAAGGTTTATAGAAATACATCGGCAATAAACGATGTAACAGGATTAACGCCTGTTGGAATATCCCTTCAATCCAATTACATAGATATGTCTGCGACATTAGGAGTTACTTATTTTTATGCAGTCACTGCGGTAGATCGGAGTGGAAACGAGGACCTTTCCGTATCAGGTTACGGCCCAATAAGTGTATCCAATACCGTCCCGCCCAACCCTCCCACAGATGTTTCGATAGCTCTGGTAGATGAATCATCACTTACCTTATCCTGGTCTCCGAATAGCGAACCGGATCTTGCCGGCTATAAGGTTTACTATGGCCTTGAAACTGGCACCTATAGTAATTTTTTTGATGTTGGCAATACTACTACGTATACACTGCATGGTTTAAGGGCTGGAGTAACGTACTATTTTGTCGTTGTCGCTTACGATACTGCGGGTAATGAAAGCGCTTATTCAGAGGAGAGATGGGAAATTCCTCTCTTGAATTATAGGATTACAGATGATGAAAATACATCGGATCAACCGACGGTCGGCATTGACTCGAACGGGAATCTTCATATTGCCTGGGTGGATGATAGAGACGGAAATTATGAAATTTACTATAAAATGATGACTGCCAAAAGGGATATCCTGATTGATGATACCCGGCTGACTTTTGATCCTGATGATTCGAGAAGACCTTCCCTGGGCATAGATTCGCAGGGTAAGGTTTATATTGCCTGGCACGATAGAAGGGGTGATACGGGTCCTGAGATTTATTTTATGAAGGTCGATCCATCCCTGGATGACGAGGATGGTGACAGTGCAGATCCGGCAGTAATAAAAGTGATATCTGATACTGCCTTGACTCCTGATGACGGAGTAAAATCAAGTTGCCCTGTGGTTGCCGTGGACAGCGCAGACACCATCCATGTCGTTTGGACCGAAGACCAGGATGGGGACAGGATCTTATACACAAAGCTCGACAGCGGTGGAACGAGGCTTATAGATGCCATAGTGATCTTTTCAGGGGGAGATTTCTGGAGATCGAATCCGGTAATCGGCACAGATGCAAACCGAAATGTTCATATTGCCTGGAATGATAACTCTGCCACTTCCGACTATGAAATTTATTATAAAATGTTGGATGCTGCCGGTTCCACTTTGATAGAGGCAACGCAAATAACCTCTGACGATGGAAGTTCCTCAAAGAGACAATCACTGGCAGTTGACAGCCAGGGGAAAGTAATTCTTGTCTGGCATGATAAAAGAGGAAGCGATGCGCAAATATACTTCACGAAGCTTGACCCACACAATGATGACCAAAATGGAGATGCGGCAGATGCAGGGGCGATTAAGATCATCCCGGATAAACGCCTGACCGGCGATGACCGGAAATCGAACACCCCTACCGTTGCCATAGATCGCTCTGATAATTGTCATATTGTCTGGTATGAAAATTGGGAATCAGGGGATCATGGTGATCTTCATTATATGGTTGTAGATAACGAGGGGAATATAATCAAGCCGGATATCCCCTTGACCAGGGGTCAAACGGCAGCGACTTCTACTGACTGGACCCTGGGAAGTATAGGGATAAATAAAACCGATGGCCATGCTCATATACTATGGTGTGATAATAGAGACGGGAACTACGAGATTTACTATTCTTCTTTCCCTCCACTTGCTCCAAAAGCATCGTTCATCTATCCGGGAGATGGCACCCAAGATGTACCACCGAATACCTCTCTACTGATATCCTTTAGTACCGAGATGAATGCCTCAACCTTTAACGGCTCTACCATAACCGTCAGGGGCTCTGTTTCCGGTCTCCATACGGGAACCTTTACCTATGAGCCATCCGTAAAGAGGCTGAAAATTGATCCTGACGCTGATTTTACCCCTGGTGAACAAATTACGGTAGTCCTGAGCACAGATATACGTAATCTCCAGGGTGCAGGTCTGGCAAGCGAGTATACCTGGTCTTTTACGACAGGTACACAAGCCGATACCATACCTCCATCCCGGGTCACTGGTCTTACGGCTCAAGCTATAGCTGAAAATGGGAGCGTTACGTTAGCGTGGGACAATAATGGAGAACCTGACGTATACCTCTATAAGATATATCGCGATACCTCCCCTATTTCCGATGTAACCGGCCTTGAGCCCATTGCCGAGCATTATACAAACAGCTATCATGATTTTTCTGCTGCGGTTGGCCAGAATTATTACTATGCAGTCACTGCCGTAGATGTATACGGCAATGGAGATAAATCAATAACGGGCTGTGGTCCGGTCACCCCGGCCAATAATCCCCCGCTTCCACCGGCAAGGATAAATGTTCAGCCTGCGCCAGCCGGTAATGTGGTGGATATTTCCTGGGCAGCCAACCCGGAGACCGATTTAGCCGGATACAGGCTCTATTACGGGTTCTCCAGCGGCCAGTATGAACAGCCGATAGATATCGGCAACCAGACCGCTTATCAATTTACCGCCACTCTTTGTCCGCCTTACTATTTTGCTTTTACCGCTTATGATACCTCAGGGAACGAGAGCACCTTGTCACCGGAAATTATATTTTCCGGCAGTTGGGGATCGGGTGATTCGGGTGATTATAAGTTGGCCACAAGCGAGATGCCGAACAGTGGAGTTGCCTTTCACTGGATAGATATCACAGCTTCCGGCATATCTACAGATATTACCGGGAATGATTCATCAGGGGAAGTGAGTATCGGTTTTGACTTTAAGTTCTATGAAAATAGGTATTCTACGGTGAGAGTAAGTTCCAATGGGTATCTTACTTTCGGGGGGTACGGAACAGAGCATAGTAACAGCGGTATTCCATCTGTCAATCAACCCGATAACCTGATCGCTCCCTTCTGGGACGATCTCTCTCCAAGTGGTGGAAAGATTTATTTCGAAACCAGAGGCGCTGCACCGAACCGGAGATTTATTGTGGAGTGGTACAATGTTTGTTTTAACGGTGATACCAGCACTCGGGTAACCTTCGAGGCAATCCTTTATGAAGGAAGCAATCAGATCGAATTCCAATACCTGAACGTGGAGGCAAACAGCGGAGCAAGAGGATCGGGTGCAACGATAGGGATCGAAAATGGTGATGGAACCAAAGGGCGTCAATTCTCCTGCAATACTAGTTCGTTAACCAATCGACTGGCCATCAGGTTTACCAAGCCGCACTTTGTCTCTTCAACCTACCCTGAGAGAAATGCCGTTAGTATTGCTCAAAATACCAATATCAACGTGAAGCTTTCAGAGAAAATAGATAAGAATACCATAACCGATACCAGCATTACCTTAACGGGCAGTATCAGCGGGCCTGTCACTTCTGCCTTTCGCTTTGCTGACACACTGTACACGCTTATCATCGATCCGGGTATCGGTTTCGCTGCCGGAGAAACCATTACCGTTGTGTTGAGCGGGAACATAGCCACCTTATCCGGAAGACAACTCGGCTGCGACTACCGCTGGACATTTACGGCAGGGGATACAAACGATACGACCCCGCCAGCGCCGCCTGAGGGAGTAATCGCGCAGACTGCCACGGCTGTCAATAGAGCGGTTATTTCCTGGACAGCCAATACGGAGCCCGACGTAGTCGGCTACAAAGTATATTATGGTTATTCCAGCGGCCAGTATGAGCAATCGATCGATGTGGGTAATCAAACCAGCTATCAGCTTATTGCAGCGACGTGTCCGCCTTATTATATTGTTGTTACAGCTTATGATGCGGCTGGATTCGAGAGCGCAACCTCTGGAGAAATAGAAATAGTAGAGTCCGCAATTATTGAAGATTTCGAATCCGGTTCACTGGCGGCCTGGAATAGGTCTTCCGGGACCATAAGCGGGGCTTACGCACATGACGGCACAAGAGGCATAACTGACCCAGAGTGGATTTACCGGATTGACAATGCTGCAACGATACAACACGGTGATACCATTTCTGCCTGGTTTAGACCGGGTTCCAGCAGCAGCGGCAGGTTTTACTTTGGGTTCGGTGCAGACAGTACCGGATGTTATTCATTCGTGATGGCGATGAACACAGGTCAAATCATTTTCCAGGACAACTCTGCCTATGGTTATATAAACCTAAACAGCGTCCCGCAATCGTGGACATCCGGCAAGTGGTATAGAGCGGAGGTCCGCTGGGAGACCGATGGAATCACGACAGGTTATTTGTATGACAGTGATGGCACCACCCTATTGAACAGCCTCAGTCAACATTTATCGGGCAGAACGAGCGGCGGTGTTGCGATCCGTAGTTTTGGCGGTATTTCTATCGATACTATCCAAAGGGGTTGGGGACCGGCGAATAATAAAATAAGGAATACAATTCCTCCCAGGGATTCATCAGGAGTGCCGTTCAACACCGGTATTGCTGTCCTCTTTCATGAAGCCATGGACCTCAACAGCTTCAACAGTTCATCTATTACCGTAGAGGGAAGCGCAAGCGGTCTTCATTCTGGAAATGCAGCCTATTTACAGCCCCTGGCAGGCTTTGTCTTTAACCCGGACACACCTTTTACACCGGGCGAAACGGTTATTGTAACGATTGCCGGAAGTATCGCTACAGCCGCAGGATCTTCTTTGGGTTGTGACTACCGGTGGACATTTACGGTCGGTGATACCAGCGATGACACACCACCCCTATCCATAACGGGCCTTACTGCTCAGGACGCCCCTGATGATACCGGAGGGAAGATAAATGTAAGCTGGGCTGCAAGCAGTGCCCAGGATCTTGCTTATTATAAGGTATACAGGGATACATCCCCCATAACGGATGTGAGTCAATTGACTCCTATAGCCTTCGTCGGCACCGGCAGATTCACTGATACCGCTGCTGTCAACGAGACTGAATATCATTATGCAGTAACTGCCGTAGATACCTGCGGCAATGAAGGCACTGCCGTAAGTGGCTTTGGCCCGGTGGCCTCAAGAGATAATATACCGCCCGCTGTTCCCGGCGGCCTCAATGTTTTCCTGTCTGGTGACAGAACCCTGGATATAAGCTGGCAAGCCGCTGCTGATGCAGATTTAGCCGGCTACAAAATTTACTATGGTACAACGGCCCAATATGGTCAAATGATAGATGCGGGAACCCAAACCAGCTATCAGCTCAGTGGCTTACAGGGAAATACAACCTATTATATCGTAGTAACCGCCTATGATACTTCAGGCAACGAGAGTACCTATTCAGCTCAGGTAAGCGCCCTGTCCGAGGCCATGAAAGATATTCTGCTGGTGATCGACGACAGATACGGCGAAGGCTCCAGCACCTATTCGAGTGAATCCTTCTTTAAAGCCGCTCTCAATGCCAATGGCTACTTATATAATACCTGGAATACCAGGGCTCAGAACAACTCACCCTCATCAGCTTACCTGTCCAGGTTCCCGCTCGTTATCTGGAGCACAGGGGATAATCGCTCATCCACGCTTTCTTCGGCTGAAGAGCAGAGCCTTCAAGAGTACCTGGATCAGGGTGGCTTTTTATTCCTCTCCAGCCAGTTCCTGCTCTATACCAGAGGTGTCTCTTATTTCGTGCAAAACTACCTGCATGTCAGTTCTTATCAAAGCTCTCAAAATTACACCCGGATTACCGGCGTCACTTCCGATCCGGTCAGCGATGGATTAGACGCGAATTTAACCTTCCCCGGCAGCAGGTCCTATTCCAATCCCTTCACCGCAGACAGTCTTCCCTCCCTCATCTTTACGAATGAATACGGCTCAGGAATGGGTTTAAGATATACGGGCAATTACCGCATCGTCTATCTTGCCTTTCCCTTCGAGGCTATTCGGGATACGGACCCTGCTCCCAACAATCAAAGCAGCGTCATGGCAAGAATTGTTAATTGGCTGGCTGCACCCAGTATTATTTCGTCTAAACCTTCTGACGGCAGCGCAGATCTGCCTGCGAATATCAATATAGCCGTTACTTTCAGCGAAAAGGTACTGCCGGAAACCGTTAACTCATCTACATTTGTGGTCTCTGGCAGCATGCAGGGGGCCATTGCAGGGGGAATCACCTATTACCCGGATATAAAGACCGCTGTATTCGATCCCGCTTCGGATTTTTCTCAGGGGGAGACGGTCACGGTTACCCTTACTACGGGAATACAGGATCTTGCCAGTGTGGGACTGCTGGCGGATTACAGCTTTTCCTTTACCGCTGCGGCTGCTTCCGATGAAACGCCGCCATCAGCGATACAGAACCTGACAGCAGTTGACACCCCGAATGATACGGGAGGAAGCATCAGCCTCACCTGGGACCCAAGCCCGGATTCTGATCTTGCCTACTATAAAATATATCGGGATACCGCAGCATTTTCCGATATCTCATCCTTAAGCCCGCTTTCTACCAGCAACTCTCCATCCTTCATCGATGAAACCGCGATCGATGGCACCGACTATTACTATGCGGTAACGGCAGTGGATACCAGTGGTAATGAGGATAGTGCGGTCACCCCGGCAGCAGGGCCGGTTCAATCGAGAGATAATATTCCTCCGGCCATTCCGTCCGGTTTTGCAGGTACTGTGGTCAACGAGACATCGGTATCCCTCACCTGGACTGCAAATACAGATCCGGACCTTGCATACTACAGGGTCTATCGGAGCACAGTACCAAGATCGGGCGAATCAGTCCACACATCAGGAGATCTGGATAATACGTATTCCTATAGCAGCTTATTCAGGCGTGCTTATGTGTGGGCCTATTCTGGAGACAACGATACTTTGTCAGTTCAGGTCGATGGTTATAATCCCTCTACCGGTTCATGGGTATCTCTCTATTACGGGACCGGGGGTACCAGGACAGTTATCGATCAAACCTACTCTGCTCCCCTGTATTCCAGAATACGGGTCAGAGTAAATGACACTGAAAATAATGACACTATCTACTATCGTTATTCTTTTTCCACTGAAGAAGACCAAAACACACAAACACTGAACGCTGATATAACAAGCTATCAGATAGACGGACTCGATCCATGCACGACATACTATTTTTCAATCACTGCCCTGGATACGACAGGGAATGAAAGTGATTTTTCCCCGGAGATTTTCCTGAGCACTATTTCACCAGGCGCTCCGCAGCCACCAGCAGATCTGACTACCGTTCCGGGGAGAAATACCGTAGATCTCACCTGGCAGGCCAATGCAGAGTGTGACGTGGTGGAGTACAAGGTGTATCGAAGCCTGACGCAAGGAGAGGATTACACCCTCATCGCCTCCGTGCAGGCACCTGCTGCCACTTACATGGATACCGGGCTTGCTGACGGCACTACATTTTATTACGTCGTTACAGCCAAAGACTCCGAAGATAACGAAAGCTCGTATTCATCGGAGATAAGTGCGACGACAACCAACCGGCCTCCTCAGGCAGTAATCGGAGGGCCGTATAGCGGTCAGGAAGGCTCGGTGCTGACCTTGAGCGGCAGCGGGTCTTCCGATCCCGACCCTGAGGATAGCCTGACCTATGCCTGGGATCTTGATAATGACGGCGAGTTTGACGATGCCGATACCGTGAATCCGACCTTTATCTGGCCGGATAACGGCAGCTACACCATTTCGCTCCAGGTTTCCGACGGCTCTTTGACGGATATTGATACTACGACAGTAACCATCGTGAATATTGCACCCATCGTAACCATAGGGCCGGATATCACCATTGATGAAGGAGAGAGTGTCAGTTTCACTTCTTCGGTAACTGATCCCGGAACCCTGGACACCTTTACCTATGCCTGGGATTTCGGGGATTCCACTGCCAGTGATCTGCCTAACCCCACCCATGTATTTACCAGCTTTGGAACCTGCACGGTTATACTCACCTGCCATGACGACGATGGCGGGCAGGGACAGGACAGTCTGGTGGTCACGGTACGGGATACGACACCGCCAGTGCCGGATCATGATCCACTTGCGCCCATAACCGGCCATTGCCCCGGCCAGCCGGTTCCGGCACCCACCGCCACGGATAATTCCGCAGGCAGTGTTACTGGAACAACCACTGATCCGGTAATGTACGACGAAGAAGGAACATACACCATCACCTGGACTTACAGCGACAGCTACGGGAATACCGCTACTCAGATCCAGACCGTAACGGTGGAGGACACCGAAGCACCCATACCGGATCTCCCCCAGCTTTCAGCGATACAGGGGCAGTGCTCAGTCGAGGTAAGTACGGCTCCTTCGGCAACGGACCACTGTGTCGGGCAGGTGCAAGGTAGCACCACCGATCCTTTGCAGTACAGCGAGCAAGGTACCTACACCATCACCTGGACTTACGACGATGGCCGCGGCCACACCGCTACTCAGACACAGGCAGTGTTCGTGGAAGATACCGAAGCACCGGTGCCCGATGTGGCACAGTTGCCGGCAGTCCAGGGAGAATGCTCGGTTGAGATAACCGAAGCGCCTTCAGCTACGGATCTTTGTTCAGGTCCTGTAGCGGCTGTGACTGGCGATCCTTTACAGTATGCCGGGCAGGGCACCTATACGATTACCTGGACCTATGATGATGGCCGTGGTAATCAAAGCACGCAAGATCAGACAGCAGTAGTATCTGACACCATTGTTCCTGTCCTCACCTGTCCTGAAAATATGGCCATAACCTGCCCCCCTGAAGAATACGCTGTCTTCAATCCAGACTTCGGAACAGCAACCGTCACGGATCTGTGCGATCTGGATGTACAGGTAAGGAACGATGCTCCTGCCTATTTTCTCAAAGGCATAACTACCGTAACCTGGACGGCAACCGATGATGCCGGTAATCAGAGTACCTGCACACAGACCGTAACCGTGGACCGGCCGGCATTCCAGTTCGAGGTCGGGCCGTCCGGCTCGGGCCATCCGTTCACTACCATTCAATCTGCCATCGATATGGCAGTAATCGGCGATGTTATTGTTGTTCATCAGGGTACTTACACTGAAAATATTCATTTTGGCGGCAAGAACATAACCATAAGGAGTACCGATCCGGCAAATCCGGCGGTAGTTGCAGCTACGGTTATCGATGGAGGCCAGGCGGGAAGCGTTGTTACCTTTAATCAGGGAGAGGGAAATACGGCTGCCCTGACCGGCTTTACCCTGACGAATGGAAGAGCCTCCTATGGCGGCGGTATCTCGTGCCTTTCTTCCTCACCAACCATTTCATACTGCATCATTACGGGAAATACAACCACAGGCGATGGATACGGCGGCGGCATCTGTTTGCGTCAGTCTGCCTCACCCGTTATCAAAAACTGTACGATTGCCGGGAATTTGGCCGATTCCTCCGGCGGCGGTATCTCGTGCCTTTCTTCTGCACCGACGATAGTAAATTGCACCATTACCGGAAATCAGGCGAAAAACTCCTCTGGCGGCGGCATCTATGCTTCATCCTCGTCCCCTGTGATTATCAATTGCACTGTTGCCGCTAATACCGCTCATGGACAGGGCGGAGGGATGGCCTGCCTTGGTTCCTCCTCAGCCACCGTTAAGAATTGTATATTCTGGAGTAATTCAGGCCAGGCAATCTCTGTTGCCACAGGCTGCACTGCCGCGGTGACCTACTCCGATATCCAGGGAGGTTTTTCTGGCGAGGGCAATATCGATACCGATCCTGGATTTTTCGCTCCTGAAACAGGTAATTATTATCTTATGCCGGATTCCCGGTGTATCGACGCAGGAACAGACAATGGTGCTCCTTCGGTGGATAAAGACGGCAATCCCAGACCCGTGGGCCTTGGGTACGATATGGGAGCGTATGAAAATAGTGATAACAGGGTCATAATCAGGGAGGGCGAATACACTACGGCGGTTCAGATTCATTTATCCCTGTATTCTCAGGGTGCGGTACAGATGATCATCAGTGATAATCCTTCGTTTTTACATGCTGCCTGGGAAGTCTATGCACCCGCGAAAGTCTTTACCCTCTCTGCCGGGGATGGACAAAAGACCATCTATGTCAGGTTCAGAAGTGCATCAGGGCAGGAGTCAGACGTTGTCAGTGATACTGTTACCCTCGACTCCACGCCTCCTTCTATTACTTTCGTGACCCCGGCAGAGGGTGAATCGGTCAAAAAAGTAATTCCTGTTTCGATCGCCGTTTCGGACAGTCTCTCAGGAACAGCGCAGGTTGAAATATACCTGGATGGGGTAAAAGTGCCGGAATTTACCGCTGCTCAGGATAGCTACACCTGGGAGTGGGATACCAGGGAGTATGCCGATGGCGCTCATATCTTTGAGGTTACTGCCTGCGATACCCTGAACAACTGCGACAGCAGGCAGATAAGCGTTCAGGTAAACTATGAACCTGCCTCAGCTCCCATAATCACCTCTCCGGCAGGGGGAGCGGTTACCGATCAGACGACAACCACGGTATTGGGCTCCGCAGATCCACTTTGCAGCATCGAAATATTCGTGAATGGCACTTCGTCGGCGTCCTGCCCGTCTAATTCGCAGGGTGCTTTCACCTGTAGTGGAGTGCCCTTAGGAGAAAACAGCAACCTTATCACGGCCAAAGCTTCCGACAGCCATGGAACCGGCCCTGAATCGGCTCCGATTCAGGTCATTCGCGATACCGTCTCTCTCTTTCCGCACGTTTCGATAGACCAGGCAGATCAGACAGCGAATAGAGAAATTACGCTGACATTGTCCTGTGACCAGGCTACTTCGATGATGCTGAGTGAATTCTCGAGCTTTAGCGGTGCTCAGTGGCAGCCCTATCAACCGGCAGCCTCCTGGACCCTGTCAGCCGGTGACGGTCAAAAGACCCTCTATGCCAAGTTCAAGAAAGATTACGGCTTTGAGAGTCCGGCAGCCAGCGACACCATTATCCTGAACACTATACCTCCTGCAAAGCCCGCAGTAACCCTCTCCTCGCTCACCTGCGATTCCGCTGTCGTTGGCTGGGCGAATTATCCGGCTCCGAATGATCTGGCAGAATTTCGCATCTACCGCCAAACGGGAGGAGAAGGCTTCACGAGCGTGGATGGCCTGACTCCGGCTGCCGTAGCTGCCAAGACTGCCCGAAGTTATCAACTCGGATCTCTCGCACTCGACACTTCGTACTACATTGCAGTCGTGGCCGTCGATATCGCAGGCAATATGATCCTTGAGGCAACCCCTCTCACCATCTATATCGACTCCATACCACCGCAGGTCAGGATCAGAAAAATCGGCCCCGGAGCTGAACCGGATTCAGCCCTTGTCTCATGGCAGGGGTACAACACGGAGAGTCTATGCCAGTTCAGCGGGTTTAAACTCTACCATCGAGAAGCCCCCTTCACTTCGGTAAGCGGCTTGACACCCGTTGCCTCGCTCGATGCTTCAGCCAGGGAAGCCCTCGTAGAGGGTCTTGACCTAAGTACAGATCACTATTTTGCGGTCGCCGGGTTCAATACGGCCAATGAAATGAATCAGGAGGTCGTATCCGTAAGCTGGTCCTCTTCCTCTATTCCGGAATGGCACGTTTATCCAGGGGGAAGCATCCAGACTACGGTTGCAGCGGCTGCGAACGGGGAGTCGGTTGTCGTTCATCCCGGTATCTATGAAGAGTATATCAACTTTTCCGGAAAGGCGCTTACCCTGAGGAGCTTGCAGCCCGGTGATCCTGACGTAGTTGCAGCCACGATTATTGATGGAAGACAGGCTGGAAACGTTATTACCTTTGATCATGGCGAGAAATGCAGCGCTGTAGTAAACGGGATCACCATACGGAACGGGAAACCATATGGAATCTGGCTTAATTCCGCTTCACCGCTCATCAGGAATTGCCAGATCATGGGAACCGGAGGCTATGGAATTTACAGTCAGAATTCTGTCTCGTCCATAGAAAATAATACCATAAGCAACAACAACACCTACGGAATTTATTGTACAGGCTCCGCTTCCCCAACCATATTCCGGAACACGATTCATCATAATATTCAAGGCGGCATCCATTACACCGGCAGCGCTCCCATCGTTATTCTCTATAACAGTATCCATAACAACAGCATGGGCATCTACTCCAACGGTACAGGAGAGATGCTTGTCAATCGAAATAATCTCTTCGATAATTCAGACTATTTTATCTGCAACGGCTCCGCTGCGGATGTGAATGCCCAGTGGAACTGGTGGGGTCAGACGGTTACGGTCGAAATAGAGATAGGAGACAATCCCCGGAATATCAGCAAGATCTATGACAAGTACGATAACGGATCCAAAGGCAGGGTGGATTACGCTCACTGGCTCTATGAGCCGATGGATCCTGACCCGGCCCTTCTGTCTCTTCCGCCGTTGGCCGTTACCGGCCATGAGCCTGCAGGCGAGCAGACAGCCCTTGTAAATACCGTACAAGTTACCTTTAATCAGGAAATTATCCCCGCTACCTTTACCGCTCACGATATTCTCATAAGCGGCCCTTCGGGGGTAGTGCCTGTAGCCAGCGGCCCTGTGAGGGTCGAGGGGAATACCTACGGGATAACCTTTGCCAGCCAGGGAAAGATAGGCACGTATCATGTGCATATCGGGCCATACGTAGCCAATAAAGAGGCCCAGTTCATGGATCAGGATCTGGATGGACAGGATGCGGAACTTAATCACGATGTCTATGATGCCGGTTTCTCTATCGATGTGGATATCCTGCCTCCTGAGGACGTGACGAATCTCGCGGTGCAGTGCTTTGAGGACAGGCTCGTTTTCACCTGGGATCACTCGGCTGATACCGCCGGGGACCTGGCCGGATATAAAGTCTATTTCGATGGTGCAACAGAAGGCACCCCTGTGAGCGCCGGCCAGAACAGCTATGAGGCCACAGGATTGACTCCAGCCACAGCTTATTCAATCAGGGTAACCGCTCTCGACCACGAGGGCAACGAAAGCTCCGGCCTTTCCATGCAGCAGGCCATAACGCTGCTGAATAATCCGGCCCAGGTTGCAGTTTCTCCCTACACGAGTGGTACGGTCCGGCTTACCTGGAATGCGGTGGAGCCTGCCCAATACCTCAAGCATTATGCTGTTTATGTAAGCACTGGTGAATTCAGCGGCACTGAAGGCATGACGCCCCGGCTGAAGGTAACACAGACATCCGCCAATATTGCCGGTCTTACCAATAATGTAACCTATTACTTCGCGGTAGCCTCGGTCAATCTTTCCGGTGGAGAGCGGCATGAAGTCAGCAGCCTGGCTTCAGCAACTCCGCTGCCGGATACGCAGGGCCCCGAGATTTCGGCTGTCTCCTTTGATGGCACAGCTCTTGCCAGTGGCATGCTCATCCATAACTCAGGGACATTCACCGTGAATGCCGCAGATCTTGCAGGCATGAGCAGGGTGGAATTTTCCTTCGATGGAAGCCTCTTTTGGACAGACAGCAGTTCTCCCTACACCTGTCCCTGGGAATTAGCTTCGGTGACAGACGGCGATCATACCCTGAACATCACCGCCTACGATACCCTGGGAAACAGCACCAGCATCGGTTATAACCTGGTGGTCGACCTCAATCCTCCGCCAGCGCCGACACTTGCCAAGCCATCTCCCGGAACGATCACTAACAGCCGGTCGATCGTCGTGGCCGGGACTGCGCAAAAATATACCGAAATCCTCCTCTTCCTGAATGACGCTGAAACCGGCAGCCCGGTGCCGGTAGATACCAGCGGCAATTTCAGCCTTACCTTAAGCCTGACCGAAGGGGAAAACAGGATTCAGGCTTTAGCCCGCAACCGGGGAGGAGACAGCCTAAAGAGTGCGCAGGTTATAGTCACCCTGGACACGACGCTTCCTCAGAGCCCGACCAACCTTTCGGCTCAGGCCAAAGCTGGCGGCATTATCAAGCTGTCCTGGCGCAATGCCGGAGATACCACGGCCAAGGGATACTATGTCTACCGGGCCGCTGCGCCTTTTACCCTGAAGAGTGAAGCCACACAGTTGAACAGCGGTCTGATTACCGCCACCACCTTTGAAAATACTCCACCCGTGGACGGCACCTATTATTATCGCGTTTCGGTCGTGGATACAGCCAATAATGAAAGTGATTTGTCCGATTATGCTTCGGCAGTTTCGGACAGAAACCCTCCCAGGGCTACTTCCATCCACTACAGCCCCAAAGGGCACTTTGATCCGGCAACAGGGAGAATGGCCCCAGGACAGGTCGATGTGCTGCTCACCGTGAGTGAGCCGCTTCTCATGACTCCCTACCTGAGCATCGCTCCTGAGGGCGGAACTCCCGTCTCTGTTGAACTCATCCAGGATTCCGATCTTGTCTACACAGGATTTTTCGTAATTTCAGGCACCACACCTACAGGGGTTGCCTATGCGATTTTCTCGGGAAGAGACCTCGTTGGAAACCGGGGAACGGAAATCGGCACAGGAGGCTCGATTCAAATCGATACCAGCGGGCCTGCCATAAGCAAGATCAGCATCCAGCCGCCACAACCTGTCAGAAACGACGAGAGCAGCCCCATTTCCATAACCGTGACCATCGGCCTCGACGAGGCCGTGAAGTCAGGAGATCTGCCGGAACTTTCCTTTATGCTCTCTGGTGCAGGGCGGCAGCCTGTCGCTATTGCGCCTTTAACCAAAGTGAGTGTATCCGGCCTGGCCGAGGGCTGGCAGGCTGCCTTCCAACTGCCGCCAGATGCGGGCCTGGCCGAGGTCGAGACGCTTCAGTTCATATACCGCGCCAGCGATGATCTGAACAATGTAAGTACGAAAATTCTCTGCGATAACAGCTTCCAGATTTACCAGGGAGAACTTCCTCCGCTCGAGGTGCCGGGAAATCTGACTGCCCAGGCCCTGTCGGGCGGAAAGATCAAGCTTTCCTGGAGTGAGGTGCCAAAAGCGATCGGGTATCAGCTCTACCGCAGGGCACCCGAAGAGGGCAGCCTGAGCGAGTATGCACGGTTAGAAACCGTTCTGGAATTTATCGATGAAACCACTCTTGATGGCCGCTATAGGTATGCGATTGCCAGCATCCGTGGTGAGAATGGGCAGGAATCTTTAAGCCAGATGAGCGCTGTGGTTGAAGCCACTTCGGATGCCACCGCTTCCGGAGCTCCCCGCAATCTTTCCCTGCAACTGGTCGGTGCAGGAATCAAGGCCGTATGGGAAGCGCCTGCCGATACAGAGCAGGTTACCTATTCCCTCTACCGGTCCAGTCTTCCCGAGATTACCTCGGTCGAGGGATTGACTCCTTTGATCAAAAAGATTCCCGGCACCATAGTAATCGATCCTCATCCTTCGCTCACCGAGCACTCCTATGTGGTCACTGCCGTCGACAGTGTCGGCAACGAATCCGCACCCTCCAACTCCTTCTATTTGAATTTCCAACTGCTGCCGGTACCCAGCCTGCAAATCGTCCAGAGCGAGCATAATTCGCCCATTGTCTCCTGGACTGCGCCAGGCGGCAGTATCACTGGCTATAACCTTTACCTTGGTCCCGAAGGTGCGAAGGTAAAGATGAATCAGAACCTTTTGACAGGTCTTGTCTATATCGATACCGGCTATGCAGAGGATACGCGGCGCTACACGGTTACGGCTGTGGACGCGAGCGGTCAGGAGAGCATTGGCCGCAGTCTTACCCTGCCCCTTTTGCGGGCAGCTCTCAGGGAGGGTGAGAGCGTCCGGCGAGGCGTCATGAACCGCCTGGAATACCTCGTTGAGAACCTCTCTTCCACAACGGTGGATTCAATTCGCCTGAAGGCTCAGTTCGATACCTACGATCATACGTCGGAGCCTTTCAGTCTGGCAGCGGGCAGCTCACAGGTTGTCCCCGTGATCGTCGGCGGCTATAGCGACCTTTCCGATATCGTACCGCTTACCACAACTATCGAGGTCACGCCCAACGAGGGCGAGCGGGTGCGGATCGTCCGCAGTGGGGAAATCAAGGTCAGTGACGGTATGCTGGTCCTTGGGATCGAGAATGAAGAGTTCGTAAGGGGAGGATCGGGAAGGGTCCGATTCACGCTCGAAAATACGAGCGAGACGGAAATAGAAATCGTTACGGCCACAAATTCAGGCACAGCAGCCTCCAATGAAATTAAATTCTACCTCCTTGACCCTGACAGGAATATACTCTCCGTTGCAGCATACAAGCAGAACCTGGGAGCGAATATCGTTACCTTGGCCAATAGCAAGACCGTAGCCAGAATTCCCGGCGGAGCTGTTTTCACTTCAGAGCCTGTGGAAATCGCTGTTCCTTCTTCCTCACCGGACGAGATCGATATTTTCATTGACATTGCCAGCATTCATTATCACCAGGGAAGACCGGACCAGGTATCCATGGATGGCCTGAGCTCGACCTACCGGATTTCTCTGGTTGACACCTCTTACTATGGAGAAGTGATCACCGTCACTCCTGAGGTTTCCAATGGTAATCAAGACATTGTCATCACCGGAAGGGCTGTGGAACGGAGCACTCTGCAATCTTTGCCCGGAGTCCCGCTCAATCTGACGGTTTCGGTGAAAGGATTCGATCGCAACTACCAGATACTAACCGATGAGGCGGGTGCTTTCACCTTCGCCTTCTCTCCCCTGGCCGGAGAGTCTGGCCGGTATCAGGTCCGGGTCACCCATCCTGACCTTCGCGACCGGCCGGTCCAAAAGCAGTTTGTCATTAACCGGATCGCCATCACTCCAGCCACCATTAACCTGAACATTCCCCGCAATTTTACCCAGAATGTCAGTATTCAGGTAAATGCCGGGGATGGCACCTCGGTCGACAATCTGCGGTTAGTGTATCATGAGCTTAATCAGCCGGGCGGACTGCTCCCTCTGGGTGTCCACCTGACCGTAGGATCTGCCTTGGCCGCCGTTGGCTCCAATCAGAGCGCCTCTCTTGGCTTCAGCATCTGGGCGGACAATCAGGCTGAGCGCACAGGCAAGATTGTCCTGAAGGTAATGAGCGGTGACGAGGGGACCGCAGGCACCGAATGGGGAACCGTAGTCATCAATACCAACTTCACCGAAGCACGGCCTGCCCTGTACTTTACCCCGGATCATATAGAAACCGGTGTTGTCCTCGACGGCAGCGTGAGCGAGTCCATCACCCTTGAAAACAAAGGGCTGGCAGACCTCAAGAGCGTTCGTCTGGCCCTTATCACCCAGGACGGTGCAGCGGCTCCTGCCTGGGTGCGGCTCAACTCCGACCCTGAGCAGGGCGATCTGGCCATAGGAGCAAAGCGCAAAATCTCCCTGAGCTTCAGCCCAAGTTCAAGTGTTGCCGAAGGCATCTACACCTTCTACCTGCGCGTGACCAGCGCAAACTACGCAACCAGAGATATCGGCCTCTATGTTTCCGTGACCCAGTCGGGCCAGGGAAATGTCCTTTTCAAGGTTACGGATATTTATACCGGTACGGTGAATAAAAGCGGCAGCGTTGTCCAGGGACTTGCCGGAGCGAGCATCAAGGTGCAGAACGAGAAGGTCCTGAGCGTCGAGCGAACGGCAACCACGGACAGCCTCGGTGAGGTCTATTTTACCGACCTGCCCGCAGGCGCTTACAAATGCCGCGTTACAGCCAGCAATCACCAGGAATACATTGGCCGGTTCTGGATAAAACCGGCTATCACGGTCAATCAGGAGGTCTTCTTAGAGTACAACCTGGTCACGGTAGAGTGGAAAGTGACCGAAACCACCATCCAGGATAAATACGAGATCGTTCTGACCGCAACCTATGAGACAAATGTTCCTGCACCGGTCGTGGTGGCAGAGCCAGCCTCGGTCAGCCTGCCTGATATGAAGGCCGGTGACGTTTACTATGGCGAGTATACCCTGACCAATTACGGCCTGATCCGGGCGAATAATCTCCAATTCATTGCACCGGCAAGCGACCAGTTGGTGAGGTTCGAACTCATGGGCGGCCTGCCGACCAGCCTCGCAGCCAAAGAGCGCATCACCGTACCATACCGCGTAACGTGCCTGCAATCCTTCAAGCCCGAAGCGGAAGCAAGCGGCGGCGGTGGAACCGGTGGCGGCGGCGGATGTCATCTGAAATGCGTCAAGACAACCTATGACTATGAATGTTCGAATGGGAAGAAAGGCTCCAGTTCTACAACTCACTGCTGGCTTTATGGAGATTGTGGTGGTTTCGGCGGTGGCGGAGGAGGTTTTGGCGGTGGTGGTGCCAGCGGAACCTGGAATATTGGTGGCGGAGGCAGCGGAGGCAGCTACTCAGGACCTGCACCCAGCTTTGGGTCAATCAATGGCGTGGTCTGCTGGCCAACTGCGATGAGGACGGAGCCTCTATTTGATATTAATCTCAGCATATTAGCAGACAAGTTATTGGGCATGCTAAAGGATTTTATCAAGGATCTCATTATTGATGTCGGCTGTACCGTGAATACCTTCCTGCGGGAATTTGAAGATGGAGCTACTGATCTATCCGTAAAGGTACCTGGTGGAACTATTGACATTCAGAGAAAATTTTACGGAAATGAATGGCACTGGGAGCATCTGCGCAATAATTTACGTTTCATTTCAGATCCTCTTGGGAATTCTATTGAGTCAATTGATAAAGGCGGAGTCATTTATGAACGATGGGCTGGATATACGATCGGTTGTATACCGGTTTATACAAGCGGTTCTTACAGGATAACCCAATTGATATCCGGATCGGGCTATTATTATCGATGGGAAGATAAATTAGGAGATTGGAAGGAATTTAACCGCCAGGGTCTGATGACTTCCTATGGAACCCGCACAGGAGTGGTTGGAAAGCTTATTTATGAGGAAATAGATGATCACGGCAGATCCATCGCCGATCCGGAGTTTAAGGGTAAACTTATCGGGGTCGCAGACAGAAATAACGTACAGGTGATCTGGTTTGAATATAACGCTGATGGTTCTATCTTGGCGGTGCGAGATAACAATAGTCACCGTGTTGAATATAGCTACACCAGCAAGCGGCTGACCAGAGTCAGGGATATGATTAACCAGGAAACAACTTATGGTTATGATGGCAGTGGCAGGATCACCAGGAAAGTTGATACAGCAGGAAGAGAGACCCTTGTAGCCTATGATAACTACGGTAATGTATCAAAGGTTGTTGATGCACAGGGCAATGGCCATTTCTTCCAATACGATTTTAATGAAGCTAAAAAAGAGCAATACACTCAGGTTAAAACCTCTTCAGGTCAAATTAAAGAGATCTGGTTCGACCGCGATGGTATGGTTAAGAGAGTGGATGTCAATGGAAGGACCATCAAGAAGATCGTCAAGGATGGCCGCAACCTGATAATCACTGATGAAAAGGGAAATATTACCCGGAAGGAATTCGATGAATGGGAAAACCTGACGAAAGTAATCTATCCCGATGGCTCCACGGCTTCCGATGTATATGAGCATAAATTCAGCCAGGTCACCAGGTCTACTGATCCGAAGGGCATTATTACTGAGTATACCTATGATACTAAAGGAAACCTGACTCGAAAGGTGGATGCCGCCGGTACACCGAGCGAACGGGTGACTACGTATGCGTACGATCAAGATGGCCAAATCATCACCGCTACCATTGAGGGAGACGCGAATACTGAGAGCGCCACTTCGAACATGACTTACGATAGTAACGGGAACTTAGCCTCTGTTACCGATGCAATGGGCAATGTTGTTGAATTCCTCGACTATGACAACATGGGCAATTTTCACCGGATGAGGGACCCTCGCGGATATATCTGGCACTATAATTATGATGGAATGGGAAGGCTGAAATCGATAACCGACCCGCTCAATAATACCACTGCCTTTGAGTATGACGGGGCTAACAATCAGACGGCAGTTATCAATGCCTCCTTAAAGCGCTTTGGCTTTGAATATGATAACCACAATAACAGAGTTAAGGCGATTGATCCGTATGGGAAATCTACAGTTATTAATTACAACACGGATAATTTACCTACGCGGATAATTGATAAGGAAGGGAAAGAGTCCCGCTCTGAATATGACAATGAGGGAAGACTCATCAAATCCATCGATGGTGCCGGCAATCAGATTGTTTACCATTACGACCAGAGTAACCAGACGTATGTACCGTCGGATGTGCCAGTACAGATAGATTATCCGACCTACACCCGCAAGTTCTATTATGACAGGCTTCAGCAGTTGGTTCGTGCAGTGGATGTTCTGGATGATAGTACCAGCCATTCCATGAGCTATGCCTATGACTCAACGGGAAATGTTACTTCTAAAACCGACGAGGAAGGGAACGCAAGCCGCTATGAATATGACGCACTTGACCGGATAGTAAAAGTGACAGATTCTCTTGGCGGGATTACCGAGTACACCTACGACGATCGCGGCAACCTGATTACGTTGAAAGATCCTGAGAACAGGATTACCCGGTATGTATATAATAAGAATAACCGTCTGGTCAAAGAAATCAGGCCGATGAACGAGGAAACGGTTTGCGAATACGATGCTGCCGGAAACCGGACCGCGATCATGGATGCCAAGGGACAGAAAATTTCTCATGAATACGATGAACTGAGCCGGTTGGCAAGAACCAGGTACTTTGCTGCCGGAGACCATACGACTCCCGTCAAGACGGTTAGTTTCAGTTACAACAAGCAGGGCAGTATTACTGCTTATAATGACGGGACTACTTCAGCCACCTATACCTATGATGATTTGCAGCGAAGGACCGGTGAGACTGTTAACTACGGACCGTTTAGTCTGAGCTATACCTATACTTATTATGCCAATGATCTGAAAAAATCCTTCACCGGCCCCGATGGTGTTCCTGTTACCTATACCTACGACAGCAATAACCGTCTGAGCAGTATCAGCATTCCGGGACAAGGGCAGATCGATTACAGCACCTACCAGTGGAACGACCCCGTTAAAATCACACTGCCTGGAGGAAGCACGAATGAGTATACCTATGATCCGATCAGGAGCCTAAAATCCATTACCGTGAAAGACCCCGGTCAAAATGCGGTTATGGCCTACCAGTATGAGTATTCACCGGGAGGGGATGTTACTGCGAAAAATACTGAGCATGGTAAATACACCTACCAGTTTGACGCGCTGTACCGCTTGACTGGGGCGGTGAATCCTCTGGGCACAAATGAAAGTTATACCTACGACGCGATTGGTAACCGGCTGACTGCCGCAGGAGTATCAGGAACCTGGAATTACAATGCCAATAGTGAACTCCTTGACTATGGGAGCACCTCATACCAGTATGATGATAATGGAAACGCGATTCAAAAGAATGTGGGAGGTCAGATACTCAACTATACCTACAGCGTTAGCGATCGGTTGCTGAGAGTGGAGAATGGAGCAGGTACAGCCATAGCGGAATATTACTACGATCCTTTTGGCCGAAGGCTATGGAAAGATGTCAGAGGAGTAAAGACTTATTTCTTCTACTCTGAGGAAGGGTTTATCGGTGAGTATGACGCGAGCGGAAACGAGATCAGATCCTATGGCTATGAACCTCATTCTCTGTGGTCAACAAATCCACTCTTCCAGAAGACCGGGGGAACATACTACTGGTACCAGAACGATCATCTCGGAACCCCGCAAAAGATTACTAATAGCAGTGGAAGAGTAGTCTGGTCAGCGATATATGATTCATTCGGCAATTGTCAGATTCAAGTGGCTGAGATTGAGAATAATCTTCGTCTACCTGGCCAGTATTATGATGCTGAGACGGGTCTTTACTATAACTGGAACCGGTACTACGATCCTGTGACCGGAAGATATTTGAATACAGACCCGCTTAGGGACAGCGGTACCTCGAACCTCTATTCCTATGCCAGCGGCAATCCTATTGGCAATATTGATCCATATGGTTTGTGTACGCTTGTAGATCCTACGTATCCAGCGAGAAAAGCAGCCAATACAATTATAAATCTTGGCAGAACATTCTGGGCTTACTATAAACTGTTTAGGAATGAGATGGGGAATAACCCCATTATGGCACTCCTTAATGCTACTAACTTTACTTTGGGTAAAATTATTGGTTATACTACATTGCTCGAGGGTTATTTTGGTGTTGACTCGCTAACCCTTACTGAGTTGTCCCCTGAGGATAGGTTAATAAGAACTGTTGGAGGAGCCATTCAGACGGTAAGTTCTGTTGTGGCAATTGCCGAGACGGTACATACAGTAAGGGGGGCAATTGCGCCTGAAAATAAAATTGTCCCGAAGAATGGCGTTACTTCAAAGGGAGGCCCGCGTTTTCCGGAAGACCCGGATAAGCTATTTCCTGAAAATTATCCTGGAATGACAAAAACTGTGAAACCAGATGGTAAAATTATTTATGAAGTTGAAGCTGGCGGGAAAAAATATTTTGTTGAATATCATCCTCCTCATGGAGGCACGGAACATTATCCAGGCGCCCATTATCATGTAAAGAAACTCTCTGATTTTCCACCACCTGGTAAAACGAAACCTGTATCATTTAGGCTACCCAATTTAGACCCTAGCACACCAGCGACACCAGGCGGAGGAACTTTTGCGCCTGGAGATTTTCTCCCCACATCAAATAACTAAAGGTGAATTTGACTATGAATATTGTAGTCTCTATTGGAGAGATAGATGAAGAAGGTCATTTTAGAAATCCACGGTGGTTTGCCCTTTTGAAATGGCTTAGAGATAGTTGCAATAATTTAAGGATATATACAAAATGGTACCGGTACCAATTAGGATCTACTTTATCAAAGGGGTGGAGTATTGAAGAAGAACCATTTCCCGATCAGAGTGCTGATATGCGAGGATTCCGATTGTGGCTGGAAGGAAAAAAAGCGTGGGATGATATTGTTAACCTTTTATTTGATATAGATAATGGGATCTCCCATATTTATTTTTTAGACGGAAATCACTATATTGGGGAATTAGAAGTAGAAGATGGTGAGAATTTCATAGTGTTACATGTAACACAGTCTCAAGAAATAGTTTTGTTAAATGAGATTCCTGATTTACGTAAAAATGTTGAAGTGTGTCGAATTTGGCATAGTCATATCGACGGACTAATGGATAATGCAGTATGGAAACCTTTAGGTGGCGCAGAAATACGTGAATAATTCCTGTCCTACCTCAAGGTAAGGAATACATTATGAAAACTGAAGAGATAAAATTTGATATTCCGGAAGATATCCTTGCCTCTCTTAAAAGTGGCATAGAGGATCTAAAGCAGGACATACGGTCGATAGTGGCCATAACCTATTATAGAGAGAAAAAATTATCGCTTGGTAAAGCTGCTCAGTTGGCAGGGATGAACAGACTCGATTTTATGGACTTACTAGCTGAAAAGAGAATTACTATTTTCGATTTGGATGAGAGTGCTGCAAAAGTTGAGATTGAAAGTGCCAGAAATATCATAAGATGATGATAAGGTGAACCATGATTATTGTGAGTAATTCTACGCCGATCATCGCCTTTTCCAGAATCAATCAAATGGAGCTTCTCCAGGTAATCGTTGGAAAGCTTTTAATTCCTGCAGAAGTAGCCAATGAATTATCAGAATATGGAAAAGGAAAGAACAAGAGCTTAGACCTTAATCAACATAAATGGATTACGGTGCAGGAAATCCAGGATAAGTCCAAAATGAGGCTGCTTCTCCCCTCTTTAGATAGGGGAGAAGCAGAAGTAATTGAGCTGGCGATTGAAACAAAGACAGATTTAGTTTTAATTGATGAGTTGACCGGCAGGAAAGTCGCAGAGTCACTTGATTTGAATATTATTGGCTCGGCGGGAATTTTGATAAAGGCAAAAGATCTAGGAAAAATACAAGCAGTTAAACCTTACATGGATGAGATGGTTGATAAAGGGATAAGGTATAGCGAGCGATTTTATAAGAGCTTATTACACCAGATAGGAGAATTGTGAGTCAGAAGAAGGAGGTGTCATGTCTGGAGTGCGCCAGGCGAAGCTTGCGCTGTCCAATTGGTTGAGAAGCCAACCTGGTAAAGTTTAACCAACAGCCAGAACCGAGTTTTGCGCCTATGCAGGTAACTGTATAGGTGAAGCGTAAACAAAGGAGGCAGTAGGCCGTAATCCTATGAGGGTGAAGGCGGGTCAGCTCCGAAAACTGACAAACGTTGAGAAGGCGAAGTAGGTGTCAGAGCTTGATTTGATATATATGGAAAAGGTGATAAAGTGTGTAGGATTTAGGATTAGGAATAGGATGGGAAGTTGAAAGATGCCAGTTGTCATTCAGAGATGGCAAGGCACGGATAAGAAGATCCCAAAACACATAAATAAATTGATAAAGGATATTCAAAGAAACAAGTATGAAAGTGTTGGAAAACCGGAAACCGCTAAAACATAATTTATTGGATTACTGGTCGCGTCGAATTATCAGTGAACACAGGCTGGTTTACAAAAATGGAAACGACCGGATAATGATAGCTCAGTTGAGATATCGTTATTAGAAAAAGTATAATAGTAAAAAATGGAGATGGTGAGGTGAATGGCATTTTTTAAAGACTTCCGTAATAGGCATATCCGATTAACACATGAAAGACAGAATCATTTGGAAACTGATCATCCAGAAATGTTTGGGCAGATTGACAAGATAGAGCATACCTTGACGAATCCTGATATAGTTGTCAGGTCAAAAACAGATCCTGACGTTGAATTATTTTATCGACATTATCCTGCCACACCTGTTACTGAAAAGTATCTATGTGTGGTAGTTAAAGTATTAGCTGGTGACATGTTTATCATTACGGCCTATTTTACAGACACGATCAAAAAAGGCGAGATATTATGGGTAAAGAAGTAAAAATATGGTACGACAAAGAAGGAGATTACCTTGAAGTTATCTTTGAGCAAAAAGCCGGATACTTCAAGGAGACGGAAAATGACGCAATAATGGAAAAAGTAGATAATGAGGGAAACATTATTGGTTTTTCCATTCTCAAAGTGAGTGCCTTGAAAGAGGAAAAACCTTTTTCAATCAGTCTTAAAAGCCATGCTGCGTAAGATTAGGGATGGGTTTACATTTGGTTAGGTTTACATTTGGTTATATATAAAAATTGGTTATGTACAAAAACGAGAAGATGTGGTGCCAACAATTCCTACGTTTTTTGGAGTGTGTAAAGTAAGTAAGGTAAAGTAAGTAAAGTAAGCCAATAGTTAGAAGCGAGTTTTGCGTAATACAGGTAACCGCGCGGAGGTAAAGAGGTAAAACGGATGCCAATAATCAGCCAATTTCTTGGGATCATCATTGCGATGTATTGGGATGATCATTTGCCCCCACATTTTCACGCCAAATATGGAGGGTATGAAATTATAGTAAATATACTCAATGGAGTAATAGAGGGGAAGTTTCCCAAAAGAGCGCTCAGACATGTTCTGGAATGGTATGAGTTACATAAAGATGAATTGCTGGAAGATTGGGAACTTTGTCGAAAGCAAGAACAACCAAAACCAATTGAACCATTGGAGTAAAAATGATTTTGCATGTTACAAATGCAATATATATTGGGGATTATAAGGTAGAAGTATCTTTTAATGATGGACGCAAAGGGGTGGCCGATTTATCGGAGTCCTTAAAAGGCCCCGTTTTTGAGCCTCTGAAAGACAAGGCAATTTTTTCTCAACTGAAAGTTGATGAAGTCCTTGAAACAATTACCTGGCCAAACGGAGCAGATTTTGCACCAGAGTATTTATATTTTCAAGCGCTTAAGAGCAAAGCAGAACCAGAATTGCAGGCGAAATTTAAGGAGTGGGGATACGTTACCTGATTAGTGATTACTCAGGTAGATAGGTTATAGGCGTTTAGACTACGAAATCAGGGTCAGCCTTTGAATTTACAAGTAACAAACTGATAATACTCTCGATATAAGGTAATGTATTTATCCAACGATAAATAAAAACAGCATTAAGAAGGATGTGTCAGTCTTGAGTGCGCCAGGCGAAGCCTGCACTTATCCAGTTGGTTGAGAAGCCAACCTGGTAAAGTTTAACCAACAGCCAGAACCGAGTTTTGCACCTATACAGGTAACTGCATGGGTGAAGCGTAAACTAGGGAGACAGTAGGCCGTAATCCGATGAGGGTGAAGGCGAGTCAGCTTCGAAAATGACAATCGTTGTGGAGTAAGCTGACGTGATTCAAGACACGGAAAGCAGCAACGAAGCCATCGTTAAGAGGTGAGATGGTGGAAACTCCACTGAAATCAGGAATGGGATAGTGGAAGGGAAAATGTCAAAGCGTGCTCTTAAAATGGTTTTCGAGTGGTATGAGCAGCATACTGACGAATTACTCATGAATTGGGAGTTGGCGAAGGAAAGAAAGCCATTAAAAAAATAGAGCCTTAGATCCATTCGAGAAGGGGCATATTTGAAAATAATATGAAATCTGCAAGTAAATTACCAAATAGTCTTAATAGAAGGGAGTTTTTGGAGTGTTTCATCTTTGGTAATGAGGGGGCAACTAAGATATTTCGCTGTTGAAGCAATTATTTTGTCATGTAATTCAGGGACTTCTTTCAGGGCAACCATTTTCTGAAGAATGGGATAGTCGAGTGCAATGAGTACAAAATTCTCACTCATATACATTCTCTTAAATAAATTTTTGAAATTGAAAGTAATACGCTTTTTCTCAAAGATACTCAGTGATTCAGCAATGACAATCGAAGGAATAAAAATAACAGCATCTCCTTTTTCACATTTTTCAAAAATCTCTAAAGCTTTAGGACTGATTTGGGGGCTGTCTGTAAACCACCAGAGAAGTGCATGGGTATCAGCTACGAAGTTCATAGATACCTTACAATCCTATTTTGCTATCGAGAGATTCTTTTGCAGAGTCAATGTCTTGTTCAGTAATTTCTATCCCTTTGAGAATACCTTTAAGCGAGATAACTTTTTTCCCGGAAGGTGTGAGACGTTTGAGAACCGATAGTTTCAGATCCATAACTTCTTTCTCAATATTTTCGATTTTATGGAGAATTTCAACAGTGCTGTTCGCATCTGTATGCTTCATGATTATTATCTCCTTATGATATAGCGTAAGCTGATAAATAGTAAGCTTGTGATGGTAATAGCTTAACAAGATGATCTTAGCATGAGGAAAATTCTTTGTCAAAAGGGAAAAGAACATTGATCAAACCATTCGTTCGGAGCTTCCGAAGAGGAGGAAGAATATTGTCTTTGCTGGTAGGTAGTTAATACTACAACGGGAGATTATCCAGACTCTCGCAGGGAGGGGGCCTTTTAGGTAAGGCAAAAAGAGCAACATTGGTCATTCCCGCGAAGGCTCGTCCAAGGCCCCAAGAATAGCTTGGAATCCAGAAGCCCCTATAAAGCCTGGATTCCCGCCTTCGCGGGAATGACGGTTTGAAAGTCTCGTTGTGGTATTAAGATTCCTCACCATTCCCCTTCGCTTTGCTCAAGGTTTCAGCTCACATCTTCGGAATGATACGTTCACTGGGAAGCTGGCTAGTTGTATATCAAATAATTTTAGTAAAAATAATATAAAGAGTTCGCTCATAATATAGTAGCCATCACATCCATTTTCTTGTCATTCCCGCGAAGGCTTAGAATCCGTTATGAGCGAAAGAGTTAAATACCAAAACAGGAAAGAAACGAGAAGGATAAATCATAGATCCAAAACGGAAAGGAGTGATATCATGGGAAAGAGAGCACTCGAAAAGAGAGCATTGGGAAAGAGAGCACTGGGAAAGAGAAGCTTGGAAAAGGGGGCATTGGAAAAGATACCCTTTAGGAAACAACCCCTGTCTTTTTTACCGCAGTTAAGACAATCATTGATATTGCTTTCACTTTACCTATTGCTTTCTCTGTTCATCTTTCCCCTCATCTCTCCCCTCACCTCTCTCCTCCCCCTGCCCCTGTCTTCACCCCTCTCCCTGCCCTTATCTTCGCACCTCTCCCTCCCTTCTTCCCTCACCTGCCTCCTTCCCCTCCCCTTCTCCCCCTCCCCTGCCTTTGCAGCCGGTGACTCCCTCTGTGCGCGGGTCAAGATCGAGGTTCGTCAGGAGTTGACTCTGGAGCGGCAGGCATTTGATGCGCATATGCGGATCAACAATGGCCTTTCCACCATCACCCTGGAAAGCGTGGACATAGACGTTTCTTTCAGCGATGCGGAAGGGAATACGGTTCGGGCAAGCTATGATCCCGGCGACACCAGTGCGCTTTTTTTCATACGGCTGGATAGCATGGATAACATAAACAATGTAACCGGCACAGGATCTGTCGGGCCGTCAACCTCGGCTGACATTCACTGGCTGATAATACCCGCACCGGGCGCATCGAACGGATTGCAGGAAGGCGCGCTGTATTACGTAGGAGCAAGGCTCACTTACACGATTGGCGGTGAGGAGCATGTTACTGACGTCACGCCGGATTATATTTTCGTCAAGCCGATGCCCATGCTGACCCTGGATTATTTCCTTCCGCGCGATGTCTTTGGCGACGATGCCTTTACTACTGAGATCGAGCCGCCCGTTCCCTATAATCTTGGGGTCAGGGTAAAGAATGACGGTGCGGGCACTGCCAAAAACCTCAAGATCGACTCTGCCCAGCCTAAAATCATCGAGAATGAGCTGGGCCTTTTGATCAACTTCGTGATCGAAGGCAGTGAGGTAAATGGAAATCAGGCCACCAAGAGCCTTCTGGCTGATTTTGGGAATATTGCACCCCATACTTCGGGTGTGGCGAGGTGGATCATGACCTGTACTCTGTCCGGACAGTTTATATCATTCGAAGCGGAGTTTTCCCATGCGGATGAGCTTGGGGGGGAGCTCACCTCACTGATAGATGCTGTCAATACCCATTTTCTGGTTCGTGATGTGCTGGTGGACCTGCCTGGCCGGGATGCCATCCGTGACTTTCTGGCCAGTGATGGCGGGGTGTACAGGGTTTATGAATCCGAGAGTGTGGACACCGATGTTGCGGATCAGTCCTCTGATGCGAGCCTTCAGCTTGCGGGAGAGTCCGCGACCCAGGTCCGTTATACGCTATCGGCTCCAATCACCAGCGGCTTTATGTACGTACAGTTACCCGATCCGACCAACGGCCAGATGGTGCTCAGTGAGGTAGTGCGTTCCGATGGCAAGCGCATCAAGGCGGAAAATGCCTGGCTCTCCAAGACCCGCAAGGAGGACCACTCCTGGAATCACCTTATCAATCTGTTCGATGTCAACACCACTAACTCATATACCATTGTCTTCGGGAATCCCGCCGACATCCCCGATCCTCCGGTGCTTCAGTATATTCCGGACAGAACACGGACGGAAGGAGAGCAAATGTCCTTTATCGTCGAGGCGAGCGATCCGGATGGGACAGTGCCTTCAATCACTGCTGCTCCTTTGCCTCCTGGTGCACAGTATACCGATCAGGGAAATGGCACGGGGATTTTTGACTGGACGCCGCAGGTTGGCCAGGCGGGGCGGTACGAGATCACCTTTACTGCCTCGGATGGTGTTTTGGAGGCTTCCCGGCGGGCTGCCCTCGTTATTTCTTCCCTGGTCACTGACTCGGATGGCGATGGCCTGCCCGATGACTGGGAGCTTGAGCATTTCGGGAGTCTGGATAGAACCGGAACAGGCGACTTTGATGAAGACGGCCTGTCGGATGAGGATGAATACGCACACCAAATGGACCCCGGCCGCAGCAATGCACCGACTGTCCCGGTGATTGCCTCACCGGCAAACAACTCCGAAGTGACAGTTCTTCAGCCGGATCTGGCAATTCAAAACAGCACCGATCCTGATGGAGATAATATCGTATATTCCTTTGAGGTTTATTCGGATCAGGGGATGACCAGCCTTGTGGCCAGCCGGCCGGATGTGCCTGAGATAACGGCAGGGACATCATGGCACCTGCCGCAGGCACTGCAAGACAATACCTGGTACTACTGGCGTGTCAGGGCAACCGACGGCATGTGCACGAGCCAGTGGGTCTATGGCCGTTTCTTTACCAATACGGTCAATGATCCTCCCGGAGCGTTTCAGGTGAGCAGCCCCAAGGATGGCTCGGCGGTGGACAGCAGGCAGCCCGTGCTGCAAGTCACCAACAGCACGGATGCAGATCAGGACGTGATCACCTATGCCTTCAGTGTGTATGCAGACAGCGGCAGCGGCCCCGGTACCCTGATTGCCTCTGCATCGGGTATTCCACAGGGTGGGAATCAGGCTGCTGGCACCACATCCTGGACCATAGATACGACAATGGAAGACAATACACGCTATTTCTGGAAGGCAGTGGCCACGGATTCACACGGAGCGAGCATCGAAACCCAACTCGCTTCATTCTTCGTAAACACTGCGAACGATGCGCCACAGGCGCCGGTCATTTCATCCCCTGGCGCCGGCAGCGAATTAACTATTCCGGAACTTGACCTTGTAGTCAATAATACGGTTGACGCAGATGGCGATGCCTTGAGTTATTTCTTTGAGCTCGACCAGGTGAATACCTTCGACAGCGCGGCCAAACGAACCTCAGGCGGGCTGGATGAGGGGAGCGGCACCACTACCTCCTGGCATGTGAGCGGCCTCAGTGATAATACCCTGTATTATTGGCGCGTCAAGGCCAATGACGGGACAGCGGAAAGCGGCTGGGCGCAGGGAAGCTTTATGATCAATACGGTCAATGACAGCCCCTCGGCTCCAACCTTGAAGAACCCTGGCGAAGGGGCCCAGGTGCAGACCCTCACACCGCAGCTTGAGGTGAATCCTTCAATGGATGTCGATCTTGACAGCCTCACTTACTCTTTCGAGGTTTACTCACAAGCCGATTTGATAACCCTGGTTGCTCACGGCCAATCGAGCACTCCTGCCTGGACAGTATCTTCCGCCCTTCAGGACAACACCTGGTATTACTGGAGCAGCCGTGCCGTAGACGAGCATGAAGATGTCAGCGCCTGGATGAATACGGCATCCTTCTTCGTGAATAACAACGGCGTTGACGATCCTCCGACGATCAGCGTGACAGAGCCTTCTGACGATCTGATAACCAATGGAACTTCTGTCACTTCCATCACCATCCGCTGGGATGACCATGATCCTGACAGCAATGCCGATATAGCCCTCTATCGCGACAACGATTCCTTTGGCGAAGATGGTGTTTTGATTGCCGAAGGGATAAAAGAAGATCCAGATGGAGGAGATAATGATGCTTATACCTGGGATATCAGCGGCCTGGAAGAAGGCACCTCCCTGGAAGAAGGCACCTATTATGTGTATGCCCGGATAACCGACGGGACTTCTCCCATATCGGCTTACGCCCGGGGAGCTGTCACGATCGACAGAACGCCGCCGCAGGTCAATGCTGCACCGGCTGGCGGAACGTATGTCGGATCTCGAAGTGTAACCCTTCAGTCCAACGAGACAGCCAGCATTTACTATACCCTGGATGGAAGTGATCCGACATGCGCCTCCCTCAGCTATAGCACCCCAATTGCGATAACCGAGACTGCTACCCTCAAGTTTATGGCCGTAGATACGGCAGGGAACAAGAGCAATGTAATGGCTGAGACCTATACCATCGAGGCGGTCCCTGAGGTTTCGGGCTTCTCGATCGATGTAGAGGATATCACGATCCAGCCTGGTGTGGCTTTCGACGTAACCATAACGGCCGTGGATAACCGGGATATGGTTTTCAGCGGATTCTCTGGATATGTAACCTTATCCGTATCCAGCGGGTCTATCCATCCCACTGCCACCGACCGGTTCACAGATGGTATATGGAGGGGGCAGGTTCAAATAACCGGTGCCGACGGCGTTGTTACCATGACGGCTTCAGCGGACAGTCACACAGGGACAAGGGAATTGCATATGGCATGTGCGGTTCCACAGGCTCCACTCCTCGAATACCCGGCTGAAGGAGCTGAAAATATCGATACTGGCACCGCCTTTACCTGGAATACTGTCGAGAGTGCGGACCATTATACTTTGCGCGTTGCCACGGATTATGGGCTTAATAATACCATCTATACTCAGGACTCCATCACTGCTCCCTACTTCCAGCCATCACCTGCCCAAGACTTCTTTGCACTGCTCGCAGCCGGACAGACGTACTACTGGGGAGTGAAGGGTGTTAATGAATGCGGAGAGGGTCCGTTCAGCAATCCCCGGTCCTTCATGATCACGGGAGATATAGCACCAGGCATAACCCTGGTCACTCCAGCAGGCGGAGCAATTCTCGATGCCGGGCAACCATACCTTATTCAGTGGAATTTCACCGGTAATCCCGGATCGACGGTCCAGATCAGGTATAACACAGGCGGACGTACCTGGTATGACATTGCCACGGCCGTACCCATAGGGGATCGGAGCTTCAGTTGGAATATACCGGCAATTGCAGCCAGTACCTGCAAAATCAAAATCGAGTCGGAGCAGGATCGTACCATTTACCATATCAGTGACCTGTTTACCATCGAATAGCTGTTTGAGAAAAGGGGGGAGTCGTCAATCCAAAACTCATTTAAATTTCGGAGGGATCATGAAGAAGTTCGTTTTGGTTAGTTTGCTGCTGGGATTCATTCTCTCAGCAGGCCGAGTACAGGCAACATCAACAGGCTTTCAAAATGCAGGATTCGAAGATGGAAACCTTCAATTTTGGAACCCATCAGGCGTTGTAACCATATCTGAAGGTGATGATTTTACCAGACCCTTTGAAGGGCGCTATATGGCCATGATTTCATCTCCAGCGAAAAATGGCGGTGGATATGTGTATGATAATTATCTAAGCCAGGACCTCGATACGTCGATTGGAACAATTTCTTTCTGGTATAACTTTTTTACCAGGGATTATGATCTCGATGATCCCGGCTTTGCACTGTCAATTAATAATAGTGACATATTTTCACTCAGGGCCAGCGATGCCGATGTTGAATACCATGATCCTGTCTGGACGACAGGCTGGCGTCAATTCAGTTATGATCTCTCCGCACTATCGGGAACAATCACGGTCAATTTGAGTATCTTTGGTGGTAATACTGGTTCCGGTGGTGGAGACGATGACAATACCTTAAATTCCTGGGTATACATCGACTCTGCGGAACCGGTTTTTACACCAGGGCCGGCTGCACCTATACCTGAGCCCGGCACAATGGCACTTTTTCTGTGTGTGGGATTCTTTTTCCTGTTCATGTTCTTAGGGCAAAGGCAGAAATTAACGGCAACAAAGTAGGCCCAGGCAGGGATAATAGGGTCACAGAAAGACTGTTTTAAAAGGGTCGCAGAACGACTGTTGCTTTTGAAAGGTCACAGAAACGACTGTTTTAAAAAGGAAAGAAATAGGAAGAACTGAAAAACCGGCTCAGTCCAAAAAGGAAGCGGTACCTGTTTGGGATGGCATTTGTCATAAGGAAAAGATGTGAATGACCACTGTTGCGCCATCCATTACCTATCTAAAGACATCTATTACCCGCATTCTGAATGCACGTGACACTGTTGTCGGGGGCGGATTCCTGATATCAGAAAAGCATGTGCTCACCTGTGCCCACGTGGTTGCCCAGGCTCTGGGTATCCCGGCCAATACGCATGAGCGGCCAGATATTCAGGTCAATCTCGATTTTCCCTTTCCTTCCAGGCCGAGAGGTTTCCCTTCAGGGAGAATTACCGCTCGGGTAATTCACTGGTGGCCGGCGGTATCCAGCCCGCCAGCCTATGGAACTGACATCGCTGTTTTAGAACTCGAATCCGGGATCCCGTCTGGAGCTCGGTTCAGCCGCCTGATAGCCGCAGATGCAGATGATTTATGGGGACATCGATGCTGGACCTTTGGTTTCCCCCCCGGAGGAGATGGTGATAGCGGTGTGTGGGCTTCGGGGATAGTACGAGCAGAACAAGCCAGGGGCCGGGTCCAGATGGAGGCCGCGGGAGACACCGGCTTCCCTGTGATGCAAGGATTCAGTGGCACTCCTGTATGGGATGACGAAGGTGGAGTAAAGGGTATTGTCGGTATGATCGCAGAGATTGTACCCATGCCCGACACCTGGGTTGCCTTCTTTATCCCTGCCACCCACCTGATTGAGGTCTCGCCCGAGTTGAATGAGCGGGCTATCCCGCCCTGCCCTTATCGCGGCCTGCAGTCCTTCCGGGAAAAGGATTCATCCTTCTTCTTTGGTCGTGAGGAGGTTACGGAGCGATTGCGGGAGGGTGTGCATCGTAATCCATTAACCGCTGTATTAGGTCCATCGGCCAGCGGCAAATCCTCGGTAGTCTTTGCCGGTCTTATCCCCTCTTTGCGCCGTGAAAAGAAGTGGCTCATTGTCTCTATGCGTCCCGAAAGCCGTCCTTTCCATGCTCTGGCCGCAGCACTCGTTGCAGTGCTGGGTTCCCCGATAAGTCCTGCAAAACGGTTGATTGAAGCTAAAACCCTGGCTCAGGAGCTCCGTGATGGAAGTATTACCCTCCAGGATATTGTGGAAGAAGTGGTACGGGAAAGGGAAGGATTTCGCGTGCTCCTCGTTATCGATCAGTTCGAGGAGCTGTTCACCCTCTGTCAGGAAGGAGAGATTCGCCGACAATTTCTCGATCAGCTGCTGGCGGCCATACGAACCACACCTCATCAGCACAGGTTGCGGTTTACCCTGCTCTTTACTCTCCGTGCCGACTTTTTAGGTCATGTACTCTCTTACCGCCCCTTAGCCGATGCCTTACAGCATGCTGACCTGAAACTTGGCCCAATGACGCTTCAGGAATTGCGAAGCACGATCGAGATGCCAGCCCGCAAGCGGAAGGTAAAGATTGAAGATGGCTTAACCGAGCGTATTCTCGATGCGGTAAGCCGATCGCCGGGCAATCTGGCCCTGATCGAGTTTGCCCTGACCATGCTCTGGGAAAAGCAGAAAAACCGCCAACTGACGCACGCAGCCTACGATGAAATCGGCGGTGTCGAAAAGGCTCTGGCCAGCTACGCACTGGAGGTTTTCAGTTGCTTCACGAAGGAGGAACAGGAAAGAATACACAGGATTTTTATCCAGTTGGTACATCCCGGTGAAGGGACAGAGGATACCCGCTCTCTGGCCTCCCGCGCTGAGGTAGGGGAAGAAAACTGGGATCTGATAACCCGTTTGACTGATACCCGCCTGCTGGTAAGTGGACATCACGAGGCAACCGGCGAAGAAACGGTAGAAATCGTACACGAGGCACTGATCAAAGAATGGAGCAGCCTGCGGGAATGGATGGAGGCTGACCGGATTTTCCGCACCTGGCAGGAGAGACTTCGGGCAGCAATGCATCAGTGGGAAGCCAGCGGCACGGATGAGGGAGCCTTGATGCGGGGTGCTCCCCTGGTAGAGGCCGAAGATTGGCTCCTGAAGCGCCGGAGTGATCTGCGTGAGGATGAGCGGATCTTTATTGAGGCTGGTTTGACACTGCGGGAGCGGGAGAGAACGGAGCGCGAGCGCCTGCGCAGGCGTATCACCTTCGGGATTACGGCAGGTCTGGTCATGGCTCTGATTCTGGCCGGGTTTGCCGGGCTGCAATGGTGGCGTACCGAAAGGCAACACCAAATGACTCTTGCCAGTAAGTTGGCTGCCCAGGCTGAACTCACTATGAAGCAGCGGGCGCATTTGTTGCCGCGCAGTGTTCTTCTCGCCGTAGAGTCTATGCGGCGGTATCCTTCTCTTGAGGCGGATCAGGTATTGCGGCATGGATTGTCTTTGCTTCCCCGGCCTGTCATTCATCAAAACAAGATCATGAGGCATGAGAGCGAGGTGACCGATGTCGTTTTCAGCCCAGATGGGAGATATCTGGCCTCAGCGGGCAGGGATCATACCGCCCGGATCTGGGATGCGGCCAACGGCAGGGAAATTGCCTGCCTGAAGCACGACTGGCATGTTACCGCTATAACCTTCAGCCCGGATGCACACGATGCTCATTATCTCCACTATCTGGCCACGGCCAGCGATGATCATACCGCAAGACTGTGGGAGGTCCCTGGCGGCAGGGAAAAGGCCCGCCTGATCCACCATGACAATGTGAACGCCGTAGCCTTCAGTCCTGATGCGCAGTATCTGGCTACAGCCAGTGATGACCATACGGTTAAGCTCTGGAGGATTTCCGGCGGGCAGGAGGACGCTGGCCGGGAGTACGCTGGAGGGGAGGATGCTAGCAGGGAGGATGCTGGCAGGGAGGATGCTGGCCAGGAGATCGTTGGTCGTGAGGTCAGGTGTTTGTCCCATGAGGACAGGGTAACTGTCATAGCCTTTAGTCCGGATGGGAACTATCTGGCTACAGGCAGTGACGATCACACGGCCAGGCTGTGGGAGACAGGCAGCGGTAAGGAAGTATGCTGCATGCGCCATCGGGGCAGAGTGACAGCCGTAGCCTTTAGTCCATGCGGAGAATATCTGGCCACAGCAAGTTCAGACCATAGCGCGCGAGTATGGAAGAAGAGCTGTGGTCAGAGTGTTGTTCTCACGGGCAAGCCGGATACAGGGGTACCGGATATGGGGGTATTTGATACAGGGGTACCGGATAAAGGAGGAGTGGATAGGGAGGGAGAGAAGACAGAAGGAGAAAAAATAGAGGGAGAGGAGACAGAAGGTGAGAACATAGGGGGAGAGAAGACAGAAGGTGAGAACATAGAGGGAGAGAAGACAGAAGGAGAAAAAATAGGTGGAGAGAAGACAGAAGGAGAGACGGTAGAGATAGAGGAGATTGCCCGTATGAACCATGATGAGCAGGTAACCGCGCTTGCCTTCAGCCCGGATGGCCGATATCTGGCTACAGGAGGTGGAAACTGCACTGCCCAGGTGTGGGAAGCACTCAGTGGACGGCTGGTCAGCCGACTGGTCCACGAGGGCAAAGTGACCTGCCTGGTATTCAGTCCTGATGGGAAATACCTGACCACTGCCGGTGAGGATTGTACGGCCAAAATGTGGGAGACAAACAGCGGGGAGGAAGTCATCCGCCTGGCTCATGAGGATGCGGTGACAGCCGTCACCTTCAGCCAGGATGGCCACTATCTGGCTACAGCCGGCAAAGATCATACCATACGCATGTGGGAGGCAACCAGTTGGCGGAAAAACGCCCGGATGATCCACGAAGGGATGGTGACTCATGCAGCTTTCAGCCCGGATGGGAAGTATCTGGCTACTGTCGGCTCGGATTGCACGGCCAGGTTCTGGGATATACCCGGTTGCAGCGAAATCACTCGCCTGAAACATGCCTGGCCCATAATGTGTGCAGTCTTCAGCCCGGCTGGCCGATACCTGGCCACAGCCAGTGGTGATCATACCGCCCGCGTGTGGGAAATACCCGGCGGCCGGGAGACTGGCCGACTGGTCCACAGGCAGGGTGTGGGCGTATATGGCGTGGTTTTTAGCCCGGATGGGAAGTATCTGGCCACTGCCAGTTCAGACCTCACGATTCGGGTCTGGAAAATGAGTAGTGGCCGGAGCGTATCCAGTATCTTGCCGGGTGGAGAGGTGACAGCTCTTGGTTTCAGCCGGGACAGCCGCTATCTGGCTGCCGCCGTGAATGAGCAACCTGTTCAGGTGTGGGAGGTAACCAGCGGCAGAAAAATCCCCCGGCTCATGAACCAGGCCCAAGTAGGGGATGGGATGGCTGGAGGAAATATGGATGGAGGGAATATGGCTGAGGGGGATATAACTGAAGGGGGCATGCCAGAGGGGAATATGGATGGAGAGGACATAGCCGGCGGAAATATGGCTGGCGGGAGTACGGATGGCGGGAATATGACTGGAGGGAGTACGGATAGAGGGAGTATGGCTGAGGATGACACTTCCTTTGTCCATCTCATCCGCCTGGATCACGACAGGAAAGCCATAACTGTCGCTCTCAGCCCACTCAACCCACTCAGCCATGGGAAAGCAGTGACTGTCACACTCAGCCCCGGAGGCCGGTATCTGGCCACTGCCGATAATAGCCCGGCTGTCTCAGTGCAGGAGGTGAGCAGTGGCAGGGAAGTCGCTCAGGTGACCCATACCTGGGACGTGACTGGCCTTGCCTACAGTCCGGACGGGAAATACGTAGCCACATCCAGCGATGACTGCACAGTCCGGGTGTGGGAAGCACCCGGTGGCCGGGAAATTGCTCTCCTGCGCCATGAGGGGCAGGTCAAAGCTTTTGCCTTCAGCCCGGATGGGAAATATCTGACCAGCGCCGCCCAGGGGAGCCCCACTGTACAGATGTGGGAAGCTGCTCATGGACGGGAAGTTACATCCATGACCATGACTCATAACGTCCAGGTAAACTCTCTCGTCTTCAGTCCTTGCGGGCACTATCTGGCTGCGGCAGATGATGACCGGACAGTACGGATATGGAAAATGACCGATCAAACCGGTCAAATAGGAAAGATAAGCAGTCGGACAGGGAAGACGGCCGGTGGCCAGAAACCGGATTCCAACCGGATGGGGAAGAGAAAGATACCCGGAGATCAGCAGCCGCTTTCCAGCCGGACAGGGAAGATGTCCGGTAGCCAGCAGCCGCTTTCCGTAGGTCAGGCACCTGTATCTATAATGGCCAGTGGCCAGCAGCCGCTTTCCGTAGATCAGGCACCTGTATCTGTGTCCATGATGTCCAGTGGCCGGCAGCCTGTATCCATACATCATGAGAGCCAGGTGAAAGCCCTTGCCTTCAGTCCGGACGGGAAATACCTGGCCACAGCCGATGGAGACCGTAAAGTATGGCTATGGGAAACAGGCACTGGCCGGGAAATTGCCTGTATGCTTCAGGCGGCGGGCATCAACAGCATTGCTTTCAGCCCGAACGCAAAATATCTGGCCACTGCCAGCAGTGATCAAACCGTATGGGTATGGAAAGTGCCCGGCGGGCAGGAAGTTTCCCGCCTTGCTCACGAGGGCTCGGTATATGCAATCGGTTTCAGCCCTGATGGAGAATATTTAGCCACGGCTACTTCAGCCCATACCGCCTGGGTATGGAAAGCAGCCACAGGACGGAAAGTTGCCTGCATGTCCCATGCAGCAGAGATATATGCCATTGTCTTCAGCCCGGATGGGAAATATCTGGCCACAGCCAGTGAAGATCACACGGCACAGGTTTGGCTCTGGCGGCCAGAGGACATGATCGCCGAAGCCTGCACTCGCCTTGACTGCAATCTCACTCCGCAGGAGTGGTCCCAGTATCTGGAGAATGAGCCATACCGCAAGACCTGCCCGGATATATCTTGTCCTGCCCCGAATTCATCATTGCCTCACCCGCCGCCATAACAATCCCCGGCTTCTGCACTTCCTGGAAGCAACCGGGCGGGCCGGGCATCCCTCGCCTGATAACTCCAAAGATCCCTTCACATTAAGCAGTTCCACAGAAAAACTGCTTTCTTTTCATGAGGTTATTATCAAATTCCGTAAGTTCTCAATAAGTTCGGGTAAAATTGAGTTTTTAAAAATATGAATACCATAATTTCAACAGGTTACACTAACCGATATTGCTATTTACCTCAACTTTTTGAGAAGTTACCAAATTCCGCCCCCAGGAAAAAAAATCTCTGAAAATTTTCCTCATTACATGCTCTTTAGTTTTTAGAAGGAGTGATAAGAAATAAAAACAAATTTTATTCGCTCTCATATAGCAGATACCAGAAAAGAGGTGTATTATGTTGTATAAAGAGGTTTGAGTATCTTATCTACCTATGCCTGCTCTACACTGAAATTAGACGGCTATACTTGGGATCGTTGGGGTACCGTTTTAACAGGGGGGTTACGTTATCTAACCGGTGCTGATGGTTCTGTATATAATAGGGAAAACGTAGGAATGGATTATGCAGCGGGGTTGCAGAATGGATTGGTGATCAAGAATGCATGGAAGGATGCTCTCATAACTCGCATAACATCTTCGCCTAATCATGCTGTGGCTATAGCCACTGGTAGGACATCGAGTGAATGCGTGACCCGTCGTGATACGATGACATGGAAGAATTATTCCAGTTTCGCACGTCTAAAAGATAGTAATATTCGGTATTACTGTTGGTCCCATTTGGATAATCTTACTAGTAGTTTACAAGCTAGTCCTGCCAGGATAACAAAAGAGATACTTCCCCTTTTGACAAGAGAGGAGGGGCCTGGAATGAAGCAGATGACTGACAATCTATTGCAGAATTTTCAAAATTCGTCCAAAGCTATTACAACAGGAGGAAACGTGGACTTCGATATTGATGAAGACAGAATATGGGTTAATGGTGAGGGATGGCATCTTATTGTTTACAAGGACGGTACGAATGTACGCTACAGAAATTATGGGTATCAGGAACGTATACCTAAATCCCAAAAAGCCACTGGCAAAGTTCCTGAAAACAAACTGGAAGCTTTAGGGAGGAAATTTATAGCTCAAGAACTTGCACCATACTATTAAGCTAGGCAAAAATGAGAAGATCATCCCACTTCGAGTAAGCTATGAAATTGTAGGTTCTGGGCGTGTTGATAGTGACGAAATCGAAAGCGAGGATGTGGCAGGAAGTATAGTTTTCTTTACCCGAGTGGTGGATGGGATTGAGATATTAGGAGGAGGTTCCGTGATCGCTGTACTTTTTGCCAGTGACTTAACTCCAATAGGGTTCGATTTTGACTGGTCATCATACAATACAACTAACAAAGTTCAGGAGATAGCTGGGTTATCTGAAGTCTATGGGCGAGTGTCAGCACTATCAACTCTTAAAAATGAGGCAGATAAAATCGAATTCAAGAGGGTTGATTTTGGATATTATGACCCTGGTGTTAGGGACCGTGATCCCATGGCTTATGTCCAACCGTCAGTAGCTATCGATTATGTTGCCGAGTTTGGGGCTAAGAATGATGAGAAAGATCCCGATTTACAGGAAGAAACTTATACTACCGCTGCTTACGTAGATTACATCCCTATAGGTAGAACAGTGGAAGAAGATACTATGTGGCCACAGGCCATTCAACTCAGGAATGAAGGTGATCAAAGCGTTGATTCAAAACTTTCTCATGCATTACCGCTCGACAGACTTATTCAGGGCTTAGGCATTGAGGATTAAAAAGAGAATTGAGGGAGCTCCAGACCAGGCCATGGACCTAGCGGCTGTTCCAAGGGGTGGATTGGTTAGGGACGATGGTGGCAAATGAGCCCGGCAAGTAGTGAGCCACCTCGCCCCCCCACGGAACCTTTGCCTCCCACACAAACAAAACGCTGTGTGGGAGGCAAAGACTTATAACCAATGGTGCCGGTTTGAAGGATTGACAAACTGTTCTGGTCAAGTCTGCAAAGAACAGTTGTTAAAATAAAATTAATAATTTTTATTTGACACAGAAGATTATATAAGTATATATTATTAATATAAGTTTATAATTATTTATAGTTAGATTAATTATAAAGGGAGTTTTATAAATGGCAACAGATCAAACTCTTTCAACTACTATGGCCGTTTTCAGTTGTATATGCTCCATATAATTCCTGGTATTCCTGCTATTCCTTGTATCCCTGCTATTCGTGGTATTCCTCTGTCGTTTAGAACATATAGTATTCCAGTCAAGTGAAAATCGTTATAAGAGCCTGCCCGAAAAGTTTTAAGAAGCTCCCTCAATACAATGAGAGTTTGTCATGATCCAATTCAGGCGATCCCGAACAGGTCGTTTCATAGCTGCACTTTTGTCCTTTTTTCTCTACCTTTTCGGCTGTGCACCTTCCCAACCTAAAGTTTGCCTTAAAGATGGGCAGCAATACTGTGTCACCTCGGAGTGGGCTCATCGCGCTACCTGGGATGCCTGCTATCAGCGTGGGCTCAATTGTGAAGAGGGAGAATGCTGGGAGTATGCGATTGAAGAATTCCAGCAGGCAATTGCCCTTCGCTTTAAAGATAAAAGAAATGTGAGAGCTTACGGGCTTCATTTTCTGGATGAATACTTTCCCCACCGGGAACTGGGAATCTGCTATTTCCATTTGGGAAGGATCGAGGATGCTTTGAAGGAACTGGAGATGTCCAGAAGGCAGACTCCTTCGGCCAGGGCTAACTACTACTTGAATCAAGTCCATCGGGCTCATCTTCTGGCTACTGGCAAGGACAGCGCTTTACCAGTCATCCGGCTGGAGTTGCCTGATAAAGAACATCTGACTAACCGAACCCCTTTTATAATTCAGGGGACTGTCGAGGACGATGAGTTTGTGTCTGCTATTTCGATCAACCATACCCCTGTTTTCATCGAATCAGCCCAGCCGGTCATTCCCTTCACTTTCTCTGCTGATCTGGAAGAGGGATGGAATGCTATTAAAGTTACCGCCACGGATCTGGTTGACCGGCAGGACCAAAAGAGTATCCGGATCTACCTGGATCAACAGGGGCCACTGGTAATAACCAAACCTGTTTGGGGAGAGCAAAGTGGAGGAGGGAGGCATGGTTCTCAGATAACCTTAACTGCCCTTGTCTTTGATCACTCCGGCATCGTCTCCTTTCGGCTTAATGACCAGGAAGTGCCAAGAGCAGGTCTTGATCAGCTCTGGTTGATTGAAGAAACCATCTCCCCCGCCGTGGAAATAGAGAGCATACCCTTTAGTGCCCAGGATCGGGCTGGAAATATCACCAGAGGAGTGATTTACCTCCGCCCCGGCCGGCGGAGGTCCAGGCTGGCCATGCGGATGGCCTGTTTAGGTCCTGTCAATTCCTGGACCGATGTGGCGGCCCTGAGCCGAGATGAAGAGAAAGAGGAAAAGGAAGAGGGAGAGGGAGAGAATATTGTATTCAACATTGTCTCCCCGCCGCAGGAGGATTTGAAAACCTATTACCAGGAGATCTTTCTGGAAGGTGAGATTGAAGCCCAATACGGGATACGGAGAATTAAACTCAATGGTAAGGAGTTATCTCACGGGAAAGCGATAGAAGAGGTATTTGAAGATAATCTGCCGGAACTTGTCCGGGAACTCAGGGAGAAAAACCGGGACACTGAAGCACTGATACAAACAGCCTATACTATTCTTGGAGGGCACGGCAGCTACTATCTCAATCAAACGATCCCTCTGAGAGACAAACTCACCACCATAGTCCTCAGGGCGGAGGATAATGCCGGGAATGAGAGGTCAGAGCAGTTTCGTATCCGGAAAATCGAGCGAGAGGAAGTTTTTAAAAGTGAAGAGCGCATGTGCCTGGCCATTATTCCCTTCAATGTTGAAGCGGGTAACTATGGTTACCGGGATGAGATTAGCATTGAGCGAATCAGGGACAAGCTGTTAAAAAATTTCGTTCAGCAAGGACGTTTCAACCTGTTGGAGCAGGAGAAACTTCCCTGGAATCTGATTGAAAAGGCATATCATACCGGAAAGATGTGCGCTGAAGAGGTTGTCCGGCAAATCGGTGAGAGCACCTTGGCCGAAGGTGTCATCTGTGGGAGTGTCCGAAGATGGATGGATGGAATCGAGATCAAGGCCTGGGTCCGGGAGACAGAGAAGGGCCGGGCGATTATCCCCCTCCAGGATGTCTTTACTCCTGTTAATAATGAAAAAAACCGGGAGGTCATCATCTCAGGTCTGGCTATGAAGTTCCGTGACTCTTTCCCCATATGTCAGGGGAAAATTACCAAAGTTGGTCAAGGAGGGGAAAGCATCCTCGTGGACATTGGGTCGGAAATCTGCACTGGTATCCGTGCCGGTATGATGTACAACGTCTTTCTCGACGAGCGGGAACTGATCGATAAGGCCAGGATAGAGAAGGTGGAAGAGAGCGAATCTGAAGCCAGATTTTCAAGGGGCGAGAGGAAAGAGGAGAAAGTTGAGGATATGGGAGGAATAGCGAAGGAATATCAGGTAAGGACACGGTAGAAAGGGGGGAGTTACACTTAACCATGAATTACTTTATTCCTTATATCCAGCAACGGATTCCGGACATGAGAGAAGGGTAATGAAAAGAATCCAAATACTTCAGCAAGGGGAGATTGAGAAGGGAGCTTATGGAGGATACCATGAATATGAAAATTTCCAAGATCCAGTATAGCCCAACTTTTATCGGAGAACTTTTTACCATTATTCTTATCCTTTCGCTGTTCTTTTTTGGGAGAACTACTGCCGCACAGGTAATTGTTAACTCTTTTTCTCGCGAAAAAGAAGCTGGAACCTTTCAATTTCCTCCCTCCCTGCCAAGTCTGACACCTCCCTCTCTGCCAAGTCTAACACCTCCCTCCCTGCCAAGCTTGACACCTCCCTCCCTGCCAAGCCTGACACCTCCCTCTTTGCCAAGTGCAACACCTCCCTCCTTGCCAAGCTTGACACCTCTCTCTCTGCCAGGTGAACCACTTTCCCCCTGGTCAATTGTACCTCCTATTCCCCTCATACCAAGCCCAATACCTCTCCGTCCTCCTGCCGGGATTGGAGGAGGTGGTTTTATGCGGGAATCTACTCAAGATCAAGTTTATTTGGGATTAGTGGGGCGGTGGAATAATGATTATGGTCAATTTTGTGCTGTTAAGCACATGGAATTACAGGAAGAGGGGAAGAGTGCGATAAATTATGTCTGTTGCGCTACCTCGAAGGGGGTGGTGATCTATAATAACATTGGCAGGCAAACAGCAGCTTCTTTCATCCCTCTTGATAGATGTGAAGATTTAGAAATATACAGAGAAACCCACGGAGGTGCCATTTATCTCTATATAGCTGGAGAGAGGGGCCTCCACATCATCAACATAGATGATTCTACAAAGCCGTATTATGTCGCTCGCTGCAATACTCCTGGTGAGGCACAAGGTGTAGCCGTAGGGAATAACCTTGCTTATGTAGCTGACGGAGAAAGCGGCATACAGGTTGTCGATATCAGCGACCCGAGCAGGCCCAGGATTGTCGGGAGCTTCGACACCCCGGGCTTTGCGAAGGATGTGGCCCTCCGGGATGACTATGCTTATGTGGCTGATGGGAAAAGTGGTTTCCATGTTGTTGATATAAGCGATCCGAGCGGGCCTAAGCTTGTTGGAACCTGTGATACGCCCGGCTCCGCGGAAGATGTAGTTATAGATAGTAACTATGCTTATGTAGCTGATGGAAGTTGTCCCGACTTCGGGATGAGGGGAGGCTTATTCCATGTTATCGATGTAAGTAATGAGAAGGAACCCTTTATTTTCGACACCTGTCTTTTTAAGGCTGCTATTGAGTCGAGATACGCACAAAGTGTAGCCATAAGCGAGGGATATGCTTATGTAGCCGTTTCGCTGATTCCGGAGGGTATGGTCTATATTATAGACATCAGTGACCCGAACGCAAGTATTGTTGGAATTTGGAATACCGAAGGCCCTGCCTTTGGTGTGGATGTAGGGGGCAATTATGCTTATGTAGCAGATGGCATCCCGGAGATGAATGGCTTGCAGGTTCTTGATATTAGTGACCCGACCGGGCCAAAGCTTGTGAAAACCTATTATGCCTATGACTGTGCACTAAAAGTGGATGTAGATGGTGATTATGCTTATGTACATGATAATTATAAGGGCTTACAGGTTATCGATATCAGCGACAAGAGCGGACTCAAGCTTGTTGGCGGTCTTGGTATCTCTGACTATGCACAAGATGCAGTTATTGGGGATGACCATACGTATATAGCTAACGGGAGTGGCGGCTTACTGATTATCAATACCGCTGACTCGACCGGGCCAAAGCTTGTTGGAACCTGTGATACGCCTGGCTCCGCGCAAAATGTGGTTATAAGGGACAACTATGCCTATGTAGCCGATGGGGAAAACAGCTTACTGATTATTCACATGAGCGACCCGGATGGGCCATGGCAAGGCTGGAGTTTCAATCCCCCGGACAATGCAATAGATGTAGCCATAAGGGATGACTATGCCTATGTAGCTGATGGGGAAAGCGGTCTACGGATAATTGATATCAGCGACCCGACAAGGGCAAAGCCTGTTAGTACCTTTGATACGCATGGCTACGCGCAAGGTGTTGTTATAGGTAGCAACTACGCCTATGTAGCTGATGGAGAAAACGGCTTACTGATTATCGATATCAGTGATCCAAAATGGCCGTGGGAAGCGGGGAAATACGATATTTCTGATTCTGATAATCCGCTGGCAATGACGATGGACGTAGCTCTATCGGGAGACTATGCTTTTGTAGCCGGAGGGGGCTGGCACGGCTCGCAGGGGAACGGCTTGCAGGTTATTAATGTCAGCGATCCCTATAGACCAATGCTTGTCGGAACCTGTGATACTGGCTCTGCATACGATGTAGCCATAGAGGGAGACTATGTTTATGTAGCTGCTGAGGACTATGGGTTATTTAAGCTCAAGATAAATACGGGTCCTTCTCCAAAAGGCAATCTTGTTTTAGTTGCGGGAGGAGGTGAAAATGCCCTCTGGCCTGTTACTCAGGGCCAGGCAAATCAGGTACTGAATACCTTCTTCAATCATGGCTATGAGTTTTACGACACCTGGTATCTCAATCCTATATCATCCCAAGACATTGATAACGATGGTGTTTTCGATCAACTGGCAGTAGATGATTTTAAACCGACTCGTGATGGTTTAAAACTTGCTGTAACTGATTGGGGAATCAATGAGAGTATCAACACCGGCCCCTTATTCATTTCTCTCATAGGTCAAGGTGCACAGGACCTCTTTCAGATCATGCCTAATGAAGTATTATCTGCCAGGGAGTTAAAAAGCTTCATTGATATCTTTCAGGTGACAACACGCCCTGTAATCGTCCTCCTGGAATTTACCTCCTCCGGTTCTTTCTGCAACGATCTGATAGATGCCGATATTCCCCCTTATACCCGCACTATCATAACCTGCACGGACGAAGGGAGCTCTTATCTTGATTCCACAGGGCAACGCTCCTTTACCGGACAGTTACTGTCCCTCTTTCAAAATCCCAACCAGACGACAGATCAATTATCCGGCCTTTTCGCCGATATCGGAATCTCGCATTACCAGCGGGTCAAACTCATGCAGGGCCTTTTCTCCCAGGCACGGGACAGCTTCTGGTCCTCAGGCCATCCCTTCGATACGCAGCCCCCCCAGATGGTCACTGCCCAGGGGCCCCATACTCTGTACAGCATCGCCCTCACGGCAGACTCTCATCAATCCACCATTACCGATCCCAACCAATTCATCTTAACAGACTCCGGCCAGACTATAGTCCTCACAGCCACAGGCCACTACTTGGACGGTGACTTCGACCTCACCGGCCAGGTTTACTATCACTCCTCAGATCCATCCATACTGCTGGTAACCCCTGACGGTAAAGCCTCGCCCAATCTCGCCACGGAATATAATGGCAAGGCTTATATCCTGGCCACCATCATTGACCCGAACTTCACCCAGGCGCCCGGTCATGATATTGATCCAAACTTCACGCAGGCTCCCGGTCAAGGTCCCGATTATGGTCATGATCAAGGTCCCGATTATGGTCATGGTCAAGATCCTAAAATCCCGCCGCTTGGAGGAGTAACCGGAAGAATCCCGGTCACAGTGGAAATCCCGGCCTGGAAAGAAAAAGATGGCCTGCCCCTGGCCATAATCGTGGCTGGAGAAATAAGTAAAAACGACAGCCTCTGGAAAGACACACACACTATTGCCCAGTATGCGTACCTTACACTCCTTGACAGGGGATACAGTCGAAGCAGGATACAGTATTTTACCCACCTTGAGGAAAAACTTGGTACCAGCAGCGACTATAAAAGCACAGATCTTGACCAGGATGGAGATCCAGACAATGATATAGACGGTATCCCCTCCCTGGATACTCTCGGTCAGGCACTCACCACCTGGGTAGAGGAAAAAGGGACAGACAGCCTCATCCTCATTTTGGTAGACCACGGCCAAAGATCAGGCGGATTCTATCTGAACCAGTACGATATACTCACCCCTCAGCTTCTGGATTTGTGGCTGGATGAGCTGCAAGACCAAAATCCGAACCTTAAAATTACCATCATTATCGAATCATGTTATTCGGGGCTGTTTACCGAACCACTGAAGAGAAAAGACCGCATCATCGTCACCTCCACGAACCAGGATGTGTCCTATAGCTCCGCTCAGGGGCTGGTTTCCTTTACCTACTATCTTCTTACTTCCCTGCAGGCCGGATCCAATCTGGCATCTGCTTATGACAGTGCCCGCTGCTCCATGTCGGAGATAGGCCGCTTCCTGTACAAAAACAAAGAAACCCTCGATGAGCCTCGCCAACTGCCCCAGCTTGAGAACCGCCCTCTGGCCAATGTCACTTCCCTTAGCGGTGACTTTATCATCAGCCAGGGTCAGCCGGTCATCACTTCGGTGGAACTTTCCCCTGATCCTGATCATATTCCCTATGAACAGGAGGTCACCATACGGATCAATGCGTTTGACCTTGACGGCATAGCCGAGGTCTGGGCCATGGTCAATGCCACTTACAGCCGGCCTGTATTTTCCGGTGATCCTGAGCGGCCAGTTATAGATCTTCCCCGGATAGATCTTTCGCCCGCAAAGGAAGGTGGGTATAAGGGCACTTACTCCGGCTTTGCCTACCCCGGCCCCTACAGCCTGCTCGTTTTTGCCCGCGACCAGGACGGCAGCGTCTCTTTACCCTGCACGGTATCGCTCAATGTAACCGGGCAGGCGCAAAACAGGGCTCTTTTGCTGGCTGGATGGAACCCCGCAGATCCTGACCGGTTTTCCCGCCTCCTCTCCCATGCCCAGTGGGTTCTTCAGGAAAAGCGCCTGGATAAGGTTGTCCCGCTCCTCCCTGCACCTGACGGGTCGGGCCCCACTCTTGAAAATGTCCATCGCACGCTTCAAGACCTGGCTCAGGGTGCGGATCAGCTCTTTGTCTATCTTATCGGGCTAACGCTGAGACCTGACGGGCCAACACTGAGACCTGACGGGCCAACACTAAGGCAGAGCGACCATGTGGTTTTTCAGCTCAACGAGCAGGAGACACTGTCACCGGATAAGCTCGACGAATGGCTGGATGAGCTTTCAGGATGCAGCCAGGTGGTACTTGTAGATACTCCTGAAGCCCAGGATTTCTTTCGATCATCGCCCAACCGGATCTATGTGGGAGGTGCCTCCAAGGGGGAGGATGCCTATCTGGATCAGGGAGCCTACTGCTCTTTCTCGCACTTTTTCTTCACCTGCCTCTACTGGGGGGCAAGCGTCAGACAGGCTTATGAATTCTCGATCAATGCGCTCAAGCGGTATTCACGCCAGACTCCGGCACTGGAGGACGGACAACAGGGAAAAGCGGCCCTGGCCACCTATATCGGCTCGCCCTTTGTAGTCAAAACCTGTGGTCCCCGGCTTATAGTGCCGCATGGTCAATTCGTGCAGGGGGATGAATCCCTGCGGGTCGATGTATCGGAGTCAGATCCCAACACCAGAAGCACCAGAGTCTGGGCGCTGATCAAGGCACCTGGCAAAGAAATTGGGGAACTGGAGGAGATAACCTTCTCAAAAGCACCAGGCCAGGAAGGAAGATATCAGGCCAGCTATTCCTTTGTCCAGGCAGGCACCTACGAGATCACCGTCTACACGGAGGACTCACACGGGCTGCTGGACTACGATACGACAACTGTCACCGTGGAAAGTATAGTGAAAAGTATATATGAAAAAGATAACTTTGAGGTTGATGATACTCCAGTCCAGGCTGCTCCCATACTGATCAATGATATTCAATTCCCCCAATTGCACAGCTTTCACAATGCTCATGATACAGATTGGGTTATCTTTCATGCATACCCCGATAGATGGTATGATTTCTGGGTGATGAGAAAAGGCGATTGGCTGGACTGCCCCCTCAAGGCAGCACTTTATTTCCTGGATCTGGATAGTGAGCAGATTATAGAGGTTCTGGACGAATATGACCAAACGCCCAGGATTCTCGGTTTCTCCGGATACTCAGGATGTGAACAGTCGGATTACATCTATCCCGGCCTCCTGTCCAGGGCCGGATTCTACTTTCTCAAGTTCTATTACGGCTGCGACACTATACCTGAAGGGGCGAATACAGAATACGAGATTATCAAGATCACGGACGATCAGGCAGCTCCAACCGGGACTATCTGCGGCCATGTGCTCCACAGTACCTATCATTCTGGTATTCCGGGAGTAACGGTCAAGACAGAGATCATCGCAGCCGGTGGAAAAACTCAGCCAATCGAGACGAAGAGCGGAAAGGGAGGAGTTTTCTTTCTCTTTGATCTGGAGGCGGGGGATTATCAGGTTAAGGCCGCAGCCCCCGGATACCAGGACAGCCTGACGACTTTTGTTCCGGTAACGGAAAATTCATATACAGGCTTTACCATTTATCTTTCCCCCGATTCTCAGGATTCTGTTAAGCCATCAGTACCTGATATCCTTAATGTGTTGGACAATTATACCCCTTCTGTCCAAGCCAGTTATAAGGATCGCCAAAAAGAACGCATCATAACCCTTCGTACGGGAATGAATCTGTTCAGTTGCCCCTGCCTGCCTCTGTATGCTGACAGCGGATCGTTTCTCCAGGAAATTCGTCATTCAGTCAGCACCTACTATCAGAAAAAAGACACCCCCTTCGGGCTCTTGGCGGATATTCGCAGATACGATTCGTACAATGGCCGATGGCAAACCTGCTCTCTAGATACTAACCGGAAAGTTCAGGGAAAGATCTTTAATCTTGATCCTCGTGAAGGCTACCTGGTGTATCTCGATATCCGGGATATCCAGAATCCTGACCGGAGCCTGAAATCGCTGACTCTGCCTGTCACGTGTGCCAAGACCGAATCTCAGAGCACTGAATCTCAGAGCGAGGGATATCATTTCAAGCCGGGAATCAATTTTGTTGGTTTTGACCAATCTTCCTGCCAATATGACTCAAATCGTTTGCTGCAAAACCTGAAGCAAGTGAATACCACAGCAAATACGGCAAAAAACCTTGCGAATACAGTAAAAATCCCTGCAAATACGGCCATAGACCCTGCAAATACGGCAAAAATACCTGCGACCATGTTCCACTATTCACCCCGGAGCGGATCTTTCCAGCCTCATTACCAAATGTTCGGCCAACCTGCCGGTCAGCCCTGCCAACTCGAAGAAGATAAAGGATACAACCTGTTTATTAAGGAGGAAATCCGTGATTGGCAGATCGAGTAATCAAAAAGGATGGGGAACCAGGGGGAGCCAAGAGAGACAAAAATGGAAGGGAAAAAGACGAAAATGCAGGGGAAAATGGCTTGATAAGTTCCTCCTCTGGGGAGGAGCGGGAGTGGCATTTTTCATAGTTTCCGCCTGGTTTCACCTGAACCTCGTGTTGTGCCGGGCAGACGCCGGAGGATCGGTGCGGTATGCAGACCCCGGTACCGGCATTCAACAGATTATCGATGAGGCATCATCCGGGGATACGGTTTTGGTGAGAAAGGGATGCTATCGGGAAGGGACCATCTCCCTGAAAGAGGGCATCTCTTTGGCTGGCATGGCAGAGGATGTGGGCGAAGTGGTGATTTCAGGCGATCCGACAGGTCCTGTAATCGAAGCCGCCAGCCATACGACTATTGAAAATCTGGTTATTCGCGACGGGGAAGTAGGTATTTGCGGAAACAGGTCGTGTCCTGCGACGGATATTACGATCGAACATAATCTGATTATAAAAAACAGGTTTGGCATGCTGTTCGTAAAGGCAGACAGGATCAGCCTGACCAATACGACGATTGCCCATAATGTGGAAGCAGGGGTCCTGGTCGTTCTCGATCCCAACGGTCCCGTTTTTCATGCCGAGGGCAACATTATTGCCTTTAACAAGGGACCCTACGGGAGTATTAGCTTTATTCAGCGGGATGATGCTGCTGATGCAGAGTTAACCTCCCTTTTAGATCCAGCCGCCATCTGTCTTCGTCATAATAATATATATGATAGTCTCTATCACCTTTGGTTCCATACCGACAACAGTGAGGAGAAAATCCCTCTCCTCTCGCCGGAGATTTTCGGCCCCGGTAACTTTGCAGCCGATCCCTGCTTTGCAGACCCAAACAGCGAAAACTACCGCCTTTTATCCTCTTCTCCCTGCATTGACCGCGGGGACCCAAGGAGTGATTACTCATATGAGCCTCAGCCCAATGGCAGAAGGGTTAACCTCGGCTTTTACGGCAACACCCTGCTGGCTGCTCCCAGCCTGGATTCCGATGATGACGGCCTTTATGATTATCAGGAAGGAAACGGGGATTTAGATGGAGATAGCCTGCCGGATTGGCAGGATGCGGATACCGCTGCCATACCATTACCCTTTCGCCCGGATAAGCTCTTTCTCCATCTTCAGGACATGAGCCATGATTTAGATCAGGATATGCACTGTAAGGATATTCAATTCAAGGATGTTCAAGCGGTGTGTCCCTCTGATCTGATTATCGATCCACCTGTAGGCATACTTCCCTTTGACCTGATTCAATGGAAAGCGTCCAATCTGGAAGAAGGAGCCGTAATCCTTGTCAAGGTGCGCTTTCCGCAAGATTTCCATGCCCTCGGCATAAGCCGTTATCTGGCTTCATCGCCAAAAGACTCATCATGGCAATCTCTTCCCATTGAGATTGATCAGAATGAGACGGCTGTCACGTATGCTATCGAGGATGGCTGCCCAGGGGACAGGGATGGAACCAGAAACGGTGTCATCGAGCATCTGGGCGGTCTGACCATCCCGGAGTCGATTACCTGGAAAAATCCGGAGAGCTGCTTTATTGCTCTCGTCAATCCTTCCTTTTCGAACCAAGCAGGGAGTATCTCCTATGACGATATCTCCTGTAACGGTTTCTCCTGTAGCGGCTTCTCCTGTTTGTTTTCTTTAATCTTTCTTATCACCGGCTGCTTCCTTTGCTGTTCTGTGCGGGAAGGAGTATTGAAAAAGCATTGCCTCCCGGCTTTTTTTATTTTCATAGCTGCACTTCTTTCTCCCTCCCCTGGCTGGGCACAAGTAAAGGAGGATATCGAGATCACCTCATCCGCTCATCCGGTTGGTTCCGGGGCCAGAGCCCTGGGGATGGCCGGAGCCTTTATCGGGATTGCTGACGATGCCACTGCTGCCTCATGGAATCCAGCGGGGCTGAAGCACCTTGGAAGACCGGAGATTTCGTGGGTAAAGGCTTATTCTTCCAGAAAGGAGCGTTATGAATTTGAGGAGAGCCCCGAAGCGTCAGGTTCGTACTGGTTATCCGGGTGGAATACCAACTACCTGAGTCTGTCCTGCCAACGATGGTTCTGGCGGTTGCGGAGAAATCTCGCCTTCTCCATGAGCTATCAGCATCTCTATGACTTTTCCAAAAAGCTTTCTGCCTATCACTGGCGATCCATTGCCGATTCCGAGAGTCCCTCGCAAGACGATTCCGAGAGCTCTTCCCAAGACGATTCAAGAAGCCCCTCCCAAGACGATACAAAGAGCCCCTACCATGACATGGAGTATCAGGCAAGCTATGAACAATCAGGCGGGCTCAGGGCACTTTGCCTGGCTTCTTCGGTCGATGTCATTCCCAGCAGGTTGACCTTTGGCCTGACGGTAAATATATGGTCGGACAAACTCTTTCCCAATGAATGGATCGAAAAATACCATAAGGACGGCCAGGGGATACTGGGTGAAGATCGCCAACCTGTGCAGACGCATACCGATGTCCTTGAAAAATATACCTTCTGTGGGCTTAATTTTAATCTTGGCCTTCTTTGGGATATCGGGGAAACTCTCACTCTGGGAGCGGTCTATAAAACCCCCTTCACCGCGGATCTGGAACATACCACTATTTATTATAGAAAAGTAGAATACTCCCATCAGGAGACCCTTCCTTCTCAATACAACTACTCTATCCGCCCGGATCACGAGCGACTGTCTATGCCCAGGTCATACGGTATCGGCCTGGCCTGTCAACCTGTTGATCAGTTGGTGGTAGATATCGATATCTACCGGACAGAGTGGGGAGAGTATGAACTGCTGAAAGCAGACGGCAGCCGGATCAATCCGGTTACCGGCCAATCTGGAGTCAAGGTAAAACCAACTCACCAGATCCGTTTCGGTGGAGAATATGTTTGGGCAACATCAAAAGCCCTCCTCCCTGCCGTCAGGGCAGGAGTATTCTACGATCCTGCACCCGCCCCAAATCAGCCGGATGATTTTTACGGCTTCAGTCTCGGTTTTGGATTGACCATAAGAGATACAAAGAAAAGCGCACTTCGCAGGAAGAGGCAAAAAGAGAAAAGGGATATGATAAGTATCGATGCAGCCTACCAGTACCGCTGGGGCAAAAGTGTAGAGGGAGAAACCATACGGGGAGAGCATTCAGCGGCAGGTATAGATCATCACCTCGTTTATCTTTCCGCGATTTATTATTTTTAACAAACTTTCGCTAACCTTACTGCTGATCTGGGACATAATCAACCTTACTGCTGATCTGGAACATGGCCAACCTTACTGCTGATCTGGGAGCAACATAACCAACCATACTGCTGATCTGAAACATACCACAAGCTCTGCCTATTTCTGAAGATTAAGTGAAATATTCGCAATGGTTTTTCCTTGCTTTGCAATCTCGATCGCATATCCGCCAAAAGATAAATCTTCACAGGAGATTGTCCCATCCTGGCTGCACGTGGTGAATGTTTCCTCTGTATCAGTATCTGTTAAGGTAAGGTCGATCTTGGGAAGGGGATCTCCTTTTGGAGCATTTTTAACCGTGATATGCAGGTCAATCATACCTTCCATATCCCCATCCACATTGACCTCTACCCAGCATCCCTGAAATTCTTTCCCTAAAGACAGAAAAGTCTGTTTTGTACCTTCTCCCTTGCTGGCCAAAACGACTTGAGGGATAATAAATCCAGTATGGCGGGTGTTTTCCCATTTACCATTAATAAATTGAATGAAGATCTCCAGCAGTCCAATCTTTTTAGTATCGCTCATTTTTTGCATTATTTTGTGGAAGACTCCATCCGGAATCTCAACGCGGCTTTCCTCATCCTGCAACTCCAGTTCCGAATTGGCAAAGGCGACAGTCTCCTTGCGGCAATAGGAACATTCCAAAAGGTGAACCTCAATTTCCTGGCGCTCTTTATCAGAGCACATCTTTAGAACATACCGCAATATACTGATTGTTTCAGGACATCGCTTTCTGTATATGTCGGTTACAGAGTTTTTCATAATAAACAGCCTTTTTTAAAATTGCATATACTTTATTAAAATGGGATATATTTTTAAGAAAGAATAGACACGGTATATTCTTAAGATTGAGACCCACATGTAAAGCTTATCCTTTATCTTTCTGTCTTATCTTTCTGTCTATAAAGAGCAGCGTACTAGCCAATATTTTCACCGCTATTGAAATATTTTTTTACTTTACCGGTAATTTCATTTATCGTCTCACAAACTATAGACTCACTGACATTCAATGAATGAGCAATTTCAGGTTTTCCATACCCAACTAAATAAAGACTCATAAGTTGTATTTTACGGTAAGGAAATCCCTCTTCCATTATATCTATTAATTTTTTCAAAAACCTCTTATTATCTTCGCCCTTTGGACATACCATGTTCATTTCTGGATGGATGAGCCGCCCCTTTTCCAAATACCATTGTAATATCTTTAACATGGACTGCCTTTTTTTCTCTGCAACCCAGGCATTAGATTTTCCGATTGCTTTGGCAATCGTTGTCTGATCACATCCATCGATAAGATAATAATGCATAACTAAAGATTCCCCATGATCAAGTGTTTGCTCCATGGTTCTTTTCAGTTCATTGATGAAGATCCGCTGCTCTCTCTTCTCGTCAACATTCGGATCCTCGTAGCCTTCGTCGATTTCCTTGGTATCTCTTTCTCTTTTTTTAAATAGTGATACTCGGCGTAATGTTGTTATGTTAATGTAACCCCAAAAAATGCACTTATGCGTATCACTGTTATGACTGTTAAGAATGTTTATTATATCCATGAGGCTCTTGTCATTGTGAAAAGGATTCATAATAATACTGTAATAGACAGTTTCCTGGAGGTACTCTTTTGATCCTCGATAACTCTCCAATAATCTTTCAATCTTATACCAGATTCTCCCTCCCCAGATTTTGAGAAAATATTCCCAGGCAGTATCTACTCTTCGAGTCATCTCACGAAGGAGTAAAACTATATCCGAATATCTTTCATTATCTTCTTTTTGTATCTTAATGCCCTGAAATGTATAGCGCATATTGAATCCTAACGCTCATGTTTAAAACATGCGCGAATTCTAAACGCCCTGTTTTCCATAATTAATCTATAACCTTACTACCTTAACTACTTTTTAAAATTAGAAAATTGCTTATTTCCTATACAAATATATTATTTACCTTAATACATGATTAAGTCAAGAAAAAGTAATGAATATTTTGCAATTAATTAAATTATAGCATTGAATCCAGGAAAATCTGTAGCTTGAAACAATTTAATCTGATGTCACCATTATGCTGGACAGGGAAGAGTACCGCCTTATTTGATGTATACTCTTCCCGTACACTCGATGAGCTATTCGTATGTATTCATACTTCTTCATCCCTATCATCCTTTCTGCCTCCAGTATCATGGTCTCTTCTATTCCTTTTTCCTTGCCCATATAATACTGGAAACTTCAGTCAGGGGTGGGGGAATTTTGCGTTGTCACAAATCCCTAATCTGGGGGAATCTTAGGTTAGCACAATCACACGAAGCTACTCCCTACCAATTACTGCTTCTTCAGCATTTCCAAAATCAAACCGAGATCTAAGGAGGTGGATTAATTAAGCGCTTACAGGGCAATGGATTTGCTGCTCTATGCTTTTAACGTCTAACAGGACTTCGGTTCTTTTGGGAGTAATAATTGAACAGGCAGTTCCCGCTATGATACAGGAAACAGCCTTGTATTGGGCAAAGTTTTTAAACGTCCAAATAAAGCAATCTGACGCATGTTCAACATTTTGGACTGCAAAAATATTAATTGGCGACGTAAAGCCACATTTTAATACCTTTGATAATGCTTCTTTCGCAGTCCATATAAGAGTAAGTTGAAGAATATTTGATCCTGGCAAGGATTTGATCAATTGAGATTCTTCGGATGTACATTGGGCTAGGATAGCATCTCCCTTATCTGGATCAACTTTTTCTAAGTCGATAGCCATTGGATATTCTTCTGGAAAAGCAACTGCTCCTCCCCACTCATCACAATGCGAGATGCTCACCTGTACATTTCCATTTGTTGGATAATGGACAATTGGTTGCTCAAATACACCATGATGGACCAAAATCTTCCTTGTGTCTAGCTCACGTAAATAGGCTGAGAGCACTTGTTTGGCACAGTATCTTCCTAAAAGAAAGCTTTCTTGCCGCCGCTGGAAAGTAAGAGAATTATAATAGGCAAGCTCGTCAGGGTGCAAGAATTGTATTCTTTTCTTCTTTAGATCCGGCAAGGGATGAGTTGAAACACAAAGATAAGCCTTAAAATAGTTATGGGTCCTTTTTACGTTAAGCTTTCCTCTATAGGTGAGAGGAAACAATGTATACACGGTTGTTCGCTCCTGTGGTTGAGATCATATAAGGCATGTGCATAAAAGAGTATTAAACTCTCTGACTGCCCTCGTGAAGCGAATAGCTGCTTCACCTCTGTTAAGGATTCCTATTCGTGAAGTGTCATCAAGTGGCCATCCGGGGCTGCAATGTGTTAAAACGTTCGTTTAATAAAGCGGCTGTTTCTTTCATCAATTTCTCTGCAATTTCATCAACATGGCGATTTCGCCAATTTTCAAACTCTGTTCCTTTTACCCATTGATTAAAGGCACCTAAGGACGATCCACATTGGACTTGATAATCAACCTCCTGCTCCTCATTTCCTATTAATGCTAGGCTGGTTGAGTATCCAAAATACCAGCGGAAAATTAAAGCCATTTTATGTCTGGGATTTCTTTCAGCTTTTTTTATCTCATCTGGACTCACCTCTTGCCAATAGTCCTTTGTTTCCTCCCATACTTCTTCAAAACTTCGTTTAAAATACTTTTCCTGAATCTGTTTTTTTGTCTTCTCATCAATTTCATCCAGAGAATTATAGTGAGTATAGAGATCGTACAATTTATTGGCTCTCGCAGGGAAAAATACTCCTTTTCTGAGAACCTGCATTTTTGCGCCTATTTCAAACATATCCCCTGCTGGAGCATAAGTTGTGTCTTGCACATTGATATTTTGCAGCATATTTTTCACAGCATCGCTGGTACCGGCCTCTACGGTACATTGGTTTATCGAACCGGTAAGGATAAAGTCTGCTCCCATGATAAAGGCCGCTGCTGCAGCTTCCGGCGTTCCTATGCCTCCACCGGTTCCGACTCTGATTTTCTTTTTGTAACCATATGCTTTCATCTTCTTATTTCTCAAAGACATTATAGCTGGCAAGAGAACATAAGCTACGCCCTGGTCAGTATGCCCTCCGGAATCTGCCTCAACGCAGATGTTGTCAGACATGGGTATTTCTTTCCCTAATGCTGCTTCCTCATATGACAGTTTTCCATTATCGAGCAATTTTCGGACAATGTCTTCAGGGGGAGGACTCATAAAAAGATCTGCAATTTCAGGACGGGATAATTTGGCCATGAGTTTGTTTGGGGTAATTATCTCTCCGATCCTGTTACGATGAATTCCCTTCAACCGGAAACCTACTAAACCTGGTGTCATTTGCATGTAAGCTGCGGCTTCAACATTGCGAACCCCGTATTTGAAAAACAAATCTATGGTCTTATCCTCCAATCGAGGATCTTGTAAATTGTACAAAAGATTTACACCATATGGTTCTCCTTTATGAAGTTCTTGTTGGATATATTGAATCGATTTTTCAATCTGATCCGAGGACATACCTCCTGTTCCAAGATAACCGATCAGGCCTGCTTTGCCCATTCTTGTTACAAGTTCTTTGGAGGCAATACCTTTGTACATTGCTCCTGCTACGTAAGCATATTTAATAGCATACTCCTCTCTAAATTCTTTATTGCCCAGGGAAGAAGCTGTTATTTTTGCCCCTGTTTTCCCCTGATCAGTCTGATCCCAGCCCTGAACTGCCGCAGAAGGAGTCTCCTTCAAAATTATACCGGGCTTGGCTTCTTTTTGGAGAGGCTTGGCTTCTTTTTGGATTTGAGTAATTAAGTTCGTTAATATCTTGCCAGGTCCGATCTCTTTAAATTCTTTTACTCCTTCTCCCATGAGGTAACGAATACTTTCGGTCCACCTGACAGAGTGGGTAATCTGGTCAGCTAAAAGCTGTTTGAATCTTTCTTTTGTATAGGGGCTTGCCTCGACATTCGATATCACTGGTATGACCGGATCTGAAAATTCAAATGGCTCTAAAAATCGCTCGAATTCTCGCCTGGCTGATTCCATATACCGTGAATGAAAGGCACCGCTTACATTAAGGATAATACACCGGACACCTGCTTTCTTAAAAATTGTTTCAGCTTGATCGATATCCTTTTTAAACCCTGAGATTACTGTTTGAGATGGGGAATTGAAATTAGCTATATCAATACCTTCCAAACCCTCTGCCTTTAAAATTTCTCTCACCTTTTCCCCATCTGGTCCAATTACCGCTGCCATGCCTCCGCCCGAGGCTTTACTCATCAACTCCGACCTCTTTCGAATCAGCTCCAACCCGGTTTCAAAATCAAACGCTCCACCTGCCAGCAGTGCATTGTATTCGCCCAGGCTATGTCCTGCTACATAATCCGGCTTCCGACCCGTCTCTTGAATTTCTCTGTAATACAATAAGGCATTAACCGTGTATAGCGCTGGTTGGGTATATTGGGTCAGGTTTATGACATTTTGCTTATCCTCCAAGCAAAGCTCTTTTAAAGAATAACCTAATATCCTTTCAGCGTTTATTATTAATTCCGGAAAGAGATCAAAAAGTCCCTCACCCATTCCTTTCCTCTGCGATCCTTGCCCTGGAAAAATAAACACTTTCATAATTACCTACCTCCTTGCAGAATTGTGGGGCTCTATTATTCAATATTTCTCTGGTAAAGAATTTCACCGATATCGAAGTTTTGTATAAACTTAATGGCAGGGAGTGCAACAAGAGGCATAAATATCATGGCAAGTAAGATAAAACCAGCGAAGTCAAATAGAGCATAATGATTTTGTACCTGATACCATGCCTTACTGAGCTGCTGATTGAGAATCTTCGATGTCACCACCGCAACAGGAATGCAGACAATTCCTCCAAAGAACCCACTTATGAGCACCTGGGAAAGAATGATTTTTCGGATACTTTTTTTCCCATACCCAAGGGATCTCAGGATAGCGAATTCCGCTTTTCTTTCAAATATCGTCAGATTTACGTTAGTATATATATATATTAAAGATATGATAATGGAGAAAATAGCCGATAGATAAACAGTCCCCATAAGCTCTGTCAATATATCCAGTGCTTCTTTGTTGTTGCTCATTTTATCCGTCACTCTTCCAACAAAGTCAAATTGCTGAAGAGCGCTTTTTATCGCTGCGGAGGATGTCCGGGGGGCAGTAGCCAAAAACACACCTGTGGCCTCATCGGAACACTCGAAGATCTCCTGTGCTGTAGCCAAAGGGATAACTGATTGACCAAGCAGGTAATCAGAACTTATTCCTACTACCTTAAGCGGAAAATATTTTTGGTTTACCTTGAGTTTAACCTCTTCATTCACGCCAACTCCAAGCGCATCAGCAATATCCTGATTTAGGATAATCTCCCTCCCTCTTGCCTCTCGTAACCAGACACCATCTCGAAGGCTTACTCTCCTCATAGCACTTTCTGGATTAACTCCCAGTACCCTGGAATCTTTACACCTGTTAAGCCACATTACCTCAGCGGATTTTCTAATATAAGGTTCGCAATGAGTAACCCCTGGTGTTTCATTCACTGGCCTTAACTCATCAATGTACATTGGATAGAAAAAATCTACAGCCAAATCCCATTGCTCATTTTTAGCCCTTTCAACAACTGTCTTTTTGATGGAAGTAGTAGTTATAATATAGGAGATCGATATCCCCAGAGACAGTCCGATACAGGTAATTGTTGAAATTGAAAGCCATTTGTGGCGAATGATATTCCTCATAGCATAGCGTACTTCAGAACTTAAAAATGACAGCCTTCTGAAAAAGGGCAGTATTATGGTATTTTGAAGAGTCCCCTGTTTAACTGTCTCTCGAATGATTTCGTGCGGTGAAAGCCTGAGAAGGCGAGGTAATAATAAAAGAGGAGCGATCACGGTAATCGTTATCCCAAAAAGCGCTCCCTTCAATAAACTTATAAAATAAATATTCGTATATAATACTGGAAGGTCAAGAGATTTGGCCTGTGTACTTGCAAAGCTGTTTCTCGTAAGAAGTGAAATCGCTAATCCCAGAACACTGCTCAAACTGCCCAGGAGCATCGCCGCATACACGTAGGACTTGATAACTTCTCTTTTGCTATGTCCTAGACACAAGAGAGTACCGATTTCTTTTCTTTGACTAATGATGAATCTATTGTAGATTATGAAAGTGGTTGTAAGTGAGAGCAATCCCATAATAATAATCAGGGTCGGTATATAAATTTTAAAGCTATCGAGTTGAATCTGCATATACTTATAGGAAAAATGCTCTTCACGGGGGGTAATCTTTTCAATATTCAGCTTTTTCACTCTTTCTAATATTCTTTGCTTCAAATCTTTCGGATCTGCGTCCCTGGAAAATGTAAAAACGAGATCGTTTACTATGCTAAAACCTAAAGCTGTGCGATTACGGTTAATGTTTCCAAAGATCGCCCCTAATCTGCCTTTACCAGGGCAGAAAAAATCAGGATTCGACATACCACAGAGGAATTCAGGCGAAATGATTACCCCTGAAATTATATTATCATTGCGTATTCCGGTGTAATTCGACCACCGATTCCGGAGTTAGCCGACCACTGATTCCGGTGTAATTCGACCACCCATTCCGGCGAATGCCGACCACCTATTCCGATTTAATCCGACCACTTATTCC
>JBFMGO010000018.1:0-71263 GCA_040752695.1 bacterium
TATGGTTGGCTTAACTACTGGTAGGCTTTCTTGATTCATAGATTATCCTCCCTTATCTTATTCTCTTGGATAACCTATGATAATGCTTTCTTATCTAATTTTCATGCACGCTTACCGGAAGCACACCCTTGTTAAATAAAACATAAACAGAAAAAGGCCCCCCTCCCCCTGTAGTAACAACGAGATCAAGGTATCCATCCTGGTTTAAATCTCCCGCAGCAACAAATTCAGGAAGAGACCAGGCTGTCGTGTATTCCACTTTATCTGAAAAAACACCTGTACCATCATTAAAATAAATCGAAAGAGTGTTACTTAACTCGACAGTTAAAAGTTCTCATTCAAGGAGGAGGAAAGATAAGGAAATCTTAGAGAATAGGTGAGCTAATTTCATGAAATAGTAAGAAAAGTATCCATAGATGATTTTCATAAACCCTTGACAAAAGTTTACGGAGAAAACCACCTATGGATGAGAAACTATTCGGCATTTTGGAAAGATTTCAGCCATGCTTTTCACGAGTAGTGAGCTATCAGTGGTTTGTAGTGATCATGATAGGGCTGGTAGTGCGAGCGGATCACTATGGGGTGAGCAGTATAGTGCGCTGGCTTTCGCTAACTCCTGGCTGCTACTGGACGATGTTACACTTTTTCCACTCAACAGGGTGGACACTTGAGGGATTACGGTGGTGTTGGTGGAGTTATTGTTTTCAAGATACACCTTGTCTGAAGGTTCAGGGAAGAGCGGTGATGGTTGGAGATCATACCAATCAACCCAAAGAGGGGCGTAAGATGCCTGGATTAGTAACTATCCATCAGGATTCAGAGACCTCAAGTAAGCCCAGCTATTATCGAGGCCATGTGTGGTGTTTCATAGCCTTGGTCGTGGAGCGTGCTCAAAAATGCTTTGCTGTTCCCCTCTTGGGAGAATTAGACAGAGATGAAGTCAACAAAAAAGATGGCCATAGTAAGGCAACTCGGATTGTCTACCAAGCCATCCGCATTGCTGAGAAGATGAATTGTCCCTGCTATCTGAATCTGGACAGCTATTTTGCTGTTGGTCCTGTGTTTTTGCTGGCAGCAGGGACTTACAGTGTCGTGGCTAGAGCTCCCTGGGTACACATTATCACTCATGCCAAGAAAAACACCGTGGCTTATATGGACCCTGAACCTACTCCCCCTGGCAAAAGAGGGCCAAAGAAAAAATATGGGAAAAAGCTCACCCTGAACAATCTCTTTACAGAAAGAGCCAGTGAGTTTGTAGAGACAACTTGTTGTGTTTATGGCGATACCGAGCTGGTAAAGATTCTGTGTCTTGATCTTTTTTGGAAGCCTATCAAGGGGAAGATCCGCTTTGTTCTGGCTATTACTTCCAGAGGCCCTATTGTTCTGATGTGCTCGGATCTGGCCTTATCGGCAGTTCAGGTGCTGGAACTGTATTGTCGAAGAGCTTCCATCGAGAATATGTTCTGGGTACTGAAAAATCTCATTGGCGGATTAGCTTACCATTTCTGGTCTAAGCTGATAGAAAAAAAGAGTAGACGCCCCCAGAAGAATAAAGGCTCACATTCTTCTGCTCAAAAAGTTCCTGTGACGGCGGTAGAAGACAAGTTGAGAGCTATCGAAGGGTTTGTGAATTTATCCGGTATCCTGATAGGAATACTTCAAATCCTGGCTCTTCAATTCCCAGAACAAATCTGGAAAGATAATCAACATTGGCTGAGAACCTTTAGCAACAAGGTTCCTTCTGAGTATATTGTCAAGGGGGTACTGACTCAAACCATCCTGGGGAATTTACACAAAGTCAATGCTCATGCGATTTATGGTTTAATTCGTTCCAGACAATCTCAGCCTTGCGACTTTCAGCAACTTAAACGGGCTGCTTGAGATAAAACTTTTAACTGTCGAGTACTTAATCTGTTTGCAGTCACAAAATCAGGATAACCATCCTGGTTGAAATCTCCAAGAACAATTGATTGTGGCCTTTTACCTACCTCATATTTCACAGCATCGGAAAAAGTACCATCCTTTTTATTCATAAAGATCGAAACTGTCATTTCTATTTCGTTTGTTACTGCCAGATCAGGGTATCCATCCTGATTGAGATCTCCAGCAACCATATAATTAAGATTATCACCTGTCGAATAATCAGTAGGAGCATCAAAAAGGGGTTCAAAAGCCTCAGCATTTATAACCGTCAATATACCGAAAATTATCATCAACGTAAGAATGGCCTTCTTCTTCATGATCCTTTCTCCGTTACTGATAAACAATGTTTATCACTTTTCATAGTTAATATTAATATTGGGCGCTTTATAGCGGTTTGCACTTGACCGGACTACAAATGTGCCTTTGTGCTATTACCTGGAAAAGGCGACGGGCATGGCCACCCCCCTATTCACCGCTCATCGGAGGTAATCAGAAAAGAGCCTCCTACTTCCTATTCATCTATGTATAAAAAATATACCAGCACGTAGATTTTTTCTCGAAATTATAAGTATTGTATTACCTCCCAGTTCAAAAGAGTAAGAGCGAAATATCCAGCCAGGATCAAGCCGGCGTAAACTCTGACGGAAGAACTAAACAGTGAGCAAACCGATAGAGTATCACTACTCAGGCTTTGGTGTTTTCCTCCTTTATGCTCCTTTCTGACTACCCCTGCTCTTTTCACCTGGGGTTATAATTAAGGCTTCTTCTCCTGTGGCCACATTACTACTGGCTTCAGTGACCTGTGATATGACTCCATTCTTTCAAGAAACGTTCCATGTGCAAAAAAATGCATATTGAAGAAATCCGAAAAATGAAAAACAGAAAGCACGAGAGGGCTCAAGAGCAGGAAGACGAACATGAGTGCACACGGGAAAAATTGAAGGAGTTTATTATGGAGACTATCATTTTGATCCCTCGGATTTGCCTACCGAAAGAAAAAGAAAAAATACAGGTACTTATCCCTATGTTGTCCTTCTTACTAATATCCTTCCGGCAGGCTGGTAAAAATGTAATCGTCTATTGATGAGGGGTGCCAGCCGACAGCTTCGCGAATGGCTGAAAGGGCTACTTCCAATTCTTTCGAGGAAGGCTCGCGTGTGGTCAGAAGCTGCACATCCTGGAGATGAGAAGAGTAAAAAAGATAGTACCTTGACCGGCTCTTTTTTGGAGAGAATAGCGAGGGCTTCATAAGCCAATCCCAGGAGCAGGAAGAAGACAAGAAAAATTCCCGCCGTAGGGCCGAAATGTTGGGCGAAAGCCTGGTAAGCACTTACCGGGATGATTAATTCGAGAGTAATATTGATAATTCTGTTTCCCATTATGAACATGACCATTCTTCTTTATGTTTACAGATCCACAGGAAGGACAATTCATTAGTGGCTCCTTTTTCAGAAATTTTATTACTTGGAAGCAACTCTAATGAATTGTTGTTCACTTTGCTCACTTTATCCGGAAAAATTCTTACAGCATTACTTGTTTATCACTACTTGTACCCTTAAGGGGAATAGGAAAGGTGACCAGGCAAAAGTATCCCGGCCACTGAAGTGGACAACGGGCCTCTCATCCATAAAGCAGGATCAGAGGCATATCTTGGATTGTTCATTAGTATTGAACCAGAGCCGTACTACTGGCCCTGGCACTTCTGGTCCCTGGCCTTACTTCAGCTTTTTTCCAGAAATACCTTGTAGGCCTTGAAGGTTTCGTACAGGTCGGCCTTGCTGGCAATTTCGAAGGGGGAATGCATACCCAAAAGGGGTGGGCCGCAATCGACCATGTCCATGCCGTATTTAGCCTGGAATTTGGCTATGCTTCCGCCGCCGCCCTCATCTACTTTGCCCAGCTCTTTGGCCTGCCAGACCACACCGTTATCGTTGAAGAGTTTTCGGATTTCGCCCATGTACTCTGCGCTGGCATCGTTCGTACCGTATTTTCCTCTGGACCCGATATATTTGCAAAGATTTATTCCATAGCCGAGCTGGCAGGCATTGTGTTTTTCGAAGACTTCGGGGTAATTGGGATCGAATCCGGCATTTACATCCGCTGACAGGGCTTTGGAGCGAAACAGGATTTCGCGTATCAGGTGGTCCTCCGGTTTTATCCCGGCTTTTTGGAGCATCTGACCGACCACCATCTCAAAGAAACGGGACTGAGCGCCGGTATTGCCGTCACTTCCGGTTTCTTCCTTATCCATGAAGAGGACCAAAGATGTATGCAGGGGAGGTTCTGCCTGGGCAAGAATGGCCTGCAACGAAGTGTAGGCGCAGATGCGGTCATCCTGTCCGTATCCGCCGACCATACTGCGATCGAGGCCGACACTTCGGGCAGGAAGGGCTGGAACCGCCTCTATTTCCGCGCTGATAAAGTCATCCTCGATTATGCCGTACTGCTGGTGCAAGAGGGTGAGGACATTCGACTTGATCCGTTCCTTTTCCTCATTTTGATTGCCTTTGGGGAGTGGCTGATGGCCAATCAGGATGGTCAGTTTTTCGCCCTCCACTGCATCTTTCAGTTTTTTCTCTTCCATGATTCTTTGGGACAGGTGCGGCAGAAGATCGCTGATCGTAAAGACCGGGTCCTCCGGGGCCTCCCCGATCCGGAATTCGATTTTGCTGCCGTCGCAGCGGACCACTACTCCATGGAGAGCCAGAGGGAGAGCCACCCAGTGGTACTTTTTTATTCCTCCATAGTAGTGGGTATGCAAAAGAGCCAGGCTTTGATCTTCGTAGAGGGGGTTAGGTTTCAGGTCGAGCCGCGGGGCATCGATGTGGGACACAATCAGACGTATTCCCCGACGGATATCTTCCCGGCCAAAACAGCAAAGGGCAACGTTCTTATCGCGATTACCCTGGTACCATTTTTGCCCGGCCTCCTGCTCCTTTAAAGAGACGTCCTTGAAACCCTGCTCTCTGGCCTGCCTCAGGATCTCCTGAGCTGCTTCTCTTTCCGTTTTCGCGATATTCAAAAAGTCGATATACTGCTGGGCAAAAGATGATACCCGCTCCTGGTCCTGCTCGGTAAGGAGATCCCAGGCTATCTTCCCCTTTGATTTTAATTTTTGGAGTAAATCATCCTGTCCCTTTATTTCATCACTCATATTGCAGCGTTTCCTCCTTAAGCCCTCTTCCCTCATCACGAGCTTGTGGCTTTCCCTTGCATGGAACACCTTGCGTGATTCATTGCCTTATTGAAGCCTTATCGAAATGTTTTGGTTTTACATCTCCGGAATCATCCATCGAAACCGCCCCGTTCCCGGAAAGCCCCCCTAACTGTATGTGTCACCTGAGATATCATCTTGAAAAATAAGGAAGAACATACTTATCCACTTTAAGGAGAAACAATCGCTCTCAAGGATGAAGAGCAGAAGTGGTATTTCTTCGAGGTAAAAAACGGTCTGAATTTTTGAGGTTAGAGATATAGGTATTTGATTAAGGAGCCAAAGATTAACCCCAATAATTTTACCATATGATGAAACAAGGCTTAAAAATAGTTGCCGGCCTGGTCAGACCCTATATTTTTTTGCCCCATTTTTCCTCTAGTTTCGCCTTCAGGATGACTCCTAAAGAACCCAGTTGCGGTTCCTCTTTCGTTTTCTTTCCATTGGAAGGGATATACTCCTGGACATTCTTTTTTTCCGTTGTCTCCATTGCTGACTTTCGGCTCAGCCGGACTTTCTCGTTCTCCCGGTCTATACCCACAACCACCACGCTCATGGATGTTCCAGTCTTAAACATCTGGCTGTGTTTCGCTCCCTTGGAAGTTCCCATTTCTTCGTTGGGAACAAGACCGGTAAGCCCGCTGGGTAATTTGACAAAAACGCCGTATGGTTTGACCGATTCAACGGTTCCTTCCAGAAGATCGCCCTCTTTAAATCCGAGCTCTCCGTTTTTAAACGGATTTACACGCTCTGGCTCCATAGTCAGGGAGATTCTCCGGCCCTGCTCATCTACCTTGAGAATACGCACGTCTATCTTCTGGCCGATCTCAACGACCTCTTTGGGATGCTTGACATGCTGCTCAACATTCAAATTGGAAATATGCACAAGGCCGTCCACACCAGGCTCAAGCTCGACAAAGGCTCCGAACTCGGTCAGCCGCACTACGGTTCCCTGGAGCCATGTTCCTTCCTGGTACCTTTGACTGACGGTTAACCAGGGATCGGCCTGCGTGTGCTTCAAGGTAAGAGAGATCCTTTGCTTATCCCAATCGATGGAAGTGATCTTGGCCTGAACCCTTTGGCCGACCTTGAGTACCTCGGAAGGATTCTCAATCCTGCCCCAGCTCATCTCGGACACGGGAATCAGCCCGTCCAAACCTCCCAGATCAACAAAAGCGCCGAAATTTTGAATAGAGCGCACCTGCCCTGAAATTTCCAGGCCAACCTGCAGGGTCTCCTTGAGATTGGCGATTTTCTTCTCCTGCTCTTCTTCCAGAATCTCGCGTCTGGTCAGGATAATGTTTCTGCCGCCTTCTTTGTATTCAAGGATGTGGAACGAAAGACGTTTTCCAATGTACTTGGAAATATTGCCTCCTCTGCGCAGCTCTATGTGAGAGGAAGGACAAAAGGCCCGCACTCCCGAAATCTTCACTTCGAGTCCGCCTTTAATCTCGCCCATGACGTACCCTTCTACAGGGATGTGACTTTTGAAGGCATCCTCAAGCTGCTTCTTGTTCGCCTTGGCTCCTCCGACCTTGGTGGTGAGAACAATCTCCCCCTCTTGCAGGTAAAGGAATTGGGCCTCAATCTCTTCGCCCTCGGCGACCTTGATCTGGCCTTGCTCATCTTCCAACTCACTCCGGGCAATAACTCCTTCACTCTTGCCCCCACCAAGATCAACGAAAATCCACTCGTCAGAAATCCGGGCAATCTTGCCTCTTATTTTCTGACCCTGTGAATATTTCTTGGGCTTGGTGTTGCTCTTTTCCAGGAGCTCGGCCATGCTCTCCTCGCTCCCTTCATTGATAGTACCTTCTTGAATTTTTTCTGCTTCGCTCATAATTAAGTTTAAACCTCCGAAACGTATATATGATTATCCTTCTCCTGACATACAGACTTTAGCCATTTTACTGAATTCATCGTCTTTAAAACGATTGAGGCTCGGAATAATCTTTAGACACGGTAACTTCCAGATATGGAAATCCCATAAATTCAGCTCTCATACCTCAAGGCCCATGACATCTGGAAAGGATAGTCAATAGAGGGCTATGATATTCCTAGCTTTTCATTGTTAGACAAAGGGTAAAGTGCAATCTCCTAAGGATACCATTATAAGACGAATAATGCAACAGGGGTTATTGAATTCGCCTCTTTGATAATGAATCCCAAGAGAAGCCATCCTAAAGCCGATAATATGATTTTAATTCTCTATCTTTTCACAATCATAAAAAATTTGTCAAGGGAAATATGCACCAAAATCATCTCGAATTCAAAAAAACTCTTACAGATAAGATCGTAAGAGACTCTTCCCACAATCCCACAGCACTATCCCCCATCCTGTCTTCAGTATCACGTCTTCAGCATTCTGTTTTTCAGTAACCTGAGTCAAACAGTTTCAGCCGGATCTTCTTGAATTCCCTGACCGTAGGCAGGATCTTATAGTCCACGGGTTTTATCAGGCCGTGGAGTTCTGCAACGGTTTTTCTGGCTTCCTCCTCGCTTCGGGCATGGAGCATGGTAAAAAGAGGGTAGGTCCAGTCACCGGCGACTGCTCTTTGATAACAATGGCTGATGAGAGGATTCCGAGCAGCCAGTTCCCCGGCTGCATCAATCTCTTCTACCTGCCAGGCGACCATCCAGTTTACGGTGAAGCCGGCATTATGGTGGCGGAGGATGGCAGCGATTCTGCGAATGATGCCAAGCTTTTTCCATGCATCGACTTTTTCGATCAGGCTCTGCTCATCTGCCCCGCCCCACTGTTCTGATATAATCCTGAAGGGCTCGGGAACAAGTGGCCAGTCCTCCTGGAGGATACGGATCAGGCTCTTTTCCTCGTCGGTGACGGAATAAACCCGGTCATCCGATGGTGATGGACCCGCAGGACCCTTGGCCTGCCCTGCCGAAGCTAAAGGCAAAACCAGGCTGATCTTGTACGTTTTCACAACAGGCAGGTTAATCCACTTCTTTGCCCCGCTGGTCCGGGCAAGCCTCTCAAGATGGGCCTTTATGCTCTCGTGCGCAGGAGTGGCCAGCGTAAACCAGAGGTTATACGTATGGTCGCGCTGATAGTTGTGCGTTACACCGGGGTGCTGGTTGATGATACCGGCTGCTTCAGCCACCCTGTCAGCAGGGAGGCTGAAGGCGGCCAGCGTGCTCTGATAACCCAGGGCATGGGTGGAAAATATGGCTCCCAGCCAGCGGACCAGGCCCTGATCCTTCCAGGCGCGCAGATGGGCAAGGACCCCGGCTTCCTCCATCCGACATTGCCTGCCCACATGTTCAAAGGGGTGGGAAACGGCAGGCAGACCTGCCTGCACGGAGTGCAATAAACTTCGCTCTTCAGTGGTTAGGTTATTGTTCATGCTCTTGTGTGCTCCTTCATCTTTTCCCCGAGCAGGAAAGCGGTAATGCTTCTTTCGCATGCTTTGGCTTCTGCACATCGGTTATTCTTATGATTATTCACTTTGGCTATTATACACTATCGCCTGCTTGAAATGACAATTTTGTTATTGAATGACAAAATGGGAGTCAAGGTAAAGACATTTTTATCGTCAACGGACACGATATCCATAGCCTCCTCTCTTATCAAAATAAGATATCCTTATATCTATCAAGATAAGATACACAATACAGTAACGAGAGTTATATCTCTTTGCCGCCAATAGTGCTTAACTCACATAGTCATAGAGTACGATTTATGCACTATGATATATTCCGAGTAATGATTATGGGCTTTTCGATGCAGGATAGCCATCGCTTTTTCACTTCGCTTTATCATTCTCTCATATGGCCGTGCACAGGCAAAATTTTTCCTGAAGCCGGCAGCAGCGGGAAGGAGGTTCCCCCGTGAAGAGCAATAAATCCCTATACGCAGTAATCATGTCAGTGTTATTAATCGCAGCTTGGGGAGGATGTCAGGCTCATGAGGATTCAGGCTCATCGGTGAATGCAGATTTGTCATCGGCTGATCCAGGAGGGGAGTATAGGGAAGAGGATTCAGACACAACAGAAAGTTCCTTCGGCTTTCTCGATCTGGGCATAACCGATACCCCGGTTGATGAATTGTCCGCTATCGTTGTTCAGTTTACGGGAGTGGAAATACAGACTGAGGGAGGGAATCGGCTGCAATTCAATTTCGAAAAGCCACGGCAGATTGACCTTCTCGCTCTTCACGGAAGTGACAGCGACCTTCTGTTGGACCATCAGAAGTTACCTGCCGGCCGTTATAACTGGATAAGGCTGAACGTAACCGAAGACGGTGTGAACGGCCCTGGTTCCTATGTCAGTCTGCCTGATGGGACAGCGCATCCACTGGTGATTCCAAGTGGAGATCAGAGCGGCCTGAAATTGAATAACGGCTTCAATGTGGCGGCAGGCGATACTGCATCGTTTACCATCGAGTTTAACCTGCGTAAGTCAGTGCACAGGCCATCTCCGCCATCAAGCGGGAAATACAGGCTCAGGCCGACCCTGCGCCTCGTTGATAATATCGAAGCAGGCAGCGTTGCAGGCTCCATCGACCCTGCTCTCATCTACGACCCCTATGGCCCGGCCTGTGCAATTTACATTTTTGAAGGCAGAGACATAACTCCTCACGATATGAACGGCACAGCTTCTTCTCCGCTTACCACCGCCGTGATCGAACTGAACCCCGATACCGGTGAGTATACCTACAGGGCCGGTTTTCTCGTGACGGGAGACTATACCCTGGCCTTTACCTGCCAGGCCGCAGACGATGACCCCGAAACGGATGATTCGATCAATTTTGGTGAAACCGCCAATGTGGCAGTTCTGGCTGGAGCGGAAACCACCTATGATTTCCTGCCCTAAGGAGCATCTCTTGAAGAGAAGGCGTTCTTGTATGTACAAGAACGCCTTCTTGTACATACTGTACCTCTATACTTTCACACTTTTCGTCACATTCCCGTGAAATAGGTAAACTCTCTGGCATTTTTTGCCATGAGGGGTATCCTCTCCTCGCTTGCGGGCAATACTTCCAGGCTAACCCGAAAAAACCGGTTCTGTCCGCATCATCATTACAAATCCTGGTGAAAAGCATAGAGGAGCGAGGAGAGGATCGAGGTGCTCGTGCGCTCAGTCCGTCAGATTCCAAGAGCCAGCAGGGTGGTGGTGGAAGTGCTGCTTCCCGTAAGGAGAAGCGCAGTAGCTAAACCGATACCGGTAGAACTCGTAGAGTAGGTCGGAGTGGAGTAGGTCGGTGTCGAAGTGACAGTAGGAAATAATGAAGTAGTGTATGTAGGATAGGTTGTATAGGTTGGATAGGTGCTCGTGTACAAAGTGCTGGTGGAGGTGGGAAGTACTCCCAGGAGGGCGAGTGTGGTCAGCAGTGCCTGAGCACTCCGGTAAGGAGCGATCTGTGCAGAATCGAAATAGGGAGGAAAGTATCCAAAGGGAACGTAACCATAGGTATAATATGGATCGAAATAATTGTAGTAGGCCTCCGATGAGGACGCTGAAAACAATAAAAACATAAACATGCAAAAACACAGCGCGGCTGCCATAAGCTTAGCTCTCATTGCTTTTTCCTTTCATGATTTTGAGGTTATTCAATTACTCCTGGCCAGATCCATCTGTTTTTCATAAACCCGGTCATGCTTACTATGCCATGCTTACTATACCCTGAGATAGTAATTTCGTTTCTCACCCCCTTTGAATGATAAGCAGCACACCTTTTTGAAAAGTCATCAGGGAGACAATCCGAGGCGGAGAATTGCTCACTAAAGGCAGGCATAATCCGACAAACCATACCTGCTCACTATGAATTCTGCAATGCTCATTTTGTACTAAATCGAAACATTTTCTCATTAAGTATCAATTGTGAAAAGATCTTTGAGACAAGTCGTTCGCCTGACAAGCTGGTAAAAAGGCTGGGTACCCTGACCTGCTATATCATAAGGGTCAAAAGGCTCACTCTGCACATTTTTATACTGTTATAAAATATGCAATAAACGTACCAGGGAGTTCACCATAATACGTCTCAACAAAGGGGGCCGCAAGGGTAATTACCCTTGCGGCCCCCTTTGTTTTTCGTTACCTCAAAGGTCAGGATTCTCCGCTTCCTGCCCGGTTTTTCATTTTTCCTGTTACTTTCCCATCTTCCCTGTTACTTTCCCATTTTTCCTGATACTTTTCCATCTTTCCTAATACATGGCACTCTTGGACGGAAAGGCGTAAAAACCGGGCTTCCTGGTGAGAACCGAAACAACCCGAAGTCCTCCGAACGGGCCGGTATCTCCATAGATATTTACTTCCGGGAATTTCGCCTTGACCTTGGGATCATTAGCCCGGCTTTTAGCTTTGGCAATGATGACGCTGCGGTCCCCATACTGTAATGCCCCTGTAGGGCAGGCTGATACACAGGCAGGGACCAGTTCAGGGCCGTTTAACCAGGCTGAGTCAGGATCTTTGATTGTTTGAGGATAGGTATCTCCCCGCCTGTTGATGCAGGCTGTACATTTCCAGACTGACTGGGTGTCCGGCTTGGGGATTCCAAATGGGCATCCTGCTGAACATGCGTTGCAGAGAGCGGGCTTGCAGATGTTCTGGTTAATCTGGACAAATCCATCTTCATCCTTATAAATCGCTTTGTACATGGAGTCACAAACCAGTTTGCACCGGGGATTTTTGCAGTGCATACACCCATATTTCAGGAATTGCCAGTTGCCATATCCATCGACATCTGTCCCTTTTTTGCCGCTCCAGAAAAACCTGACCAGGGTGTAGGTAATACTGGAAAGATCTTTGGGATTCTGATAGCCAGGCCCTCCGAAAAAGGAGGTATCTTCAGCCGGAAGATCGTTCCACTGCTTGCAGGCCACCTGACATCCTCTACAGGCAGTACATTTGGTTGCGTCAACTAAAATTGCTTTATCGGGCATTTTAGATCACCTCCTCATATCTTCTCGATATTGCACAGGAATGCCTTGGATTCCGGGATCCTGGTGTTTGCATCCCCTACATGAGAGATCAGTCTATTGGCGCTATGGCCTTTCTTGATGCCTTTATAACCCCAATGCCACAAAACGCCGATGTGGTGGCGCATCTCACCATATATCCTGAATGTATTAAACCGGTTCGTTACCAGTGCACGTGCCTGCATATACCCCCGCATGGTTGTGATCTGCACCCGGTCACCGTTATTGATACCTTTACTCAAGGCCAGATCCATACTCATTTCCACAATCACATCAGGAAACAGCTCACAAAGCCAGGGAAGGTGGCGTGTTGCAGCCCCTGCCTGCCAATGCTCGCTGACCCTGTAGGTAGTGCCGATGATCGGGTAATTCATCGGATTGCCAACCTTGTCCGGCTCATAGATCTTGATGCAGGGATTGATCAGTTGAGAGTGGCCCGCACCGGAGGGAACAGGATTTTCCCCTCTGGCCGCAAGCGGGGTATCCAGTGGTTCGTAGTGCTCCGGGTAAGGACCCTCGGCCATGCCGGCACCATGAAGCCGGGCGTGTCCCTCGTTCCTCATAATGAACGGGCTTCGTTCGATATGACCGCCATACCCGTGAGGATTGGCTATACCATCGTTAACATCGCCCTTCCAGCTTCCTTCCCACCAGACGACCTTATGAGCGGAGTCCCACGGTCTATCCGTGACACCGCCCCATCCACAGGGCTCAAGGGATGCACCATTATAGATAATCCTTCTATTGACCGGCCAGGCCCAGGTCCACAGCGGGTAGACAGGAGCCATACCTGCCGCTTGCGTGTTGATCCTCCTCTTGGACAGGTTACTGCCATCGGTGGGGTACATGCCGCAATAGAGCCAGTTGCCTGATGCGGTGGTGCCGTTATCCAAAAGGTTGGGGAACTTGTCCACCAGAGTACCGTTGGTCCTTACGCCGTTGATCTCCCGATCGAGGATGTCAGCCGAAGGATCGCATGTCCCGTACCAGCCCGCTCCCATAGTCAGGAAGGTCATTCCATAGTCGTTGGCTCCGGCTGCTTTGCAGGCATCGAAGAGCAAGTTTACCATGAGAATCTCATGGATGGCATCACCGGGCGGCTCAACGGCTTTATACCTGAACTGAGCCCACCGGCTGCTATTGACTACGAATCCTTCTTTCTCCATATGGGCGGCAGCAGGCAGCAGGAATATCTCGGTATCGATGGCAGCCATTTCCGCACTGGTGAGCTTCTGGCCTGTTGTGCCGTACTGCCAGAAGGCCGCTGTCTCATTTTCCCATAGTTCGGATATAACCATCCAGTCGAGTTTTTGCAGGGCTTCCCTCTCCTTGACCGAGTTTGGTCCGCCTACGGCCGGGTTGGTACCAAAGGCAAGCAATCCTTTGATCTTCCCCGCATGCATGTCCTCGAACAACTGGATATGCGAGCAGTTGCCGGGTATCTTGGGTATCCAGGTATAGACTGCCTGAAGCTGCTCCGCCGTAGCCGGATCGGCGGCGGTTGGACTCCCCAGGGCATTCCACCAGTAGCACTTCATGAGACTTACGATGTACTTCTTGAAGTTTCCCCACCAGTTCAGCTCGTTTTGATGCATCCTGAATGGTGTCACTCTCTTGATATAGCTCGCCGGCTGAGCGGGGTGCCCCGGCTCACCTATGGCCGGATCAGTGAGATCGAACCAGGCATCTCCCGGTACGGTGGCATCGGGCTGGCCAAGATACCCCGGCAGGATGTGGAACAGCAGGGCGAAATCCGTTGATCCCTGGACATTCGACTCACCACGCTGGGCATTGATGCCGCCCCCTGAAACTCCCATGTTCCCCAGAAGAATCTGCAAGGTAGAATAAGCGCGTATGTTCTGGGTTCCGACCGTATGCTGAGTTGTCCCCATTGCGTATAAAATAGTGCCTGCTTTACCTGCCTCTCCGGTCATGGCAAAGAGTGCGCAGACATCATCGTAGCCGGATGGGTCCGCACCGGTGAGATTGATGACCGTGTCCTTGTCATAGCGGGCGTAATGCAGAAGCATATGCTCCCAGACGGTCTTCTGATTGGCCGGATCACCTGCGACCTCAGCCGAAGTGATGATACCGGCAGCTAAAAGATGCTGCCTGAACTTGCCAAGGTAGTATGGGCTTTGAGGATCAAGGCTTAAAGTGTCCTTACTGAATCCGCATGAAGTACCGCAGGTGCAGTCGCCAAATCCATCCCAAAAATCGGTGGCAATATTAAGAGCCTTATATTCATTGACATGGCCCGGTACATATCTGGCATAATCCCAGGATGACTTATCGTACTTTCCGATCTGGCCTAAGGAGGGCACAGGTTGTGTCAAATCCGGAATAAATCCTGAGAATCTGCCATTTCCCGTTTCAGCCGGACCTTTAAAGTTTTCATTGAGCAGGAACCCGGCATTGCTGTAACTGAGCACGTATGGCTGATTGTACTTTTTGTGCTGAATGACGTAATTGATCATCCCATCGACAAAGGCTATGTCAGTCCCTGATCGCAACCTGCAATACATCTGCCTGCCGTTCCAGACCGACGCTTTCGAGGCTGACCTGGTATAGCGGGGGTCGACCACAATGAGCTTTGCCCCATTGCCATCAAGGCCGGTATTCCCGTATTTATTTTCCAGGGCATTGGTGATATGCCGAAAAGCCATAGGATGATTTTCCGCGGGATTCCCGCCTATGATCATAATGACATCACTGGTGCCGATATCCGTCCATGTGTTGGTCATGGCCCCTCTTCCGAACGACTCTCCCAGAGCCGATACTGTCGAGGAGTGTCAGAGGCGGGCCTGATGTTCTATGTATACCAGGCCAAGCCCGGTAAAGAATTTGCGCATCAGGTGGCATTCTTCACTGTCATGGGCCGCACCGCCCATGGCGGCTATGGCCCGGGTGCGGTTTACGATCATGCCATTCTGGTCCGTCGTTTCCCAACTGTCTTGCCGGGTCGATGCAATCTTCTGGCCTATCAGAGGGAGAGCTTCTTCCCAACTCATGACTGTCCATTTATCATCGCCGGCAGCCCGGTGAAGGACTCTGGCCAGTCTTTTGTCTTCAGGCCAGGAATCGATTCGCGACCCAATGGCGTACGTGGTATTCAATTCCTCTTCGCTCACTGTCTGGGTGGAAATCTGCCTGGTAGCAACACCCTTGCTGCAGAGCGCTCCCTCGTTTACCGGGTGAGTCGGATCTCCTTCTACATTGATTACCACATCCTGGCTCACGGTTACAATTACTCCACAGCCACATCCGCAAAAGCAGCAGATGCTGGTGGTCTCGATGCCCTCTTTCAACCCCATACCGGCCAGCGCACTAGGAATCTTCACCCAGTCAAGCAAAGAGCCTGCCAGCAGGAAAGCTGTCGCTCCACCGGAAAATTTCAAAAAACTTCTTCTCGTTACTTCCATTTCCTTCTCCTTAGTTTTTTTCCAGACCTCATAAGAATTGTTTCATCAAAGGACCATCCATTCCTCTTGCTCCCCCCTTCCTGTTCCTATTCCTTGTTTTTCTGCCTTGCCTTGATCCCGGGGGTTACCACCTCCGAAAGAGAAGACGGAGACAGGTATCCTTTCTGGCGACCTAAGGCGTCAAAGCAGAGAGTAATCATATCCTCTATAGCCAGATCAACTGTTCTGGTCTGATCTATTTTCCTCTCATCAACACATTTTATGTAGCGCTTGCAGCGGTCACAGATATAAAGCCGGTAAGGACTTGCTTCATGGTAGTAGAAAAATCTCAGACTCCTTTGCTCTTCGTTATTGCAGAATGGGCATTTTACCCTGGCAAATTTCCATTCTACGGCGCAGAGGGAACACCGAAGCATCCTCATTCCATCTTCCCTTCGAATTCTGGCTATGAAGGGAGTACCTCCGCAGGCAGGGCAATAGTTTTGCCACCATGGGTACTCGGCAAGCATAGCTTTCATATCCTCGGCTGCCAGTTCGAAAAGAGGCCTCGCCAGAGCGAGAGCCACGAATTCCAGAGTGCTTCCATCGATACCTGTCTTTTGAGAAATTTCCCGGAGGCAATCCGGATCATAAGAAAGTGTTTTTCGAATGAGGTCTTCCAGATCCCTGCAATTTTCAGAACCGGCAAAATTTTCAATCCGGCCAGGGTCTTCACATTTCCCGATAATGCTGCAAATCTCTCTGAAATGCTCCCTTAAGTGCTCCCTTAAAGGTCCGATACTCATCCGGTCAAAATGTATAAAAGGGACCCTTTCAGCGAGCATTTCCCGGACATCTTTCCGGCCCAAAGATGGGTAAACCGTCTCTTTGACGAGATGGTCTTTGGCCCGATAATGGGCACTGAAGATAGATTCAAAAAAATTGATATAGGTTTCGGGAATATACTCCACACTTCTCAAACGCTTCAAATCTTCTCGCCACCATTGTGGTTCGGAACTATTCTTCATAATTGCACCTCATGATAGTCCATCACCCTTCTCCTTTATAGAAGGACCTCCTGCCCCCCCCTTTTTTCAGTGAAGGCAGGAGGGTCTCATCCTAATTGAAAGGCACCTGGGAAAGTGACGCGATCTTTACGATACAAAAATCACCATCTTCCTCACCGGTCCCGGTGGAGGTTCCCGCAATAATATATCCGCCATCAGCAGTCTGCTGAATGGATTTCGCATCTTGGTTACCACTTCCGCCGAAGGTCAGATCTTCACTCTTCTCACCCTGTGCATTCAGTTTGAGGATATAAAAGTCATTGCCGCCGCATCCGGCGACGATGTATCCTCCATCCCTGGTCTTGTGGATAGATGAAGCGTTGTCATAACTGCCCGCTTTCCCAAAGGATTTGGCCCACTCTTCACTGCCATCCGCACGAAGATTTACGATATAGCAGTCGAAATCGTGATCTTTGGCACTACTGGTAAATCCTGCGGCAATGTATCCTCCATCACGGGTCTGACCGATGGAATGAGCTTCCTCATTGCCACCATGATAATCGAAGGTGGCAGTCCAATCGACGACAGCCTTCTTCTGGGTGTTTACGGTAAACTTTACGATATAAACATCACTGCCCAGGCCGCTGGCCAAAGAGGTTGTAGATCCGGCGACAACGTATCCGCCATCGCCCGTTTGCTGGATAGAATAGCCTTCTTCTTCGCCGCCATTATTATCGAAGGTTGCATCCCACTCTTTTTCGATCGCATAATGTGAAGAATTAATTTTAAACTTCACGACGTAGATGTCATTATCCTTATCATCAAAGATGGCTGATCCGGCAACGATAAATCCTCCATCCGAGGTCTGCTGGACAGCGTAAGCTTCCTCATCGCCTCCATGATCGAAGGTGGCTTCACATTGCGGAACACCATCTTTATTCAGCTTGACGACATAGAAGTCACTGCCCTCGTCACCGGCAGCAGATCCGGCGACAATATATCCCCCATCGCTCGTTTGCTGGACAGCGTTGGCCTCTCCATCGCCATCTTTTCCAAATGGCCTGTCCCAGAGCGTGTTACCATCGCCATCGAGTTTCATGACATAACAATACACATGCTCTGCCCCGCCGCTGGTTCCTGGAGGGTATCCTGCCGTAGATCCTGCCACGATATACCCGCCATCTGAAGTCTGCTGTACCGAGCGGGCTGTCTCGTCGCCAAATTTATGAAAGGTTTTTTTCCAGACGCGAGTATCTTCACTTTTACTCCCTTCCCGCTCACCAGGAGCACTGCTATTTCCACTGCCTCCTCCGCAACCTGACAACAGGGGAGAAAAGATGAACAGAAGAAAAAACAGCCCCAATAAGAGATTGCGTACACGACATGACTTTTCTACTTTTACCTCCATATTTGACTCCATGATCTCCCCTCCTCTTTTTTCGGGAAAAACCTCATTGTTTGAATCCTGGTTGTTATCATAAAGCCGCCTTATCGTCATCATCATAAAGCCGCCTTATCATGGTAGCGATGTCTGGCTTCTTCAGCCTGCTGCATCGTTAGTTTCATTCTTATAGCCTGTTTGACCTCATCGAGCGGTCTGACTTTACCGCCTTTTCTGTCCATCAGTTTGATAATTCCATACCCTGCATCCGTCTTGATCACCTCGCTTATTTCCCCTTTTTCCAGAGCAAAAGCCGTTTTTTCCCATGAAGCATCCTTTTCCCCCCGGCCAAACCAGCCAATCTCTCCTCCCCGTGCAGCCGAAGGGTGTATGGATTTTTTCATGGCCAGATCACAGAAAGAAGCCCCTGCATCGAGTTCCTTCAGGAGATCTTCAGCCTCTTTGTGCGTTTTAACGATAATGGCTTCGGTCCGAACTTTAACCGGTACGGTGAATTCCTCAAGATGTGATTGGTAAAATTCCGCAATATCCTGTTCGCTGACCGTGATCTCATCCATGTTTTTCCGGAAAGCATTCGCCAGAGTCCAGGTTACCCTCCTTTTGATCTCTGCCCCTACCTCCGGATCGCTTTCGAGATTTGCCTCTCTTGCCTTCTTTGAAAAGACACTGGTTTCCACCAGATAGTGAACCCATGCACCTTTGAGTTTTTCTTTTTCCTTTTCTGAAGCATTACTCAGAAAAGGAAAAAGCATTTCCTCACTGATGACCTCCCCTCCCACTCTGGCCAAGATGTGCTCTTCAGCAGGATGGAAGGATACCTTTGCCTCTTCAAAGTACTTTTGAAGAAGTTCTCTTCTCCTTTTCTCAAAAAGCCTTGAACGTATGCCTTCTTTAGCCTCTTCAAAGGATACGAGTTGCTCGTTCTTCGTATCCAGCACTTTCATAATCTGGTAGCCGTCCTTCGTTTTTATGACATCGCTGAGCTTACCGGTTTTCAGGGCAAAGGCTGCCTTTTCCAGGTCAGGATCTATCCGGCCCTTATATAACCACCCATGTTTTCCCCCTGATTTCCAGCAGCGGCAAATGGATTTCTCTCTGGCCAGGGTTTCGAAGGAGGCACCTTCCTGCAATGCCCCAAGGAGCTCTTCAGCCCTTTTCCCGCTTTGAACCACAATATGCTGAACCGAGACACTCGCCGGCAGAGCAAAGGCGTCCCTGTTCTTTTGATAATAGTTCTCAAGATCCTCTCTTGAGATTTGCGCCTCTTTATCGAGACACTTTTTGATAAAAAACCGGGCCAACGTCTCGTCAGTAACTCTCCTTAATTCCTCCTTTACCTTCCGATCCCTGTCCAATCCGGCCTCTCTCGCTTTGCGAGCAAAAGCCTTCGTCTCTAAAAGCCTGTTCAATACCGTTTCTCTGAACTCTTCTCTCCTGTGCTCCGGCAACCTCCTGAGAGCAGCCTCCAGCTCCTCTTTGTCTACTTCCTGGTCGCTGCCGGGTTCCGGGTACCTGTTCAGGTATTTGTCCGGCTCATGATCTTCGAATCTGGCTGCCGCATCTTTTTGAGCATGACAACCATACATACACGGCAGGAGCAGCATGAGCATGCCGAGGGAAAACAAGACCCTCCTCTCTATCCTTTTCATGCCTTTTCTCCTTTTCATGCCTCTTCTCCTCTGGTCACATCATTCAGCCCTCCATTCAACTCTTCCATTACCAGCCTGATGAGTGCAGGAATCCTGGCTTCAATTTCCGGTGAAAGTTCCATCCCCGGTGAAATGTCCTTCGGTTGGATAGCAATAACCATAACGTCTGGTTTATGGTGAATAATGTGCTCAGCCATTTGTATGACATCGAAAAAACTCGTCTGATGAAAAGAAAATTTTGTCCTGCCGGCAAATTGCGCAAACCCCTCAGGGGAAAAGCGGTAAATATCCCCCGGGTTCCCTTCCGCCTGAATCGCATCAATGAGAATAACCCTGTTTCTCCCCTCAAGGTAGGGAAGAAGACTTAAACCCAGGGTTCCGCCATCGAGAATTTCAACATCGGAAGGAAGATCCATCGTCTGAAGCTTTCTCGCTGTATGGACCCCGATTCCCTCATCTTTCAGGAGAATATTTCCTACACCGAGTATCAGTCTTGGAAGAATTTCGCTCATCTTAGCTCTCTCCCTCATACAACACCGTCATCTCTTCAACTACACCGCAATCTCTTAACCATCCCCTCCCCCGCTCATTTTTGAGAGAGGGCAAAAGAGCGGGGAAGCATTCCGCATCTTCCCGCTCTCTTTTGTCACGATGATATATAAGATGAGATGTTAAAGGACCTTGATCTTCTTAACGTTACTCTTTACACCCTTTTCCACCCACATATACAGATACTGTCCAGACCACTCGGGAGGTAAATTCTCCATCTTGATCTTGACCATGGTACTGCTCCAGCCCCGGATATTCTCCAGCAATATACCCATGCCGAGGGAGGGGCTCTGTGCATCTTCCAGCGAGCCGATGCGTACTTCGCCACTTTCCTGAGTAGGACCAAAATTGAGGCCGTAGATCCTCACTACGTTATCGTTGAGGATTCTAAAAGGTGTAAGACGGTATATGACGGGAGTCTTCGTAAGCTCAAAATACAAAGGATCGCTGGTCATCACCTGGAAAATGGTATCGCCTTCGCTGAGAACTCCATCTGCATCCTCATCACCAAAGAAGATGTACTTCACATAGACAGCCCACTTGCCAAGAGCCATATCGCTGCACTTGAGATTGACAGGCTCATCCAGATCCTGGACATAATTCCGCCCGCCGGTCTCATCATCCGCACGATCCTTGTAGAAATCATAGACTCTCACCTCAAAGCTCTCATTGCTCCAGTTCCGGTAATCAAGTGCCGTATACATGCCCTGTGAAGAGGAAAAGTCCACCAGGCGGCATACTCCGTGGTAGTTATCATCGAACATCTCTGTACGGGTATCGCCAAAACTACCGATACCGTAATCTTCGAATGAAACCGTAATCCATGTGCCGCAGGTCCCTGCCTCAGGGGCCGAGGTCAAAATCGGAGGAGCGCAATTCTCCAGGGTAAATACTCTGTGGTTACTTTCGCCAGTCGGAGTCACTACCTGTACGTCGAAGTTACCGGCGACCAGCGGCGACCAGCAGGGAACCTCGAACTCGATCAGGTTATCGGTCCAGGCATGGACAGGCATATCGGTCCATTCACCATCGACATCCAACTGTACAGCGTAGCCTTCTCCCCTTTGTTCACCGAAGTTCGCTCCCCTTAAAGTAACCACCGTACCGCAGCAGCCGTGGCTTGGCTGAATGCCGATCGCTTCTTCGTCAAGAGCGGGAGGTGCAGCCGGCGGTGTGGGCGGCTCCGGAAGAGCTACGCCAAAAAGATCCGCATGACATCCCATACACTGCTGATCAGCCGTAAACTGGCCATATTCGGTCGGATCGACATCGAAGTAATCGTCGGGATCGTCAGAGCTGCTGACATGGAACCCTTTGGCTCTCCATCCGTTGGTGTTCTGGACGTGAGGACCGATTCTGTGAAGAGTGCTGATGCTGTGGCAGATTTCGCAGTAGCGGATAAGATGGGGATCAAAAGGATCCCAGTTCGGGTTGTTGGGATTCTGTGAGTGACATCGATAGCAATTATACGCCATGTTTCCCTGGAAATTCATATGGTGGGTATCGTAGTTGGCACAAACAGGCTTTCCATATTCGTAGAAGCCTATATACTCGCCGTGCTCGTTAAAATGCTCCTGAGTCGAAGGATGTCCGGGGCTTTGAGGATCTTTAGTCACTGAGGCAGTCTGTTCCCAATGACAGTTTTCACAGGAAAATGGAGTGGGAGTTACGACCGATGGAGGATACATCGACATATCGCGAACCGGAGTAATCTCGGCGATCAGATCGGGACTGTGGCAGGCAACGCAGTTTGAAGAGCCTGACATGTCGGTATTGTGGTGCCAGCCATTGGTATCAAGATCCTGGCTGCTGTGACAGCCACTGGTTGTGCAGTCCCTTATCACGGATACGCCACTGGGAGCGCCCGGGCTCACCTCGTGGCAGACAATACACCGCTGCTCCTGCACCGCCAAAGGCGTAGCGTGGTGCCGCTCGGCCAGGCTGTTGCCGTGGCAGCTCCGGCAGTCGGTTTCGGTCAGATTTTCATACCTTGTATCATAGATACCGAGTTCCTGAGGAGCGTAATCCATGAGAGGATGAGGACGATTGTAATTCGAATTTATAGCCCCGGCGATTCTCGCCAGGCTGAAAACAAGAAATATACCTGTCCCTGCACTCAAAAGCCACTTTTTCAGGATAGCGCTTTTTGCAGACCTCCCTTTTAACCACCTGAGGGAGAATTTACATGATGTACACATAATCTTCCGCCTTTCTTCCTTGACGTTCATAAACCTTTCCTTCCCGTTCAGTTCGTTTTAAAAGTCAGTTCCTTTCAAAGGTCAATTCTTCCCTGGCCTATGTGTTCCCAGGTCAGGACGATTAAACATCTTCAAATCTCCGCTGGCAAAATCAAATCTCCACCTGGAATTTCTTTACCTTGCCGGATGGTGTAATCACGTGAACCGCACATGCTATACATGGATCGAATGACCGTATGATCCGGCCAATATTGATGGGATTCTCCGGGTCAGGAATCGGGCAGCCTATCAGTGCCTGCTCATAGGGACCCTTGCGGCCATTTCTATCCGTGGGCGAGGCATTCCAGGTTCCAGGCACCACACAGGCATACTGGCTGGTCTTATATTTGGAGATCTTGATCCAGTGGCCCAGTGCTCCCCGTGGAGCTTCAGACATGCCATAGCCCTGGCCTGAATAGGGCGGGTCCCAGTGGGCAGTATCGTGAATTTTGGGAGGAGTGGGGTTTATTCCCTGCTCGTAGGGAGCAAAAAGAGCATCCAGTTCATCGAGCCACACCACCATGGCATCACAGAGCATAAGGGTTTCGAGGGCGCGGGCTGCATGCCTGGCCACTGCTCCAGGCTGAACGCCTGCATTGACTAAAGATACGAAGGTCTGAACCGCTGCATGATTATAGGCTGGATGTTCCGGCCTGTTCAGGATCACCATCATTCTGGCTAAGGGGCCGACCTCCATCGGGTAGCCATTATAGCGTGGTGCTTTGATGAAAGAATATGCACCTGACTTATTCAGATCGAAAGACTGGACGGTCTGGGAGGGACGGCCGTCGGTGCCTGCCACATACCAGCCTTTGGTCACGTCTTCTGTCAGGAGCGGTTCAATAGCGGCGCGTGAAGTGCTGTTCGGCACCAGAACCCCGTTGAGTATCACGCCTTCGGGGTAGAGGTAACCTCCATCGGCCATGGGAAACCCGCCGTACGAGAGATAATTCTGATGGCCCACTCCTACGCTCGAGGTGGCCAGTCCGAGTAAAGGTCCGGTGCCAAGGGTATACACATCGTTTACATACGTATTGGTAATAAAGGCGGTCTGCTCGGCAAGCATGGTCCGGAATGTGTTCCTGGTGGCCTGATCGGGTGCCTGGGTTACTCCTCCTGCCACAATGCCTGACTGATGGGGCTGCTTGCCAGCCAGCATGGCTGACATTTTCTTGGCCTTTACCTGCATGAGCAGTGCCTCGAGGTAGTGCCCGACCGCCATCACTACCGTATCGAGATCGCTGATGCAGTACGCATCCGCCTGATACGCCGGAAGGAGAGGGCCTGCGTATTCACCCTCCACCGGTTGATGACTGACTTCAGCGATTACTTTATCCCGGATCTTCTGGATGTAAGTATCACTGCCGGTATAGCCGGCAAGAACACTGAGGTCGAGATAGTCCAGGGCGGAAAGGTGATAGAAGTGCAGCGGATGATCGTGAAGCCAGGCTGCACCGGCAATGAGATTGCGAATGATCCTTGCCGCTTCCGGCAGGGTGCGGGTGCCCTGGGCCGTCTCTACGGCCATGCAGGAGGTCCATCCGTGAGCTGCAAAACAGACACCGCAGATGCGCTCGGTCACATATGTGGCATCTCGCGGGTCCTTGCCAACCAGCAGCTTTTCAAGACCGCGCGCCATGGTGCCGCCCACCCGGGCATCCGTCACAACACCCCCATCTACTGTCACTTCTACCTTCAGATGACCTTCTATTCTGGTAAGGGGATCAACAATAATAGTCTGAGACATATGATTTCCTTCCTTGCAATCCCCCTGGCGGATTTATCGGGCCGCATGAGACCTTGAGCAGGCCATGAGCACAATGGCTGCTCGACATCTGCACCCTGCGGCTTTGTCCATACCACCGTCGAGGATTGGATTATCACCATTCAACAAGCGGCTCGCCAGGCTGCCAACCAGGCGGCTTACCGGCTGGCTTGCCAGGTGGTTCGCCAATTGGCTTACCGCGGTAATATTATTGGACCGAAGGGGCCGAAAACTACGCCGGTTGCTATATACAGCGGACTGAACTTATCGTAAAATTTGGGTTCGGTGCATCCTGCACAGGGAGAACCGCAGCCAATGCACCAGTTGACTCCGTCGTTCCACTTGAGAGAGGGGCAGTCAGAATTGGTCTGGATCCCCTTGCATCCTTTCAGAAACAAACACCAGTCCTTCGTGGATGGATTATTCCAATCGCTCAAAAACTCTCCCCTTTCAAAGTGAGGACGGCGGGGGCAATTGTCGTGAATGTTCTGTCCAAAATGAGCCACTGGACGAAGGTTCGCATCGAGAGGGGGAACTTCACCACCCAGATACGTAAGAACCGTATCGTAGAACCATGTGGGATGAATGGGGCAGCCTGGCAGGTTGATAAACGGCTTGGATATGGCATACTTGTTTAAGAAATACTCCACACCCTGCCCTTTGCTCACCGTGCCCCTTGGTATGCCTCCATAACAGGCACAGGCCCCAACGGCAATAATTGCGGCAGCATTACTGGCCGCAGCGATAAAGGTTGCCTCGAAGGCACTGTCAGCGACCATGAGGTATCTTGAATCTGCGGAAGGAATAGAACCCTCTACCACAAGAACATATCCGCCTTCCTCAATGGCTTTCACCAGGGCATATTCGGTTACTTCACCGGTTCCGGCCATAATAGTCTCGTGATACCGAATAGTGACGACATCAAGGATAACATCCCGCAGATCCGGCGTCAGGCAAGAGAGGACGGACTCTGTACATCCGGTACAGTCTTGACCTTCGAGCCAGACCACCGCAGGCTTCTTCGACACATCGGCCATAAGTAACTTTGGCCAACCCAACTGGCTTATGCCCAGGGCTGCTGTCGCACCCATGGTCATCTTCATGAATTGGCGCCGAGTAAAAACGAAAGACTTCATACACTCACCTCATCTTGGTTTGATTTTTTGATCATCACACTGGGATAGATACCCATGCTTTCTTTGCAATTCCCTTCTTCTGGTCCGGTTTCACCTCCTTTAACCAGAGTCCGAAAGCTTGATGAGTTATCCGGTAGTTCTCGCTGGTGCTGGCATAGGGAAAAACACAGCGTGGTCACAGGGGAGCCATATGCTTGAATTTCAAAAAATCATCATCTGTAAATATCCTGAAGAAACGTATGTTTACCGGAGATCTAAAAAATAATTTTCCAGATGCTTTTTACACTTTAATTGAATGAGCTTCACTTTTTCGTATAGGCATAAGCCGTGCCTTGTATTCCGGGGAGGAAAACGGAAAGAAGTAACGTTAAGTTATAATTCATGTTTTTTACTCCTGGTTAAAATATATATCATATATTTAATGTAAAGAATTATTCTCAATTGTTTATATATTGTAAGTTTTTCTGTACATATTAAAACCTCCAGTCATGTCTTAAGAATGATCCTATGGTAACCTTATAGGATCTGAATGGTAAATGGACTCCCCCCGGCCCAGAGGCGAGGATTCATGTTTCACTAAAGAAACATGAACCAGTAAAAAAAGAGATGCTGAAAAGGGGGAAGCAGGAAAGAAAAACCACAGGCAGGCCAGGTATCTGCCTTTGACAACTGGCCTGCCAATAACATGACACAACCAGCATTAGGCAATAAATCAACCTGTTACACAATTCCAAAGATACCGATATCTGAATACCGTTCGATTCTTAAAAATTCTCTGCGCGAACGAGCCAGTCATGAGACAACTATATGGCTGCCTTTTCTTGCTGTAAGGAAATATGCCCAGTTGTTAAAAATGTGTAAAGTATTCTATACATCTAAAAATTAGAATTATACTTCAAATAATTTTGGATATTTTTAATCATTATATCAATGGATTGCACGGATTATTCAGGCAGGTGCGTTAGTTACTATTTCACCGATGAAACATCTTCAAGGGATAAGAGAACAATAGGAATGGGAAGAAAAGGAACCAGGAACAGGAAGAAAGGAACCAGGACCGGGAAGAACAGGAACCAGGACCGGGAAGAAAGGAACCTTAATGCAGGAAGGGGCAAAAGAGCAGGTGTTATATCGAGAAAGGAGAGTACTATCGAGAGAGAGAGAGAGAGAGAGAGAGAGAGAGAGAGAGAGAGAGAGTGCCCTTACAGGGGAGAGGGATAACATGCATCCCAATCCCCTGCAAGGGGAGAAAGACAGATCAGGCCAGGTCTGATCTGATCTGATCTGATCTGGGCGGGGCGGGCCTTACTGGACTACCTCAAAAGAACCCACTGTCTGATCCAGCCTGCCCGTGGCATCCTGGGCTGTCAACTGGAGGTTATATATTCCATACCCTGTCGATGGCGGGACAACCACCGTCACACTGTAGGTATGATCATGAGCGGTTGAATCTCCATGAGTGCCATCGTCGTACATTACCTGGGATGAGCTTCCGGCCAGAGGACTCAAGTCAACGGTAACCGTGGTCAGATCGTTATCCGTATCAAAGGCATAGACCGTGATCAAGACAGTCTGACCCGCCGGAATGGTTTGAGGCTCTACCCTGGCTGCTGAGATGGCCGGAGAGGATGCGGCCTTCGGCACGATGCTTGGGTGAGTGTAAAAGAGATTGTCGTGGCAGCCGACACAGCTATGGTTGTAGATGATGTTATTCGGCTTGACCATATTTCCCCCAATGCTCTCACTGTAGGAAGCGGTATCATTCCGTTTCGACTTCCTGTAATAGCGGAAATTAGCGCCGTAATGAGTTGAAATAGTGCCTTTTGTCCATGTCCCTTGAAATTCGGCATTGGGATTATCGACAATGATAACCGATCCGTCGGCTACTGACTTAAATCGAACGGCATCGGCAATAACATAACTGAGTGCGTCTCGCCGTGGAGTAGCGCTGCTGCTTACCGTGTCTTCAATATCTTCGGAAGTAAGCTGGACATAGCCGGAAGTTCCCTGATTGAAGGAAAAGGTTCCCAGAAGGTTCCATACGATCGGGCTTTGTCCTGCGTTTTCCCGCTGATCTTCATAGATGATGTCTTCTCCGTTAGCGTGGCTGACCTTATACTTGGCGTGGGATGAATTCAAGCTGGGATCGATTGAGCTGATATCGGACCAGGTTGCGAATACCTTATACTGCCCGGCTGCCGGGATATCAGGCCTATAGATGGCAGAGCCGCCTTCGTCTTTGACCAACCAGCCAAAATCGAAGGCAGGTACATAGCTCTGTGTTCCAGGCGGGCTGATCAATTCACCGTGCCTGATCATGGCAGGAGAAGGCGATCCATGGACATTATGGCAGGTCGTGCAGGTCGAGGCAGCATCACCCTGGCCATCAAAATCGGAATCACAGTAATTTCTGACATTCAGTGCAAGGTGCCAGTGATGCTCGTTCCTGTGGGTCCCGAAATTCGTGCCGTAGGGCGGATCTTTGTGCCATAGGCCCGTTCCCTCGCTGTGGCCCAAAAGCTCATATTTATTATGGCAGCTCAGGCAGAGGGCAAAATCGTCCCACGACTGGGTCGGATCCAAGATCATCGGCGGAGTGTTTCTTATAGTCAGGGCCTGATTACCATCGACCATCCGCAGCCTGTATCCTGCCTGATAGTTACCTGACGCATAGCTGTAGGTCCTGTGCTGATGATCAACGTGCAAAAGGGAAGGATCGTGGCAGTCCGTGCAGCCTACAAGGTCCCTTTTTCCATGCCCTGTTTTATAATATCCGTAAGGATTGGGGGCGCTTTCATTGCCGATCACGGCCGGGGCAGCTACTCCTGAGCCGTCGGCCCTGCTCATGGCTGGAATCTCGTCATGGCAGCCTGCACACCATTTTTCCTTGCCTGCCTTGAGCCTGCTGCCCTGATAGACGCTGCCGTTCCAGTTGTTCTTGGCACCGATGACCGGATCGCTTACCCCGTCGTAGCTTCCTTCAGTGCTGTGGCAGGGATCGCAAACATGGGTTTCGGTCAGGGGTTTATTATCTTTGAAAAGAAAGGTATGAGGGCTGTCTTCATTGCCGGGAGCGTGGCAATCCCAGCATCCGATGGAAGGGCCTTTGGCCGCGCTCAGGTGGGTGTGGTGGCTTGTTTGAGTCTGCACCATGCTTTCATGGCAATTCTGGCAGGTGGCGACAGGAGTGCGCTGGTAGGCAACCTGATCGTTATGGCACATGTTGCACATGGCATTCTTTGCGATTGAGCCGGGGCCAGGGCCATAGAATTGAGTCTGGCCGCCGGTGCTTTCCATGACATCCATAAGATCGGGGTTCGCCTTTTCATCAGCGTCCAGGTACTGAAAGTTGAACAGGGGGGATTTGTCTGCCGGTGTACTGGCCAATTCGCCATGTCTGGTCATGGCGGGATTGGGAGAGCCGTGAACATTGTGACAGGTAGGGCAGCTCTGCGGTGAGTCCGCGGTTGCATCCCAGTCCGAATCCCAGTCCTTGGTGTTTCCGCAATACCCGCGCCCTCTAAGATGGCGAAGATGTTCATTGCTCACCTTTCCGTTCTCATCCGTATGACTGTCGTTGCGGAAATTGGTCGCTGGAGGATCTTGCAGGAAACCGTCCGTACCATAGGCATCGCCCAGCAGTTTGTATTTATCGTGGCAGGCAAAGCACAGGGCAAAGTCGTTGCCGGTCCTGGGATTTTCGCCACTGTTGCAGCCGATCCGGGGAATTTCCAGAGGCGGGTAAGATATCCCATCCACCTGCACACTATTCAGCCGGTACCCACTCTGATAGTTGTTCAGGCTGGCCCGGTAGGTTCCGGCCACACCATCGATATGCGCACTGGCCGTATCATGACAGTGCTCACACCCGAACCTATGGCCATTGACATAGTAGCCGTATCGCAGGTCTTCCTTTACTTCGAATTCACGAAGATGACCTATGCTCAAAGGCCATGGGCTGACCTTAAGCAGTTTGAGATAGCGGGCCGGAATGAATCTATCCAGCCTGATCTCGTTCCATCCTCCCTCGGTCCCTGTCTGCCAGGTGGGAGAGGCAAAAAGGGTGGATCGGCCCAATAAGACCTTCACAGCACAGCCGGGATCATCGCCGCCGTAGACATTCCAGTTGAACCCGGAGCCAGGGGCGGTATACAGCCTGATATGCGTAACGTCGTCAGAATCTGCAAGGTCAAAGGTAATGTATCCTCCACCCGTACCGGTACTTCCCGTGTTATTGTCCCGGTCCAGCAGGTTTTCCGCACCCTGGATATCCGAAGCCTCTATGCTGTCAGGACTCTGCCAGTCTCCGCTCAGGGATTTTCCTGCAATGTTCGGCGCGGATACACCCTGAATTTGGCATGATCCATCATCATGACAACCGACACACCATTTCTCCTTGCCCGGCTTCAACGAACCGCCCTCATACACACCGCCTGTCAGCCAATTGGCCTTGGCCCCTGTAACCTCATCCCCTACTCCGTCAAACTGTCCGGCTGGGCTATGACAATGACCGCAGATACTGGTGGTGGCCAGACCTAAACCATCCTTCAGATAGCCTGGATAAGGGTCATCATGGCAATAGGCGCAGTCAAGCTGCGGCCCGTTGAGGCTGCTCTGATGCACGGCGCAGAGTTGACCTGCCAGCCCCCTTTCAGGATTTCCCCACATACCAAGCAGGCAAAAAATGAGAATAAAAACCGCTTCCAGTCCTCTGCAATTCTCTCTCTTACACATAGACAGATCTCCTTGACTATTCGTTTTGAGGGAAAATTGTGCCAGGCCATGGCCACGTCTTTGCCAGACCATTTTTGTTTTCCCTCAAGATCCTTTTCTCTCCTCGTGTATATCTCACCTTCAATCAATTGACTCGCTATTAGTTTCATCATGGACTTCTGCACTGCTGGCAGGCAGGTAGTTGACTCCTGTCTGATGAAAATTTCCGGCAGCATTTTGGCTGGATACATTTTTGATGGCATAGCTATAGTCATGATCAAGATATATTCCATATCCGCCATTCTCCAGTATGATATTTCCTTCAAGAAGGCATTTATCGACAGCATAGAGACCATGGGAACCATTGGAATGAGCCGTGCAGTCGATTACCGTGGAAGATTCGACGTGCAGGCCACAGGAACCGTTGAAATCGGCCGTACAGTTGATTATGGTGGATGAATCGGCTCTGATGCCATCAGAACCGTTGTAATTGGCCCGGCAATTGTCTATGAGAGAGGATTCTGCATCGATGCCGCAGGAACGGTTATACAAGGTACTGATACCTTTCACCTGATGATCCTTTCCAGAAAGGCTGATACCGCAGGAGAACCCCTGCACCGTTCCATTTACGATCTCGATATTCTTCCTCCCAAAGGCGCATATGCCTATGCCTGTTGAGGCATCGTTTGAGATTCCATCGCTTCCTGGCCCCGTAATGATATTGCCCTGTAAGTCAAGGGTCACATCGTCAGCCTTGATCTCAATGCAGCAGGTGCCGGTAGTGAATACGGTCAAATTTTTGGCCAGGGTATAGTTTCCCGGCTGGTCAATGACAATGGGGAAAGGAGCGGCCAGTTGCAGCCTGCTCTCGATGGGCCTCATATCGGCCAGCCTGGTATCAACCCGTCCGATACCAACCTGCCCTTCTGTCTTGCCGGAACCGGGAGACATACAGAAAATGACATGGATAAGTACTGTGAATAATAAAGCCCCTAAGGTTAAACGAAGATTTTTTCTCATTTTCATCAATTTATTCTCCCTGAACAGAAAACTCTGTCCATAGACAAACAAATTCGTATCCATAGGCAGGGTAATGTCCATGGTAATTGCTGGTCCAACGGTTGAGTTTTTATCAATGTGGTGCTGTTATACAGTGATGATGTCACCTCCTTTGATTATCCATGACAAGATATATCCATAGACTTTGTTTAATAAGGTATATTAGACTTCCCAATGTCTTCTTCAGACCAGGTCAAGAGAATGATCAAAATGAGGAATACACTTCATTAATTAAGCATAAGCAGTGCCAATTCAGGGTAAAAGTTCAGCCATTGAATGCACTGCTGTCAGGGCAACAGGATCACCCTGCCGATAAGATGAGGCAACCAAATTTCCTGTCAGGAGAAAAGGAGATGAAACACTCTTTGTCCCAGGCTCTTCCCCCTGCATCCCGGACGGAGCAGGAAAATTATCACCTTCGTCTTCGCTTTGAATATGGTCCTCTGGACGATGGGACCCTCTGGATACGGATTGGGGTGCGGGGACTTTTCCATGCAGACTGGATGACTCTGCGGCTCCTTCTGGAATTGAATGGTGGAAGATCAATAACCGCGCTGGCTGAAAAGTATAAGATTGAGCAGCAGGAATTGCACGCTCTCCTTGTGAGTCTTGAGAAAGGGGGCTCAATTGTTTCTGCAGGGCAGGGGAAAATCACCATGGGGCGTCAGTGGGATGATATTCACCTATTCTGGGAAGGGTCATCCTTCCTTTTTTTCATTGATCAAGGAGATGGATATGCAGCTTGAATTTTTAAAGAATCTTCTTTATCTCATGGCTGTTGCTGTTCTTATTGCCTCGACCTGCAGGATACTGAAAGAATATGAGCGGGCGGTTATTTTTCGCCTGGGAAAATTGCGGGACACGAAAGGTCCGGGACTGGTCTTTCTGATCCCGCTGGTTGACCGGATGCACAGGATTGACCTTCGGCTTGTATCGATTGATGTTCCCCGGCAGGATATCATGACCAGGGATAATGTTCCGGTAACCGTGGATGCAGTCGTTTACTTCAATATCACTGATCCGGCCAGGGCAATCACCCGTATACAAAACATTTACCAGTCAACATTTCTGATCGCTCAGGCTACTCTGCGCAATGTCCTTGGTCAGGCAGAGCTGGATGACCTCCTCAGCCAGCAGGCGAAAATCAATCAGCAGTTGCAGCAGATTATCGCCGTAAACACCGGCCACTGGGGAATCTCGATTCCCATAGTTGAAATCAAGGAAGTTACCCTGCCGGAAGAAATGAAGCGGGCTATGGCTAAACAGGCGGAAACCGAGCGGGAGAGGCGGGCTCTTTTGATCGATGCCCAGGGTGAATACCAGGCTGCAAAGACCCTGGCCAAAGCAGGCCAGATTCTGTCCGGCAACCCTCAAAGCCTGCAACTGCGCTACCTTCAAACCCTGCGGCATATTTCCACCCAGCAAGGCTCGACTATCCTTTTTCCGCTGCCTCTGGATCTGATCAGCCCCTTTGTCAACGGGATAAAAGGGCTTCGGCCCAGGAGTGAGGAGGGAACGGCTATGAGTATGGGTTTGGATGTGGGTTTGGATAAAGCTATAGGTATGGACACGAATGTGGGTACGAATATGAGGGAAGATGAAGCCGCTGCCACTGCCATCAGCGGCCTGAGCGGCAACTTCTCCGATGGTCCCATCCGGCAGGATACGGCGGATATATCACCAAAGATGCCAAACGTGAATCCAAAGATGCCAAACGTGAGCGATCTGTCAGGTTCCTTTTCTCTGCATGAATCAGCTCCCCTGAGGCAGCAGTCCCCGCTGAAGCAGCCGCCCCCGCTTAAACAGCCTTCACCCCAAAAGGTTCTCCTGACCCAATACCAGCAGAAGTGGCGTAGCGGCCGGCTTCGGCCCCAGTTTGTGCAATGGCTGAGTACGAATCGCTGCCAGTTTCGATGCACGCATTGCGAAACGACGGCCGGGCAGGCCAGCCCGGGAGAATTGACCACCAGTGAGGTCAAAAAGATAATTGATGATCTGGCTGATCTGGGATGCGAATTCTTTTCCATTACCGGCGGTGAACCCCTGCTGCGGCCCGATATCTTTTTGCTTGCCCGGCATGCCCACGAGCGGGGGATGAAAGTAGGGCTCACCACAAATGGTCAGGCCACGGAGGAAAATCTCCTGGCCTTCGAGCAGGCGCGTTTTGATTCCTTGATTATTACCCTGGATGGCTGTCAGGGTACTCAGGACCGCCTGCGCGGCTGCCCGGGATCTTACGAGCGGGGAATCCGGACTATCGAATTCTACCATGACCTTGGGGCTCCCTTCATCGGGGTCAGCACCACACTTCTGGAAGAAAACATCAGGGATCTTCCGCAACTGACCGACGAGGTTTTTCGGGCCGGCGCCCACCAGCTCCAGCTTCAGCCCCTCCTTTTTCAGCATGGTCGGCCTAGCCGCAATAGCCCGGAAACAGTAAAAAATGCCTTCCGGTTTATCCTGGAAGCCAGAGGACGCGGGGTTGCCGTAGAACCGTCAGAGTCTTTCGGTTATCTGGGGCCTTTGGAACCCCTGATCCGGACTAATCCTTTTTTTTGCGGCTGCGGCTGGAATACCTTCTGCCTGACCCATGAAGGAGAAGTATCAGGCTGTGCGGTACCGGTTCTCTCAGGCCAGACTGAGGGAAATATCCGGGATGGTTCTCTCAAAAAGATCTGGGAGCAGGAGTTTGGCAATTTCCGCAGGAATCTGCCAGCCGGGCTTTCCAATACGTGCCGGCAATGCCCGCACCTTTCACTTTGCCGGGGCGGATGCTGGCTCTTTCGCGCTCAAGGATTGAACCCCTGCTTCCTTCCGGAGGCAGAACAAGTGGAGGTCTTTTATGCGCTATATCCTCAAACTGCTGAAGGAAAAACCCAGGTATTACCTTGATAAGATAAAATATTATCCCAGGAACGTCGTTTGGGAGCTGACCCTGCGCTGCAACATGAATTGCGCTCATTGCGGTTCTGCGGCAGGCCCTGAACGGAGCAGGGAACTGAACCAGGAAGAGGCCCTGGATCTTTGCCATCAACTGGGGCGACTGGGCTGCGAGATTCTGACCCTGCTGGGAGGTGAACCCTTCCTGCGGGAAGACTGGGACGATCTGGCCCAATGCCTTAATGAGTATGGCGTTAAAGTGAATGCCATCTCCAACGGCTACCTCATGGACCAGGCCCTGGTGGACCGGATCAGGAAGGCCGGCCTTATCAATGTGGCCATAAGCCTGGACGGACTTCAGGAAACTCACGAGAAGATCCGGCGAAAGCCAGGATCATATCACAGGGTGCTGAACGCCCTCACCCTGCTCCGCCGGAACGAGGTTTCAACTGCCGTGGTCACCACTATTTGCAAAAATAACCTGGCCGAGTTGGATGAGCTCTGCCGGATCGTCACGGAAAGCGGGGCGGAGATCTGGCAGGTGCAGCTTGGCGTCCCCCGCGGGAGGCTGTGCGAACACGCCGAGTTTATTATCCAGCCTGAGGACATGCACACTGTCGAGCAATTTATTATCCGGGTTCGCCAAAAGGGCCTGATCCGCCTGGATGTGGCCGACAACATCGGCTACTTCGGCCAGCATGAGGAGGCCCTCCGGGCAAATATACCCGGACGGATGCCCCTATGGACCGGCTGCTTTGCCGGTGTGCAGGCCCTTGGCATCGAGGCCAACGGGGACATCAAAGGCTGCCTCTCCATGCCCTCTTTACCGGAGTTCAAAGAGGGCAACATCCGGCAGGAATCCCTGACCGCTATCTGGAACAAGCCTGGAAATTTCGCCTACAACCGCAGCTTTCATACCAGCCTGCTGGAAGGAGACTGCGCAGACTGTGCATATGACTATGTCTGCCGGGGAGGATGCAAATCTACAGCCTACTGCTTTACCGGCTCGATCTTCAACAATCCCTACTGTCTCTATCGACTGGAAAAGAAGGCAAGGGAAATAAAGCAGCCATCACCGGTTAGTCTGCATCTTCTTTGAAAATGGTCTCTGTCTTCTTTAAAAACCGGCATTCTTGCGGTATTCAATAAGGATCCACGATACCAATGAGCCATAATTTTTCTTTTTAAGGCCGATAAGGGAGAGGAAAAATCATAAACTTCGGGCCTCGTCAAAAGAGAGGATGAAAACAAGGAGACAATCACTATGGCTCATATCTTTTTTGAAAAGCTGGAAAACCGGCAAAGCACTCAGGCGCTGTATGGAGGGGCTGGACTCCCTGCTAAAAATAAGCCCGTTACTTCCGAGTGGGGAGGATCTGGCTGGTTTGAAGAGCATCCGGTATCGGTTTTGGAATATGCAGGGCCCACTCCCTGGACGCCACCTGGTGGCGGCAGGTTAAGCGGCTTCATAAGTGCCTGGTGGAATACCATGCTCGCATATTGGGAGGAGTGGGCTTTTCATCAGAGATTGATGTATATGATATACCCGCCTGAAAAGAAATAATATTCGCAATACAACCTAAAAAGGATGAGATCCGGAAGAAATGCTCATGTCCAGGAGGGGGATAAAACCGGACATGAGCACCGGATATATCTTTTTCAGCCCTCCCCCGTATCCTTCCTATCCCGGATCAACCACGATAGTCTTAAGCCGTCTGCACGAATACCTCTATAGTTTTAAGCCGTCTATACGGATACCGCTTCCGGATGCACTGCCCCATTTTAAATATTCGTAGAAAGTCTTTCCGTAACCGTAATAGAATGGAATCAATTACCGCCTGATTAAAAATAGAAATTTGACTTAACCATCATGAATCTATCCCCAAAGAGGAATCTTTCTGTTAAAAACCCTTCAATGGTCGCTAAGGGGGTCCCATCCCTCTTGAGAAAAACGGGAGAAGCGGCATTTTGACAAGGAGGAAGAGGAGGAGGTATTTTGGGACAGACTCATGGAAAGACGTAAACAGCAAGGAAAGATGTGAATAAGGAGAACGGTAAGATGATCACCATGAAACATTCAAAAAAGCATTTCTCTCTCACCCTGATCTTTACTATTGGCTTAGCAATAGTTCTTTGTACCACCTGCCTGCTTTGGCCCGCCCCTGTTACCGCTTCAGTAGAGTTTCTCTCTTTGTCAGATCTTCTTCCTTACTCATACCCTGCACTGACTTTTACCGATATTTTCCGTCAATCCCTGTCAACGCTGTCACCCTCTCTGCCACTTTTGCCCTCTCTGCCGCTTTTGCCTTCACTCTCCAACTGGCAAAATCCGGCACCTTTCCTGACCTTGCCAGCCGCTCTTCAACCGGCACCAGGAGAGTTCCCGAATATTCTGGCTGGTCCCGGCCCTTCTTTTCTCTCCCTTCCTTCTCTTCTCCCCACCCCTTCCTTTCTCTCCGCTCCGCCTGCACCTTTAGCCCGTGTCGCTGCCGGGATTGTTCCTCCTCCACTGAACCCTGTTGTCGCCTCGCTCACACCCCCGGTTCCTGTGGGGATCGACACACTCCAACTCCGAAATGGGCCGCTTGTTGCTTTGCAATCCCTGGGATCATTTATCCCTGGTGTGCCGACCTACGTAAACGGCCAGGTCATGGTCACTTTTCTGCCCGGCACTCCCCCGGCTGAAATGGCCAGAGTCTATACCGCCAACCAGTGCCGTGAGATATACGCAAGTCCCTATGCTGGCTTTAAGCTCCTGGCCATACCAGCCCTTGTGTCACCGCTCGATATGACCCGACAGCTTGCCATGGAGCCTTCGGTCCTCTACGTAAGCCCCAATTATTACCGCCACGCCCATCTTATTCCCAATGATCCGTATTACACCTACCAGTGGCACCTGCCCAGGCTGAACGCCAGCTATGCCTGGGATTTTAGTACCGGCACCGGAGCACTGGTCGGCATCCTGGACTCCGGCGTGGCCTATGAGACAACCGCCACCTATGCCCTGGCGCCCGATCTTGCCGGGACACTTTTCGCACCCGGCTATGACTTTATCAACCTCGATACCAATCCGGATGACGATTACGGGCATGGAACGCATATGGCAGGATGCATCGCCCAGACGACCAACAACCTGCTGGGGTGCGCGGGTGTGGCCTTCAATGCCACCATCATGCCGGTCAAGGTAATGGACAGCACCGGCAACGCGCCAATCAGTGCTGAAGTCGACGGCATTTACTTTGCGGCCAACAGCGGAGTGAATATTATCAGCATGAGCCTTGGAGGAGCCGGTACCGACGCTACCGAGGCGGCAGCCGTTACCTATGCCTATACGAATGGAGTATCCATCATCTGCTCAGCAGGCAACGCAGGCTCCAGCATCCCGGAATACCCGGCTTCCTACCCCGAATGCATTTCCGTAAGCGCTATCCGCTATGACTACACGATACCTGCTTACTCCAATTACGGGCAATACATCGACGTTTGCTCTCCGGGCGGAGATCTCACCGTTGACCAGAACCTCGACGGCTTTGGCGACGGGGTCCTGCAGCAAACCTTTGCATCACCCAATTATACGACCTTCTACTACTATTTCATGGAGGGTACTTCTCCTGCCGCAGCATTAGTCTCCGGAGCCGCTGCTCTCATCGTGAGTAAGAGCACGCTTCCCCTTACACCGCTTCAGGTGACCAATATTCTGGAGGGCAGCGCTACCGACCTGGGTACTGTCGGTTGGGATCAGTACTATGGCTACGGCCTGGTGAATCCCTACCTGGCCGTGCTCCAGACACCGTAGCCCAAAAGAATGCCAAAGACACCATCAACGGCCTTCAAGAACCGCCTTAAGGCTCCCCTGCACCGCTGCAAATGTGCAGCGGGCGTACAACAGGTTGATTTAAGGAGATAGACAAAAAACAAAGATGCGGCCAAATGTCCAGGAATATATTTCAAGAGTTGAACAACTCTATGGCCGGATCGACCTGTGGCTTAGGAAACAAGCTTTGACTGCTCAAAGAGTGTTCATTGAAGTCGATGAAGGGGGGCCGGAACGCTATAAAGCTCCACAACTTTTGATATGGAAAAAAAGGAAAACACTCGTTGCTGAGCTGCGGCCTATGGGCGTCTGGATAGCAGGTGCCAAAGGACGCATTGATATTATTGGACAGTTTGAGACAAAGGTTTTGGTCTACATGGAGATGATGAAGCTCAAGGCCAGTCCCCAGGATACGATCAGTGGCAAAGAGGAAAAAAGCAGTCTGAAACCACTGTTTGGGGAAATAGACCAATCAGGCTGGTACTGGATAGAAGACAAGCACCAGGGAAAAGCGCGACTTGTGGATGCTGCACTTTTCCCTGAGCTTTTGCTGGATGTTTCAGGATACGAATTATCCCCCCTCACACCGCCATTCTCCCCTTAAGAGGGGCACAAGAGCCCGCACGTGCAGATATTTTCTGCCCTAAGATACACATTAACAAGGATAATGGCCATATCCCCTTAATAATGCCGATCTATCAGAGCGAGCGCTTTTCTGGCAGAACAAGCGCTTTTCTGGATAGTCCTCAAAATTCAAGGTATAAGCAGTCATAACCCAATTTACCTCCAGCAGTCACAGACGAGGAAGATTAAGGAGAATAATTATGGCTCACCAGGTATATTATCAGGAAGAGGAGAAACTTCCTCCGCAACATCAGGACAGGCAGCCCGGCATTCAATCCATCATGATACCCCAGCCGAAGGAGAAAGGAACCTGGTATCATGGCAGCGACAAGCTGCTCGATAAGGTTGCGCTGATAACGGGGGGCGACAGCGGCATAGGGCGTGCAGTGGCTTTATTTTTTGCCAGAGAGGGAGCGCACGTGGCTATTACCTATTATGATGAACATGAGGATGCTGAAAAAGCTCAGCAGATGGTTCAGGAGGAAGGACGCCGCTGCCTTCTCATAGCGGGGGATATACGTGACGATGCCTTTTGCAGGAGTGCAGTGCAAAGGACAGTCAATGAACTCAACCACCTGGACATTCTCGTCAATAATGCTGCTTTCCAGACCTATCAGGAAAACCTGGAGTCCGTGACCAACGAGCAGATCGAGCGAATCTTTCGCACCAATATTTTCTCCTATTTTTATATGGCCAGAGCAGCAATCAGGCATATGAAACCGGGAAGTGCAATCATTAACACAACCTCGGTGACTGCTTATCGGGGGAGCACTCATTTTCTTGACTATTCATCAACCAAAGGCGCTATTGTCTCCTTTACCCGGTCACTGGCCCTGTCTTTAGTCAATAAAGGAATCAGGGTAAATGGGGTGGCACCCGGCCCGATCTGGACTCCCCTGATACCCTCAAGCTTTCCGGCTGAAGCCGTACCTCAGTTCGGCACAGATGTGCCGATGGGGCGGGCCGGGCATCCTGAAGATGTTGCGCCGTGTTATGTGTTTCTTGCCTCACGTGATTCTTCGTACATGACTGGACAAATCCTGCACCCGAATGGCGGCGAAATCATTAACGGCTAGGAAACGGTAATCAGGGCCGAATCTGTACCTGTTCCGGATCTGTTCAGGAAAAACCGCAAATAAGTCAGCCTAAATTCATATTAATCCGATATTCAGTTGTGAGATGCAAGATGCTGGATGCTGAGCGTCAGGTACTGAAGAAGGCGGGCTGTGCCTGTCGTTCATGGCTTAACATTCCTGTTTGAGTGCCCATGCCTGGATTCGAATTTGAGTGCCCTGGATTCGAAATGGAGGTTGAGGACAGGCTTAGAGGCATCCCAAAACCTCCGGCAACTGGCAAACCATCTGCCCCAAATGCAGTTTTGGGATAGGCTCCTTAGTACACTGCGCATTAAATACGCAGCCAGATAGTGTGTAGTAATCCTTCGTCATTCCCGCGAAGGCGGGAATGACGGTTGGGTGGACTTTTTCTTAAAAGTGTCCGCTAAAAGGACAGAAACAACCGATTGCGTAATTCCCGCTGCCTGTACTTAGGGATTTTTCAAGGACAGGCTCTTAGGAGGATACCTATGGAAGTATGGCTTGGACACCCCTACCCACTGGGAGCAACCTGGGATGGTTCGGGGGTCAATTTTGCCCTCTTTTCAGAAAATGCCACCGCAGTGGAGTTATGCATCTTCGATGGCCCGGAAGGAGAGCGTGAAAAACATGAAATCCGTATTATGATGCCCGAACAGACGGACCAGGTATGGCATGCCTATCTGCCTGAAGCACGTCCCGGCATGCTCTACGGATACCGGGTATATGGCCCGTATGCCCCGCAGGAAGGCCATCGCTTCAATCCAGCCAAGCTCCTGCGAGACCCTTATGCCAGAGCGGTCACTGGAACCATACGGTGGAACGACGCCCTGTTCGGCTATACCGTCGGGCATCAGGCCGGCGACCTGTCGAGGGACGACCGGGACAGTGCGCCGTTTCAACCAAAATGCGTTGTCGTGGACCAGGCGTTCAGTTGGGGAAATGATGCTCCCCCAAATATCCCATGGTACAAAACAATTATCTATGAGGTGCATGTCAAGGGATTCACCAGGCTCAATCAAAAAGTGCCGGAAGAACTTCGCGGTACCTATGCAGGACTGGTCAGCCCGGCAGCAATGGACTATCTCCTTTCCCTCGGCATTACTGCGGTTGAGTTGATGCCGGTGCATCAGTTCATACATGATCGCAGGCTTTTTGATCTCGGTCTTCGCAATTACTGGGGGTACAACTCCATCAACTTTTTCGCTCCGCATTCGGAGTATTCCAGTACTGGATCTCAGGGTCAGCAGGTAGCGGAATTCAAAACCATGGTCAAGACCCTGCACAGGGAAGGGATTGAGGTAATTCTGGATGTAGCTTATAACCATACAGGTGAAAGTGACCATCTTGGGCCGACTCTGTGTTTTCGCGGTATCGATAATGTCTCTTATTACCGGCTGCACGAGAAAGAACGTCGCTATTATACGGATTACACCGGCACCGGTAACACCCTCAACATGATGCACCCGCGCGCGCTTCAGCTCATCATGGACAGCCTGCGCTATTGGATACTGGAGATGCACGTGGACGGGTTTCGTTTCGATCTGGCAGCGGCCCTGGCACGGGAACTTCACGCCGTAGACCGGCTGGGAGCATTCTTTGACATTATCCACCAGGACCCGGTGATTTCACAGGTCAAACTGATCGCCGAGCCCTGGGACCTGGGAGAGGGAGGGTATCAGGTCGGTAACTTTCCAGTCCTGTGGACTGAATGGAATGGTGAATACCGTGACACGGTTCGCCGCTATTGGAAGAAAGATGCCGGGCAGATAGGGAATCTGGCATATCGGCTGACCGGCAGCAGCGACCTGTATGAAAAAACCGGCCGCAGGCCATACACCAGTATCAATTTCGTTACTTCGCATGACGGCTTCACCCTCCATGATCTGGTAAGCTACGACGACAAGCATAACGAAGACAACGGTGAGGAAAACCGCGATGGCACGGATAATAACCTGAGCTGGAACTTCGGTGCGGAAGGGCCAACCGATGATCCGGAGGTGCTGAGATTGCGGATGCGTCAGCAGCGCAACTTTCTGGCCACCCTGTTTTTCTCGCAAGGAGTGCCGATGCTTCAATCCGGTGACGAGACCGGGCACAGCAAACGGGGAAACAATAATACCTACTGCCAGGACAACGCGCTTTCCTGGCTCAACTGGCACCTTAACCAGTCTCAGCGCAGGTTGCTGGAATTTACCCGGTTCGTGATTCATCTCAGACGCCGTCACCCGGTCTTTCGACGGCAGAGTTTTTTTCGCGGCAGAGCCATGGTCAATACGAATCTCAAGGATGTAGGCTGGTTTCGACCCGATGGAAAGGAGATGACTCCCGGTGATTGGGGCAATGAGAACCTGCGCAGCCTTGGGATGCTTCTGGCAGGGGACGCTATCGATGAGCAGGACGAGCGGGGAAATCCTGTCCTGGATGATACCATCCTGGTATTGATGAATGCAGGTGAATCCATAGTTTTCGTCTTGCCTTCCTTCCACGAGGCCGGCAGTTGGGAGTTGACTCTCGATACCAGATGCCCAAAAGGAAGGCCGAAGTATCAACTGATGCATCATGGCGACTCTTACACGCTGGAGGGACTTTCTCTTGCCATTTTCCGGTTGCGCAAAGCTGAAGAGGAGGAGAATATCGATACGAATTAAGGAGCCAGAAGGCAAAATACAAAGAGAGAGAACGCGGATATATGAGGGAACCACTGAGGCTCCTTGGCCGATCTGAGGTATGGTTACAGCTATACAAAGTCGATAAGCTCCTTGAGCGCCAGGCAGCACAGCGGGTTTTGGGGCAGCCGGAAAATTCACCTGCCCCTTGCACGGGGTAAAAACAAGGCAAATAGTGATCGAGCAAATGATGATCGAAAAGCAATCATTATTCAGTTCAAATACCGATATACCCATAAACTAGGTACACCGCGACAAGAAATACGCGGACGGGTTTTGTCATCCCCCCTGCCTGATAAGGGTCTTTATCCCCTCTTTATAAGGGGGATTGAGGGGAATTTTCGACAAATGGACCTCTTCAGTAACTGGTCGGGTAATTCCCGCAACATGTACTTAGCCTGTAAATTCATGAAACCGGCTGGCAGGCTTATGAAACCGGCTCAAAAGGTGAGAGCATGGATAAGCATATTTTAATCACCGGTGGAGCAGGCTTTATCGGCTCGCACCTGGCAGATGCATTGATCCGGAATGGCTACAGCGTTGAGGTTCCCAATAACCGGTCAGAGCAGATCCATGGAACGGGAAGGCGAGGATGGAGGGCGGCCTGTCTCAACCCTGAGATTAAATTGATCGAGGGGGAATTGATCATTGACGGCATCTCGGCTCCCGATTGTCTACCAGTCCTGGACAGCGGGGCCTGAACATATGAATATGAGATCCACAGTCCGAACTTTTGACCGGCCTTATGTGATGATCACCGGCGGATGCGGTTTCATTGGAACGAATCTCGCCCATAGACTGCTGAAATCGGGTAAGTCTGTCCTGATCTATGACAATCTCAGCAGGCCCGACGGAGAAAGGAATGCGCAATGGCTGTGCGACGAGTATGGAAAAAAAGTTCTGGTTAAAGTGGCTGATGTGCGCAACCGCTGTGCCCTGCGTGAGGCTGTCCAACATGCCGGGCACATATTCCACCTGGCAGCGCAGGTGGCCGTAACCGCCAATCGCCAGAATCCGGTTCAGGACTTCGAGGTCGATGTCCAGGGAACGATAAATCTGCTCGAAGAATTGCGGACCGTAAAAAACCCTCCGTTCCTTTTCTATACATCCACCAATAAGGTGTATGGATCGCTGAACAGCATCAACCTGCGCAAATGCAGCACACGCTATGAGCCGGCAGATCCTTTGACAAAGGAAAGAGGAATCAATGAAGACTATCCCTTGAGCTTCCGGACTCCCTATGGCTCCTCTAAGGGAGCGGCGGAACAATACGTGCTCGACTATGCCCGCACCTATCACCTGCCTGCCGTAGTCTTTCGAATGAGCTGCATCTACGGACCCCGTCAATTCGGCCATCAGGGCTGGGTTGCCCGTTTCCTGATCCAGGCACTGAAAAAGCAGCCCATTACCCTTTTCGGTGATGGAAGGCAGGTGCGGGACATCCTCTTTGTCGAGGATCTCATCGAGGCTTTCCTTCTGGCTATGGCTCATATGAAAAAGCTTTCGGGCAAGGTCTTCAATGTCGGAGGAGGAACGCAAAACTGTCTCAGCCTGCTTGAACTCATTGATCTCATTACCGAGATCCATCAGAATAAACCCGTCTGCCTCTTCAGCCGGTGGCGAGTCGGAGATCCATGGTATTATGTTACTGATACCACAAGGTTCCGCAAGGCTACAGGCTGGTACCCGAAAGTCGGTGTCCGGCAGGGCGTTGAAAGCCTCAATACATGGCTGCGTCAGGCAGAGGATAACCCTTCCGGGGATCTGGTTGCCATGGGGTGAATGAGGGATGCGAACGGTCGAAAGCTGTCGAGAAGGATCGAGGAACCATACGGGAGGATCGGGAATCAGTTGAGGTTGATAGCCGTCAAGCTTACCAGAACCAATAAGGACAAGCTTACCAGAACCAATAAGGAGAAATCCTATGCGGGTTTTTATGTTTTATCATTCCCTGATTTCTGATTGGAACCATGGCAATGCCCACTTTTTGCGGGGTATTGCCACCGAGCTTCTAAAACAGGGGCACGATGTCCATATTTATGAACCAAAGGATGCCTGGAGTGTCCAGAACCTTATAGCTCACCACAGGTTTGAGCCAATCCGAAAGTTTCAGGAAGCATATCCTCATCTGATCAGCCACCGCTATGCACCTGATGCGATCGAACTCGATAAGGTCCTTGACACTGCTGACCTGGTCATTGTCCACGAGTGGAATGAGCCCGAACTGGTGGATCGCATCGGACACTATCGCAGCAGCGGAGGAAGTTTCCGGCTCCTCTTCCACGATACTCACCACCGCATGGTGACTGACCGGCAAAGACAGGCCAGGTATAATCTCAAAAATTACGACGGCGTCCTGGCCTTTGGCAGCGTAATCCGCGATTTTTACCTTTCACGTGGCTGGACCGGCCGCGCCTGGACCTGGCACGAGGCTGCGGATACCCGCGTCTTTTACCCAAGGGACAGGGGCAGAAACCAGGGGGATCTGGTCTGGATAGGCAACTGGGGGGACGGAGAGCGGGCACATGAGCTCTATGAGTTTCTCCTCGACCCGGTCAAAGAACTTGGGCTGCAGGCCACCGCCTATGGGGTCCGGTATCCGCATCATGCCCGGGTCGCTCTCAAAGAGTCGGGAGTGGACTATGCCGGATGGGTGCCCAATTATGAAGTGCCTGAGCTATTTTCGCAATTCAAGGTCACGATCCACGTTCCTCGACGGCCATATGTTAAAAGCTTGGCCGGTATCCCCACTATCCGCACCTTCGAAGCCATGGCTTGCGGCATTCCTCTCATCTGCTCTCCATGGGAAGATACCGAAGAGCTGTTTACCCCTGGCCGGGATTTCCTGGTAGCAGCCAATGGAGATGAGATGAAACGCCATCTTAAAACTATCCTCCATGACAGAGAAATGGCCAGGGAAATAGCCCATAATGCCTATAATACCATTGTAACCCGGCATACGTGCGCTCATCGCGTTCAGGAGCTCATGGACATTTGCAGGGCTCTGGGTCTGGATCTAAGCTCTCCTCATCCGGCGGCCAGCCGCGAGCCTTCCTCCATCCGGGAGGAAAAGGCCAATGAGTAAACGAGGAGTAAGTATTGAGTAAATATGGGGTAAATAAGGAGGGAAACATCTGTTAAGGAAGGAAAGCTCCCGTTGAGGAGAAGAAAATGCCTGTGAAGGAAGGAAAGTACCCGCTGAGGGGAGAAAAATGCCTGTGAGGGAAGGGAAACACATTGCCTTTTTTGGCTCAAGCCTTGTTTCTGGCTACTGGAACGAAGCAGCAACCTACTACCGGGGTATCATCCGGGCGCTTTCGGCAGAGGGCTACCGGATTACCTTCTATGAGCCCGATGCCTTCGAGCGGCAGAATTATCGCGATATCCCCGATCCTCCCTGGGCAAAAGTAGTAGTCTACTCAGCCAGAAATGAAGATGCGGTCCGTGAAATCCTGGATGAAGCCCAAAATGCCGATCTGATCATCAAAGCCAGTGGCGTTGGCGTTTTCGATCAGTTACTTGAAGCCGCCGTAGTTGAAACAGCCGAGAAAGCCAGAAAGCAGAGGCCATACACCCTGTCCATATTCTGGGATGTTGATGCACCGGCCACCATCGACCGCATCCATCATAATCCGGATGATCCTTTTCAGTCACTTATTCCCCGCTATGATCTTATCCTCACCAATGGAGGCGGGAAACCTATCGTGGATGCCTATCAGGCACTCGGCGCCAGACAATGCGTCCCTGTTTACAACGCGCTTGACCCTTTAACCCATTACCCCGTATCACCAGACAGCCGCTTTGCCTCAGACCTTGGGTTTTGCGGTGACCGATTGCCGGATCGGGAGATGAGGGTCCGGGAATTCCTTTTCAAAGCAGCTTCTACCCTCCCCACGCATCGCTTCCTGCTGGCAGGAAGCGGCTGGCCCGTAATAAGCACCTGGCGTGAAAACAGCGCGCCGGATCATATCCCCGAAACAAGAGCAGGCCACAGACCGGAAGCGGGGGGCGGGCAAGGACACAAAACTGAGACCGACCAAAGACGCAAAGCGAAAACCGGAATCAACCCAAAATCCGAGACCGCATCAGGATTCGAAACCGGCATAAGAGCCGAAGATGACGCAGGAACTAAAACTGACCTAAGAGCCGGAACCAGACGCAGACATGATACGATGCTGCCTGAAAATGTATGCTCTATCGGGCATCTCTACACCCAGGAACATAATGCCTTTCATTGCTCGGCCAGGGTTGTTTTGAACATCAGCCGCGAAGGTACGGCCAGATATGGATTTTCTCCGTCCATCAGGATCTTCGAAGCTGCGGGTGCAGGTGCATGCATCATTACCGACGCCTGGGAGGGGCTGGAAATGTTCCTTGAGCCCGGTACCGAGATCCTGACCGCTAAAAATGGGCTCGAGGTGGCTGAGCATCTACTCAGCCTGACTCCTGCGACCATCCAGGCCATTGGTCAGGCTGCCCGCAGAAGGGTTCTGGCTGAACATACCTATGAACACAGGGCCAGGCAACTGGTATCTTTGCTTGAGACCTTTAATGCCGAGGGTAAGTTTTAACTCTCTCTCTCTCTCTCTTGCAAGATGAATTATTGCCCCCTTTCCGGTTTTCCTCAAGATTTTTTCCCAAGAGAATCAAGTTTTGACCTCCTACCCTTGGGGCGTAGAAATTTGTATCGTTAAAAATTATCCATACTCCCCCAGCTTAATCCTTAGTAATTGAATTTCAATAAAAGGCCAGCTATCTGATGCCGGAGATACAGGATAAAACAGCCACTTTTCGAGGGAAATTGTGGAGGCGCAGTTTTCGGATCTTTTTGCATACTACCGTTTGCATCTGTTTTTATAATGTATAGATAACACATTTTTATCTTAATATTAGGGTCGTTAGCCTCTTCTTCTATTAACCTGGAACCGCCAATAATATATCCTCCATCAGATGTTTCCTGGACAGAGTGAGCTGTTGCTCCATTATCATAGATCTTGTCCCAAACCTTGGTACCTCTATTGTTCAGCTTTATTATATAGATATTAGGTTCGGGCCTAATTCGTGTGTAATCATCTTCCCAATAAGGGGTGTCATATATATGTCCGGCAACAATGTAACCATCATCTGAAGTCTGCCGGATACATGTGGCTTCATTCAAGCTTCTTTTTTTGTAAGTATTTTCCCAGACTTTGTTGCCATCATTGTCAAGTTTAATCACATAAAAGTAGGTACTTTCAGTTGGCGAAATAATTCCAGCAACAATGTATCCGCTATCTGATGTCTGTTGAATTGACTTAGCAGATCCTCTATCATATATTTTTTCCCACTTCTTATCGCCATTACTATCGAGTTTAATAATATAGATACCTGAGAACTCATTTTGTTCGGCAAAGTACCTGCCATTCCCAACTACAATATATCCGTCGTCTGATGTCTGTTGAACAGCGTTAGCCCTATTGATACTTACTTCACTGCATTTGTAGGTTTTTTCCCATGCCTTATCACCATTATCATCAAGTCTTATTACATAAATATCCTGAAGTCTATAGTTATACTTCTCATCTTCTCCACCGGGGGATGAAGTCGTGGCAGTATACGTATCACCAGTATACGTATGTCCAGCAACAATGTATCCACCATCAGTAGTTTGCTGAATTGATTCAGCCCAGTCAAATTCATCCCCCCCATAGTGTTTTTCCCAAATTTTATTGCCACTGTCATTAAGCTTTATTATACGCACATCAGGTTTCTGTTCATCGATACCCGTGGTGTCAAAACTCTCGGTGCCAGTCGACCCAGCGACTATGTATCCTCCATCAAAAGCCTGCTGAATGGAGGTAGCAGCCCCACCAAAAGCCTTTTCCCATATTTTATCGCCATTGCTATCAAGCTTTATGATAGTACCCTCACTGGTAATGAGAATATATCCTCCATCACACGTTTGTTGGATGGAGTTAACAAAACCGGGATTGTCGAAGGTTTTTTCCCAAGTTTTTAGTGACGTTCTCAATAAAGGTCTATTCTGTATATCATTATTTTTTGCAAATACAGGGCTTAAAAAATATAAAATAATTAAAACAGTAGGTAACAGGAAAAATAAAAAGCGTGATGAACAATGGAAATGGAATAAATCTGCTTTTATCTTCATTTTCAACTCCGATAATTCTGAATGGAAAAAACCTGGAGGGTCTGACACCTGGCAGGTAATACCATCACATTTTTTTCATAGAAATTAATTGATGTCCTACACACAAAATCTGATTATGCCACCAAGATCCAATTTTTTTTCATAATATCCTGTCCATCTTTGGCTTTTCTTAATATAGTAACCTTGCGTAAGGCCGATAGTCAAAAAAATATTGGGAAAATCACAGATAGGTTATTGATAATGAAGATTTTTCTAAAATAAAGAAAATGTGGCTTAATATAATAAACCTATGGCTCAGAATAATGAAACTGTTGCAGAGACGAGTAGCATTAAGGATTGATAGGCTGACGAGGGAACTTAGGCGGATAATGGAGGGCGTTTGGTGTTTCTTTGACCTGGCAGAAACAAAAAAACGTCGGTATTTATAAGCTTTGTTTACTTTCCCTTTTGGGGAGGACTATCATCGGAGAGTTTCCTCCCTGATAAAATTTTCACAACGTCTATAATGCTGATGGCCAAAAATCTTTAAGGACGGCCCCTGATGGGACCGCCCACATAGAGCCAGTTACTAATCCGTTTATCAGTACCGGTGTCTTACCGACGCAAGGTTACAATTCTCTCCAGTGTAGATTTTGGGGATGTCTTCTCAGAGAATTATTTACCTTCTTAATTCTTTCCATCTCTGAGTTGTTCTTTTTACTTTGCAAAAATCTATATTCCGCTAAAGGAATAGTCATACCAGAGGGGTAAAGATAGTGCGGGAAGGCTATCCACATCTTTTTGCTTTTCATAAATAAACACCTCCTTCTATCTTCTGCGAAAGTTATACTGCTACTCTTAATCTTATCCCATAATGGTTGACGCAACTAATAAAAGGATGATTACGAATTTTAGGCAATTTAATTTTAGGCAATTTATCAGTCGGGCCTAAAGCAAACGCCCACATTTTTCAAGAGCACCTACTTCCCTTTCCCAAAGGCATTATTTATTTCCCACTGATCAGAGAGGAGCAGGCGGAGGATTTATGGATAATTTTTTGCCAGGCGGAAGATTCGAGGGTGGTTTTTACATCAACCAAGCGGGGATATGGGGACAGTTTTTTCCTCAATCAAATTTCCACTCCATGGTTACCAGAGCAGTTTTCAATTATGTATGTTCCGGATGTTGGAAATCGCCCATTACTTACGCCCCCTTTACGAAAGGGGGCGTAAGTAATGGGGGCCTTTATAAGCGAGGATAGTACCTTCTGCGAAGTAAGCTCAGAGAACCTGTGTACCTTGATCAAGCCAAAACCCCGTTATAGCGCCTGCTCAGGGCAGCGGAACAAGATCGATTTCAAAGAGTTTTGGCCAGAACTTTCCGGTCACAAACAGCCGGTCATTTTTAGCATCATAGGCAATGCCGTTGAGTACATCAACCGGGTAGACAAGGTCTGCCGGAGTCAATAGCCCGCTCAGATCTATATATCCAACTACCTGGCCTGTCAGGGGCGAAATTATGGCTATGCGGTCTGTCAGCCAGACGTTAGCGTAAATCACCCCTTTGATGTATTCCAACTCGTTGAGATTCGTTACCGGGCCATCCTGGTCATAGACATCAATCGAGCTGACTTCTGCAAAGGTTACTGGGTCCAGAAAATGCAATGTTGCCGTGCCGTCACTCATGATCAGGTTCGTTCCATCGTGAGTGATACCCCAGCCCTCGGTTGGATAGGTGAAACTCTGAAGCTGGACAAAGGTAAACTTATCGTAAACGAATCCGATATTATGCAGCCAGGTCAACTGGATAATCTTGTTTGCGTAGATGGTTATTCCCTCACCCCAGTATGGAGCAGGCAGATCAAGGCTTTGCAGAATCGTTCCGGTCGATAGATCAACCCGGCGTATTTGTGAGTGTCCGGGAATCCCGGTCCCTTCGTAGAGAAAGCCATTGCTAAAAACTAATCCCTGGGTGAAGGCAATTCGGTCATGCGGATATGCATTGACCACTGTATAAGTGTAATAGACCGGTACAACAGGGGCTACCACCTCAGCCCTGGGCCAGCTTATCAAACCGCCTTGAAGAGCCGCATATGGGAGGACTGAATATGGTTGGGATATATACGGCTGAGTTGCATACGGCTGAGCTGTATACGGATGAGCTATATACGGCTGAGCTGCATATGACTGAAAACCTTGAGACCCGATGGAAATGGAACCCAATGATCCCAGACCCAAAAGGGTATTGGCTACGTAATTGCCCGAATTGGACACGGAAAAGGCATTCACCGGAGTCTGGGGAATGGTCGCAGCGATTAGATTGGAATTTAAAAGCCCATTGGCGAGCGAAAGGGTTAAGGCTCCTTGAGGGAAGAGATTTAATCTATACGTTCCATACATCCCGGCAGCCGAGGGGACCCCGGCAACAGATACATTTATCACCTGCTGGGGTGAAGCTTGACTGCTGTAACGTCCGCTGAGAGAGCCATTTTGTCCAGAGATCAAAAATACACTATCGGGAATCAAAGATAGGTCGGCAATCAAGGACGGATCAAAATTCAAAGGCAAACCAGGGCTTAAGGATAAACTTGAAACCTGGGACAGACCGGGATTCAAGAGCAGACCAGGAAGCAAGGACAGACCGGGATTCAACGTCGGACCAGGATTCAAAGTCAGACCAGAAATTGAGGACAGACCGGGATTCAACATCAGGCTAGAGATTGAGGACAGATCAGGATTCAAAGATAAAGATGAAGCATACCGACTGTCAGCAGGAGCAGTCAAGGAATAGGGAAAAAGTTTATTCCCGAAGGAGCTGAACTGGGCATTACCGGTTGGGACAAACAAGAGAACTGCGAAACCTGTTATCAAGGATAAACAGATTGCAATAATTCTGGGCATACAACATTCCTCTCTATAGGTTAGCTCCAGGATAATTTTTCTGATTTCCAGTGCATTTCCGATGCATTTTCAATGCATTTTCAATGCCCGGTCATCCGGAGAATGGACCCGAATCTCCGCCCCCGTATGGACAATATGGACAATATCAGGTTTTTTTCTTCTCCCCCTTTCAAAATACCTCCGTTTTCCTTTTCTAAAAGGGGACGGGTAGATTTTAAATTCAGGAATATATGTTGAAGATAGGTGCTTTGTGGTTCTTTTGCTAATTATATTACTTATTGGCTCTTATTAGCAGTGTATTGAGCGCGATATGTATTAATTCTCACACACACTACTCAAGCCATCCGAGTACTATTCTGGTATCAATCCATCAGAGTTCTATTCCGGTAGCGATCAAAAACCTATAACGCCGATCATTAAGACGGGTGGTAAGGTTTTATGGAAAATGAGTTGAAAAATGACTCAGTTTCCAGGAATTCCACTTTTCAGGGATTCCAAAACCTTAACGATCACTGAAAAAAATCTATTTCATGAAGAAGGACTTATATCATGGCAAGCAGGTCAGATTTTGAACAACGTGAATGGCAATTATTGATAAATGCGCCTCACCTGATTTATTCTTTGCTCACTGGTGGCGCTGATGAAGTAACCAGGGCAGAGGCATCGGCAATGCACAAGTTCCTGGAAGGTTTCCAAACTGCCAGCCCACTTATTCAAGAGGTACTGGCGGCAAGTAAACAGATGGAGCCTGGCAAGGGCGTCGCAGAAGCTGCACAGCCCGGAGGTATCCCGACCGGGTCGGCCATGCAAAACCTTGAACAAATAGGGAATATTCTGAGCCACAAGGTCAATCGGTTAGAAGCTGACGAGTTTCGCAACTTTTTGATGACCCTTGGACGTAAGATTGCCGAAGCATCGAGCGAGAAATTCCTGGGCCTGGGCAAAAAGGTGAGCGGTGAGGAAGCCAGTACACTGGATTCCATTGCTGCTGCACTGAAAACCTCTGTGGCAGAGGCTGCTCCGGGAATGGGAGAACGCATCTATGAAGTAAAGCCCGGCGACACCTTAAGCAAGATCGCCATGAACTTTTACGGGAATGCGTCTGATTGGCCGAAGATTTATGAAGCCAATAAGGAACAGATTGATAATCCAGATTTAATTAAACCTGGTCAAAAATTTCGCATTCCATAGGATTCCTCTCCAGAGGGAGTCACTCGCAGATGAGCCAGCGCCACCCTTGGCGCTGGCTCATCTGCGGCCAGTCGTTTAATTCGCATGCGCTCTTTCGTATGAGCTCTATTGATATCCTTTCCTGGTGAAAAACGCTCTTATACTTTCGTAGGACAAAGAGCCGCGTTTTTTCATTCCTTCTGTGCCGTCAGGTAAATACGGTTGAATTGCAATTCTACTCTATTTTCTGAATCCGCTTGCTTTTCAAACGCCTCCTTTATTATCTTCAGGAAATCATGCTCATAACCCGCCGACAACTCCGTGTCGTAAAACTCCTGGTTAAGATATCCTGCGATCGCTCCAGAGGAGAATATAGCAAACACCTCCTCTGGCGTATGCTTTGTGTTGATGGTTTCGATTTTTGAAAAGCTCACCTTAAATCCCGCATTCTCAAAAAAATGAGTATATTCCTCTGCTGTCTCGAAGAAAATCCAGGGTTCCCTGAAACAGGCAAAGATATCCCTGGTTCTTGGGTCCTCTGTTACCTTATCAATAGCGCCTATAAAATGAGGACAATATACTCTCTTGGCAGGCGACTGAATACCTATCCTGCCATTCTTCCTGAGTGCATTAAAACAATTAAGAAGAGCCTTTTGAGGATTCCTGAACCACTGGAATGCTGAGTTGCAGAAGATCACATCAAAGCAATTGTGATAATCCATCGTTTCTGCACTCTCTCCATGAAAGGTTATATCAGCCTGCCTGCTTCTGGCTTCTGCAATCATCTTCTCCGATGGATCTATTCCGACCACTCTGCCTTTTGAAAGCTCCCTGATTTTCCTGGTAAGATTGCCAACACCGCACCCTATATCCAGAATATCATCGTGCTCTTTAATTTCCAACAGATTCAGGAGCGTCTCTGCTGCCGGTCTCTGAACAAGCGAATTCTTTGCATAGCTGGAAGCGATTTTAGAAAAATCAACCACTTTGCATCTTCCTTTCCCTCTGTCCGGAAATTCACTCACTGGCGACTATTCGTCTTGTCATTCCGAGTCTTCTCAGTTCCTCATAGAATTAGTTATTATTATAATATAATACTGTTGAGCAGGCTGTCGTATCTGACGTTCGATCATTCAAGGCATAAGTATCAGCATGGCCAGCGCTTCAGAAATATGGCTTTTACTTGATTTCAGATGAGAAGTGATGTAAGTTATACCGCCCTGATTGTTTTCTCTCTGGACTTCACCTCTCTGCTTGTTTTTTCTCTGGTGTGCACTTTCCATTCTGAATGCAGGTGCAGTATGAGTGCACATTAGCGCAAATACCGCCAAAGATAGAGAACACCCCCCAGAATAATGGCTTTGTCAGAATACCAATAAAAGTCGGCTTACTTACAGGCAGGAGGTATATTCCCAATGTGACAAGGTAGCAGCCTGCTATGATGCAGGTATGGCCAAATAATGCATATAATCTTCTCATCATATTGTGCCGGTCCTATTAACGAGAATAAGTCGTTAACATTTTTTTTTATTTACCAGGTGCACGCTCATTCTCCTTTGCCCTTAGATAATTGAGCAACGGCCTCAAACTATCTGGCTTTACTTCATCGAAATCAGTCCGCATCCCCTTTTTTGTCTCTTCATCCTTTTCCATCGATGAACCGACAAACATCAGCAATTTGTCCAGGAGACTCAGGTTCCTGTTTATCTGCCTGCCCCTGAGCGGGAAATATTTTATTTTCCTTCTCATGTTTTCCTGCAAACTATTTTCATAAGCCTTTTTGACCAACGGATGCCCTACCGGCAAACCAGAGGTTGTAAAAAAAAGAATTTCTTTATTCTCTATCTTATCCCAGTTATTTTTTATGTTTTGTGCTATCACTATCTTTCCCATTCGCAAATAGCCTCCGAACACAATCACATCATAGCTTTTGAAATCCGGATGCTCTTTTTCAATGTCTACAAGGTCGCTTTTTACCTCTTTGTGCAGCCATTCTGCATATTGCCTTGTACTTCCATATTTGCTTCGGTAGCAGATTAACGTTTTCACTATTATTCCACCTCCTAAATTCGGCTGTTACGTCTTCATTGCTTTCCTGCTTTTTTGCTTTTTGTACATGCTCCAGAAAAAACATTGTACTCGCCTTACTTATCAAACTCAAGAAATAAGCAAACTGTTTCTGCTCAAGGGATTTTCCATTTTCTGTTTTGCCGTTTACAAAGCCTGTTCATTAGTATATGATAAAATAGTGAAATGGGGAAAAAAAAGGAACTGATCCAGGTACGGGAAAATGCATATAAGAGAAAGAAGCTCAGTCCAGGGTGGAGTCCCTTTTCCTATTTCCTGATATGATTTTCAGGCCGTACTTTTCATATGATTTTCAGGCCGCACCTTTCAAAGGATGGTATGGGGTTGATACCTCTTATCGAAGCAATTATGGAAAGGCGATCCGTTCGTTTCTATGAACCGAAACCTGTTCCCCGTGACATAATGCAGACGATTATTCAGGCTGGCAATTTAGCTCCATCTGGAGCCAATGCACAGCAGTGGAGATTCGTTGTCGTTGAAAACGAGGATTTCAGGAAAAAACTGGCAGACCTAGCACTTCCACGCTACAAGAGATGGATTGAAAATGCACCCGAGCAATTCAAGGCTATGCGGGCGGAAATTGATGCGGTTGCTCATGATCCTGTTTACTATTCCGCTCCTGCAATCGTTTTCATTATCGGAACGGGTATGACAGCCGATTACGATTGTCCGATGGTCTGCGAAAACATGATGATTGCCGCTACATCACTGGGCATAGGAAGTTGCTGGGTATTTTTCGGGCAGTTGGTATTGAATGATCAGGAAGTAAGAAATTCACTCGGCTTGGTCGAAGGCGAAAAGGTGTATGGCCCGATTCTGCTGGGATATCCAAAAGAGAACCTACCGGAGCGCGCTTCTAAAAAAGATCCCGTTATCAAATGGCTGTAGGATGGATGTCAGGGGACGGGTGAACCGCAGGGGACAGATGACTGGCAGGGGGCGGATGACTTAAGGTGTATCCTCTGCTAAAATCCCCCATTCCCTTTAGAAAAGAGGGGAAGTCAGTGATGGAAAGCTGATACAGGGAATTGTTATTTCACCACGAAAAGCACGAAGCGTTTGCTGATCCAGCTTCTTCAGCGTCGTGATCTTCGTGATCTTCGTGGTGAAAATAGGTGAACGTTTTTGGGTTCCAGCTTTTCAGAGCCTAAAACTTGATTATTATCACCCTGCTTCGCCAAAATCAAAGATTCCTCCATTGCCATTGGCATCCCCAAACAATGCGTACCAGGCGCGGGAGGTATTATAGCCGCCTAAAATCTTCCTCATCTCTTCAACTTTCAGCTTTTCATCATCACTGAGATCATTGATTTTGATTCTGGTAACTTCAATTTTATCCTGCATGATTTCTATCCTCCCTTTGTTAGGTTAAAGCATCTTGAAATGAGTTAAGTACACCGAACATTAAATACGCAGCCAGATAGTATGTAGTAATCCTTCGTCATTCTGAGCGAAAGCTCAGAATCCAGAAGCCCTGGAAAAGCCTGGATTCTGAGCCTCCGCTCAGAATGACGGGTGATGCTTTTCCTTAAGTGAAAAGTCCAAAACTCCTTCCGGACATGCCTCTTCCGGTATTTTTGCTCTTTTTTACCCTCCTTTCCTGGTGATATTAGCTGGGAATTGTTTCCTCATCGAGGATCTCATTATAATAGGAATTCAATCATCCTCTATTTATTTTTTCGGCTGTTTCAGCAGATCATTCAGGGGAATTCGCCTTTCAAGAAGTTTTTTCTCGTTTTTTCCCGGCAGGTAATGAGAGCCCAAGGGATGAATACGAAGACAGATTAAAAGCAGGACGAAAAAAAATTTGTATTATCAGTTTCAGGCAAAATCACAATTAAGTTTTATCTCTAATAGCCTGCTAAATCGTCACAGCATCTGTTTGCTTCATGTGCAATTTTTGTCTCATGTGCAATTCCGGAATCTTATGAAAAAATTGAGTCATAAAATTCAACCGATAATTATCCTCTTGCCTCCTCTCAGCCGCAGTTCTCTGCTCCTCAGTTCCCAGTTCCTCAGTTCCCTGCTCATCGGTTCCCTGCTCCTCGGCTCTTCGTTCCTCAGTTCTCTGTTTCTCAGTCCTCTGCTCAGCCGTGATGCAGCCGCTGCCGGATACATGGATAACACGAACACCCTTTCACTGTCTGACAGCCTGAGCATTGCTCTGAAAGAAAATACAGATATCCAGTATTATCTGCTTGATAAGGATAAGGCCGAAAAAGAGGTTGATTATCAGAAGGCTGTCTATCTTCCTTATCTGAAATTAAACACTAAAATGGGCACCTATGCCTATGATGTTTTAACACTTGATAATTACCGCAATCACCGCATCATGGACTTCGACCTCGCCCTCAGTAAAAGGCATTCTTTTGCCGGGGCATCCTCCATTCATTTTTCGACTGCCAGTGACAGGAGCACGTACTATACTCCGCGTATTCATCAGGATGAGTATACATCAGCTATCTTTTTCAAATATGATCAGCCCTTATTAAAGGGCTGGGGCCGGAAAATGGCAGATCTGGAAATAGAAAAAGCCGGGATACACAGGGAACTGGCTATTCAGAAATTAAAAGATATGAAAAATACTATTCTCTTCAATGTATTCAGGGACTATTTTTTACTTTACCTGACTGGAGAAGAACTCCGTCTGAAACGCGAAATAAGAAATAATACAGAAGAAATATACAATGTCGTAAATGAAAAAGTGAAGATGCAAAAGCTCCCGATAACAACCTTGAATAAGATGAAAGCAACATTGCTTATTCAGGATAAGGAAATGGCTGATCTGGAAAACGAAAAGAAAAAAAAAGAACATGCCCTTGTGCTCTCCCTTTATAACAAATCACACTATCATGGCTCACAACAGCATGACCTGCAATATCGTGACTCACAACAACATCACTCACAATCAGGTTCGGATACCAGGGTTATCCTTGCAACGAGGCCCGATTCCGTGATTAATTCCTTTCCTGCGCCTTCCTGGCCGGATTTACAGATTAGATTGGAAGAGGTGGATTTTGCCTTAATAGACTATGGCCACCGATTACAATTAGCAGAAAAAGAAAGAGAAAAGGCTCTGAACGACTTGAAGCCGGATCTTACGATATCCCTGGAAGCAGGAATAAACGGTTATGATTCGCATGAATGGTCAAGCTCGATCGGAGGTATTTCTTCGAGCAATTACCGCGCCCTCCTCACCGGAATGCTTGGTCTTCCCCTGAAGAATACTGCGGCTAAAGCTAACCTCGCGGCAGCAGAAAATCAGAACAGGCAGCTTTTGATACAGATAGGCAATCGCCGGGAGGAAATCAAAAATCTGATTAACGAACTCCGGGATGATATGGAAACAGTGAGGAACAATATGGAGTTAAGTGAAAAGATCGCGGCTATCTCAAAAGAAAACCTTGAAAACGAAATAGAGCTCCTGGTAGGAGAGAAAAGCACTGTTCTGGATACTCTCGATTATCAGACAGCCTTTATCAGTGCGAAGCTGAATATGCTCAACACAAGGATAGATTATGTAATGCTTATTGGCACCTATTATCTGTTGAGAAGAGAAATGGAGTATCTTATAAGTCACTAATACAACTGAGTCACTAACACAACAGGGCGTAAGTAACTGGTTTCGTTTTCAGTTAAGGGAGGGGAGTACCTGATGCTACACCGAGGCTTTCACATGGGAGCTTGCACTGATGCTTCATCCTACTCAGGAATTGTTCCTCCCTAATTTACTAAAATCAATGTCATTACCATAATCAATGTCATTCCCGCGAAAGCGGGAATCCAGGCTTTTCAAGATACCTATGGATATCAACGACCTTTTACAATTTATCCGGAAGATTACGCTTTTTTCCATTTTCAGTGATGAAGAACTGGCCCAACTGACCAGAGTGGCCGAGCTCAAGTCGATCAGTGCAGGTGGGCTTATCTTCGACCAGGGCACTTCAGGGAAAGAATTTTACCTTGTTTACAGCGGGAAGGTTCGCATAGTACAAAAGAACGAAAAAAAGCAGGAAATCAACCTTGGGGTCAGAACCAGGGGAGACCATTTCGGAGAAACCGCCCTTATTACTGATAAGGCACGAAATGCAGCAGCCCGGGCAGCGGAAGACAGCGTTCTCGTATCCATCGACAGGCAACTGTTTTATGACTACTTTTATTCTAAACCCGAGTTGAGGGAATATTTTGACAAGTTTATTCGGTACACCTCCATTCATCAGTTCTTGAAGTCGTGCACAGAGCTCTCATCCGTGCCTCCGCAGCAGTTACAGGCTCTGGTGCAGAATTTTCATTCAGAGTTCTTTAAAGAAGGCGATGTGGTCTTCAGGCAGGGTGCTGAACCGGATAAATTTTATCTGGTGGAAAGCGGAAAACTGAAGGTGGTCCGGTGGGGAGGGAAGAGCCGGCAGATCATCAATTTTTTGCGTGAAGGCGATTTTTTTGGTGAAAAGGCCCTGGTGGAGGATAGCCGACGGTATGCAGATGTAGTTTGCCTCACCAATTGCACCTTATTCTCTCTTTCCAAAGAGACATTTTATGAGCTGGTGCCTCATTCACCAAAAATAAAAAAAGTGTTTGAAGACCGCATCCGGTCTTACCTGACAGATAAGCCGCCCATACCCTACCAGGAAATCATTAAGCAGGAGATGGCCGCACTCCAGGATATTCACGTTCAAAAAGGTGACTCTCAAGGTAACTCTCAAGGTGCCTCCAAAGGCACATCCAAGGATGCCTCCAAGCGTGCCTCCAGGGGTTACTCAGGGGAAGAGGCATCTCCTCTCGATGAAAAACCGGGCTATGGAAAAAGATTCTCGACCCTGTATTACCGGAATATTCATTTTCCTTTTATCATGCAGCACGATCAGATGACCTGCGGTACAACCTGCCTCATGATGATCGCCAGGTATTATGGGAAAAATTTTTCTTCCAGCAGATTGCGTGAGCTGGCCCATGTTGACCTCAGCGGCTCGTCGCTGGCCAATCTTGCCTCGGCAGCGGAGCAACTGGGCTTTTCCACCAGGGGGATGAAGCTTCGTTACGATACCCTGATAGCCGTCCACCTGCCCTGTATTGTACACTGGCAGGGTTATCATTATGTGGTTGTTTATCGGGCAAGTGAAAAGAATGTGCGGGTTGCAGATCCTGCTCTCGGCCTTCGTATATACACCAGAGAAAAATTCCTGGATAACTGGAATGGGATAACCCTCTCTCTTGAGCCCACCCCTGAATTCGAGAAGCAGACAGAGGATAAAACATCGTTCAGGAATTTTATCCAGTTTGTCCGCCCTTATAAATTGATTCTCCTGGAGATTCTGGTCGCCTCAATTCTCATGAACCTCTTCGGTCTGGCTACCCCTATCTTCACCCAGAACGTGATCGACAAGGTCTTGTTTCACCATAATGCTTCCATGCTGAATATCATGCTTACAGGGATGGTTCTTGTTCTGATCTTTCAGTTCCTGGTGAGTGTCCTGCGGCAATACCTGATCGTGCATACCAGCATGAAAATAGACCTCAGGATGCTGGTGGCCTTTTACAAGCATATGCTTTCCCTACCCCTTGGCTATTACAAGGTGCGCAAGGTGGGCGATTTCATCTCACGGTTCGGCGAGAATAAGAAAATACGCAGCTTTCTGACCAATACGGCCCTGACTATGGTTCTTGATACGATCCTGATCAGCGTCTACCTGTCTTTAATGTTCTATTACAATGTGCAGATGACCGGTCTTGCCCTTCTGTTCATGCCCATTTTTATTACCATTACGCTGATCTTTACGCCAATGTTCAAGAAATTGAATGTCGATTCCTTTGCGGCTCAGGCCGAGTCCGAATCCCACCTGATCGAATCAGTCAATGGAATCGATACGGTCAAGGCCATGAACATCGAATATCCCACGCGATGGAAATGGGAGGACAAGTATATTAAGAGCCTGAATATCGATTTCAAGCTCTTCAACACAGCCATTTATTTTCATTCCCTGGGAGACTTCGTTGGAGCATTAAGCTCGACCATCATTCTCTGGTACGGCGCCCAAAAGGTCATGCAGGGGACCATAAGCGTTGGTGAATTGATGGCCTTTATGGCCCTCATGGGCAGTGTCATAACTCCTGTCAACCGGATTATAACCGCCTGGGATACGATTCAGCAGACCATGGTCTCCGTCGATTTGCTCAACGACGTATTCACTGCCAAAGCGGAGTTCTCCGAATCAATGGAAGAGGCAACCGGCCTGGTAATCAGTGAGCCGCGCGGCGAAATCGCTTTTGAAAATGTTTATTTCAGATACGGCGGAGAAAATGACGCCTATATTTTATCCAACATAACCTTACGGATCGCCCCCGGCCAGACTGCGGCCATCGTTGGACGAAGCGGTTCAGGGAAATCTACCCTGGTGAAGCTCATTGCCCGGTTCTACGATGTGACGGAGGGGAAAATTTCCATCGACGGATGTGACCTGAAAAATATCGATCTGACGAGCCTGCGGAATATGGTGGGATTTATCCTTCAGGACAACTTTATCTTCAACGCAAGCATACGCGAAAACATATCCTTTGGCGATCCGGAAGAAACCATGGGCAAGGTTATCGAAGCCGCAAGACTGGCCAATGCCCACGATTTCATTTCAGGACTCGGCCAGGGGTATGAAACCAGAGTTGGTGACAGCGGGCTTCAACTGTCAGGCGGCCAGAAGCAGAGGATCGCTATTGCCAGAGTGCTGTATCGCAATCCAAAGATCATTATCTTCGACGAAGCCACCAGTTCGCTCGATACCGAATCGGAGCAGGCCATCCAGAAGAACATGAGGGTCATTCTGCAAGGGAAAACCGCCCTCATCATTGCCCACAGGCTGAGCACGGTACGAAATGCTGACATCATTTTCGTTATCGATAACGGAGAAATTATCGAACAGGGGACGCATGAAGAGTTGATGAAAAGGCGCGGCCTGTACCACTACCTGAATCATCAACAGCTTAACTTGTAGGATCTGACATCCATGGAATCTGAAGAAACAGGGACAGGGGATCTGAAGATAGCAGGGACAAGGGGTCTCAAGAAAGCAGGAACATGGAATCTGAAGAAAACAGGGGTAGTGAATTTGGGCAATCCGGTTTGGCAAAAGCGGCACCGGATGAGCGGCAGATTGCGCAATCCGGTCTAACGAAAGCGGCGCCGGATGACCGGCAGATTGATCAATCAAATCTCCTGAAGGTAACACCCAATGACTCACCTTCTGAGAATTACCTGGTGACGGAGCATCTTCAAAAGATGCCCAGTCTGTTTGCCAGGGGATTGGTCTATGTCATAGTATTGATGCTGGCTGTCGCCCTGGTCTATTCCCTGGTAAGCAAAATCGATATTGTCGTGGAAGCCTTATCCCTTGCCCGGCCCGTCTCACATAAGATAAGAGTCGTTTCCGACAGGACCGGATACATAGTTGATATAGGGATCTCAGAAGGTCAGAACATTCAAAAGGGCGCACCTTTGTTTTTCATCCTGTCAAAAGAGGCGATCTCGTACCGGTCCAGAATCGATGAGCTGCATCATACAATCCCTCTTAAGGAGGAATACTATCGAAACAGCATATCATCTGCCCAGGACGAATTGGATCGCCTGAGAAGAGAGCTGCCGAACACCTTGACGGTAAAAAGACTGAAGCTTGAGCAGAACCGGCTTTCCCTTCATGCACTTGAAGTTGATCTTGCCTTCTGGCAGGAGGAAGTCACGAATTTGAAGAAGGAGTTTGAAAACACGCGAAAACTGTTTGAAAAACAGCTTACCTCGATAGCGGAATATAACAATATCAAGAGCCGGTTTGAGCGGGCAGGTACAGAAGTGAATAAGATTATTTCCCAAAAGGATATTACGGAAAAAGAATATCGGATTATGCAACAGGAGTTCGAAAATACGCAATCTGGCTATGAAAGCAAAATAGCTTCTCTTGAGAAGGAGATCGAGAATCTTGAGCTTGAAAAAAAGTCCGCCATTCAGTCTCTTCATAGTGAGCTGGAAATGAAGGAGAAGATGCTCTCACTGCACGGAGATGCCTCGTATGGAGATACGCCACGTGGAAATCCATCACGTAGAAATGCATCACGTGGAAATGCATCCCATGGTGAGAAGCAGCGTAGAGATATATCGCATGAAAATGCCGGTTTCAGTGCCAATACTCCTTTTGATACTAATATTTCTATTGTTACCAATACTCTTTTTGGTATCGATATTCCTTTTGGTATCGATACTCCTGTACAACCGTCCGATGAAAAAGATAAAGGGACCATCATAAGAGCAGACAGGGCAGGCATTATTTCGGAGCTTTATTTCAGAAACAAGGGCGAGTACGTCCGGGAATCCGATCTTTTGTGCACCATTCTCCCACTGGACAGCCCTCTTCATATGGATATTATGGTGGCTAATAAGGACATCGGCTTTATCGAGGTTGATATGGAAATAAAATATAAATTTGATGCTTTCCCCTATGCTGATTACGGGACCCTATCCGGGAAGGTGCTCTCCATTTCTCCCTCAGCCGTTGAAGATAAAAACCAGGGATTTATCTACCATATCAGAGGGAGCCTCCAAAGGCCGTACTATGAAATTAAGGGAAAAAAATATTTTCTGAAACCCGGCATGACGGCTACAGCCGAGCTGGTAACCGAGAAAAAAAGCATCTTTTCAATTTTGTTTCGCAAGGTGAAAATGCGATAGGTAAAGATAAGGTTAGGTGAGATTGAGGTAAGTGAAGTTGAGGTAGGCGAGGCTGAGGTAGATAAGGTTGATATAGATAAAAATGAAGTAGATAAGGAAGTACCCAGGAATGAATATACTTCAAGACCAGGGAATGCCTTCGATTCCCCCTTTTATAAAGGGGAGTTGGGGGATTTTTGATATAAAATGGGGAAGGCATTCCTTGGGAAATCCCTAAGAATAAGGGAGATAAAAACGAGGGAAGAAATAAGGGAAGAATTGAGAAAAACATCTAACATGTGGAGGTATTGGTCATGGAAACGGGTTATGCGCAGGGAAAAATTTCGTTTGAAGAAATAGTAAAATTTCTTGCCTTAAGCGGTATGGCTTATAGCATTTATCCCGAAGTCATAAAATATAAAGAGACGCGAAAAAAAGCAGGGGAACTTGGATTAACGGTTTCAGATGAACAGCTTCAGACATTTGCTGATAATTACAGGAAAGCTCGGGATCTCTATTCGGCCAGGGACACACATGCTTTTCTGGAAAACTCCGGCCTTACGGCAGGCGATCTTGAATCCTTTTGTGAATCGATGATATTAATAGACCTTCTCAAGGAACACCTGGCAGATGAAAGGAAGGTAGAAGAATGCTTCGTCAATAACCGCGCTGATTTCGATTTGGCCAGAATTTCAATCATAGCCGTAAAAGAAGAGAATCTGGCCAATGAGATTATCATGCAGGTGACAGAGGATGGCGAAGATTTTCATGCCCTGGCCAGAAAACATTCCATGGACCAGAAAAGCAAATATTCCGGCGGCCATATTGGCCTGATATCTCGTCGTTTGCTTGGACCAGAAATAGCTGCCAAGGTATTTAATGCGTCAAGTGGAGATGTGCTTGGCCCGTTTAAGATCAATGGCCTGTTTCAATTGATCCTGGTCGAGGAAGTGATAAGAGCCGATCTCTCCAACCTGAAGGTTAAGGAAAAAGTTAAAGAGAGAATATTCAACGAATGGATTGGGCAATTATACCCAAGGAATTAACAGGAAAAAGGTTCACTTTCGGGCAGCCCGGCCAATAAGTCACTGAGTACACGTTGGGAGAGGTATTTTTTCTTGACAATCCTTTTATATGAGTGACACCACCTTCACTATAGTTTACCACCGCAAGGACGAGCGAATCAGGTCTCATGCAGTTCTCCGTTGGCTGGGTCCTCTTATGCTTATTCATAAAGCAGAGAGTGAAGCGCTTTGTTGTGCGCTAATATTCTCAAATATCAATTAGCCAATTACACAATGATACGACTTGGCCTTCATTGGTTAAATTTGCACCGTTTGTTAGAGTACAATTCTCTAATTGATTATATTAAACTCCTATTTCTAAGATGCTTTAGAATTTTGCCAATCACTGCCAATCATGGCCATGTATAATGTCCCAATTCACTCAACTACCTTGGATTGATGGCATACAACGCTTCTTTATGTAACTAATCAGTGCGATCAGGTTATTTCCCATAGAGGAAGATTATGAGGATTGAAATCTTTCTATCGTTTGCTTTAAGAAGAAAAATTTAAGGAATCGATTACATCAAACATTAATATGGCGATAAACAGCACACTATGGGCCAGAATGCCGGGGAAGGCATGAAATCGAGGTAGCGTTGGAAAAGGATATCTCTAATTACCAAAGTCTTATCCTTGTCTATTGTTGTTTCTACCCGATGTGCTTGCCTTATCATCTCCTTGAAAATACTGAATGGCCACTAAGTGGGAGAATTAGTTCATTCATCATTAATACGCCAAATACTTTAAATATGGATATATGTTACGTATCAAGAAGATGTTTTCGAGTCTCTATCCAGTTAACACGGCCCCACCATTGTCATTCCTGCCTTTGCAGGAATGACAATGGTGGGATGGCTGAATTTTCAGAGGTGGCCGGATTTTCATCAGGTATTCGAGATTCGTAATCGTAGGTATCCGGGATTCGTAACCGTATGATTATTTCCGCACCGCATGATTATTTTCGCCGCACGGTGCCATCCGCCAGCGTCCGGCATGAAGATGCCTATCCCAAAACCCCATTTCGGGCAACCGGTTTGCCGGTTGCCGAATGTTTTAGGATGGCCTCTTAAAATGTTTTGGGACGGCCCCTTAAGTGGCAACCCTTGAATACACTTTTCCGCCGAGAATCACCATGATTGTCGTGGCGAACAGCAGGACGGCAAAATCCAGGCCCAGCCGAGAAAAATCCGTCACATCAGCCAGCATTAAGGCTCGCAGGGCATCTACCTCATAGGTCAAGGGGTTGATTTTCGCCACTACCTGCAACCAGGAGGGCATCATCGAGATGGGATAAATGGCATTGCTGGCAAAAAAGAGCGGTATGGTCAGGATCTGGCCTATACCCATGAAGCGTTCGCGGGTCTTGACCAGGCAGGCAATAATCAGCGAAAACGTAGAGAAAAAGGCAGCGCCCAGAAGTATAATCATCAGAACGCCTAAAAGCGACAGGGGGTGCCAGTTCATCCGTACGCCAAGCAGAAGAGCCAAAAGGTAAATGATAATTGCCTGCGATAGGCTGCGGACGCCCGCTGAAAGCGCTTTACCCAGCACCAGGGCAGAGCGAGGCGTAGGGCTGGCCAGGAATTTATGGATTATCCCGAGGTCCCGCTCCCAGATGATGGCGATGCCATAGAAAATGGCGATAAACAGCACACTCTGGGCCAGGATGCCGGGAGTCATAAAATCGAGGTAGCGCAGGCGTCCTGTGGGAATGACGCGGCTGTGGGTGAATACCTGGCCGAATACCAAAAGCCATAGGGCTGGCTGGGTAGCCCGCATGATGAGTTCGGTCGGATCATGGCGCAGTTTGCGTACTTCCAGCCCGGTAATGGTAAATGTCTTCTCGATAAATTGCACAATAGACATCAGCGGATTGATCGCGCCTGACTTGAGCGGCGGGCTAGCCAAGTCGTTTGGCAGTACGCCTTGTTCTTGAGGTTTCACGGTAGCTCCCTCCCGATTCCGATGCATCACTGGTATAGTGGGCAAACACCTCGTTCAGGGTTGTGCCGTTTCCACCGACTGATGCTTTAAGGTCCGCCGGTGTACCAAGGGCTACCATCTTGCCGAGATGCATGACCGCCACCCGGCTGCATAGGGCATCGGCCTCCTCCAAATAGTGAGTGGTCAGGAAAATAGTGGTGCCATAATTGACCCTCAATTCCTCGATGTGCTTCCAGACTGCTTTGCGCGCCAGAGGGTCAAGTCCTACGGTCGGTTCATCCAGAAAGAGCACCTTTGGCTTGTGTATCATGGACTGGGCTATCTCCATCCGGCGAATCATTCCTCCTGAATAGGTGCGCACCAGCCTGTCCGCAGCATCAGCCAGGCCCATGAAGGCAAGTGCCTCGCGTACAATGGTTTTACGATGCTGGCGTGGCAGGTCGTAGAGTTTGGCAAAAACCAAAAGGTTCTCATACCCTGTTAAAGAGCCATCAGCAGAGAGGATCTGCGGTACATAGCCAATCAGGCGCCGCACATCAGAAGAGTGGCGGGTGAAGTCGAATCCGGCAACTGTGGCCGAACCGGATGTCGGGGGCAGCAAGGTAGTCAGCATCTTGATGGCAGTGGTCTTACCCGCACCATTTGGGCCAAGCAACCCGAAGACTTCGCCTGCTTTTACGGAAATGCTCAGGGAATCTACTGCCAGCAACTTGCCAAAGCGACGCGTGAGTTTTTTTAACTTCAGAATGGTCATAGTCTCATCCAATAACTATATTCTCATCCAAATGAGAAATAAAAACGGGAAAATAACAACCAGAATGGCCTGCCCACGGGACGACATAATGCTCCTGCCGAACCTTGCCAGGCATGTGTTAGATACCTTCTCGGCTTATTCCCTGGATTGCCATTACCCGTAAAGAAACCCTCCGGCTGGAGAAAGCAGCAGCACAACAACCGGAGAAAGCAGCAACCCAGTTCCCGCAAGGAAGAGCAATAAATGAAAATATTCAACAAGCCGATTTTCCGACTCATCACTTCATACAGAGACATATTCTGTCCCCCTGTTCTAAAAGCACCAATGCTCCCCCTTTCGAAAAGGGGTTGGGGGATCAACATCCCTTCCCCCCCTCTCACTACACATAAAATGAATCCAAATGAAAAACTGATACTCTTGAAAAGTAATGCTAATCGTGCTACTGTGTACCATCTTTCTGGAAAGAAAGAACAATGAGCTGTCAGACCGGCAAGGATAATTAAGGAGCTGTTGAGACTGGAAAGCAATGCTGCGGATGCTTTTAAGAAATAATCTATCCAGACGTCATTCCCGCGGCATACACTGAGCGAAAGGATCTCTTAGCATGAAGGAGTCCGCATAAGGAGGAATATTTCAGTGAATAAAAGAAGAATTTTCCTTATCGTCATTTTTCTTTTAGGATGTTCTTTAGGGTGCTCTTTCCTGACGTCTGCATCCTCCACCTCATCATCTTCATCACCTTCAGCCACCTCGTCACATCCATCTGCATCATCATCTGCCTCCTCCTCATCCACCACCACCTCATCATCATCATCATCTTCTTCTTCACCCTCTTTGCTCTCTCCGCTTATTTCAAATGCGGATTTTACTCTCGACCAGAATCACGATAATCTCCCCGATTCCTGGTATCATGGAGACCCGAATCTTCCTGATCTTGAACCAAGCCGATTTGGCTGGGAGCAATTCCCTGGTTCTTCATCGAAAGCCATCTGGATCATAGGCGGGCAAGATCGTGAGGGAGAATGGTGCTGCCGTATCGAAGACATTACCCCAAACACCGATTATATTTTGCATTTTTATGCCTACAGAGATACTTTTATTAATAAGATCTACCCGGAGGTTGAAATCTTTAACCAGTGCATCCTCCTCGATAATCATTGCACTCAGGGTGGATGGCAACTTTTTGAATTACATCTCAACTCAAAAGACGCCTATCCCGTTACTACACTTAAATTTAGAAACCGGTTCCCTGTAAGATTCTGGTTTTACCTCCCCGAGTTGGTCCCTGCCTCCGAGTACCCTCCCCTTCTCTCTGATGAAGAACAAAGGGTGGTAAAGAGGAGAATGGAATTTATCAGTAATCAAAAACATTTCTTCCCTATTGGTATCTACGGCATTTCCAGTCCCAGGTCTCTGGTTGAAATCAAAAAAGCCGGTTTCAACACCGCACTCATTCCACCTAACGAAGAATTCGTTAAGATCGCTTCCGATATGGGTATAAAAGTTATTGTCAATATCTGCCCGTGGATGCATGATCCCAATTCAGGCAGTCTCTTTATTACCGGCATGGCCGCATCCCCCTCCCTTCTCAGTTGGTATATCGCAGATGAACCCGAAATTTCGCCTCTTATTCCCGAAGTCTTCCTCCCTATAGTCAAAAAGCTTAACCGCCTCGATCCTGTCCACCCAACGTGTATAGCTATGAACCGCGCCTGGTTAGTCTCGAATTATGAAATGGTAAACAATCTTTTTCTTCTGGATGAATACCCGATTCCCAACATGCCGTTAACCTGGTTCACCGAAAGCCTGGATCAGGCCCGAAACGTTATCGGCAGCCAACGATTATGGAGTATTGTTCAAGCCTTTGGAGGTCCGAAACACAAAGACGCTGGCTGGCCGCGATTTCCTACCTATCAGGAGCTCAGGGCTCTTACTTACTTATCAATTATCCATCATACAACCGGCATTCTCTATTTCAGCTATTCCGAAGCTTTTGCCAGCCAAACCAATTGGGCCAATCTTGGCAGAGTCGTTTCTGAACTTAATTTCCTCTACCCCTGGCTGACCATTCCCAACTGCACCCAAGGTAAAAATGGCAATGAACCCGACCTCAAGCTCAGGATGTTAAGACCCTACAAAGCTGATGCAGAAGGAAAGCCCGCCATCCATTTTGCCTTTAAGAAAGAAGGCGACCGGTTTCTTCTTCTGGCAGTCAACACCCTGGATCATCCCGTAGAAATGAGCCTGGACGGATTACCCCAAAAGCCTCGCCTGTTGAACGTTCTTTTCGAAAACCGGAAGATTGTGGTAAAAGAGGGAAATCTGCAAGATGAGTTTGATCCCTTCGAGACCCATATCTATGCAAATTTCTGAAATCGTGCACGGAAGCCCGGCTAGGAGAGTTGATCCTGGCAAAAAGAAAGCAGGAGCGCGAATACATTCTTTTTAATGAATACTATCTTGACTATAATGGGAGAATCCGGGTAAACTAATGAGAACCAAGATCACCTCCAGCACCTCAGTCAGATGATAGAGAAAATATCGTCATCGGACTGGGGTGCTCTCTTCAACCCAGGGAAATAACAAGGAGACTGTCATGTTCATAGTCCATGTTTTTGCCCATGTCAAGTCCGATCAGGTTGAAGCCTTCAAGGCAGCTACGATGGAAAATGCCCGCAACAGCCTGCAGGAGCCCGGAATTGCTCGATTTGATGTTATCCAGCAGCAGGATGATCCTACTCGATTTGCCTTGGTAGAGGTTTACCGTACACCTGATGATCCGGCCCGGCATAAAGAGACAGCACACTATCAGAAATGGCGCGATACGGTGGCTGACATGATGGCCGAGCCTCGCGCAAGCATTAAGTATGTCAATGTCTTCCCTGATGACGAGGGGTGGGGTTGATGTTGCAGATGAGAACTGAAATGCCGATTGAGATTGAAATGCCGGTTTGGACTGGAATGCCGGTTTGGACTGAAATGCCGATTGGGATTGAAATGCCGGTTGAGGTTGAAATGCCGGTTGGGGTTGACAATGCGGTTTGAATTTGCTACAGCCACACGGATCATTTTCGGTCAGGGTACTTTACAGGAGGTAGCCCCTCTGGCAGCCGGGATGGGGAACCGTGCCCTGGTTGTTACCGGCAGCAGTCTTGAGCGAAGTCTGTCTCTCCTTTCGCAGTTGCGGGAGCACAGGATTGAACCGGTCACTTTTCATGTGCCGGGTGAGCCAACCACAGACATTGCTCTTGCAGGTGTGCGAACGGCACGGGAGGCTGAATGCGATCTGGTTATCGGGCTTGGCGGAGGAAGCGTACTGGATACGGGAAAGGTAATTGCCGCCCTTCTGACCAATAGAGGCGATTTGATGGATTATCTGGAAATTATCGGACGCGGTCAGCCTATTACCTGGCCCAGCGCTCCCTACATTGCCATTCCGACCACGGCAGGCACAGGTGCCGAGGTGGCCTTGAATGCAGTCCTGATCTCCCCTGTGCATAAGGTCAAAATCAGTATGCGCAGCCCCTTGATGGCAGCCCGTCTGGCTGTCGTCGATCCTGCCCTGACCTATACCATGCCGCCATCCATCACGGCCAGCACCGGCCTGGATGCGCTTACCCAGCTCATCGAGCCATATGTTTCCCTCAAGGCCAACCCATTGACTGACGGAATATGCCGCGAGGGTATGCAGCGGGTTGCCCGCTCGCTGCGGCATGTCTATGAGAACGGCAACGATGAGGCAGGACGGGAAGACATGGCCCTGGCCAGTCTCTTTGGCGGTCTGGCTCTGGCCAATGCCAAGCTCGGAGCTGTCCATGGTCTGGCAGGGCCCTTGGGAGGCATGATCAGTGCACCGCATGGCGTTGTCTGTGCCCGGTTGCTTCCCCTGGTCATGGAGGCCAACCTGGACGCTTTGCAGTCCCGATCGCCCGGATCTTTCGCCTTGATGCGATATCACGAAATCGCCCGGATTTTGACCGGGAAAGCTGCGGCACAGGCTGCCGATGGTATTGTATGGGTAAAAGAGCTTTGTACTGCCTTGCATATACCGAATCTCCATGAGTTCGGATTGACCGAGGAGGATTTTCCATCCGCAGTGGATAAGGCTCAAAAGGCCAGCAGTATGAAGGGAAACCCTATTATCCTGACCGCAGAAGAACTGACGCGGATTTTAAGAGAGGCCGCTTTCGGGTAGGCGGCTGCAATCCTGTGAGGACAGTTTTCGGCCAGCGGGTGCATACGAAAGGGCTTTTGCCAGCAGGTGTAAACAAGACAAGCCTTATGAGCACCTTTGTCAGCTCTTACTTTTTCCAGCCGAATTGTCTTATAATTGGAGTTATAATTGAAAGTTGTGTATGGAGGGTTAGGTGGTGTATCCTTTAGGGTGATTTTTCCCAAAAATAACCCCAGCATTTTGAATTAACCAAAATGAAAGGATACACGCACCATGAATAAA
>JBFMGO010000019.1:0-68429 GCA_040752695.1 bacterium
GCAAGATTATGCCCTGATATCCATAAAGATGAATTAGACTATAGTTATCGATGATTGTAAGTATAGATCGGATTCTATCTCCACCTGGTGGATAAATCTCTCACCATCCCTGCGAATCTTCTCATTGTACTAAACAGGCATACTGAGCAGGACAAGACATGTCTTCATTGTCAGTACGATCCTGGCTTAGTAGTAGGTAATTATGGTAATTAAGTGGCCGGTTGACGGTAACGCCATCAGGTCCGGTTACCAGTATTCTCGATGATCCACAAGAGTAAAAGGTATCGATTCAGCACCATGACCGGGCATGGGCCCCGTAGCAGGAATTATGATGTCAGGTTCCTGGAAAATTGTGAGTTAAGCGGCAGCTATCGTTGTTTGCTCATAAGGAGTAAAAAGTATGCCTTTGGGAGTACCCAATGCGGCAGCATGATAAATCTTTTTCTCTTTGCGAAATAAATTCTCTCCGGAGAAAAACAATCTTTCAAGAGCCATGTCGAACTGATGCTGGCATCGGTATTCTTGCCTGGAGACGCGCTCATGATCGGAATGCTGACCAAATTGCAGCCAGAGCCAGACAGTGCCTGGCACTCGCCTGTTCCTCGCCTGGTGATAACCATACGAGCGTATCGCTCTTTTTTCTCTTCATCTGCATGGTCTTACTTATTGTCAGCAAAGGCTACTCGCTTTTACAGACACGATGCCCTTTACTCCCGCACCCTCCGCTCCGGTTGATAACAGACAGGGGGCCACCCTCTGTTTACTCGATGTAAGTGCCTCTCCAGCATGGACATATAACATTCATTACTCACAGTACCTATCCGAAAAGTGGGCTCGGCACATACCGTGATGCGGCCTTCCAGGATTTTTCGGACAGGCTCTCAATCAACTGCCACCACCAGATGGGGAGGGGAGCATGTTATTGCTCTTTGAAGGGCCGTTGAGCGGTCAGGCTTTTTTTCTTCCATTATAGTGTTAACATATTGAGTCTATAAGTTTAACTCAACAGACACCTTACAAATTGGCTGTGCTGTTATGAAAGCCTTATAGGCCGCTTTCCCCAATAGTCATTGTTAAAACATATTAATTCTGGGGGCACCTGATGAATGCACCGGTAGGACCTTTTTATAGTATCACTACTTTATATTATCACTACCAGATGTAGTGCCGCTAAATGAATTCCACGTAACGATAATCATGAATTATGGGGGGAAAAATCTTTAGTCATATCGGGTCAAGGGGAGGATTTATGTTCAGGTATTTAGAAAGACATTTTTCTAGAATATGGCTATTAGTATTTTCGATTGACTTCCTTATCTTACTGACCATTGTAGTTATGGCATTAAGGACAATGACGACCGATTTAAGAAATACTGACTTCAGGTTCATCCAGGTGAGCTTTGCGTATTTAGCAGCTTTTATGCTTCTGAGTCTCGTAATGCTTTTTATTAATGAGCTTTACACCATAGAGAAAAAATATCATCCATGGTTGTTAACATTTAAGTGTATCATTTCGTTTACCTTTGCCTCTCTTTGCTGTTATTTTCTGTTCTACAGGGCCATTTCTCATAGAGCCTTGTTTCACTTTACCTGTATGCTCACACTCATTGCCTGTGTATCAATTTTATGCTGGAGATTTATTTCCTACCGGATTCTTCCCCGGATTAACATACAGCAAAGAGTTTTATTTTGGGGAGCCGATGATCTGAACAAGGGAGTGGTAAAGGAGATACTCGCCGATGCTCATCCCAAGTTTAAGGTTGTCGGCTTTGTGGATAACAATCCCGCACTGACAGGGAATCTTATTATGGACCGCAAAGTTCTGGGGCGGGTGGAGGATCTTGATTCCATAATTAAAACAGAAAAAGTAGAGAAACTCATAACGCCGTGTTCGCAGGCCAGAGGTGATTTTCCTGCTCAAAATTTAATCGATCTTAAGTTTAGAGGTATTGAAGTACTGGATATCCATACTTTTTATGAGCGTTTAAAAGGCAAGATCCTCTTGAATGGCTTGCGACCAAGTTGGCTGATATATTCCCAGGGATTTAAGAAAACCAGACTGACGAAGTTCCATAAAAGAGCTTTTGACATTTTAACATCGAGCTTTGGCTTAATAGTGACCCTGCCGGTTTCAATTATCACGGCTTTACTTATTAAATTGGAATCAAAAGGCCCGGTCATTTACCGGCAACAGAGAGTCGGTGAAAACGGCCGCATCTTTAATTTATTCAAATTCAGATCGATGAAAGCGGATGCGGAACATGGCACCGGACCGGTATGGGCGAGGAAAAACGATCATCGTATTACCCGTGTCGGGAAATTTATCAGGAAAGTGCGCATTGATGAAATACCGCAAATGGTTAATGTTCTTCGGGGAGATATGAGTTTTGTTGGCCCCAGGCCCGAGCGCCCCTATTTTGTAGAGATGTTGACTGCAAAAATTCCCTATTATAACCAGAGACATTCTATCAAACCTGGTATCACGGGGTGGGCAGCAGTGAACTACGACTATGGAGCCACGGTCGAAGACGCTGTCGAAAAACTGCAATACGACCTCTATTATATCAAGAACTGCTCTCTATCTCTCGATGTGATTGTTATCCTGAAGACTATTGCTACTGTCTTTGGCAGGAAAGGTTCCAGGTGAGTTTTGCCCTTACGTTCTGAAACCATACAAGACATCGTGACCACAACCGCGTGCCATGACGAGGATCTTTTTGCTTATGGAAAAGTACTTCATAATTGTGAAAAAAAATTCATAGAACAAGGGTTGAGAAATAGGTTATCATTATTCTTTTTTATTATATGTTAAATATTAATCTTCATAATTTTAATAAACAAAACTCTAATTTTGAGATATCGAATGGCCTATTACTTGCATACTTTTTTGTTATTATTTATACATTATTATGAGCTCATAAATGGGTTTAAAATCAGTAAAAGCAGAGCCTTATCGAAACCTCACAAAAACTTTTCTCCCTGTTTATGAAGAACCGCAGTGATAGAAAAAGCCCAAGGAAAAGGTCAATGAAAGGAAGGTCAGGCTTTAAAGCGATATTATTCTTACTTGCTGCTGTAGTATTTTTATCAATGGCAGACAGGGGAAACCTGCAGGCACAAAATGATGATTACAAGATCGGAGCTGAGGATGTCCTCTCTATCTCCATATGGGAAAACAAGCAATTAGACCGTGTGGTTACGGTAAGACCCGATGGGAAGATATCCTACCCCTTACTGGACGATATCATGGTGGAGGGATTAACTGCTCTCGAGGTCAAGGAGGTAATTACAAAGGGACTTACCCGCTACGTAAGCAAGCCCGAAGTAACGGTAACGATACAGAGTATCGGTAGTTACAAGGTCTATGTATTGGGTGCAGTGAATTCTGCCGGTGCGCTGACTCTGAAAAGGAAAACCAATTTACTGCAACTGCTTGCCATGGTAGGGGGTGGAAACCTGGCAGAAAATGCCGACCTCGAAAAGGCTTACCTGTTGCGAAACGATCATCGCCTCGGTGTGGATTTTTCCAAATTGATAGAAGAGGGTGATACAGCCCAAAATGTTGAGCTTCTCCCGGATGATGTTATTTATATACCGGATAGTTTTTCCAGGAGAATTACCGTAATTGGAGAAGTAACAAGCCCCAAGACAATAACCTTTAAAAATGGCATTACTGCTCTTGATGCAGTGCTTATGGCAGGAGGGCCTACTGAAGAGGCATACTTGAACGGCACGACGATTATCAGCAGGAGAACGGACGGGGAAAAAACCCTTAAGGTCAAATTATATGATGTCATGAAAAAGGGTAAGCTGGACAAGAATATGAAACTTGAACCAGGTGATATGATTATTGTTCCTGCCGGCGTTTTTTAACATTGGATTGTTACCGGATTTCCACGAATCAGAATGGGAAGAAAAACAAAGTTTAAAATTCTTTCACTACTGTATCTATTTTTTCAAATCCAGCCGCTTTACTCAGCACTGCATCAAGCCGAAGCTGGAGGAATCGGAAAATATCAGTGTTCGGCCAGTATCACGGTGGAAAGAGCCTATGATGATAACGTTCTGTTAACGCACAATAAGCGGGAAGGCAGCTATATATCCATGATCAGCCCTTCACTGTCCCTGACGAAGACAGGGAAAAAGATAGATATGAGCCTTCACTATGATGCGTACCTGACATTGTATGACAGGTATTCTCATCAGGATCAACGCAATCACACCGGGACCTTCAGCATTGGAATAAAGCCGGTGAATGCCGTAAGCATGGGGATCAGGGGGCAGGATACCTATAGTTCTACGAAAAGAGATGAAAGGAAGCCTTCACTGGCTGATAATACCATCAAGTTCAACGACTTTTCCATTACTCCCTATATTGAACAAAAATTAAGTCAAGATCTTGGGATTACACTCAGTTATACCTTTACAGAGAAGAAATATCAACAAAAGGAAGATAAAGACCTCGAAGACAGCACAACGTATCGTGGTGCGGCAAACATCCAATGGAAATTGAGCGGCTGCTTTTCGCTTGACGGAGGCTATACCTATACTTTCAACGACTTTATGCGCACGACGCCAGATGAGTCGGAGCAGGAGACCGGCGTGGGGTTTACCTTGAACAGAGAATCGAAAATAAGAGTGAGGGGGAAATATGGCTACGTATGGAAAGAGGACGATGCGGGGCAAAGGAACAATCGTCCAACAATGAGCTCAACGGTAGACCTTTATCCGTGGAGGGGCACTACGGTTGTTGCAGCCTATGCAGAGTCATCCACGTACTCTTCCTCGCATGATGCCAAAAATGACTCTTTCATTTCTCATGATGCCTCACTTATTATCAGGCACGATCTATTGAGCCGGAAAATTACGGTCCAGTATGGTGGAACCTATAATCTGTCGGATTACGATTCAGTGGACAGAGTGGATAAATCCTATCAGGGAACAGTTCACATAGGCTGGGAGATGTTCACGCCGCTCGTACTTTTCCTGGACGGAAGCTGCGGCAAATCCTGGTATACCCACGACTTGACGCAGAGAAAAGATACGTCCTGCGGCGGCGGGGGTGGTTTGGAGTTAAGAATATCCAGATCCACGACGTTCACTTTACATGGCAATTATACAAAAACGTACTATCAACCCGATAGCCATCAGGTTGAGCTTTATGATGGAAATGTTAAATTGGCGTACCATATCAACAAAAGAATCCTCTTCGAAGCCGGATACCGGTACCTGGAAAGTGGGTCAAACGATCGGGAGAGGCAGAATTATGAAGAAGATAAAAATACCTACCTGAGTAAGAGATGGATCGCCGGTTTGAGGGCTGCTTTTTAGAGGGAAAAGAGAAAGGAAATACTCCTCATAAGAGAAGGAAACACTACTCAAGACATGCAAGAATCATTCGATAAAGACATTTTCAAACTTATAATAATTCGGTATTTGAACATAATATCATGCAGAAGATACTTATTTTTCAGTATCTTTGCGTCCATTACCATTATCAGTGTGGTTTACAGCTATACCATAAAAAAGAAGTATACATCTTCTGAGACCATACTGGTCGAGAAAGAAAAAATAATCAATCCTCTTATGCAGGGTTTGGCCGTAGCTCCAAGCCCTGCTGAGAGGCTCAATACGATCAAGCAGGTTATTTTAAGCAGAAGCAGGCTGCTTCAGGTTATAAAGAAGCTGGATCTTGATTTACATATCAAGACACCTTTGGAACTGGAAAAATTAATTGAGGATATGAGAAAAGCTATCAGGATAACGCTGACCGGCAAGAACCTGTACCTTATTTCCTTTGAGGGAGATAGCCCGGAAATAGCAAAAAATGTGACCAGTACCATTTGCGATCTCTTTATAGAGGAAAACCTGGGAGAGACGAGAGGTGCGGCCCATGAAGCATTTACTTTCATAGAGAATCAATTAAATATTTACAAACGCAAGCTGGAAGATTCAGAAACTGCCCTGCGGCTGTTTAAGGAGGAAAACCTGGGGCAATTGCCAGGGGAGGAAAATGTCAACCTGAACAAGTTGGCACACTATCAGGATTTATTATCCGGGGCCGAAAGCGAATTGAAAGAGGCACAGTTGCAAAAGTCTCTGTTGACGAAACAACTTTCGGGTGAGAGTCCCCTCATCCTGACGTTCAGCTCCAGCAGTAATAATTCCCTGGAGGCTCAACTGACGCAATTGAATGCCCAATTAAATTCCCTCTTGACCAGATATACTGAAAATTATCCCGATGTCGTGAATCTTAAGGAGCAGATAGAGCACGTAAAGCAAAGGATCTCGGAATCGGCAGAAAGCGCGGATAAAACAGAATATGGCAAAACCGTCGAAGAATCGACAACGCAAGCCCTGAATCCAATTTATCAAAAGCTGAGGGAAGATTTAGGCCAAACGAACATCAAAATCGATTTGCTCAATTCGCGCATAGCTGAATATAAGGAGAAAATAGAGCTCTATAGCAATAAGGTCAAAAGTATTCCATTGCAGGAACAGGAGTTGGTCCGGTTGAAAAGAGGGTATGATGTTAATTCATCAATCTATAAGACCCTGCTGAATAAACTGGAAGAAGCCAGAATTTCCAGAGAACTTGAGGTTCATGAGAAAAGTGATAATTTTCAAATTATTGACCCGGCTCAATTACCGATAGTACCAAGTAAGCCGAACAGGCCTCTCACGATACTTATGGGGGGGATTCTTGGTTTACTTGCAGCGTGCGCTGCTATTTACTTTCTCCAGTATCTGGACAACTCTATTATCGATCAATATGATGCCAGGGATTATTTTAAATACCCTGTCCTGGCCAGCATACCTCTTGTAACCAGCCCTGAGGACACGAAAAGAGAAAGGAGGAATAATTTCCTGTTCTTTTCAATAGCTGGAGTATTCAGTATTTCAATCCTGATCCTGGTTATAAAGGAATTGGTGGGTACCTATATCTTAATAAAATAACCAAATAGTAATAAGATAACCAGGGCATATGCCTAAGACAACCAGGGCGAATGGAACCCGGTGACCGGCTGCAAGGGCGAGTTATTCACAAACATTCTACATAATTTTTAAAGAGAAAATGGATTTTATGAAAAAGATGTTGGGAAAAGTATATAAAGGAAGGCGTAACGGGGGAGAGTTAGAAAATGTTATTCAGATTGAGGAATTAGCTCACAAAGATACGGCATTAAAAAGACGGGGTTTGTCCTTCTGGCGGGACCGGAAAAAGAAAAAAAATCCGGATAACCATAATCTGAACAACCATAATCTGGATAATGATAACCTTGATAACGATAACCTTTACAATGGAAATCTTATTAACGGTAACCATAACAACCATAACTTGAGTAACCTTCTCGTTACATTGTGGGAACCATACTCTATGGCATCAGAACAATACCGGGAATTGAGAACACGAATGCTTGATGCATCCCAAAGGGATGGGAAAAGAGTCTTCCTTATATCCAGCGCGTTGAGTGGTGAAGGCAAGACTCTGGTTGCGATCAACCTGGCCATATCACTGGCCAGCGGGCTTCATGAGACGGCACTCCTGATAGATGCCGATCTCAGGAATCCGAACGTATCCCGTGTGCTCGGTCTTGAAAAAGAGAGAGAAGGATTGGCGGAATATTTAACCTATGGTGCAAATCTGGCGGATTTTATAACGAAAACTTCAATCCATAAACTAAACGTAATAACCTCCGGCCAGCCGCCGGAAAACCCTTCCGAGCTGATAAGCTCAGTGTACATGTCTGATCTGATCAAGGAGGTAAAACATCGCTATGATAACCGCTTTATCATTATCGATGCTCCCCCTCTCCTCCCGGTAACTGATTCGGTTGTTCTCTCATCCCTGGTAGATAGTGTCATCATTGTTGTTAAAGCATTATCTACGCAAAGAGAAATGGTGAGTAATGCTATCGATAAGATAGAAAAAAAGGAGAAGATCCTCGGATTGGTCGTTAATTGCTGTAAAGGCAAAACGCCTTATCCTTATTATAATGACCAAAAGGATAAATCCTGACTTGAGCAGCCCTCGTCAGATCTCTTTTAAGCACTTCAAACAGGCAGTATCAAAAAAATAAAATGGCCAAAAGGAAAGATTCGTTAAAATACAACGAAGCCTCATGGCCTTCCCCCTCTCCTGTCCCCCCTGGACTCTTCACCCAGGGGGGACGGACGAAAAAACAGAGGCATTATTCTTTCGTGGGTCGCTCCGGCGGCGGGGGGAGTTGCATCGTGCTCTCAAATGTCAAATCAGGGAGCATATAGCGGTGAATTACCCTGGCCTGCATAACGTAAAGATACTGGCTATCGGTGCAGATCCCTGCCAGCCCGGGTGCCGGAGGGAGCGGTCTTTGGCCAAGAGGTTCCAGTCCCGCATCAAGGTCCGCTCCGTTGCTTCCCGAATCAGTTGGGTCGGCTGGAGGTTCAGGTGGCGGGGGCAACTCCACCGAGCGCACAAGCGTTTGATCGGCGAGTGTATACTGATGAATTATTTTACCATCCATAACATAAAGATATTGCCCATCGGTACAGATTCCTGACGGGACAGGTCTGGGTCCGCGTGGCGGTCCTTGATGCTGTAATCCTGCGCCAGGATAATAGGGACATGGTTGAGAAAACCTGGTGGGATTCAGTTGAGGAACCGTGGATCGTTGAGCAAAGGCTCCTGTTACACTCAATACGAAAACGAATAAAAGAGATATAATGGTTATTCTATAATAGGGTTTCATCTGTTTTTCTCCTTAATCAATGTATTAAGTATTAAGTATTAAGTATTAAGTATTAAACGGACACTCTATTCTCTTTCGTGTGTCCATACCTTTTCCTGCTGTTATCATTTAGTTTCCCTATGTTTTCACCTCCCTTCTATGACCATTTTTACCTGTCCTGCCCATGATTGAGGCCCCGGTTTTTTTGTGGCATGCCAATTGTCTGTTCATTAAAAATATACCAGCCAATTGTGGAGAAAATATGGAGCAAGTATGTGAAGAATATGGAGAAAAAAGAAAAAGACAAGAAGGCAGACCGGGAAAGAAAATAAGGAGAAAATAGAAGAAAGAACAAAAGAAAGGGAGAAAGAGAGATAGGGAGAAAAAAAGAAGAAAGGAAAAAAGGAAGAAAGGAAGACAAGGGAGGTGAGGAAAATAAGGAATGAAAAACCCAAAAAGGTATTAGTCACTCCCCAAATTCTTGGCATTTAATTTGTAGCCAACCCCATATACCGAGCTGATGACGTCTTTATTCGGCAGCAGGATCGCTATTTTTTTTCGTAAATTTTTTACATGAGTGTCAACAGTGCGGTCATATCCGTCAAACTCATACCCTTGCACCAGATTCAATAATTCACTTCGCGGGAAAACGCGGTTTGGATGAGTCAGCATTACCTTTAACAATCCAAACTCACTTGGAGTCAGTTCTAAGGCCTGATCATGGATGGTTACCTGGCGTGTGTCTTCATTGAGCTCCAAAGCGCCGGCGGTAAGCTTTTTTTCTTCCTGTTTTGGGTGCATCCTTCGCAGCACTGCCTTGACGCGAGCCACTACCTCTCTGGGGCTGAAAGGTTTACCGATGTAGTCATCCGCCCCTAACTCCAGGCCGACTATCCGGTCGATTTCCTCCTGACGCGCTGTAACCATAATGATGAAGACGTTTGAAAATTTCCTGACTTCCCGGCACACTTCCATGCCGTCCATGCCCGGCAGCATGATATCCAAAAGGATAAGATCCGGCATGCTCTTTTTGATGAATGGGATAACCTGTTCCCCTCTATCCAGGACAGATACAGAGTACCCGGCTTTTTCCAAATAATCCTTCAAAAGCTGGGCAATCTTCCCTTCATCTTCGACAACGAGAATATGGTGCCTGGTCATTTTTTCAATCCTGCGCCGGTCTGGCCATTTTTCAATCCTGCGCCGATCAGGTTTTTCCCCTGGTTTTTTGGGTGTGTATTTTGCTTTCCTTACCCTGGCTCATGGGAAGCATGATTTCTACTCGCAATCCCCCCAAAGATGAGTGGCCGGCTGTAATCTTTCCCCCGAATATCTCTTCGACAATACTCTTGCAGATGGCCAGGCCTAAACCGCTTCCACCATTGGTGCGGGTTCTTGCGGAATCAATCCGGTATAATCTTTCAAAAATGAGATCAAGCTTTTCTTCCGGCACCGCCGGAGCTGAATCTTCAATAATCAGATGGAGTTCCGCCTCGGTCTGGCATTGGCTTATTCGCAGAATTCCGGGAGGGTCTGTGTAACGAATCGTATTTTCAAACAGATTGGAGAATACCTGCGCAAGTCTGTCCGGATCTCCCTGAACCATAACGCCTTGATCGGGGTCCAGATGTTCCTTAACCGTTATGTGTTGCTGAATAAACCTGGTGTTGAAGATCTTCAGGGTATCGTTCAAGATGAGAAAAGCGTCCACAGGTTCTTTTTTATGAGATAATACCCTGGTATCGAATAGGGATAATTCGTGTAAGTCATGTATTATCCTGTTCAGAATCATCACTTCCGCATAGAGCGAATCGATGGTTTCCTTACTTATATCCCGCACACCATCCTGCAGAGCTTCAATTTCACCGCGCAGGATGGTCAGTGGAGTCCTCAACTCGTGTGCTATGTCGGTAATCCACTGCTGACGCATACGCTCATATTTTTCCAGTGTCTGGGCCATGGTATTAAAATCGAAAGCCAGTTGTCCCAATTCATCTGTGGAATTTACCTGTATCCTCGTTCCAAATTTTCGCAAAGCTATCGCCTGAGCCCCTTCGGTCAATTGCTGAATGGGCCTCAATAGATGCCGTGAGAAGAAAAAGGAGACCAAAGCCGCAAGGAACAACACCCCGCCGCCGATAATTGCAAATGTCTTGGATTGGCTATAGATAAAGGTACTTTCCAATGGGCTCGATAAGTTCTTTCTCTTTTTGAGCCCCAGCCACCCAACCCTTTTTCCCTCAACGACAATTTCCTTGAGAATATGATCCGCAGATGAAAGAGCTTCTCCTGCAACCGGTTGCTCCTGATTATCGAAAAGCGAGATCCTCGGCACCAGCATCAAGGGATCATGACCCGGCAGAGGGGGGGGCGGGTGCCATCTGTTTCTTCTCCCTGCCGGCGGCGGAGGGGGCCAGGGAGGAGGCCATGCATTCCTTTCCCCCTCTGGCGGCGGTCCCATCCGCGGTGGGTTCCCTTGATTCCCATCCCCCTTTGGTGGTGGCATTCTATCTCTTTTTTCAGGAGGAGGCGAAGATGGTGATGAAAATACTGAGCCGTTGAAATCATATCGAGATACGACGGGTCTTACTATTCCATGCCAATAAAAGGGATCTTTCAGATGACGCCATCCCTGATGCTTTTGATATTCCAGACTCAACTCATGAACAAGATCACCCAGTTTTTCCATTTCCACCTTATTTACATAGTCCGCAAAATTTCTGAAAGAATAAAACTGCATGATCAGAACCATGAAGACGACGATCATCAGGCAGTTCAACAGGAAAACGGAGAATATCTTATAGGAAAGCTTTGTCTTCACCAGGCAATCCCTACTATTAGGAGGCAATCCTTACCATTAGGACTTGGAATACATCATTCTCTCTCATTGTAATGAGTTTCTTTTGACAACGCAATACTCCCACATGTTTTACAGTATTTCTTCACATTTTTTCCATGATTGCCCGTTAGCATTCATTGCCCATGAATATTCATTGCCCGTTAGCATTTTCATGAAGCAAAAGGGTGTACAAGGTTGTACAAAGAACCACTGATACGTTATTTCGAGAGAGCCTGGAGCCGGACAGCCAGTGTGGAGAGTAAACTGATGGCCATAATCGCCAGGGCTATCGATTGGGCGGCAAAGGTAAATCCGGCGGTTCGAAAAAAGCATGGTAAGATTCTTACTCCCAAGCTGCCGCCCAAAAAGACAATAAAACTATTAAAAGAAGAGGCATTGCTCCTTATGCTTTCAGGGAAATCCAGCCAGGAGGAGACAGCCATACTGTGGATCATTGCTCGCGCTATGCCAAAGATGAGCATTATGAGAACGATGATCCAGGTCCAGGAGACCTTAAAAAGAAGCAGCGAGATGGCCAAAAGGAAAAATCCTCCCTGGATAATTCTGTCGGATGAGAATATCCTGGAAATTTTCCCTATCATAAAATTCATCAGGATTGAACCAATTATGGATAGAGGAAGTATATATGATATATCCAAGAGGGATAGTCTATAATATGTTTTCAGGTGATAGCCGAAATATGAGTAGAAGCCTGTACAAATAAAGCTATTGATAAAAATTAAAATAAATACGTTGATATGGTTGCTTTGGGCAAAAATGGTCACATAATTTCCCAGTAACCTTTTTACTCCCATTTTCCTCCTCTTGTCACACCTCAGCAAGTCCTGCCTGGGAAAAAGCGCGACAAGTAAAAACAGAGCTATTACTCCCATTATGGCAGGTATCAGGAAGAGTAATCTCCATGAAAAATAACCGCTTAACAATGTCCCTGTAATCCCGGCCACCGAGTTGGCTCCAAAAAGGTATCCTATTTTTTCCTCTTTTGTCTCGTGGAAAAGATCTTTAATAATCGTTAAACTCGTCGGAGCTACAATTGAACCTGATATTCCGCACCATATCCTGCATATCAGTATGAGTTGATAGTTTCTCACCAGGGCAATAATACAGTTCAAAAGAATGATCAGGTGCATGGATATGATAAGTGATTTATATCTGTTCAGGATTTCATGGAAAAAGACAACAAACAGAGCAGATATCCCATAAGCAAACATATAATAATAAATAATTCGGCTTGCTGAAGCAAAATCCAGCGAAAACTCTTTTATCAACTGGTTCAGCAAATTGGGCATTGCCGAAACATTGAAAAATATGACAATATTACAAAGTATCAAAATATAAAAGCTCACCGTATACTTACCAAGACCTCTTGCCATGCTTAATCTACTCTCTTCTATCATGATGTGATTAGAGAAGGATCTATGCTCTTTCAACGAAGTTTCAGAATAAAGAAAAAACCGGGGCACCTATGCTGACGCATGTTGAGTACACCGGTTCGTTACAGCGTTTTTTAAGGCCAGGCGGCTTTCCCGCCACTGGAAGGGATTGACCTCACAAGATATTAATTCCAAAAGGGAGTGCCCCCGATCATAATCCCAGTCCCGGTCCCTGCCTGGTTTTGAACCTTAGAATAACCTTTTTTTCAATACCCTCATCGCGACGATATCCTTGTGCAGGCATCCCGATTGTGCGGGTATCCCGATTTTTTTACTTTTGCTCTCCCAGAGATTTTTTTAACGCTTCGCTGACAGCCATTTTTATTGCCCGGCTGCTGCCGCTGGCACCGGTTATCGCATCGATATCCAGGCTTTGTTTTTGGACAAATTGTTCGGGGATTCCTTCCCTGACCGCTTTATTTCTCCATCCGAACGCCATAACATCGATTATCCTTACCTGTTCGATTTTTCCGCTCTTCATGGTCACTTCCACCTCAGCTCTCTCAAGACCTTTCTTGACCTTCCCGATATAGATACCGTCGTGTACATTTTTCAGGCTTTCATCCGGCAGGAAGTCATAGGGGGTCTTTTTCAGGCAACTGGTAAGAAGCAGGGAAATAAGACATACAACAACAAGCAGGGAATACTTCTGCATACTGAACCCTCCAAATCCAATCGCTTGAACTCGTTTGAGCTGGCAATACCTGCTCAAGAATCCAATCAGGTCAATTTCAAACAAGTCAACGAAAGGAGGGAACGTGATATTCTTCACCTTCCCCTCCAATCCAAGGGCATTGTTATAACTTTCAGGCTTCCCCCCTTTGAGATCTTTGAAGTAAAGCGTACGGCCTGCCCTTAAGCCTGCTGCCGTTACCTTAACCTGCTACCGTTACCAGGGCTTCTTCCAATCCGGCATCTTTTCGCAGTTGATCTGCCTTGTCGGTTTTTTCCCAGGTAAATTCCGGTTCATTCCTCCCGAAGTGGCCGTAAGCGGCAGTCTTTTTATAGACAGGACGTCGAAGGTCGAGATGCTTGATAATGCCACGGGGGGTTAAATCGAAATTGTCCCAGACGATTTCTCTGATTTGGTTCAGTGGAATCCGCCCGGTGCCAAAAGTATCCACCATAATGGAAACGGGCTTTTCCACACCTATGGCATAAGCCAGTTGCACCTCGCAGCGCTCGCAAATCCCGGCAGCTACAATATTTTTGGCAATATAGCGGGCCATATAGGAAGCTGAACGATCCACTTTGCTGGGATCTTTTCCGGAAAAAGCCCCTCCGCCGTGACTTCCCAATCCGCCATAGGTATCGACGATGATTTTTCTCCCGGTCAGGCCGGTGTCGCCCATGGGCCCGCCGACCACGAACCGTCCTGTGGGATTGACATAAAAGACCGTGTCAGAGTCAAGGAGTGATGGATCAACTACCTCTCGAATGACCTGGCTTATGATATCCTCCCTGAGGGTCTTGTTATCGACTTGCGGGCTGTGTTGAGTAGAGATGACTACGCTGTCCACCCTCACCGGTTTGTTATCCACGTATTCCAGCGTCACCTGGCTTTTGCCGTCAGGCCGTAAATAGGCAAGAGTGCCGTTTTTCCGCAGATCAGCCAGTCTTTGGGCCAGCCGGTGGGCTAACAGGATGGGCTTAGGCATAAGAGTTTCGGTTTCATTACAGGCATAGCCGAACATAAGCCCCTGGTCTCCGGCACCTCCGACATCCACTCCCTGGGCAATGTCAGGGGACTGCTCATCAATGGAAGTGAGTACAGCACAGGTCTGGTAATCAAAACCATATTGAGCATCCGTATAACCAATTTCCCGAATCGTGCTGCGGACAATTTTGGGTATGTCTACATAACACCTGGTGGTGATCTCTCCGGCTACAAAGGCTAAGCCGGTAGTCACTAATGTTTCGCACGCCACTCGTCCCATGGGATCCTGGGCTATAATGGAATCCAAAATCGCGTCCGAGACCTGATCCGCTACTTTATCCGGATGTCCTTCGGTGACCGACTCTGAGGTAAAGAGGAAATCTTTCTTGTGCATGGCGTTACTCCTGGCCTTCGTTATTTCGTTGCCGTTTCAGATTAAATGAGCAAGTAAACACGTATGTAAATAAATAAGTAAGTAAGTAAAGCATGGCGAGTTGCTGCTTTCGCCTTGCCTACCCTTGCCTATCCTTGCCTACCCTTGCTTACCCTTGATATGCAAGTATGAATTTGTTCACCAGTTGTCCATAGGTTTTCAGTTCCTCTCGTCTACTAATGAAAATGTTGAACTTTTTCTTGATGGTATCCAAAAGCTCGACCTGTTGCAACGAGTCGAGCCCCAGATCCTCTTCCAGGGATGTTTCTGGTTTGATCAAATCATCGGCAATCTCGAATTGTTCTACAAGAATTGACCGGAGTGCTGCCTCCGCATTTTTATTTTCCGTTATTTCCTTATTGGTATCCTTATTGGTAATCATACATGAACCTCCATAGATTGGCTATGAAAATGTGAGCGCATACTGGCTATCATATATTTATTGGCTACCGCTATTGGTTGCTGCGGCTATTCGCAGCTACGGCTCCCATCGCCGGATAATCATGGCCCTGTTGGCACCGCCCATTCCTCTTCCCAAAAGCAGTGCGGTGCGGACCTGTGCAGGTTGTGGCTTTTGGCCGACAAAGCGAAGGGGTGACTGAATAACCGGCTCTTCCAGGTTCAGGGTTGGAGCGATGATTTCCTGTTGCATGGCCTTGAGGGCAAAGACAAGGTCAATAGCTCCTGCCGCTGCGATACCGTGTCCGGTGGCGCTTTTGGGCACACTTACAAAGGGTCTTCCGGCAGCAGGGCCGAGGGCCAGCATAAGAGCCTCGATCTCTGACCGGTCATACTCGACATTTCCGAGCCCTGCCGGGCTGACCAGATCGATTTCTTCTTCGCTCAGGCGGGCGCTTGCCAGAGCTTCACGAATCGCTCTGGCATAATGGCCGGGATCGGTGCTGGGTTTCATCATGTGACTTGCGTCCATGGTTGCGCCAAATCCCAGAACTTCGGCCAGAATTCTTGTTCCCCGTGCCTGTGCATGTTCGAGGTCTTCCAGAACGACCATGGCTGATCCTTCGGCCATGACCATCCCTGTGGCCTTTCTGTCCAGAGGCCGGTACACGCTTTCGGGCGGTCCGTCACTGGTTGACAGCCAGCCTGAAGCATGGTAGCAGACCAATCCGTAGGGAGCGATTCCGGCTTCTCCTCCACCGCATAAACTGATATTCAGCACGCCGTTTCTGATCAGCCGGTATCCGGCATTCAAGGCATCAAAAGAGGCTACACACTCGGTGACGAAGGTTTTGCCGTATCCTCGCATATCGTAGGATATGGTGATCTGCCCTTGTGTAGCTGCATAGAACCAGGCTATGGCCTGATAGGGACCGATAGCGCCGGGGTCTTTGGCCGTGTACATTTTGGCTAACTCTTTCTCTCCGAATTCGGAACCACCCATATTGTTTCCGAACTGAAAGCCGATCAGGTGTGGATCTCCCATGTTTTTCGGATCAAGAGCCGCATCGAGCAGGGCCTCTTTGGTGGCCACAAAAGCATATTGGGAAACGACATCCGTCTGTGCCCTGAACTGTCGGCTGATAGCATGCTTTAAAGGATCGAAGTCTTCTACCATACCGGCTACGGCCACAGGGATTTCAGCAGCGGGAAACCGGGTAATGGGCTTGATCTGAGATTGCCCCGAAAGGATGTTATTCCAGAAATCATGGACGTTCTGGCCTCCGGGAGCAACAATTCCCTGTCCTGTGATAACGACGCGCTTTTGCATATGAGTCATCCTGAGCTTTCACCTAAGCTGCAATTTCGGTTAAGCTGATGCAGGAATGAAGTCCCGAGAAGCCGCTGGCATTGGAAATAACCGTGTGCACCTCGGCCTGCCTGGCTTTATGGGGTACATAATCCAAATCACACTCAGGATCGGAAAACTCGATGTTGATGGTCGGAGGAATCACATCGTACATAAGAGAGAGCACGCTGGCGATAATTTCAATGCTTCCGACTCCCCCAAGCGCATGTCCGATGCAGGATTTGATAGAACTTATGGGGATCTTGTAGGCAGCGTCTTTGAACACGTTTTTATAGGCTCCTGTTTCATGGGAGTCGTTCTGCTGCGTAGCACTGCCATGAGAGTTGATGTATTGTACCGAATCAGGCGAAAGTCCCGGATCGGTCAAACATTTTTTGATGGAGTAGGCAGTTTCGATCCCATCGGGTTTTAAGCCGGTCATATGAAAAGCGTTGCAATTGGATGAAAAACTGATGATCTCGGCTAAGATGTGCGCCCCCCGTGCCCTGGCGTGCTCATATTCCTCCATGATAATGATGCCGCTGCCTTCCCCCAGTACAAAACCATCCCGCTTGGCGTCAAAGGGGCGCGATGCCCGCTTCGGATCATGATTCCAGGACGTGGAACAGGCACCGATTTTATCGAAGGCTGCCAGGGTGATAGGACAGATCGGCGCCTCGGACGATCCGGTAACCATGACCACTGCCTCACCGGACCTGATCAGTTCAAAAGCATAGCCTGCAGAATCAAGCCCGGTCGTGCAGCCGGTGGATATGCCGATAGCGGGTCCGTGTAATGTGAACCTTTGGGCAATTTCCGAGGTTATGGCATATGGTGAAGCATAAAGGTACAGGTTCTTATCCACCGCTCTCCAATCAGGAGGACAGGCACCATCTTTGGTGGCTTCCCGCCAGTTTTGCTCCATCCTGGCAGTACCGCCGATGGCGCTGTTGATACAGGTTCCAATAAGACTGCGATCCTCCTGCGTCAAATTCAGTCCTGAATTCCTGACCGCTTCATCGGCAGCGATGACCGCAAACTGGATATAACGGTCCATGCGGCCGATTTCCTCGTCAGTCAAACCAAGCTCTTTTGGGTTAAAATCCGGCACTATCGCAGCGACCTGTGACCGAAAGGCTGAAGGATCAAATAAATCGATCTTCTGTACCGTGGATCTGCCTTCGCATAGTCCCTGCCAGAAGGCAGGGACACCAATTCCCATGGGTGTAACCGTACCCATGCCTGTAATGACAACACGCTTCACCATAAATGTAGCCTCCTTAAATGTATCGTTATCCTTAATTTAATAGGGCTATGATTGAAAATCCTGATATTTTTTCCCCGGCTTAAGAGGACCAGAGGGCCGGGAGCCACCCTCTCTTGGCCTGATGGGCAAATCCTTCTCCCCTCTTAAGAGGGCCAGAGAGTGCCGTCGATAAGGTTATCCACCTTGCTGTCGAAGGCAGCAAGGGCTTCTTGATTGCTTTCCTCCGTAGTACGCACACTTCGCTCTGCCCAGCGCTGACAGATGGTACAGGACCGGCAGCCGACAAGTTCACAGTGCTGGCCCATGATTTCCTCAAGAAATCCATCCAGGGCTTTATTATCGATATAAAGCGGGAACCGCTTTCCGGCGCAGGATTTCAGATAGTCTCTCTTTACCAGATCCGGCCTGTTCAGCAGTTCCCCTGCCACCTGCTCTGAACCTGGTTCATCGGCAAATCCGAAGGGGACAAGATCCACGAGATTGCCGCAATACTCACGCCGTGAGTAGGCACTGACGACCCGCCGCAGCCAGGCGGAGGACTTCTTCCGATCGGCGAGTTTAAACAGGGTATAGCCGATCTGTTCATAATAATGAAGATCCTCGGGCCGCACCCAGTCTCCGCGGATAAATTCCACAGGATCACTCAGCCGCTTCAGGGTGCAAAGGCTGTAGCAGTAGTCAATGAAAAATCCCCGCTGGCTTCCGTGAATCTCCGTACTGTGGCCGACCGTATTGGCATGGTAATACTGGAATGGACATTCATGAAGACAGGTATTATTGACATAGATCTGAAGTTCGCACTTCACTGCCTTGCGCAGCGCTTTCAGCACCGGGGAATTCCTGGTGAGCGATTGTGAAAGGGTGATCAAATCAACCCCCATATCTTCGAGAATCCTGGCTTTTCGTATGCTGTCCACATGACAATATACCGATGCAGCCACCTGGATATGAGGGAAATGACGTTTGATGAATTGCAGCAAAAAGGGTGTGCCTACGGTAATCCTATCAACACCGATCTCCGAAAGCCAGCCCATGAACGCCAGAAGTTCCCTGTGGCCCTCACTGGTGAATTCTCTTCCCCCGGCGCACGGCGCATTGAGGAGATAGGTAAACTCAAGATCATGGGCATGAACTTCCCTGATGTAATCCTCTACAGCCGGCCGGTCGATCTGAGGAAGAAGAAACGCCGGACGGCCGCCGCCGATGATATCAAGGGGAAGCTTGCCGAAAACATCCTTGACCTGATACTGCCTTAACTCGGCAACGAACTGTTTATCCCAATTACATGCTAAACTGAATTGCAATAATGGCACCTCCTCTTTTCTCTCTTCTCTTTAGCCATAAACGTTATCAGCCCGAGTGGACTGGCCGGTCACCTCACCGCTCATGATCTCAATGACTTCGCTTTCCCAGAAAGTTCCCTTGGGAACTTCGACGCGCAGCATCTCGTGAGGGGAATGAATGTTGAACCAGAATTTTACCCTGGGAGCAAGATGCCTGGTCAGTCCCCGGTTGCCGACCTCAACCAGATGGCAGGCAAAGGTTCCGAGGCGGGTACTAAGGTCCACTTTCCCCTGATAGAGGGCATATTTTTTAACCACGGTCGGCCAGTGAAAAAGCTCACTGAACACGACCTTTTCTTTTTTTTCAAAGGGAAACCCTTGCAGGGAAAAGGCGTAGAGATTAGGTTCCATAACGCCCATAGGTACCGTGACCCACTCGCACAGATCACGGCCCGGTATGTTCAGATGGGCGCGCTCCTTTTCGTACGTTACCTGAAGGTCATCGAGGTGAGGCACGCCGCCGCTTCGCTGCTCAAGGCGCATTGGCCAGAGTCCCTGCCGGGAGAGAATCCCGAAGCGAAATCCCTTCTTCCATCGCCACTGCACCTCATAGCAGTCCGCCGGGTTGCCTGATAAATTGTTTGAAGAGCCGGATGATACGGCTCTCACCCGCTCCTCGATCTCAATTTCCACCTTCCCGTGAACACGGTACAGCGTACGCACAGGATTGCGGTCAAGGCCCGGATCCTGGAAGAGAAAGGGTTTTAATGCCCCTGGTAAATGAACCGATTTGTGCTCCATGAATACTACTTCCTCTTCATTTGAAACTGTCTTACGGCTGCATGAAAATCAGCGGGTTTTACCGATACAAACAATTCATATGCCTGGCGGCCCGGATGGGGAAGCTCGGTATAGCACCACTTCGGCAGTGGCCTGAAGCTCTCGCCCCTTGAAAGCTGCTGCCGGAGCTGCTGAAACCCGAACAGGAAATTAATAATCAGCAGCATGGGCTGCTGAGAGCGGAAAAGGCAAAGACTCCGCCAGAACCGGAACCAGTCGCCAAGCGACATTGGCGTATACTGCATTTTTTCCTCATGCGGAACCAAGACCCCCATGCGCATGTATATGCACTTCCAGCCATTATAGGTTGGATACTCGTAGGCAGTCCTCACTGATGAAGGATTGCGGCCGAGTGCTTCTGAAACGATGAAATTCAATGTGTCATGGTCCGGGTGAGCGCCTTCGTAGGCCGGTACAAAGACCGAATCGGGAGACAGAGTATCGAGCGCACCGCTGACTGCCTCATACAGCGCAGGCATCTGGTTTATCAATTCTCCATCCTCGAAAGACCAAAATCCGGTATCTGCATCACCCAACCCGTGATACGCAAGCAGCCTGAGTGATTCCTGACGCCGGATGAGGCTTTTCTCATCCTTTGCACCTGCCGTCATCCACCGCAAAACAAGCCGGTCGCCCTGCCGGGCAATCTTCTTCATGCGCTGAATGATCCACAACTCATCGTCTGGATGAGAAAACAGCATAAGATGGGTTGTTCTCTTCCGGTTGTTTGCCTGCGGGGTTTTCATCATTGCTCACTGATCGGCTAAAAAAAATAGTAGAAATTGAGATACCAGTGATCATTCCTGCGGAACTTCCACAGTCCCTCATCCTGATCGCGGGTGTCGAACAAATTCACTCCTGCCTGCACAATGGCATGGTCAACGAGGAGATATTGTATTTCGCCATTCACAAAAATTTCACGAGCCTGAGGATTATAGTAACTGATCAATTGCGGCTGCACATATTCATGGAACAGTCTGCTGTTGATTCCCAGACTGTAGGTTGTTGCCACCTTCTCGCTCAAAGGGCGATTTCGAGAGGCCGTCTTCCGGTACTCCTCGTACTTGAGCATCCGGTCTGTGTAATATTGGAGAGTCACGGTCGTCGTTCCCCATAAGGTGCGCTCCCAGCCGATGAGTGCCCGCACCGAATCGTTGGCGATGCCGGGGTCATCACCGTTTCGGTCGTCACCTGCCCGCCGGACCGCCTCGAAGCGCCAGATCGAGGAGAAAACCGAGGCCTCAAAATGCATTCCAAAGGCGCGAAGCCTCGAATAAAAAGGGCGCAACTGCATGGTCTTTTGATCAAACCGATAGGATGCATCATCGTCCCAGCCATAGAAAGCGCACAGGGCAAGCTGTGACCGGGGTCCATTCACCATCAGCCGTGCTGCGGCTTCGGAGTTGCCGAAATTCGGCTCCGGAGTCTCCGCTTCCGGATTTTCCCCTCCAGAGGAGGGGGGGGCAAAGGCCCAGATGCCTTCCTCATCATATTTACCGGGGACAAACCGGGTAATCCAGACGGATTCGAATAAAAAAGGCCCGGACATGAATTTCAGACGGCAGCCTGGCACGCCGATCAAAAAATCGTTGCTGGTCTTTCGGTCCAGACGGGGAATAATAAATTGCCGGCAATCCCTCGGATTGATGAGATCGGTCAGAATGAATCCATCGGCTACCCCCCAGGGAATAATCTGCTTGCCGGCGGTGAGTTCGAGGTGCCTGCCGCGCCATTGGCCATAAAACTCACATGCATTGAGGTTGGCATCACTGTCGCTCTGCTGCCGCAAGTCCTGCTCGACATCGAACACGGCAAGACTTCTGAACGATTCGTGTTTCGTCTCGAGCTTAAAGCGGCTTAAAAGATCAAGAATGAAGTAATCACCGGATGTTTTTTCCTGCTGCGTGCTCTGGTCTGATGAAAAGAGCTGATAGCTTCTCGTGCGCAAAAAACCTGTCAGATGCAGGACCTCGCCACTGGATGAAAAACACGACCCTTTTGTGGAGCACAGAATCAAAAAAACCGTGAACAGGAAAACAAAAAAGACCGCTCCCTGATCGTGGCCGGGCCTGCTACTCCATTTCATCTTTGATTACCCTGCCGTCTTTCAGTGAAATAACCCGTCTTGCGCAATCGATAATGTGCTTATCATGGGTGGAGAACAAAAAGGTGGTGCCGTGAGTCCGGTTTAAGCGAATCATAAGATCGAGGATGGTCCTGGCAGTTACCGAGTCGAGGTTGGCGGTTGGTTCATCCGCCAGGATCAGGGCCGGGTTGGTCACCAGTGCCCGCGCGATCGCCACCCGCTGACGCTGGCCGCCACTGAGTTCATCCGGCCGGTGGCGGCTGTAGTCGGCAAGCCCGACTTCCGCAAGCCATTGTACTGCCAGCTTGCGCCGCTCCTGATTCGAAACCGGATGAAGCAGGAGAGGAAACTCGACATTCTCCTGAGCCGTCAGCACGGGAATCAAATTAAAATTCTGAAAAATAAATCCTATTTTTCGACTGCGCACCGCCGCCTGACCTGGTTCGTTCAATTCACCGATATCTTTTCCTTCCAGAAATAAATGTCCTTCGGTAGCCTTGTCAAGACAGCCGAGCAGGTTCATCAAGGTCGTCTTGCCCGATCCGGACGGCCCGGCAATGGCTGCAAACTCGCCAGGCATAAAGCTTAAGGTGACATCCTGCAAGGCAGGAACCTTTGTCTTGCCCAAAAGATAGGTTTTGCTCAACCTTCGGGTCTGAATCAATGGAATGCTATTCATGTAAGCTCCTTAACGTGCTTTGGAGTGTCCCGATGTACGCAGGGTGGTACTCAGAGCGGGAACTTAAGATATACTCAGAGCGAGAAATTGATACCAATTTCCCATTGTGAACGCAGCGGGATAAAACCAAATTCGGCGTCATCCTGGCCGCAAAACAGCATCATCTCGCAGCGGACACTTGTCCGGCTGGTCGGGAAATATTCAATATAGGGACGAAGTGCAAAGCTCTTGTCTTCGAGATTCATCAGAGCTGTCATCGACCAGGAGAAATCGTCGAGAAGCCGCAATCCGATCAGGCTGACTACACCGTAGTGACGGTTAAATTTCGTCGGGTCATAGAGCGAGGCTACATCCATCCGCACTGAGCCGTCATCCGGGCTGTCGAGAGCAGCGAGAAACCTCCTGCTTTCAGACCGGTTAAGTCCTCGGCCATTGAAAAAGTATTCGAAAGTGAACATCATGTCCGCATCCGGAAAGGTATAGCTGCCGCCGGTAGATACCTGCCAGGTCGGGTCTCTTTTTTCAATCAGGGGGTTCACCTGCTGCCGGGAATTGTCTCCTTCAGCGGTTTCAGGAGGAAGAAATCGAAGGTCTTTTGGCCGCCAGGCAGCTTCCAGGTGCATTTCCAGGGCTCCGAAGACCCTGCTGAAGTCAGTACCGAACATGGTGATCCCCCTGCTTTGGTTCACCAGGTTCTGGCTCTGCTCCTCCTGCCCGTTTGCGACAGTCTCAGAAGAATCCTGGTAGTGAACCCAGGAGACCGACAGATCGTTTCCCCAAAAGCACAATTCCAATTTTGCCCCAAAGCGCTCGGTATACCCTTCGGATTCGGGCAGGTACACCCCGGCCAGGGTAACATGGCGGAAAGGCAATTCAAGCCGCAGTCCGACCACCCCTTCGTTCTGGGTGCCGGAGCGGTCCTCGGGATCTATGGCATTTTTGGTAGGTTCAAGGGGGAAATCCGTGGGATTCCAGGCAAGTCCACGTCCCCAGGAGATGCGCTGCTTGCCGATCCGGACAAAAAAGTGAGTGCCTGGCCGGAAATTGAAAAAACCTTGCGTGAACCGCACCTTGCCGGTAGCTTCGCTCTCCCCGCCCGTGTCATTCCCTGAAGAGTCATTCATCGAAGAGTCATTAAAGCTGGCCACGGTCTGGGTGAAGAATCCGAATTTGCCGGTCATCCCCTGCTCTATATTCAGCCGCAGTTCATACCTGCTCATTTGCTCGTCGGGTGATTCTGACGGCGAAAGAAATGGTGACTCTGACCGGTAGGAAAAACCTGTCAGGGAGTAATCCAAAAAGCCATAGACCTTTACTCCCGGTGACCCGGGCTCCTCTCCCCCCGGCTCCTCTCCATAGGCAGCACTGCACAGGACAGCAAGGATCAGGCAGCAGCAGCAAAGGAGAAAAAACCGTTCGCAAGAGATTCCGGAAAAGAAGTTTTTGAAGGATATCAATTCGGCTTTCCCTTTTATTGCCAGCGCGATAACTGCCCTTGCGTAAAGAGGGTATCATCGATCTCGGGGCTCCAGATAACCTTCTCGGTGGTCATGACCGTTTTTTTGTCTTTGCTGAGTGCGCTTTCCATAGTCCAGCGCCGGGGAATCAACCTTCCGGAGACTTCACAAGGTTCTGAATACGACAGGGTTTTCAGCAGCTTGCCCGAAATAACGTAGAATTCCCGGCGAAGCGGCAGGTTATGATCAAGACCGATCCAATAGAGAATTCGGTCATAGACCGCCTTGGAATGACGGCGCTTCAACTCCAGCTTATAGCCCTGTGCCCCGCCGTCCAGGGTATCCGGGCCGATCATCCGGGCCGAATAATCATCGAGAAGCCTCATATTGGCAACATCCGCATTGGAGAAATCGGTTCCCATCATCCGTGCCTTGGGAGATACCCTCATGCTGCGGTTCACATCCGGCAGGTACATCCACATATCATCTCCGTTCATCAATATGGCTCTTCCCCGCTCCCTGGGAGGTTCCAGGAACCGGATGATGGTTTTGTCATTCCCCTTGATCCAGACTTCAATGGTATACTCTTTGTCAACCTTCTCTTTCTTATACTCGATCATTTTCATGGTATAGATGGCCGTATCCCTGACCAGCGCCTCATCGGCTGCCTTCACGAGCTGTGCTGCATCGGGTCCTGTATTCCCTTGAGAGTATGGAGAAGAGGACGGCTCAGAGGAGACTGCCGCCTTCGGTGTCTTTGCCCCGCAAGTGGGAGCGGGCCAGGCGATGAGGATGCACAAAACCGCCAGAACTGCTGCGGCAGGAATGGAAAAATACACTTTGTGATACTTTCTATTATTTTTCATGAGCGAGATCTCCGGCAGCCTGGCAATACTGCATAATGGTTTCAGCGACCAGGCTCAGATTCTGACCGCCGTTCCCTTGGGAATACTCCCCGATCGTCCTGCACAAGGAAGCTCCATCCCCTTTCAGAAACGAAGCCAAAGCCGCATCAGGCACCGCAATGCCGCTGTCCGGATCGCCGTCGGAATCGTAAAATTCCAGCGACAGGCGGCTATTTCGCGCCTGAAGCTCAAGGCACGGCCCGCCGGTCACGGCCAGGCGGCAACTTCCCCGTCCCTGCTTGTGGGAAGAACCTTTTGCCTCCCGCAGGTTCTTTTGAATGATTTTAAAAACCACCGGCGGATTGAACGCAGGTCCCTGATGTGCATTCATGGCTAATTCCTTTTGCAGGAGATTGGTCCAGCGTATCCAGGACAATAATAGGCCGGGGCTCGAATCTGGATGGATACGACGGTTGAACAGTCCGCTGAACGCGTCATAGGTTTGCGAGGCATACAGGCTGCACAGGGTGTCATCGTCGGTTCTTAAGGTCAGGTCAGGCTCTTTCTGGCCCGGCTCGGTTCCCTTGATCATGCCTTCCTGGATAATGAGGGTAAAGGATTGGTTTTTAGTCCTGAAGCCGATATTCGCCCGATAGCCCGGCAGGCTGGCGTGCAGTTGCCGGTTGGCCAGATTCCCCCAGGCAATGAAAAGCTCTTTCCATTGACCAAAAGCCCTGGGACCGAACTGCTCTCCTTCTGGGTCCATCAGTACACTGAAAGAGGTCTTGACAATGAACCGTGCTCCACCGCCTGAAAAATGGTTCGTAATCCAGTCCGACCGCAGGTAAAAATCCCGGATCTGGTCTGCAAGAACCCTCCCCATATCCGGCCTTACACTGGCAATGACCGAGTCGCGGGTGGGATCGTAATCTACCCATTTGCGGTCGAGCAAAAGTCCTGCTCGCAGGTAATCTTCATAGTCCAGGCTGCCGGGAAAGGGAGTGAGTACATTGGGATTATAGATATCAAGATCGAGCTGTTTGGCATGCTCTAAGGTTTGATTCATCAGCCCGTCGTCCTCATGGGGAAAACCGATGATGAATAACCCTGCGGTCAGGATGCCGTTTTGCTTGAGGATCTCGACAGCTCTTACTCCCACCTCTACCTCGGTTTTCTTCTGGGCCAGGGCCAGGGTCTTCGGATTGGCGCTTTCAAGCCCGAGGGCCACCATGATAAAGCCCGCCCTGGCCATCAGTTCGACTATTTCCGGATGTCTGGCAATGGCATCCGCACGCGCCTGGGTTACCAGGCCTATCTTCAATTCCCTGTCCAGGATATGATGGCACAGATTCTCGATGTGACTCATACTGATGGTGGAATTATCGTCTACCAGGAAAAAGACATTGGTTCCATAGTGCTCGATCAGGTATTCGATTTTTTTCACCACCAGTTCAGGAGACGCCGTGCGGTAGGGAGCACCGGGGCCATAGAAGCGGCGTACCGAGCAGAAGGTGCAATCATAGGGACATCCCCGGCTGGTGTCGATCAGGTGAAGGATGGTGAGAGGATAATCCACCAGGTCATAGGCGGGAAAACGCAACTCATCGAGATCGGGGATGACCGGCCGCCGTGGATTCGTCGTGATCTGTCCAGAGCGGATAAAACTCAAACCTGCCACACCGTCCGGTCCGCCGCGACTGACCAGATCGCGGACCGTCATTTCACCTTCGCCATGACAAACCATGTCGAAAACCCCTGTTTGAAAGAGCACATCGGAAATGGAGGTAGCAGCCTGCCCTCCGGCTATGATCGAAAGACCCGGCTGCAACTGCTTGATGGCAGAAGCGATTCGGATGGCGTTATCGGTTGCGGTTATAAAACTGATACTGATGCCGACAAGATCGGGATTAAATTCTTCGATCTCTCTATGAATTCGCGGGATATCGACCTGGTCCATGGTCGACAGGATGCGTACATCCGAGATATCCCGAAGGTAGGCGGCAACATAAGCCAGCCCCAAAGGGTATGGTTCCATAAAGGTTTTCCCTCTGCGGGGCTTGGGCGGCTGAATCAGAAGCACTTTTTCATAGCTGCTCATTCTTGGTTCGATCCTTCTTCAAGAGGTGGAAAATAGCACTGGCGCTCTCCGCTCAGGGATGACCAGGTCGAGGCAAAAGAATCCGAGGCACAGGGCTTCTCTGCCCGAAGGTTCTCAAGGGCAGAGACCAGGCCGTAAGTCTCTGGACGACGGCTGGCTCTGAACAATTCGCGCATCTGCCTCATCTCCTCAAGATCCGGTATTACAGCGGCAATCGCGCACTCTTCGGCACCCGCTTTGGCCAGTATGCCAAAGGGATAGGAAATGCGGCTGCCTCCCAGGTATTGCATCTTATAGGCAGTACCGGCCAAAGCTTCCTCACCCGAACTATTGGCACAGATCACCACAAAATCGTTCTGCCAGGCAACGACGCTCGAAAAAACAGGGGGTTTCCACGCCTGCCATTTTCTCATGGAATTGCGTACCTGAACCTTCCAGTACAAAAGGGGCAGATCCAGGGGAGGCGCTTTGCAGGGCATTTTGTCCGCGGGCATATGTTCGATACCACGAAAATCGATATGGGTGGATGTCCAGATCAGAAAATCAGCATCTTGAAGAGCATAGATGCGCATGACCTCGGGATAGCACATCTCGCCGCAGGAGGTCATGGCAACCCTGCCTATCTCGGTGTCGAACACGTTATAATCATTCCCCAATGCCTCGCAGATGGTGAAATTGGTCCTTCTGTGCGTTCCGACGACCCTGCCATCCGGTCCGATCAGCACATTGGTGTTATACACCTTGTATGGCATGGGATGATTCAACCAGACAAATCTGCCGGGCTCGCCCTGCTCATACAGGGAAATGACCACATAGGCATTATACTTACGGGCCAGATCTCCAACGGCGTCAGTGGTCGGCCCCGGAATCTTTTCCACATTTTTATGGGGGTGGGCCGTATGCAGCCAATGATCCGGAAAGCCAATAAGGTCCACCCCTTTTAATTCCCCGTTGATATTGGCCTCGATTACTTTGTATGCCCGGTCAAGGGCTGCGTCGATCTTGCCGCAGTGATTTACCTGAATGGCTGCTACTTTTGGCTGTTTATCTATCATGATGAAAACCCTCCAAACCCTGAGTGTTCCATAATGGACACGTTACTCACGGTCAAGATAATTACGGTCAAAGAGTTCGTCTTTTAACCTGCTGTTATACTGAAGGTTCGAAAATTCGAAGACGGTCGAATGACTGGTCTGCTCATTCACCATAATGAGCATGTTCGGCGTCCATATGTCATTGATTTTATTTATATGAGGAATATCAAGGTGCTTCAGCGGACGATCTTTGCGGTCGAACATCCGGGAGTGAACGATCATCCAGATGTCACCCCGTATCTCATGGATTATCCGTCCATAGCCCAGCTTTCGCGCTGTCTGCTCAGTCTTCGGTATCGATTCTACGCGGTACATGGTTTTTCCATCCTGCTCGTAGACTTCCAGAATTTTGTAATCATAGTCATTAATGCTCAGGTCCTCATCCATATCATCGTAGGTGAAGTCCGTTCCCATAAAATAGTCGCCTTTTTCACTGGAAGTAATCATCCGGACCTTTTTCAGTGCCGGGATATAGAGCCACTGCAAATCATCCCTGTCCTCGTCATCATACGTCCAGCTCAGCAGCCCGACTCCGGCAATCTCGGGCGGAGCGGTAATCAGAAGCCTCGTTTTGGTTCCCCATTCCATATCCTTGCGCCAGGTTTTCATCTCCCTGCTGCGCTTTTCCCCGTGGCGGTTAGTGAGAATAACCTTAATATCGGCTGTCATATCATCTCCCCGGTCACGGGCTTTTACCCGCTCCATCACCTCCCTGGCGGTAACTTGAGGCTTCGATGCAGCCAAAGACGCGCCGCAGTGCATCAGGATCATCAGGCAGAAGAGCGGAATCGCAAAGGAACAGTTTTTACTTTTCAAAGATTTTTCCCTCCATACTCGATTTTGTGCACACCCTGAGTACAGGCAGCAGTATGAACAACAGGGTGAAAAAACTGGTAATGATAACCATGATCACCTGCCAGCCTGTCTGGCGGATCGGTGGAAAGTTCGAAAAAAGAAGGACAAAGTAACCGGAGCAGATGACAATGACATTGATCAGGATTGCCTTGCCGCTGCCTTGAAAACTGGCGGCCAGGGCATCCGCGAAGGAGCCGCCATCCTGCATGTGATGCCGGTATTCACTCAAAAAGTGGATCGTGAAATCCACTCCGATGCCGATTCCCATGCCAGCCATAAGGATCGAATCAAATCCCAGGGGCTGCCCCTGGAAGCCGAGGATGGCAAAGTCGAACAGGACAGCCAGGCTGATGGGAGCAATGGCCTGGATACCGGCAGCCAGCGATTGCATGAGGAGTGAAACCACGATAAATACTCCGGCCATGGCCAGAATCAGCGTCCAAATTTGTCCCCGAACCATCAGGTTGACCATGGTGGTCACAACGGTTCCGCTTCCGGCAAACTTCCACTGAATGTGATGCTCTTTCAGACTGTGCAGGTAGTCCTGGGCCTTAGAGATGATCTGGCTTAAGCTGGATGCATTGTCCTTTTTGATAAAGAAGGTGGCAATGGCAGTACGGTAATCGTTGTCAACAAATTCTTCAAATTCATCCGGCCCTGCTCCCAGAGAGTAGAGGAACAGATATTGGGCTATCAGCTCCCGCGTTTCCGGCTGTACCCTCGTGCCGCTTTCATCGGCCTGCATCACCCGGTTGATGCGATCTAATAGATCGGCCAGGGAGCGGCTTTTCCCGATATCCGGCAAAGACTCCATAAAGAACTGAAACCGCCTCATTTCGCTTAAAAGTTCCGGGTCATTAAAATCCCTGCCGCCGGCTGCCCCGGCAATGGCATGAAGGGTCACGATGCCGCTGTAATGATCGTTGATGTAGCGCGAGGCAACAACGATATCGCTATCCGGTTTTAAATCGGACAACAGTCCAGCATCGATATAAATTTTGCCGACACCCACGAGAGAGACGATCAGAAGTATCCCGGCACAGCAAAGAGGCCAGACCGGATGCTGGACAATGATCCTTTGAGCGAAGCCGGAAAGCCGGGCAAAAAAGCTTTCTTCACCTTTGGCAGACCACCATTTCTTCGGTGCTCTGACCGGAAGCAGGACAAAGACAGCTGGTATGAGAAATAAGGTAAAGCAGGTACTCACTAGAATCCCGAAGGCGCTGGCGTATCCAAGGTAGCTTAATGGGCGGATTTCACAGGGCAGGAAAGCCAGAAAGCCGACCATGGTGGTAAGTGATGTACCCATAAGGGGACGCCACAGCTCGGTAATGGTTTCCCTGGCAATCTTTTGAGGACTCCAGTTGGGATTTTGAATACCTTTATCCTGGTAGCGGCTTAAAAAATAAAGGTCATCGGCTACACCGACGACAACAAGCAAAGGGGGCAGCATGGTGAGAACCGGTGACAGCGGTACGCCAAAGAAAGAAAGTGCACCGAATGTCCATAATACGGTGAGCATGGCCTCGAAAAGTGGCAAAAAGACGCATCGCAGATTACCGAAGACGATAAACATGAGCAGCGCTGCTACCAGAAGGACCAGAGGAAAGAGAACCCGCATGTCCTTGCGGGCAAAATCGCCGAATATCCCGGTCAGGACAGGCCGGCCCGAGATGTAAAAGCGCTCCGGGCCTTCCTCTTCCTTGAGAAGAGTCTGCAACGCCTGGTAAAAAAGAAGAGAGTCAACCCCATCCCGCAAAGGAAAAACAATGGCCGCTGACTTGCCATCTTTGCCAACAAGACGCCCCTTGACCAGATTGTCTCCCTCGGCCATTTTGCGGATCGTGTCAACGCTTTGGGCATCCTCAGGGGGGGCACTCATAATGCGCTCGACCCGAAAGCCTCCCTCGTCCGGCTGGATCTGCCTGAAGGTGGAAAGGCTGCGGACCTTATTCTCCATGACTTCGGGCAGGTCTTTGATTTTCATGGTGAGCCTGTGGAGTTTAGCCAAAGATTCCGCCTGGTAAACAGTCCCCGGTGCCTCCATGACCACGATGACCGGATCTTTCAGGGAAAACCGGTCCTTAACCTGCTCATTGAGCACATAGGTTGCATTCGTCTTTGGCAGCATGCTGTCAAAGCCTGCTTCGAACACCAGTTTGGACATCTGGGAGGCGAAAAAGAAGGTCAGGAAAAGGATCGCCACCAAGGCCCGAAAGGGGTAATCGATAACCCATTCGAAAATTTTTATCATAATTTTTTATATCAGCAATGGAATGAGAAGACCAAATCCCAGGGCTGCCACAAAGTGGATGACTGTTTTTTCCGCCACAAAGGGAGTCTTGAGAGCAGCGGCCGCAAGGCTTCCGATTGCGGCCAGTGCAAGCAGGAGCATAAGAAAACTGCCCATACCCCAGTGCAGCCGTGATGAAACGAACGAGTACAAAAATGCGGCTAAAAGGCCAGGGCCAAAAGCGGCCAGGCCGAATAACACGGTCAAAAAGGCCCTGACCTGTCCAAAGCTCATGGTATGAAAGGGGGCGTTTCCCTGCATGGCCGGAACGATATGCCCTGCCCGGACATACACGATGCCTGCCCATATCAACCCTACGGGGATGGAAGCAAGAGTTGCGCTTTTGAGCATAGTCTTTCGATCCCGTTCATGGTTGATGATTTACGATATTCGCAAGCGGCAGAACCGGGGAATCGACCACTGCCTGGTAATTCTGAAGATCAGCGATGATATCTGCAAGACCGCTTTCCAAAAGCCGCTTATAAGTCGGGAACCCGCCTTGAGACAGACCCCGGTACTGGTAATATTCATCCAGCATTCCCGGCTGATCGAGATCGACATCAAGGTGAGGGTGGGGTGGGTAGAGATCAGCCAATTCAGGCGGCGGCTGGCAAAGCGGGTCATTTTTTACATCCCGCCTGTTAAACCCATCGGCTTTTCGCCCCAATCCCAGGCGTGCATTGTAGGCCCTTTCCAGTTGGTAACAGCGCTCGGCGATCGTCATCAATCCTTCGGCGCTCACCTCGATACCGGTCAGGAGGCTATAGCAGCGGGCAAGATCCTGAAAAAGCATATGCTCGCCAAGAACCGCCAGGCCCTGCACAGGGTGGATGCAAAGCCCCAGGCAATCGATAAGGGTCTTGAAATTCTCCTGCCACCAGACCAGACGGCCGCTGCCAAAGGGTGAGCGTGCATCGGTCACTTTTATCGCTTCATCTCCCCAGAGTTTTCGCGGTCCTGTCTGATCGAGGCTCAGAGCGAAGAACGGCATGGCTTTCAGATGGTCTCCTCCCCGCGTGGAAGTACAAAAAGAGAGGCTCCAGGGCAGATTCAGGATGACGTCCATGGATGCACCCTTGATATGAATGGCATATTTTTCGGCACCGGGTATGGCCTCGCTCAACCAGCGGGCTCCCTTGCCTGCCAGAATGCCGAAACCTTTCTGATTTGCGACCATGTCCATGAGTTGGAAGACAGCCTTCGCATTTCCCCACCGAAGCTGCAACCCGTCTATATCCTTCTCGGAAATGATGCCCCGTTCCATACACTCCATAACGAGACTGGCCACATGGCCAAACTCATGACTGTCGATGCCCAGGTGGTCGCAGCGATGGCTGAGCTGCAAGATAGGCTCAAGATCGAGCAGTCCCAGATTCGGCCCGAGGCTGGCCCACTGCCCGAACTCGAATTTATTCCCTCTGATATCTTCCCTTTCGCCCTGGCTGCCGGTTTTAATTGCCCAGGGCATGGTACAGGGAGAAGGGCATCCCGGACACCCGGTCTGGCCGGTCTTGTACCGGGTGGCGAACAGCTCCGGGTCTATGAGGTCTATCTGATCGAGGGTCAGAAATTCCCGGCAGTTGCGGCTCAGGTAAAGCCCTCCCATGGATGCGCTCGCTGCCGAAGCAACGTAGAGCGTGCCGTAATGGCGAAGCGGATCAAGGGTCGGGGATTTTCGCATCAGATCAAAGATAGAAGAGGCAAAACCTTTCAATTCTTCACCATGGCGGGACCGCGACAGGGGTTTTGCCTTAACTACGATGGCTTTCAGATTCTTCGAGCCCATCAGTGCTCCCATTCCCATTCGCCCATGAACTCCGATCCTTCGGCGTCCCGCTATAATGTTGGCGTACAGGACCCCGTTTTCTCCTGCACGTCCGATGCGGGCAGTCTCACATTCTCCGAACCGCTCGAGCAGCCTTCGGTCTGCCTCGAAAACATCGGTCCCCCACAGATCAGCGGCTGATGTCAGGTAGGGAGGCTGATTCTGGTCGATGACCAGAAGAGCCGGCTCCTTGGCCCTGCCTCTGATAACGATGATATCGAACCCTGCCCACTTCAATACCTGTGGGAAACGGCTTCCCGACGAGGAGTCGGCATAAATCCCGGTGAGCGGACTGCGTCCTGAGACATTCATCCGCACGGCAGCGGGAAACCGCTCCCCGACCAGAGGGCCGACGGAAAAGATAAGCGGGGCATCGGGTGCTGCCGCCGGAATGGATGGCGGGTTTAAATCGTAAAGGAGCCGGGCTGCCATCCCCGGACCGCCGATATACTGTGTGGCCAATTGTTCCGGAAGCGGCTCTATCTGAAGCTGCGAATTCTCAAGATCGACCCAGAGCATTCTGCCAGCCCAGCCGCCATGTAAATAGGTATCTGTCATAGTTTTCCCCTGCTCTGTATTATGGCTGGTGATGAATTACGGCTGATGATAAATAATAGCTGGTGATAAGTTGCGGTAATTGCCGGATTATGGCTGGTGACGAGTAATAGTCTTGAGCGGGATGACATCGTCCTCGGCAATGGCCTGATACTTTTGAAGATCATCGATCACTTCGCTCAGCCCCACCTCGGCAAGGCGCATCTTCGTGGGCAGGCCATTGGATGAGCATCCCCGGTACTGGTAATATTCATCGAGCATGCCCGGATGGTCAAGATCGATGGCCAGATGAGGATGCACCGGCGCAATATCGGCAAACTGCGGATCGGGCTGGCACAAAGGATCGTTCTTCACATCACGGCGGATAAACGAGTCATGCTTTCTCGATATCCCGAGCCTGGCATTAAAGGCGCGCTCGATTTGAAAGCAGCGCTCGGCACCGGTCATGATCTCTTGCGCATCGGTTTCTATACCGGTGCTGAGGGTATAGAGCCTGGCCAGATCCTGAACCAGCATTTCTTCACCGAGCATGCTTATCCCCTGAGTTGCATTCACGCACAGCCCCAGACAGTCATGAAGCATCTTGAAGTTTTCATGCCACCAGATGAGCCGTCCGTTTCCCTCATGGGAAAGTGGATCGGTGGCCTGTTCCGCTGCTTCTCCCCAGATTTTTTGCGGCCCGGTCTGACTGACGCCGAAGGAAAAAAAGGCCAGGGCCTTGAGATGGTCCCCTCCACGGGGTGAGGTGCAAAAAGAGAGCGTCCAGGGGATATTGGAAATGGCATCCATGGCAGCCCCTTTAATATGGAAGGCATAGCGGCCATCCACGTTCAGTATTTCACCCAAACGCCTGACACCGAGAGAAGCCAAAGCCCCGAACCCCTGCCCCAGGGCGGTCTTGAGCATCAGGGCTTCGACAGCTCTGGCGTTGCCCCACCTGAGGGTGAGACCGTCGGTATCGGTTTCTTTGATGAGTCCCCGCTCCATGCACTCCATGACCAGTCCGGCCACGCGGCCGAATTCGGCAGCATCGATGCCCAGACGGTTTGACAGATGGCTGAGGCGAAGAACAAAGGGCAGGTCGAATATGCCAAGGTTCGGCCCAAGGTTCAGCGCCTGCCCGAATTCAGCCTTCAGTCCTGCCATTTCCCGGCCATCCGCTTCAGGGTCTTTAGCCTTCCATCTCATGGTGCAGGCCACCGGACAGTAAGGGCATCCGGTCTGACCGGTCTTGTATTTGTCTTCGAAGAGCTCGGGACTTAAGGGGTCGAGTTCGAACAGCGGCAAAAAGTCACGGGCATTTCGTCCATACAGCCCGCCCAGGGAAGCGGTGCTGGAGGCTATAATATGGAGCGTGCCATACTTTCTGATCGGCTCGTTGGTCGGGACCGAAGCCATGAGGCGGCTGAAGTGCCTGGCAGCCTGGCCGAGTTTTTCCGGCTGAGCGCAAAAGGATCGCGGGGTGGCCCTGACAACGATCGCCTTTAAACGTTTTGCGCCCATCTTCGCGCCCATGCCCATCCGGCCGTGAACGCCAAAGCGCCTGTGCCCGGCAACAATGGATGCATAGCGGACGCCGTTTTCTCCTGCCGGGCCGATCCGGGCAACCTCACAGGAGCCGAACCGCTTTTGCAGCACCTCATCCGTCTCGAAGCAGTCCATACCCCAGACATCATCGGCAGACTCGATTCGCGGCCGCTCGTTCTGATCGATGACCAGAAGGCATGGCCGTTGCGCTTTCCCCTGGATAACGATCAGGTCATATCCTGCCCATTTCATGGCCATGCTGAACCTTGAGCCTGATGAGGAGTCTCCGTAAATACCGGTCAGGGGACTGCGGGCAACTGCGGACAGGCGCGATGCTCCGGGAAACCGCTCCCCGACCAGGGGGCCGGTCGAAAAGATCAAAGGTGCCTGTTCATCCAGCGGCTGAATCGACGGCGGGTTCAGGTCGTAGAGCAGACGGGCAGCCATACCGGCTCCGCCCAGGTACCCTTGCCGCAACTCCTGTCCCGATGGCTCGCTGGCGAGGGTTCCCCTGCTTAAATCGACCCACAAAGACTTGCCTGTCCAGCCGCATACGTGATTTTCGCAACTCATGGCATTATCCGCTCTTTTGTCCGGGTGAAGTGTCTGACAACGGCGAAATCCCGTTAAACAGCCAGGTTGGATGATCGTAAGCGATACTGTAGATCAGATCCATGGCCGTTCTTGTTTCCGGCGATGTATAGTACACAGGCCAGTAGTTTCGCTCATCGACGCTCCGCCCTTCCTCTGCGGCATACCGGGCCAGGGCGGTATCCGGATACATGGCCACCCCGATATTGCAGTGGACAACAAAGGGGTCGAGTTCGAGCAGAGCCTCATGGGTTTCCTGGATGGTGGACCGGTTCTCGCCCGGGCCGCCGAAGATCAGGCCCAGGGTAAACAAAAGACCATACTCCTGGCAGCGGCGGATCGTATTTTTCACCTTTTCTACTACCGGCGGGAGGTTGAAGTTTTTCAGCATCCGGTTGGACAGCGAGGGAAGGTCAAAATCTATGGCTCCGCATCCTGACATCATCATCAGTTCGATGAGATCAGATGGAAGATCGTTGAGCACGGAAGCGCAGTGCCATCCGACATTGATCTTGCGATCGAGCATTTCACGGCAGATGGCTCTGACATAATCAAGATCTGCGGTGAAGCAGGAGTCGAGAAAATAAAACTCCCCGGTCCGGCTGCACATCTGTTCGATCTCGTCCACGACCAGTGAGGGTTTGCGCCTGCGCAGGCACTTTCCCATAACTTTCGGGATATGACACTGCACGCATCCGAAGATGCAGCCCCGGACGCTCAATATCCCATGAACAGGCACAAAGTGGAGTCCAGGGTAGGTATCGTAGCTTGGGTCCAAAAGGTCCCTGCTTGGGAAAGGCAGGGTGTCAGGTTCCATGATCAGCTTTGGCGGGTTATAGCTCACTCTGTCTCCTTCAAGAAGAACCAGCCCCGGCACACCGTGCAAGGAAGCTCCGGCGCTTAACCGGTCGGCGATCTGCACAATGGCTTCCTCTCCCTCGCCCACGATTCCCTGACTTACATCCAGGTAGCGCAGGATTCCTTCAGGAGCGGCGGAAAAACCGGCGCCGCCTATAATCAGTGGAGCACCGGAGAGCGCCCGGCAAACCTGGACGATCTGCCTGGCTATCGGCAGGTAGCACTGAGGATCAAGAGCGTTCAGGTTATCGATATTGCGGATGGAAATCCCGATCAGATCAGGCCTTGAAAGATCAATGGCTCCGGCCACGGAGTTCTCAAGGTCCGGCTCGAACATGAGATCGAGCAGATATGCCTCGTGCCCGCCCTTTTGCAGGGAAGAGGCCAGATAGAGCAGGCCAATCGGCGGTGCCGGGGTCACGGTTGTTATCCCCTGGTTGGCAGCGATCAAAAGGACTCGCATTCCGTACATCCTTCCGGTTTGTAAAGCTCTTTATAGGCTGTCTGGAGAGGTTTCAGGAAGGGTTGCAGCCGGACGGTTCTCGACACCGGGCCCTTCATGATAATTTCACCGGTCATATGTGCCTGAATGGGATTAATTTCTCCTTTCAGCAGCTTGCGGTAAGTGGCACTTTCCATTTCAACCTCGATGTCGAACTCGGCCTGATCAAGCTCGGCCATCACTCTGCCATTACCGATACGCAAGGTCCAGCCAAAATGCATATCCGGATAATAATAGCCCACAATGAGCCTGGTCAGGGTAGATGCCCGCTTGATAACCGGATCGTTATTGATATGGCTGACACAATTCTGGACAACACTCCACAGTTCTTCACGGTCTTTGAATCCGTTCATGATCGTCTCCTTTTTTGTCAATTTGGATTATTATTTTTTTTATCACCCCGGCCCACGCTTCCTCAGACCTCTTCCAGTGCTGGAAGAGCCCTGCGATATCTTCATTCCTGACTGACGACAAGCACAGAACAGCATCATCCGCCTCTGCCTCCCGTATCACCGCGAGGCCGCGGATGACTCCACGCCGAAAGCGCAGGGTTATACCTGCCTGAGGTGCTTTGATCAGACAGTCACCACTGAAGTCCGGCCGCCCCTTCGGAAAGCAGAGTTTCGATTCGCTCAGGCAAAGGGCCAATTCGCTCCGCCGCCAGGCCGGACCATCGATATGAAGCCCGGCAAGGCACTGGATCTTTTGCACCCAGGCCAGAAAAAACAAAAGGTCACAGACATCGCCCTTCCAGCTTGCCCCATCGAGGATGAGAGCGGCCGGAAGATCGAGTTCCATCAGGATGAATATCCTGACCAAAAGGTCATTGGACAGGACAAGATCCATATCCACATCCTCTTTTGACTCCGGCAATTCCAAAAGAGCCTGAATCCCTCCCTGGCGAAGGATCAAATTCCCCTGCCAGAGTTCGGTCCTGATGTTCAGGCTCAAGGTCAGGTCTTGGAATGTCTCTTTCAACGATGCACCCCAAAGCCCATCGAAGCCAAGAAAAATTTCCCGCCACTGCACAAGCGATGCCGGTTGTGCAGACCAGGGCTTATCGACCGACATCATGCCGGTCCACTGAATCCGGCTTATGGGCAAAAAGGAGCGGACAGGACCCAGGTGATCCATTATCCACTCACGCCTTACGTAGTAGCGTTGATAGGTTTGCGAGAAGGCCTGGAGCCAATCCTTTTCCGAATCCTGATTCTTGATCAATGGCCGCCAGCCGTGATACTGCTCCCAGTCAAAGCTTCTGATGGAACCATCCGCTGCGGCCTGATCGAACAGTTCCGTGCCCGGATAGGGAACCATGAAGGTGAAAAAAAGAAAATCAAGCGGCCAGTCAAACAGCAAACTTGCGGTTTCCGCTGCCTTTTCGCTGCGTATTCCCGGTGCATCTAAAAGAATGAATCCCACGCAGGTGATCCCTGCTCCTTTGATCATTTCTGCTGCCTTTCGGTTCTGCTCGAAGGTTGTCGATCTTCGCATCCGGCAAAGGCACTGATCGTAGGGAGACTCGATGCCAAGGTTTAAAAGGAAAAAGCCTGCTTCTGCCATCCGTGGAATCAGGTCCGGATTGGCCACCAGATCATCGGCCCGCACCTCGGCTGAAAACCGGACATCGAGGTTCTCTTTTGTAACCAGGTCACAGAAAGCGCGTACGTGATCGGGATCTTCGGTAAAGCTGTCATCTGCCAGGAAAAAGCCCGAAGCCCCATATTCATCCCGCAGCCTGCGCACCCGCTCTACCACCAGTCCGGGACGAATGGTGCGGTAGGATCTTCCCCAGAACCGGGGAAGAAGACAATAGGTGCAGCCTCTCGAGCATCCACGGCTGCTTTCGATCAAAAGAAGCCTGCGGTTGAAATTATCGACCAGATCATAGGCCGGATCCTGCACCGAATTGAGATCGGAGATCAGCGGCCGGGGAGGGCTGAGAACTACCCGGCCATTGATCCGGCAGGCAACCCCGGGAATATCACGCAATTGCCCGCAAAGGCGCACGATATCGGCAAAGGCCTGCTCGCCTTCACCAACCACCACACCATCGATAAAGGGCGAGGCGTTCAGCAATTGGCTGTATAAGCCGCTTGCCGCGCGTCCACCCAGGATAATCGTTGAAGTAGGGCAGATGCTCCGCCCTAACCTGGCTACATCGAGAGTCTCCTGCCAGGTAAAGGTCCAGGACATGGAAATGCCGATAAGATCGGGGAGAAAATTCCTCAATTCCTCCTCGATAAGAGGCATCCCGCCATCCATGGCATCCACTATCCTGACTTCGGCATACTCTCTGGCAGCGGCAGCGATGCAGGCCAGCCCCAAAGGGTACCGGGCGGCTGTTCCGCCGCCGGCAAAATCATTGTTCAGGCGGTTTGAAGGCTGTATCAGAAGTACTCGCATGGACGTATGTATCTCTATCTATGCCTCTTCGGACTGATCACGAATGGCCTCGACCCGAAAGACCAGTTTGCCCTGTGGATCGGGACACATGGAATGACCTACGCCCGGCTCTTTCTCCCAGGGGGGGTCTTGCCCCATATTCATGGCGAACAACAGGGGGAAAAGAGCATGGTAGGCACCGCCGCAAAATCCATCCGGAGTAGCGATGCCTTTAAATTCAAATACATCTCCGGGCTTGTAGCCTGCGTGGCACACGCCCGGCATCTCTTCTACGATAACCCGAAACAGGGTCGGTTTTCTGGCCATAGTCGGTCCTACCTCCATCCTTCCTCGATTTTTTCCTTGATTTTCTTCATCTGCACCCGCGTTCCCTCATTGAGATGATGAGCCACTCCCTCATCCGTATGTCCGCAGGCAGGATCCATTTCGAAGCGCTGCACCCACGTCATCTTGACCCCTTCGGGAACATCTTCATACGTCCAGTCAATATGCATGAATTTGAAAGGATACAAAGGCTCCTGACGCTCGGCGTGCGCACGCCAGTTTTCACGGTCGATATCGCGCCAGGAAATCCAGCTCATCCGGCCGTGGTCCTCTTCGGGAAAAGTCGTGAGCCGGAAGGTGATTCGATTCCCCTCTTTTTTCAGAACTTCCGCTTTCTCGTACTCATGAGTGAACAGCTCGGGCCAGCGGGCTATATCATTGGTCAGATCGAAAACCGCGGCCTTATCGGCCTCAATCACAATTGAATTCTCGATTCGGGCAGACATAATGCATTAAACCTCCTTAGAGTATTGTTTACTGACAACCATTCTCGAAAATGGCAACACACCGGGACCAGGCAGCTCCGGTTCCGGTTATCTTAATGGGAAAGCAGGCCACCTTGAAGCCGCAAGGTGCAGGGAGAGCGTCAAGATTGCCGATCCGCTCCATATGGTAATATTCCCGCTCCCTGCCTGCACAGTGAACCGGCCATAAGACCCTTTTGTCGCGGGTTTTAAAATACTCTTCCACCATGATAAAAAAGGGCCTGTCCAGTCCGTAGCAATCCGTACCGATGACCCTGATGCCCTGATCGAGCAGCCAGAAGAGTCCTTCGCGGCCAAGGCCAGGAGCATCGGTGAAATAGGCCGGTGTGCCCCATCTGGCAGAGGTTCCGGTATTAAACAGGACAATATCGCGGGGTTTGAGGCGGCAGGATATCCTGTCCAGGCTGTTTTCGATATCCTGGACACCGATTTCATGTCCCTTTTTCAGATGCTTGAAATCCAATACCACCCCATCCCCATAGAAGAGTTCGAGCGGTGCCTGATCGATGGTCGATGCAGGTTTGCCCTCACACCGGGTGCCGTAGTGATAGGGTGCATCCATATGGGTACCGGAATGTACGGAGGCAGTCACTGTTTCGTTCGAGAGAAACTCCTCATCGGGAAACGAGGTATGGTCCAGCCGCCGCTTGCCGCTCAGATAAGCCAAAAGCCGCCTGAGGTTCTGGACATAAGACAGCCTGGGTGAAAAGATGAGATGGCGGCCAAACTGATCGGCGCCCTTGCGGTGTCGGGTCCATTTGATCGTTACTGCTTGAGGCTCTCCGGCATTCGGTTCTAAGGGAACGCTTAAGTCAATGATTTTATGTGGCATATGTTTTCTTTAGCATGTGTTTTCTTCGGGTTTTCGGGCGAGCTGTCGACTGCCCGCTGTCGAACGCCGGCTGTTGACTTCCGGCTGGAGAACACCAGCTATTGACCTCTGGCTGTTATCCTATCGTTTGAACATATCGTGCATGGTCATCAGGCGTCGGGCATTTTCTCCCAAAAGGTCATCCAGTGCAGTTGGGCCGAGCCCCGGCATACCCATCATTTTCATGGGCATGGGAGGTTCGGCAGTACGTAAAAATTGCAGGACTTCCTCGGTGTTGGGGGTCGCTGTCCAGTCGGTTCCCCACAGCAGGTGCTTTGATCCGATCATGCCCAGCATCTTGCCCATTTCCATATGAAAGGCCACCGGGCTTTGCCGGATCATGATATTGGCTGTAGCGGTAATGGTCAGGTACATGTTGGAGTGGCGCTGAACCATGTTATAGGTCAGATCCGTCCAGGGGAAGCCCATATGCTCCACGATCATGGTCAGATCGGGAAAGTCCACGGCCACATCGTCGAGCAGGACCGGATAGTTATGCTTCATGTGGAAAAAGGGTGCCGGTGTAATGCCGGTATGAAAACTCACCGGCAGGTTCAATTCGAGGGCCTTCTCATAGAGCGGGTAGCAGAGCTCCCGGTCGTTGGGAAAATAGGCTCCGAAATCGTTCGGATTCATTTTCAGGCCGCGAAGCCCCAAATCGTTCACTGCCCGGTCCAGTTGATCCACCCTGTCTTCGGCATGCGGGTCTATACCGGCAAAGCCGACCAGACGGTCAGGGTACTCTTTTACCGCTTTACTGATCTCCTCATTGGAGAGGGTTTCATAACTGAGGTGATGAGCAAAACTAAGCTGGTGAAGCCAGGCAATCTCTATCCAGCACCGGTCCATGACCTCGAGCAGCCTTTTCAAGGTCGGCACCTGTTGCTTGAGCGGGGGAAATCCAACCCTGGCCCGAAGCTGATTCATTTCCTCAAGCAACTGCCAGCCTTGAGTGCCTGCTTCGTGGTCCAGCACTTCTTCACGGAAATGGGCATGCGTATCGATGATCATGGGTTTTGATTATCTCCTTTCTGGCTATTCTCTCACGGAGCAACAGCGTGCTTAAAGTGCCTCCGGTGCGGTAGATGCGCATTGTTTCGCTCTCACGGGGCAACGGCCCCGTAGCGTTCAAGATCGGAGGCCACCCAGTCCAGGCCAAGCTCGCGGAGGCGGCTTATTTTCGGCAGTCCTTCTTCCGAGCAGCCGCGATAGTGATAATATTCGGGCAGCATGCCCGGATGCTTCAGGTCGATGACGCTGTAGGGAAATCCAGGGCTCCCTTTGGGCCTGCGGACGAGGTCGTCATCCTTTGCCCTGATACCCAGCCTGGCATTGAAGGCCCGGAAGATCTGGAAGATGCGCTCTCCGGCCTGGAATAAACTGCTGCCCGACATGGACAGGCCGGTTGTGATCCGAAAGATATCGGCCAGTTCATCCAGACCGACCTGACCGCTGAGTTTCAGGTTGATATAGGGAAAGATGCACAGGCCAAGGCTGTCGATCACGGTTTTAAAGTTCTCGTGCCACCAGACACTTCGTCCCTTGCCTACGGGGCTTTCCATTTCATATGCCTCGGCTTGCGGGCTTTTTCCCCAGCAGGCATCCATGGCAAAGGGCGTTCCATAGATGAAGGTGGTAAAGGGAAAGCTCTTGAGATGATCACCGCCGCGCGGCGAGACGACAAAGCCAAGGGTCCAGGACAGGTTTCGCTCGACCCGGTATGCCTGCCCCTTCATATGAAAGGCGAATTCCGCTGCCGCAGGTCCCAGATTTTTCGAGGCACCTTTTACCCCTTCAGCCAGGATCTGTCCGATCCCCTTACGGTAGGCGATCTCTCCGGCCAATTGGACAAAATCTTCCACCACACCGAACCGGACCGGATGCCCGATGTCGCCCTCAGTGAGAATGCCCCGCTGACAGGCCTCAGCGGTAAAACCCATTACATAGCCCAGTTCCATAGAGTCCATGCCGAGTTCGTTGGCCATATTGGACAGGCGAAGAACTGCGCCAAAGTCGAAAATGCCCAGATTGACGCCAAGCGGAAAGGTATGGCCGAATTCAACTTTCGTTCCGCTTTCTCCCGTTTCCTTGTTTTCCCACTTCAGTGAACAGGCTAAAGGGCACCTCCAGCAGCCTCCCCGGCCTGAATAATAACGGGAGAGAAAAGCCTCCGGCTCAAGGCCCTGGCCCAGTTCCTGAGGAACCGGACGGGAATAGTTTTGCTGCCATAAATCACCGATTGAATTATAGGCGGTCATCAGATTGTGAGTGCCATTTTTCGCCCGGTCCTGAGCTCCCTGATTACTTTTGATCATTTCCAGCAAAGCGGACGAAAGACTTGCAAGATGCCGCTCGTCAGCCACGCTGACCCGCTTTTGCGTGTCTTGAAGGACAATGGCTTTGAGCTTTTTCGAGCCGAACAGGGCTCCTGCGCCGGTCCGGCCAAAGAAGCCCGGCCTCTTGCTGGAGCAGGCTACGCAGGCAAACTTGACGTCATGCTCTCCGGCAGGTCCGATCCTGGCCACGGTCGATCCCGGATGATGCTTTCTGATCTCGGCATCAGCCAAAGATATGTCCATCCCCAAAAACCTTTCGGCATCGTGAATCTCACATTGGCCATCCGGGCCGATGAACAGATACACCCACCGGGCCGATTTTCCCCGTATAATCAGGTGCGAGTAGCCGAGCCTGCGAAACCGGGCACCGAAATCGCCCCCTGCATTCGTATCGCCATAGCAGCCGGTCAGGGGGCTGCGAAAGGTCAGGGTTGTGCGCGAGCAGGCTGGAAGCATGGTCCCGACACAAGGACCGGCACCGAAAATGATCGGGCTGTCATCAGCCTCTGAAGCGGTCCCGGGATCTGTCAGTTGATAGAGTAAAACGGCGTTTAACCCGCTGCCGCCAAGGAACAACCGGAGCTGATCATCGGGGACCGGATAGGTAAAGGCCTGGCCTGAGCCAAGATCCACCTCCAGGATGACACATTCCAGCCCGCCTGAACTCCTTGCGCCTGAAGCACCTGCCTCTGACGCACGTGCGCCCGAACCACTCATAACAGGTGTTCACATTCTTTCGGATCGAGCCCGAGACGGCTCATGGTTTCCGGCAAAGGGATGCCGGTCTTTTGATCCCAGCCGTGCAAAAGGTAGTATTCATCCAGCATCCGGTTGAATTCATCCTTCTTCAGGACTTCTCTGCGGTCCTCTTTTTCCAGAGGGATGAAGAAGCGATCGGGCAGGCTGTCATGCTTGCGCCTGATGCCTTCTCTGGCCAGAAATATCCGTTCCATGGTCAGGCAGCGCGAGGCTACATCCTTGATTTCCGCTTCGTCTACCTCCCATCCTGCGGCCAGAGAGGTAAGTTGTGCGAATTCTTTAAACTCCAGGACGTAAGGTTTCAGCAGGCTTAAGAAAATCAGCTTGCAGATTCCCAACGTATCATAGATAGAGCAGACCGCTTCCGAGAACCAGACCTGACGGCCTTTCCCCTTGTAGGAAGTGTATTTGGGAGAAACGTATCCGCCATATAATTCCTGCATCTTTTCAGCGGGGTAAGACATCGGCTCATAAATCGGACGGCTGCGCAAATGGTCCGCTCCGCGGGTGCTGATAGCTATCCCCAGAGCAAACCCTTTAAAAAACCGAAGGTCTGCGGTATCGGATTGCGGCAGGTATTTCACCCACGAAAGGTACCGGGAAGCTTCGGGAGGAAACTTTTCCGCTGCAATCCGCGCGCCCTCGGCCAGAATATCGCCAATCCCCTCCCGGTTATACATGGCCTCGACCAGCTTGATCACTCCTTTTTCGTCTCCCCAGGTCAGGGTCAGGCCATTGGTATCAGATGGCTTGAGAATCCCTTTCTCCTGAAGCTCGATAACCCAGGCCACCAGGCTGGCTGTGGTAGCCGAGTCCATACCCCACCGGTTCAGCCTCTCGGTCAGATAAAGAATCGGCTCCCATCTGCGCAAACCGCATTCCGGCCCGAATTTGGCCATCTGGCCGAACTCCGGACCCTCACCTGCCGCACCCGCATAGGGTCCCTCCGTGACCTTGAAGTAATGACGGCAGGCAATCGGGCAGGAAAAGCAGGCACCGCGCTTTGGAGTAAAAAATTCCTGAAGCAACGACTTGGGAAAAACATTTTCATTTTCAGAGAAAAGGGTCTTAAGTCCATTGTCCACCCGTCCGATGCGTGCGGCCTGGTAGACGACATCGTAGAGAAAAGGAGTGCCATACTTGCTCAGTTCTTTTATGGTCACTCCCTCTTCAAGGAGACGGGATTGCAGCTTCCGGGAAAAATCGTTGAACTCTTCGGGTCTTGCCGGCTGGAGAACCTTATTCTTAAAAGCCACAACGGCTTTGAGATTCTTGCTGCCCATAAGACAGCCCATGCCTGTTCTTCCCGCCGCACTCTTGGCTCCTGACCGGATGGCGGCGAAGCGGATCAGGCGCTCACCCGCAGGGCCGATGCAGATTACCTGCGATGTCCTGCCATGCCTTTTACGCAGCTCCTCATCCGTTTCGATAGAGTCCATCCCCCAAAGATCCGAAGCATCCCGGAAATGAATCCGGCCCTCCTCGACTACCAGGTAAATAGGCTTATCGGCCCGGCCCATGACAGCCAGCCCGGCAAAGTGGGACTGCTTCAAGGCAGCCCCGAATTGTCCTCCGATGCTCGAATCGCCCAACAACCCTGTTTCAGGTGAATGCCCGGATATCTGGCAGCGGGCGGTCGATGGTCCTTTAAGGCCGGTGAGAAAACCAGGGCCGATCAGCAATGGCTTGTCAGGGTCGAGCGGATCACCCCCGCCTTTCGTCAGTTCGAGTAAAAGATGCATGTTGAGAGCGCGGCCACCGAGCAAGCGCCTCCTCACCCCTTCATCGAAAAGGATCGTCTCTGACCGCTGTCTGGTAAGATCGATAAAGGCAAATGGCAGTTGATCGACTCTCACGTGCCGCTCTCTTGCTTTGCCAACGTGCCGCTCTCTTGTTTTGGCAACTCCCGGTGTCCCTGCGAAGGGGTGGGTGCCAGAGGAGCCGAGGCAAAAACCATCTCGAGAAGCTCCGGGCCGGTATTGGTAATTTCGTGAGTCTGGCCCTGATGAACAATGGCGGCCAGGTTCGGCTCGAGGCCGATATTTTGATCCCCGTCAAGAATCAAAAGCCCGGTACCGGAAATCACATAAATGGCCTCTTCGCCGTAATCATGCACATGGTTGATGATCGTTTCACCCGGTTTCAGGTGCGCGTAACCCATGATCAGACGTTTCGCCTCAACGGTTTTGGGTGTCAGCATGACCCTGATCTCCCCGCCCCGGGAGGTCATGGGTGAAACCTCCTCCCTGCGAACAGCACTGTTCTGTGTGCTGTTCCGTGTACTGTTCTGTGTCTGGTTCAGCATACTGGTATTCTCCTTCTTATCCCCTCAAGGTGTCTTTTTAAGATATCGCAGTGTCTATTCCTCGTCCTCTTCCTCATCCTCTTGGGCCAGCTTGGCCTTGTAGTCCGAAACATCGACCCCCATTTTCCCCAGTTCATCATAGAGAGCGGACTGAACCATTCTGGGTGCCCCCTGGAATGCAAAGGCCAGGTCTGCATCTTCGATCACCTGAGCGCCGCGACCGCGCGCACTGTTCGTCGCTCCGGTCTGAATACCTTCCAGGGCTACTGGGCGAAACATTTCAGGGATAACACTTTCCATAATCGAATCAAGTTTTTTCTTTGTTTCAGGATGCCAATCCATAGTCTGTTCCTTTCTTTCTTGAGGTTCTTCCGCAGGTCCATCGGCGGAAGAAGTGCCTCCGGCCCGGAGGCCGGCACGCAATCCGGCATAGACTCGTGGATAGAACTGGTTGATGTATTTAAGAAAACGCTGGAGCTTAATAAGGTTGAACACGGGCCCTTCAATCTGCATCAGCCCCTTTTGGGTGGCCTGCATGGGATGAAGATCTCCCCGCATCAGATCGTGCCAGGTTCTGCTCGAAAGCCTGATCCTGACCGGCGCATCAGCCACTTCACCCATTTCCACCTGAAACCGGCCATCACCAATCCGCTCGGCATAGGCGGTGTTCAAATCTTCGATCAGGTACTGCACCACTATCCTTTCTGCGGGAAGTGCCTGCAAGGCTTCGTGATCATCATTGATATCACCTGCCAGGCGGTGGATCAATTCGTCGAGCATGGCTTCGTCGGAAATAGCCGCTTCGGGCACAGATGCGCAGTCAGCAGCAGGCTTCCCCAAGTCTTCAGCAGCAGCAGGCTGTGACGATTCTTGTGCAGCAGTCTGTTGATTATTTTTCGCCTCCTCCACCGCCAGAGGAAAGAGCCGGTTAATACTGTTCAAAAGGCGCTGCATCCGGATAAGCTTGAAGATCGGTCCTTCCGGCTGAGATCGCTTTTGCTGGGCTGCCTGCATGGGATGGATGATACCGGCCATGATTTCATACCAGGTGCGGCTGTCAGTCCTGAGAACCACCTCTGCATCCTGCCGGTGACCCATTTCTATCTCGTACCTGCGATCTTCTATGATTTCGGTGTAAGCGAGGCCAAGATCCGAAAGGACATAGGCAACCGTGGTGCGTCCGGGAGGAAGACTCTCCAGCGCATTCTCATCGCCGTTAATCTTGTCTTTCAGGGCACGGACGAGCTTTTCCAGACTGGCCGTATCCCGCACGGGGAAGTCACCGTCAGCAGCGGCAGCTTTGTCGGCAGCGGTAACGGTACCGGCTGTCGCCGGTGGTGCAGGCACTGCACCGGAGCCGTTGCCGGAGCCATTATCCCGGTCCGGGGAGGAGGAACCGGCCCTGGCAGGTGAAGAAGAGGCCGTATCCGGCGAACAGGCCGCGGCCTGGGCAGCATCGGGGAAAAGCCGGTTGATGTTCGTCAGCAGGCGATGGGTCTTGATCAGTTTAAAAACCGGGCCTTCCGGTTTGATGAGACCTTTTTGTGCTGCCTGCATGGGATGGATGCTGCCCCACATGAGCTGTTTCCAGGTCGTTCCTGACATGGTCAGCCAGATATCCGCATCCGCCGCCCTGCCCATGATTACCTGAAAAGATCCTTCGTCCATGACTTCCGAATAGGAAGCATCGATATCTTCCAGAATGAAATTAATCTTCATTCTGGTTTTCGGCAAACTCCCCATAGCCTGCCGATCTTTGTTCACCCTATCCGCCAGAGCACTGACCAGCCGCTCACAATCCTCCTGATTGCGCAAGGGTATCATCTCAGGATTGGTGATAGCGGTTTGGACAGCGACGGTGGTTTTGGCAGCCGGGGCAGGCACTGGCCCGGCTGGTCTTGCAGGTCCCTTTTGGGGCACAGGCTGATCCTCTTCGGGGAGGGATATTCCAAGCTCGGCCAGGTGATTTCGGGTTATGCAGCGAAAGGGCTCAGGGGTGAGTATCAGGGCAGCCCGCACGAAATCCTGAAGCTGAACCATCCGAGATCCGCGCTCCAGAGCATACTCTTCAGCACGCTGCCGGATGCCTCCTGCTGCCAGATCTCTGGCAAAAAAGGGCTTTTTCTGAATCGATTGCAGAAAAATTTCCTCAAGGCCGCTCTCCCATACGAGAGGCTGACGGGGATAGCGGGGATCGAGGTCAAAGGCCTGCCCGGAAAGGAATGCATTCATCAGATTTGTCAGTTTTTGAAGGCACTTGTGCCTTTTCCCGCTGGACGGCAATTCTAAAAGGTTCACCATGCGCGCCAGTTTGATTGCACTTTCCTCGCTATCCAGATCAAGCCCCGCAAGACCGGCTGCATCCTTGCTGCTTAGGGAAGCGAGCGGAAAGGCCCGCACGTCCTCCTGACTCGTGGTAATCTGGCCATTGCCATGGTCAGGCCGGTCGAGAATCATGAGGTTGAAAGGCAGGGCAGTGTCTGCCCCGGACCCTGCACCTGACTCAGCCACTGCACCTGATCCCGATAGCGGCAGGGGCAGAAGCTCCAGCAGATTATCATTTGATTTCCGTTCCTGATAGGCCCGGGCGGTCTTGATAATCCAGGGCGTTGACATCGACTGATCAAGAACATGGAAACTGTTGATGCCAAGAGCTTCATAGAGGTGCAGGTCCTCCGGTCGAATCAGGGGAATACGCAGATAGGTTTCGGGGACGCTTAATAGTTGTCTCATGGTATTCAGGAGGGGATAGTCAAGCAGGAACCCTTCCTGACCGTTGATCGATTGTGAAGCCTGACCATAGGCATTGGCAGCATAGCCCTGATTGGCACTGCTCCAGGCATGAAGCGGATTCAATTCAAGGCTCAAGGTGGCGTTGACTCTCCGGCGGATCGACTCGAGCTTTTTAAGATCCCGGTTCAAGAAAGGATCGATGACCAGGTAATCGACTCCCCGCTCTATCCACAAGAGGGCATCAGCCAAAGAGGCGACGCCCCGCACAATGACACCGATTCCCGGTGCATGGCGAAGGATCATTTCCGCCAGGTAGGGACTGGCAACCAACACCCGGTCAACCTGCACTTCCAAAAGCCAATCCAGGTGCCTGCGCAAGGACCGGTCCCCGTCCCGCCGGAACTCATAGTTACCGGCAGAAGGAGCCGAGTTGTCATAGATAAAGCGGATTCCCCGGCAATGGCAGTTCGCTATGAAGGAGTCTGCCTCCTTCTTCTCTACAGGTGTTCGGCGGTATGAGGGAATGCTTCCTCCGACCGGATCACATCCCAGAGCACCTATCAGGCTATCCACCCGAAGACCGTCGAGCAGATGGAAAATTTCGGTATCCCAGTTACATGGGAGAATCAGGCGCATACATCCTTCTCCTCTTGTGTTTAAAAAGTTATTTTGTTAAAATAAAAAAGGCGCGTTTCTGATACAAAAAGAGCGCTGCCCCTTCAAGGGCGAGAAGAGATCAAAGCTTTGGTCGGTGGCGATCTCTTCTCGCTTTCCTGTTTCTAAGGGAAAGTGTATTTTTTAGATGCTTCCCTGTGATTCCCCCGTATGAGTGCCCATACCGGGCCGCCATTATAGGGGAATACAGGTTGTTTAAAGGATGGGGAACATATGAATGGGTCGCATTAGTTTAATATTAACTGAACGATGCGTGCAAATTCATCGAGAGATTCTGCTTTGACAGCTTTCCTCAGAAGTATCTTTAAGATTGAGGGATCGTTTATCTCGTTTATGGTTTCTTTCATCGACTCTGGTATAACATCAAAACGAGCCTCAAGACTATCAATGACAACCTCTCGAGCATTTTGGATGATTCCCTGCTGCACTCCTTCCTGCATTCCCTGCTGCATCCCCTGTTTTCTGCCTTCCTCGATGAGTGAATCAGCAATGGTAGGCATGATCTCACCTCCTTCATCCGATAAGGCACTCTCTACAGCCTCCTTGATATTTCCATAGGTTACCTGTTCCTTTGGAGCTGCATTGAGAAAGTATCTTATCAGGGTTTCGATGAATTCCATTCCTGTTTTTTTCCCGGCCAGGTCCCTCAAAAGACCGATCCTATTTTTTCCCCGGTCAGGTCCCTCAAAAGACCGAATATTTCCGGTAAATGCTCCCTCAGATCTTTCCGGAAGATATATTTCAGAGCGAGTAAGGCTGCCCGCAGCATCACTCTGCCCTTTATCTCCTGGTCAGGTACTGTTGAGGCATCCCAGATGAGATACTCAAAAGCCGGGATAAAGCAGGACATATCTTCTCCAGTTGGTATATTCCAGGGACTCAAGATCCAACAGGTTCAGGATATCACCCGGCAGATAGTTTACTAGAAAGTCTTCCGCATTGCTCTTGGTGGAAAAAACGTTTTTAAAAAACTTATCATGGGGATTATTGATCTCATTCATAAAATAAATATAGCATGTGCTTCACTATCCTGGCAAGGAGGCTTTTTTCTTTCTATGTCTCAATACAACAAACTTGCCTTTTTGTAAGTGCCATTTTCACCAGATATCATATGTCCCTGCCAGAACCGGCAGCATAACCTGCAAGAACCTGTCCGGTGCTTCGAGGAAGAAGAAGTGGCCCAGGTCTTCCAGAACGGTCAGGCGGCCATTCTCCACCCGCTCGACAATCATTTCCCCGAACCGGGGCAGACCTACCTTATCGAGCTCGGCGAAAATGCAAAAGGTCGGCACCTTAATCCTGTCCAGGAGCGGCAGTAAATCCACCCGCTTGAGGTTATTGAGAGCATGATGGATATGCGGCTCGGTTTCGTGCAGCCAGTTGAGCACGACCTTGTCCCTTACCCTGTCCACGGTTTCATCGGAAAGGGTACGGCGTGGTTTCGGAAAAAAGGAGGGAATAAGGTGCTCGACAATCTGAGCCGGGGTCAGGTTCTCCACCTGCGGCTTAAAATGATGGAGTGACGGGCTGACTCCGCACCCGAAGCAGGCGAGGCGTTTGACATCAGCCGGATAACGGATGGCCAGGTAGAGGGCCAGGCTTCCGCCGAGTGAATGCCCGGCAACATTGACCGGTGCCAATCCCAACTCATGAATCAGGAAGTCTATATCATCGACAAGGATATCGAAACTGTATTCTCCGGAGGGTTTATCCGACCAGCCATGACCACGCAGGTCCATGGTGATCATCGAACACCGGCCAGACAGTGCCTCCCGCACCGGGTCCCAGATGGCCTGCGTGTCCCGCATGCCATGCAGAAACAGCCAGGATTCTCCGCTGCCGGTGCGGCTGTAGGCCAATCTGATGCCCTGACGGTTGACCCACCCGGTTTCTTCTTTTCGTTTTTCGTTTTTCATTTCCATCGTACCTTCCGGTGAGTTCTCTATTCATGGATATTCTGACAGGCAGTGAATTACTCATGGATATTCTGATACGCTGTGGCATACTTCAAGATTTCCTCATCCCATTCACCGAAGTCGCGGGCTAGGCAGACATAGGCCCATTGCGGATGCTTTTTCCGGTATGCGTCGATCAAATTCCACCATCCGTTCTCGATGTGCGGCGAAACGTAAAAGCGGGGGTGCAAAAGATCGTCGTCTTCGGCAATGATCCTTTCCCGTCGGGCGATGCGCTCAAGTTCGGTATTGGCATAGATGCGGATGCCAAGGCTTATCCAGGCACAGTCAGGGTCCATCCCGGCCACCCTGTCCAGGCTCTCTGTGATCGTTTCCAGGGTCTCGTTCGGGCCCCCTAAAAGCAAAGAGACAATCAGCCGCATCCCGCTCGCCTTGACCATTTCGGCCGCTTCCATGATCTGATCCACGGTAAAGCCCTTGCCAAGTCCTTTAAGCGTGACGGAAGATGCCGAGTCCATACCGCCAAAGTCGATGGAGTTGCATCCTGAGCGGGCTGCCAAGAGCAGAAAATCCTGTGACAGGTACTCTGGATGCGGATAGAAGGTGGCATCCCAGCGAATGTCAAGACCGGCCCTTAAAATCTCCTCACAGATGGCGGCGGCATGGTCCAGCGGCAGATTGAACAGGTTATCCACGAAACTGAAGTCGGAAATTCCAAGGTTCCGGCGGCAATACTTCATTTCAGCCGCTACCTGGCGGGGGTCCCGAAAGCGCAGGGTTTGCCCTTCCAGATTCGGATAAACACAGTAGGAGCAGGACATCGGACAGCCTCTCTTCGACTGGATATTGCCCCAGATTCCGGCATTGATGGTTGCATACTGGGCGCAGTGACCGGCCTGCCGCCAGGGTTTCGGAAAATCAGTCAGATCCGGGACCTTCCAGGGCTCGGCAGGTTTTCCCCGAAGCATGAGGCCCGGAATATCATCATACGGTTTCCCTTCGGATAATCTGCGAAGCAGCTCTGCCATGGCCATTTCACCATCTCCGATAATGCCGATCTCAAGATCCAGATACTTCAAAAGGGCCTGTGGAGCCAGAGAGAATCCTGAACCACCGGCAACGATGGGAACCCGAGCATGCTTTTTCAAAAGATGAGCGAATTTTTGATGGGTCCGAGTATAATCGATGTTCAAAAATTCCGGATAGAGGGTATTGTCCAGATTGCGGATCGACAGGCCGATAACATCCGGCCCGCTTCCATTGGATCTCTGAATAGCCTCGATCACTTTTTGCTCGGGTTTTGGTTCGAAGCAAAGATCGAGCATGTCTACCCTGTGCCCGAGGCTGCGCAGCCAGCCAGCCAGGGTTGCCATCCCCAGCGGGTAGATGGCAGGAACCTTTTCAAAATTGGAAGAAACAAGAAGTACTCGCATAGCTTCGCTATACTATCTGAAGATCAGCTAAAGAGACGCCGAAGGCCTCCAGGCTGTCTATAGTCAGGGGTAAAAATTCTTTCGGTGTGCTCTTTAAAAAGCCCCGTGCAACCGCATCCTGCGTAACCTGCTCAAGGTGAGCCTCGCCGGCGATTTTTTCCGCCGTGCTGATGACGCCATTTTTGGCAAGTTCTTTATATTGAGCAGGAATGACCAAAAGCATGTTGCTCAACAGCTCCTTTGCTTCATTGCTCCAGTCCACAATATCCTCCTTTTGTGCCTCTTTCCTCTTCTCCTTCTTCCATGGCCATGGTGTCACTCTCACAGGGGGCTTCCAGTGAGGCGAGAATTTTTTTATATGCCTGGCACATGAGTCCCAGAACGGAAATGGAACGGTTCATGGCTTCCTGATCGTCCACCCGTGCCACCTCGATCTTTTTCGCTGCCAGGGCAATCATGGGATTGGTCTTGCGGGCCAAAATCTCGTGAATCGTATTGGCTGACATCTGAAAGACAAAGTCAGCATCCTCGACTCCCTCACGATCAACCCATATCTTACCGCTTTCAATCACATACGAGAATTCGACATCGAGATCCGGCAGGATGAATCCCATGATCATGTCACTGCCGGAAAGCTTCGGGCCGTAAGTGCCCTGGCTCATGCTGGTGCAGAGCCTGTCCATAATGGACCAGAATTGTTCTTTGGAACCGTTGTAAATACCGCTCATACAGCTTCTCCTTCATAGATGGGGCAGGAAGCGGGTTGGCTTTGAAAAATCGACAGTAAGATATCACCGGCAGCCGGTATCCTGCTTTTCAGCTCTTGCAGGGCCGATTGCAGCGCCTGGCCTCTGGCCAGCACCAATTCCAGCAACTGGGCGTCGGTGAGATCGATCCTGAAATCGGCTGCCTCCGGCTGACCATTCTTAAGTTCATAGGCCTGACACCGGCCGTTTCTTCTCAGGTGCAGATAAAGATAGGCAAAAGAGGCGGCGAAAGCCACCTTGATCTGCCGGCCTCTTGCAAGACTCCTCAACTCCTGATCGGAATCGAGCAGCCGGTTTATCCGCAGCTTGATGGTGCGGCGTTGAAACATGACCCCGCCAAAATCAAAATCAAGATACCGCTGATACTTTTCCGTCCAGGCAAGTAAAGTTATGAGCTGGTCAAGATCGCCATCGAAATGGACCTCAGGATCTGATACGACATCGAGAAGGTCGCGCTCGCCCGATCCGAAAAGTGCAGACAGGATTCTGTCCGGAATCCTGAGCGAGCACTCGTAGCCGGGCTTTTGGGGCGTAAACCCGTATGTCCTGCCGTTCTCGATCAAAAGACTAAAGGAAAAGGCGTCATGATGGACCCGAAGATGAATCGTGAGGTCCCCTGCCTCCTTCTCCAGCACAGGATTCAAGTCAGGTAAAAGGCCGTTAAATATTTCCTGCCACTGCTCCAGGCTCTCTGGCGGTCCTCCGACGAGGGGGATGAAGGTTTGCACCCAGGAGAATTTATTCAGCATGGTCTGGAACTGCTCACGGGGCTGCAACGAGATGTGATCTTTGACCCAACGCTCCCGGTAATAGAAATCGCGGGTGAATCTGGCAATCAGCTTGTCGCATCCAGGCGGATTGACACTAGTGACAATATGATGGCCGTCGTATTTATCCCAATCCCGGTGCAGGAGCCATCCCTTCTCTACACATTCGTCGAAGAAGGGACTTCCGGGCAGCGGGGACAGAACCGAAAATCCTGCCGTATCAAGATCAAGGTCAATGGCATACTGCCGGGTCTGCCACATCATCTCTTCGGTTTCACCCGGAATGCCGATGATAAAAAAGCCCCACACGGAAATGCCATGATCCTTCAGCAGCTTGACAGCGGTTTTTGCATCCTCGGGGTTTATCCCTTTGCAGATTTTTTTGAGCGACTCAGGGTGCGGTGATTCAATGCCCATTTCCACAGCCCTGATTCCTGCTTTGGCCATAAGCTTGACCATTTCCGGATTGCGGGCTACTTCGGTGACGCGAGTGCCGATAATGGGGCTGACCACAGACCCCAGGTCCTCGGCCATGAACATTTCGAGAAACCTGCCAAACCGCTCTTTTCGCAAAGGCGTAGTATCGGAAAACAAGCCGACGAACCAGGCCCCATGGCGGTCGATCAAAAGACGGATCTCCTCCATGGTCCGCTCGGGTGATTTTTCACGGAGCTTATGCCCCCAAAAGCGCTTGCCTGTACAAAAGCTGCACGGGTAAGGACACCCGCGGTTCAGTTCCACCTGATAGAGAATGCGGCTTGCGGAAAAGTGATAAGCTGGCAGACGCATAGTGTCGAGATCGCTGATCAACTCCCGGTCAGGATTATCGACCAGCCTCTTGTCATCGTCGAGGTAGCTGACACCCTGAGCGTTTTTGAATTGGAACCCGGAGGTGACCAGATCGCGCAGCGTAATCTCTCCCTCTCCCCGGACAATGAGATCAATAAGGCCCGACTGCAACAGGTCCAGCCTGCTGAAGGTTGCTCCATGTCCTCCGGCGATAATGGGAACACCAGGTGCCATCGCCCTGATCGCTGCGGCCATTTTCAGTGCCTTGGAGATCGAAGGTGTGGCCACGACCGACAGGCCGATCAGATCCGGCTGGAATTGGGCGATTTCGGCTAAGATCTTTTCCCTGCTCTGCCACAGGCCTTCCAAAATGCGCACTTCAGCCACATCTTCGATATAAGCGGCCAGGCAGACCAGGCCGATTCCGCTGATAAAACCGGCTTCCATGCGATATTCATCGTCAGATTCGACAACCTGAGCCTCCGGAGGCTCAATGAGCATTACTTTCATATTCATCTGTCCTTCCAACTGAAAAAGAGTAGAAATATAAGCGTCTTTTTTTACCGTGCCCGAAGCAGATCGACCGGCAGTTGTCTGGCTGTCCGCCATCCTGCATAGAGACTGGTCAGGCTAGTCACGGCCACCATGACGCCGATCATAATCACGATATCGAAAGGCTTGAGAATAAGGTGAAGCGAACTGCCGCCCAGTATCCAGGCAGCGACATCACCCAGATTGAGCCCTGTGCCCCTCAGGGCAAGGAAGACACCCGATCCGATTACCGCACCCAGGCTGGCGGCTATGGCGCCCAGCCAGATCCCCTCCAAAATGAAAAGAGCGGTAATGTGCATGCTGCGAAGGCCCATGGCCCGCATCGTACCGATCTCCCGCTTTCTTTCCTGGACGGCAAACATCATCGAGTTGGCGATCCCGAACGAAACCATCAAAAGGATCACGATATTGGCCAGGGCCAGCATCAGACCGTATCCGGTAGCAAAATTGACAAAGATCGATCCCCCTTCCTGAAAGGTGCGAACCGCAAGACCCTTTTGGCGGATCATCGGCTCTGTTTGCCAGGATCGGGCCACATTGCCGCTTTGCGAAGGATCATCGACATAGCAGAGGATCTCACTGACCTGCCCGTGGGCCTGCACCAGTTCCTGAGCTGTTCCTAAGGGGACATAGGCCACGCGCTCCACCCAGGGGACGGTCTTTTTATAGACGCCCACGACTTCGACATCCAGGGCATTGAGACTGCCGTCTACGGTCTGGCACAAAAGGGTGAGGGTGGCTCCCTGTTCGATCCCGAGAGTCTCACTGATTGTCGTGCTGATCATGATCTCGGGTTTATCCAGGCCGCTTAAGCCTTTCTCTGCCTTGAGGTTCGCGGTCAGGGGAGACTTCTCGAAAGGATCGATGCCGGACACGATCACGCCCATGGAACTGAAGCCCGAATTGACCGTGGCCTGAAAGCGCAGGCGGGTGGTGACAGAGGAAATCCCCGGATGAGAGCTTTGCAGCGTGCGCAGCCAGTCACCGGACACAGGAACCAGATGTTCACGGTCCAGGACCGGCTCCAAAACTTGAGCCTGCTCCGAGGCGGCAGTTTCTCCCTCGACCGCTTTGCGGATGCTGACATGGCCGGTGAGAAAAGTGACAATGTTTTGAATCATCTGTACCTTCACGCTATGGCTGAAAACCAGACTGGTCAGTCCCAAAAGAGTGCACAGGCTTAAGGTCAGCCCGATCAATAGGTTGCGGCGGCGATGGCGAAGGACGTTTCGAAAGGAAAGGTCGATCAGACGACGGGTGAAGCTATTGTGTCCGCTCTTCATGTCGCCCTCAGTGCCTCCACCGGCACAAGATGTGCCGCCCGCCTGGCGGGTAAAAGCCCAACCACGATACTCCAGAGCATCATGCCAAAAGAGGTGGTCATAACATTGCCCAGAGAAAGGGGTAGATACAGATAGTCAGATCCGATAACCAGGCCGAAACTCTTGCCAACGGGTATGCCGACACGCTGAGCAATAAAAATGATGCCAACGCCCAGCAATGTCCCGATAAGGGTTCCGCTTACACCTACAACCAGGGACTCGCAGAGGAAATAGTGCATCACCTGCCTGCGGTTAAAGCCAAGGGCCATGATGGTGCCGATTTCCCGCGTACGCTCCTGGACCGCCATGTAAAGGACATTGGCCAGGCCGATCGCCAGAACGACAAAGAGAATTCCGGTCATAATACCCGGAATAAGTTGATTCACCTTGATAATCCCCATAACCGGTCCAGCCACCTCCATCCAGGTAAAGACCTGCACGTCGTACCCTTTTGCCAAAAGCTCTTCCCTGATCAGCCGTGCTCCTTCCTCCACGGAAACCCCTCGCGCCAGATCAACCATGATGACCTGCGTGGCCGAATCGTCCACTCCGGCCAGTCGCCGGACCGAATCCAGGGAGAGAAACAGGGCGGTATTCATAAAAAAGTCGATGGAACGCACCCGAAAGAGCCCTCCCAGGGTGACACTGGTGGCATTCATATACCCATCGGGCGTGATGCCGAGCAGAATCAATTCGTCCTTCAAGCCGACCTTAAGCCGGGCTGCCGTATCTTCCCAGATGGCTATTCCGGGGGGATCACTCTTTCCCGGCCAGGGACGAACCCCTTCGACGAAACGTACATCTGAGCCGAGCATCGGCTCATTGTCCAGTTCGAGGCCGAAAATCTGTACCGGCCTCGACCGCTCGCCGGTAGAGAGCAGCCCCCACAGCTTGTACCGCTCGCGGACCCGCGCTACCTGAGCCATTTCGCTTACTATCGATCTGACAGCGCCAGCGTCCGGGATCAATTCTATGCGGCCCGTATTTTCGCCGGTGACCAGGAAATCGGAAACATGACGCGGCAAAAGAGGCTTTCCGCCCGAACCCGTGCCTGCAACAATGACTACATCACTCAAAAGAACCCGTCTGGCTGCTGTTTCAAGGTTTGAGCGCACTGATTCGGTGAAGGATCTGGCTACGATGATGGCCGTAATGCTGAAGGCGATCGATGCACCGATAAGAAACGAGCGATGCCGGTTCCTCAGCAGAAAATTTTTGATTGAAACCCTGATGAATCTGGTAAAGGTCATGTGCGTTTTATCATCACTGGAAAGATTTTATCTTTGACTGGAACGAGGCAGCCGCTCTGGAAGCAAGCTGCGTCCAGTTGTACTTTTGTCGCACGAAATCTCTGGCCGCCTGCCCCATTGCCTGCCTCTGGTGAGTATCCTGCAAAAGGCCGACGATGCTGTCTGCAAGAGCCATGGTATCATTGGGAGGGCATCGCCTTCCCAGCCGCTCGCTGACGATTCTGCCTGCGAATCCGAGATTGGATACCACTGCCGGTTTTGCCGAGGCCATGGCCTCAAGCAGGGTGATTCCGGCAGAATCAGAGGCAATGTAAGGCGAGATGAACAGATCACAGGCCGCGTACACATTCTGCTTGACTTCCCCCGAAACAAAACCGATGGTGTTAACCCGGTCGTGAATGCCCAGCGCCCTGGCAATGGACTTGAGACTGATGGCGTAAGATGGAAAATCGCTCATGTTACCGGCAATAACCAGGCGGGCATCGGGGAAGCGGTCGAGAACCGCCGGGAAAGCGGAAATCAGGTTATGCAGCCCCTTTTGCGGCTCGATTCTGCCCACGAACAGCAAAACCTCCCCTGTCCAGCCCCGCTTCTCTTTGAATCCCGGGACGGGCTCGTGAAAAAATTCGTCGGTCCAGATACCGACTTCATGGACCTGGATCTCGTCACGCGGAATATGCAGATCAGCCGAAGCCGTATCGGCGAATTCCGGGCTGACTGCCCAGATCGAATCGAATATCCGGATAAGCTGACGGAACTCACCGATTATCTGCTCGTAGGTAACTTTCGGCTTCCCCATGCTCTCCAGCATCGGCCCAAGCTCTTCCATATACCGGAAGACCGTGGGATAGGAATGCAGCAAGAGATTCAAGTGCAGATCAGGATGGATTCGCTTTATGATCTGGCCAAAATGTGAATAGCCGTCGGTTATCTGCAAGACATCGAGATCAAGCTCACCGAGCAGCTCAAAAAAGGTCTGGCCTATATTCCGGTAGGCCTCCTGATTGTGCGGCGGCATGAAGACATAGCCAAGTTCCTCGGCAATTTCGATAATAAAGCTGCCTGAAGTGCCCATCATTTCCCTGATGGAGTCCGAGACCTTCCCGGCCACGCGGGTTAAGTCAACAATCGGAATAGTGTGAACATGGAGGTTGCAAAGTCCCGTACCGAAGGCTGGCTCGGCATCCTCGGCACTGGATAGCTTTACCAGGAGGCAGTGCACTTCATGTCCCAGAATGGCCAGCGCTCTCCCAAGGTGGCGAATCCGCTCCATACCTCCTTGATACATGGGAAACCAGGCTTCCATGAGTCCAATTTTCATCATCGATTCCTTGTTTTTCAGTTTTCAACCGGTACGGGGACGATAACAGGCACCGGCTGGCGTGATATCTCTTCTTCTATGCCAAGGCAGGCATGATTTCCGTATAACTGCGCATTTTCAGTGACTAAATCAAACATCCCCTGATCGACCATACCAATGCCGGGAACGGAGAATTCCTGCTGTTCTTCTCCAAGCTCCCTGTGGATGATCTCGATCAGCCGGTCCGCACCGATGGTCGGAGAGATGTAATGGTGGGGCATCAAAAGATTGGTTCCAGGCTGCAAGACTCCTTCCTCGATGGCAATCTGCTCAAGGCGGGTCCTCGGGTATATCCGCATACCAAGATGGATAAGCTTGGCCCGATGTCCCTCCCAACGGTTGCGAATCCATATCCGCTTTAAAACCTCCAGGGTTGCCTGCACTGTCCTTGGGGTTTCCCCTGGCGCGCCGAAAATGATCGACAGAAAAACTTCCAGGCCCAATTCGGTACAGCGATTGGCGACCCGTTCGATGAGAGAGCTTGACGCGCCTTTTTGCATGCTGTCAAGCATCTGGTCGGAAAATGAATCCGCAGCTAAAGCTACATGCACACAGCCCGCTTCGGCCATAAGGGGAAGCAGTTCAAGGCTCCGTTCATTGGCTGCCAGATTGGCTGCCCACTGAAGGCCCGGCTTTCGCCGGATGATCGCCTGGCACAGATCCATTGCCTGCTCATGGTGAATATTAAATACATTGTCCACGAAGAAGACCGATTTTATCCCGAAGGAATACCGGATTTCCATCAATTCATCTACCACCCTGGCGGTAGATCGCAGCCTCAGGCCGTGTCCCTCGATGGATGGATAGGTGCAGAAGATACAATTGAGCGGGCAACCCCGCTTCGTCTGCACATTGGCGATAATACGCTCGTCCCAGGGATTGACATAGGAATGGTTATCCAGGTAATTCCTGGCTGGCGTGGGCACTCTGTCAAGGTCTTGGATCAGTTTCGGTGCCCGCTCTACGTAACTGCCTTCAGAGTCGAGAAAAGCCACTCCCTGCGGTAAAAGACGCGGATCTTTCCCCTCTTCCAGAGCCTCGACGATATCCACCAGTACTTCCTCGCCTTCGCCGCGAACGGCCAGGTATCCTTCACCAAGACTCCTCAGGATCTGCTCGGTACAGATGGTTACTGCCGCTCCGCCCAGAACGATCGGCAATCCGCCCCTGCCCCGCTCGTCATTACCCGAAAGAAGTGCAATGTTCCGAACCACCGACAGAACAGCGGGAACAAAACTGATGGCGGACGGATAGCTGATCGCATCGAGATTGCGGATGGAAATCCCGATCACATCGGGCTGAAAATCCCGCAATACTCTTTTTACCTCCTCCTCGTACTGCATCCAGAGCGTCAGATCGAGGCAGCGTACTTCATGGCCCCGCTGATTCAAAACCGCCCCCAGAATGGCCAGCGCCAGAGGAGGAGCGGGGGTTACGAATAATTCACGACTGCTGTTACACAAGAGAACTCTCATGGGTATCCTCTTATTGTCCTTACAAGAACTATCGTTATAGGGGTGTTATGCATCAAAAACACGCCACCTTAGCCAGATACCCCGCATGGATAGACATTGATGATATGGATAGACATTGATGATCCGGTAAACCGGTACCCAGCCGGTGCTCTTTTTTCCTAGAGGTAGTATACCTGTATACACAGGTCTACCTTTAGTGATCTTTTTCTTAGAGGTAGTATACCTGTATACACAGGTCTACCTTTTCTGCATTGATCTCGAATCGGGAATCTTCAAACCGGGGAGGACCAAAACGGGGTTTTGGATTATTGGATGCCCCATATCCTTCTTTGGGAATCGCCCATAATTTTTTATCCAATTTTCCGTTGGAGTTCTCATCGTGTATGATACTGATTGCATAAACACCAAAAGGAATATGGGTAAATCTAATTTTCGATTCTCCATTTTCGATTTTATTGCTGATTGTCTGAAAAGCTTTTTCAGATTTATCAGGAAAGCCATCTTTTGAATCGTAGAGAAAAACCCGCACCTCACCTGTGTTATTATGAAAGTGAGTGATAGTAACTTCAATATCCCCTTGCCCTTGCCCGCCGGCTTCGAGAGCTGATCCAACCGGTGAGAAAAAGATCGAAGAGGAAATCACGATGAACACCATAGTGATGAACACCATAGTAGTGATTGTGCTTACTCCTTTGAGTAAGCCTGCTCCTTTTATGTATACATGTCCCTTTGTCATCATAAAGCCCTCATCTACTTTGTTCAGATTCATTTTTAAGACCTTTTTAAGGATTTCGACATCCCTCTTCATACAATCCCTCTTCATACAGCTTCGCCCCGTCAGTTACATCAGCATATACCTGCCCTTTGAGCCCACAGTATAGACAGGATGTGACACTGCAATAGGAAATAGTATTATCTTTTATGTGCTGTCTCAGTTATCCATGACGTCAACAGGCACACCGGCAAAACTACCAAACCAGACAAAGGAACCATAGGGATGGATAACGTGATGACAAAGAGGGCTCCTACTACTGATACTTCTTCACAGCCAAGTTTATGATGAGAGGAACAGTTTTGATCTTAAATTTGGACACTACATCAACGTCATTCACGCGAAAGCGGAAGTGGCAAAATGGCTGACGAAGATCAGCGCCGGAGAAGCTCTTTTACTTCTCTCGTTCAACCGGCTTGTCTTTACTTACGGTTTTAGCGCGAAAAAGTACAGGCGATTGTCCTCTCATGAAGTTTTCATCTCTGAGAAAAGATTGGTTAACGAAACCTCTCCCTCCAGACATCTATAATGAGGGATTAAACTTTCCTTTTCCCAGGATATCAGTGCTTGGATTTATTATTGGGGGGATGACTTTCCTTTGCCCCTTTTAATTACTAATTTATATAAAGGGACGCCAATAATCGTATATTATAATTGACTTGGTTGTCAAGACAAAAGTTTAGCTTTTTTGAATACATATTATTTTCATTACCAATATTCCATCCCTCCGGCATATAATTCTATGATTTTATTAATTTTAATCACTCATATTTATACGGCAACATACCTGATAAAAAGCATCCTATCCCGTCATTCCCGCTTTCGCGGGAATGACAAAAAAGGATGTGATGGCTAATGTATATGAGCAATTAATTTTATTATCTATTATATCGACTCCTGATACATCGATTCCTGAATTTTGCAAGGATGTTATTGCTTGAATCTTTATTTATAGGATAACTTTCCTTTGTCTCTTTTTTACACTTTATTTATTAGAAAGATATCAGTCTCAAATTAAAAATATATTAAATCCTATTTCACCGCTCAAGTAAGGTTAGTACAATACCTATCCAGTTCAAGACAGGGTTATCGACCGGTTCGATATCCTTTTCCTCTATCCTTTTCCTCTATCCTTGGGCCGAGGTCAACATTGTAAGCGCCATTGATGATCATACCGTTATAATCGATCTGGGTTCCGTCTTCGCGCCAATAATTATCAGCCCATGTGACACCTTGCCACGTCCTTGGTTCGGCGTCTTCAAAATCAAACATGAGCGGAGGCAACGTTCCATTTACGGGATGCGGATCAAGAGTGGTCACATGATCAACGACATAACCGGCACTGACGATGCGCTCGACAACCTCGCTATTGACAACGGCCCCGCGACTATGACCGATGAAATGCAGATTATTCGCTAAAAAATTCGATCCCTCAAGCGCTGCTGGCACCTGTGGATCACACAGAGCTGCGTAGAGCGCATCAGCCGCCGCTTCAGCAAATCCTTTTGTACCGCCTGCATTCAGAATGTCCGATTCCTGTTGCCAATTAAAAATAAGGATGATATCACCGGGAGTGACGATAGGATCGACACTTTCCCATTGGCCAGTTGCCGGAATATATTCAAGGACCGTTCCTGCACCAGAAGAGCGTTCACGGATACCTTCGGCCATGGGAATCATCCAGTCCGCATACACCGCCTGCTGGCCAAGTGGTTCCATGGTCGTATATCCATGGGTAATGACTGTCGTACTATATGTACTTACGGATTGATCCGGTATCCGGCGTGCACTTCCACGATTCGTTTGGAAACATATGTTATCAAGATCAAGTGTCGAACCTCCCATGGAAACTGAAATAATGGTAAAACGTAATCGAAAGGTTTTTCCCAACACCTCACTCGGGAGTTGTTCGCTCAAGTGTATCCAGTTCACTGCATCCACGTTCCTGTTAACCAGTATGATCTCTTCATTATCACGATCCACAAAACTCACGTGTAAGCCGACGGTCCCTAAAGTAACACGCATATCGAAGGAGAGATGAGTTATGCCTGGATTCACAAAAAGACGGTTGTGCACAAGAGCATCGTCCACACCCGTCAATCTGACAAAATGATTGTTGTCCTGAAAAATCCAGGTTCGAGCACCACTGCCGCCATGGTAGCTCCAACCCGCCCAACAAATATGGTTTAAGGCGCTTACACCTACCTCAAAATTTCCGTTGTAAATTTCTTCGCATGAATAGAGGGGATTTACCCGAAAACCACCATCGGATGGACGTGCTAAGAAGCCACCACCTATTGTGGCATAGCAAAAACCTTCATGGGCCCTGTCAAAATACCATTTTCCATTATCATCAATAAATACAGGCGGCAATGCACCGATCGAAAGAGCGTCAGTATCAATAGTGCCGAAATACCAGGCATAGACCTCAGTATGCTCATATGGCGGATCAAAATCAGCGGCAAAAAGTGCCTCTCTTCGGTTCGTGAGGCTAATAGCAACAATAACGAATATTAATATAATAAATATTATATACTTATGCTTAAAATATGTGCAATATGAGGTCAACATTTTTCCTCCTTTAAATGGAAAGACCCTGATTGCCGAAGCTGCCTCCTATTTACAGTACGACAGTACATCGGAGAGCTCCAAGTAACCGGCTATGGCAAGTATGTCCAGTCACAAAAGCACCCCGATCCACTGTTCTGAAATCGTCCTGGACAGACAGGTGGAAACCCTGACAGACAGCCTCGTGGCCGAATATTACAATCAGGGCCCGGATTATCTGCTCGATGAGATAATCGGCTGTTCAGCCGTGGATCTTCTCATGGACAAGAATAAGTGGTGGACCATGAACGAATTCCCCTGGAGCGGGGACAATACCGCAGGCGAATGGGTGTGCGATGCCATGCAGTGGAAGGCTTCACAGCTCGGATATCCTTGTGATCTTGCGTTTCAGTCCGGGGGCAGCATTAGGCGGGGCATTCGGCAGGCCACATCACCCACCTATGTCCAGCTCTATGAAACCTACCCCTGGCAGGATAATGTCATGGTCCGCATTCAGATGACTGGTCAGGAAATTCGGCACCATTGCTTTAAAATGGCAAAATCGCCTGAAGCATTAAGGCTGGAAAACGGCCTGAGACATTATAGCGGTTTGCAGTCGTATGTACTACACATAACGTGCTGTCGTTAGCGGTTCAGCGGCAACTATTGTAGTTCTGCTCAAGTGAAAACCGCTATAAGGCTGGAAAATGGGGGCTGTCAGGTTATCTGCCCAGTCCCGCCCGGTTGCCCGCCCCGCCTGAAATGACCTGCAAGGACCGGTTCTGTCTTGCTGGCTGCCAGGAAAGATTTCACAAATGGCTTGAGGATCTCACTACCGGACACTTTTTGCTGTCATTCCCGCGAAAGCGGGAATCCATGCATGGTTGCAGCAAACCCCTGGATTCTAAGCCTACGCGGGAATGACCTGAAATACCTGCACTTACAGGTGCATACAGAGCCGGAAATAAAAAGTGTCCGGTAGTGAGTTGAGGATAAAGGATTACAGGAATACAGTGAAGATTTTCCGTTCTGTGTAGAGGTGTATCTCAATTTCATCTATCGCTATGTGTATTATGCATTTAGCGATAGGTGGAGCACGACGCATGAGATACGCGAGGAGTACCCGCCGTCCGCCAGGCAGTTTTTTCCAAACTCTGATGAACCGGCTTTTCAGATCACTCATTTCTCTTGATCTGCCGGGTACCATCCAGCCGGGATGACTTTAAAATCCAAGACATCTTTAAACAGAGAGATGCACTTTATTATTTCAACTGGAGCATGTCCACCCTTCCTAAAATTTCTCCAATCAGCTCGTTCTATCGTGCCGAGGACAAGGTAAGCATTTCCGACTATCTCAGGCTTTACTTTTTCAACCGCACCCCATAGTAGTGCCTCCACTTCGGCTTGTTTGGCAATAATCAAGTCGCAATATGGGCAGAAGCGACATGAGACGTTTAAGATAACCGGCTGCCCTGGATCAATATTGACAACAAGAGCAAATTTCCTGAGTTTTGTCTTATTCTCACACTTTGGGCATTTTGTAAAAGCATACTGTGGGTAATGGTTAAGAAAAAAGTAATACCGTTTCTTTTTTATCACTGCTTTTTGTTTCTTAACCTTTTCTGGCATCTTGTATACTTTCGTCCTTTGCTGAGATTGTTAGATTATAGACTTAACTCCTTATAATGCGGAACCTATCCTAATATACCTATAGTATATCATAACATATTACCTTATTAAAGGGGCTAATAAAATTAATAAAATATTATATTCTGGTAAAATATTTACGATATCAATCATTCAGGTAAACTTTTTATGTACAGCCTACCACACTCCCCTTATCCTCCCTCTCGGAATTCAAAGCCTGGAAATCTGACATTTCCAAAGTTCTCATTTTATTTTTTTTAAACTTGTTGAGAAATGTTTGTAATTCCGTATACACTAATTTATAATTTTCAATAGAACGCAGGAATTACCAGTATTACTTACTCCTGTCTTGTGAGAGCAAAGCCCATACTCTTCCAGCGTGACCGCAATTTGAATGCTATTCCGCAATTCGAATGCTGGTAATCTGGGAACAGGTTCTCATGTAAGCCTTTTCTACCTCGCTTGTGAGCCATTTTGAATGTCAGTAAGGTGTTAGTAATGTGTTAATAAGAGGATTATCAACCATGGATCCACTGGCCAATGGGCAATCAATACCGGTCGAGCAATTAAAGCCTACCATCGGAATTATTACCGCATTACCCAAAGAGTATGCTGCGGTTGAAGTTGCCTTTGAAGAAATCATCCAGAATCGCAAGCCTTATACTGTTCCGGGGCTGGGTGCTGGCCGCAGGTACCTGTTGGGGGAGGTTCCCGCAGCTCAGGGTTCGGGCAGGCACTCATCGAGCAAGCACTCAATAGTTTTCTTATCTCTGGTTGGGATGGGTACAAATATTGCCGCTGTTCAGTCTACCATCCTCTTTGAGCATTTCCCGAATGTGAAGGCAGTAATTATGGTGGGAATAGCGGGCGGTATTCCCAACCCTGAAAAAGCCGATGATCATGTGCGGCTGGGTGACATAGTAATATCAGACCGTGGGGGAGTTATACAATATGACTTTATAAAAGAGGAGCATGATAAGATTAAAGTACGAAATCCACCTCTTCCGCCAAGTGCCCGTCTCCTGGAGGCGGTCAGGTTTCTTGAGAAAGAAGAAGTGAGAGGAAATCGCCCATGGGTAAACCATATTGAGCACATTATGAAAGTTTTGCAGACTGCACGCCCAGGAGAGGAAGCTGACACTCTCCTGTCTTCCAAGAACAGGAAGAAAAAGGTTAATCATCCGGAAGATCCAAAGCGAATAAAGGGGCAGCCAAGGGTATTTATCGGGCCTGTGGGATCGTCTAATACGCTTCAAAAGAACCCGGTAAAACGGGACATGCTGCGGGATAAATATGGCGTAAAAGCTATTGAGATGGAAGCATCCGGAGTCGCGGATGCTGCCTGGACTCAAGAAAGAGGCTATCTGATTATTCGCGGTATCTGCGACTATTGTGATTCGAATAAAAACGATCTGTGGCAGCTTTATGCCGCTATTGTTGCA
>JBFMGO010000020.1:0-11372 GCA_040752695.1 bacterium
GGACAATTCATTATTGGCTCCTTTTCAGAAGTTTTATCGCTTAGAAGTAACTCTAATGAATTGTCGTCTACTTTCCTCACTCTATCCGGAAAAATCCTCCAGCATTACTTGTTTATCACTACCAAAAAGGGATGTGATGGCTAAGGTATATGAGCGAAAATTTTTCAATAATTATAATATATATATAATAACCTGTATTTTATTCAATAGTCAAATATATAGTAAAATAAAATTTAACTTTATCTATAATCCTTCCAGCAATTATAGAGATCCCGGTGTAAAAGGTTCAGGCATGCCTTGCCAAAACTTCCTGCCTGCAATAAAACATATTGCCCCTGATGATCCCGGCTTATACTTTTTTTCTTTGCTTATGGTGGCATCTTTATGATAAAGATATTTACTATACTCGCTGGATATATTATACTTTTCATATTGATAAGGGTTCGAGTACTCCCATGCGGTTTGATCTGACAGGCCGTTTTCTTATCCCTGCGGCGTTGAAGTATATCCATACTAAAAACACGCTTACTGTAAGAACACCTTTAGCAGTTTATAAATCCTGCACATGAATAAACCTTGCATATTTACAGGAATTGTAAAAAATATTTCGAGAAAGGAACAAACGAGTCATTATGCCAAGAATCAAGGATCTGATACAGGTTCCCGAAATCAGGACAGTGATCAGGCTGTCGGATGTTTATGATCAGGGGCTTAGAAGGTCCCTCTTTCAGAATTTTGTCCTGACCGGAGAAGTTGCCGATATACTTCAGAACCTTCTGTCTTCGGTTCAGCGGGGGAAAGGGGAGGGTGCCTTTATCCAGGGCCACTTCGGTTGCGGGAAATCTCACCTCTTAAGCATCCTGAGCTTGCTCCTCCAGGAGGAGACGGATGCCTGGCAGTCCCTCCTGGAGCAAAAGCAAGCCTTGCAGGAATATTACGATGCCCTGCGGAAAGACCGTTACCTGGTGCTCGATATTTCTCTGGTGGCTTGCAGTCAGACGGAATCTTTAGAGGAGATTGTGCTGCGCCACCTCGATGGAAAGATCCAGGAGCAGTTCGGGGAGAACCTGACCTTTCACGATCCGCAAAGATTCCTGGCCGATATGAAGCTCCTCATCTCTCAGCACTACAGCACGGAGTGGGAGGAATTCAGCAGGAAAAGGCATATTTCTTTAGATGATATCCCGCAGGCATCGCCTGGCCGCTCAGGAGATACCATGCCTGACTCTTCATCAGGATCTGGTCCTGATGAAGAGTCAGATCCTGATGAAGGATCAATCCCTGCCCCTGACCTTTCAAAAACCATAGTCTTAATCCATCGCTTTTTAGGCCAGATCAATCTGCCCTATCACCTTCGCTTCCATCGCCTTCAGGCATTCGACCGGCTGGGGAAACTCTTTGGCCGTCATCGCATCCGGGGCCTGATCATTCTTTTGGATGAGTTATCCGAGTTTCTCAATTCCAAAAAGGAAGAGCCGGGCTTTCATGAGGACATCCGCTTTTTGCAGTTTCTGGCAGAGGGAATTCCGAATACTGCCAAAGCATCATCTTCATACCCGATCTGGGTGATCGGAACGGTTCAGGAGTATATCGAGGACACCGCCCAGCTTCCTCAGGATTTATTCAACAAAATCAAAGACCGCTATCCTCTTCGCCTCTCTTTGACCGGCACCCACATCGAGGATTTGATCAGCGAAAGGCTGATTCAAAAAAAGCCCGGCAGTCAGGAGGTTATTCGCTCCTTCTATCAGGAATACAAGTCTGCCTTCACTACCCTGCCCATCTCCGAGGAGCGTTTTGTGCGGCTCTATCCAGTGCACCCCGCGACCATCGATCTTCTGGATGATCTTAAGTCTTTGTTTTCGCAGCAGCGGGGCGTAGTGGATTTCATCTATCATCAGGTCCGGGGCGGCGATTCTGCCTCCAGGGGCGGCGATTCTGGCTCCAAGAGTGGTGATTCTGCCACCACGGACGGCACTCTGCCCGGTACTCCGTCCGGCATTCTGGAGGAAGAGGCGGGTTACCTGCTCACTGCGGACAGGATCTTCGATCATTTCCTGCCCCGCATCCAGGGCAGGGTGGAAACGAATCCCTATGTCAGAACGGTCTTCAAGTACTTCACCAACGAGATAGAAAAGATCCTGCCTGACCCCGAGCAGCAGCCCCTTGGCCTGCAGATCATCAAAATCCTGATTCTTCTTGCCATCTGCCCGATGAAGAAAAAATACACCGTGCGTCAGATTGCCGAAACTCTGCTCCATAAGATCACTGACCTTGAGTCCTCCATAAACTACGAATACATCCGTGAGATCCTCGATCAGCTCTACCAGAAGGGCTCTTACCTGAAGCTTGTGGAAAAGGGCGCGGAAAAGGGGGGTGGTCCCGGCGAGGATGTTCTGGCCATTGATCTTGAAGCTGATTTTCACCTCATTGTGGCCAATAAGCTCGAGAGTATGAGGCAGAGCGTGGCCAAAGAGGACCCCAGGCTCTTCTATCATCTTGGCCGGTCCCAGGACCTGCTCCACCTGCCTCTTGGCCGTTTCATCAGCCAGGGAAGCTGGCCGCAGACCATGAAATGGCAAAACACGGGGCGTGAGGGCCGCATCGTGCTGGCGCAACTGGATGAATTTCCCAAAGAGGAGTTCCGGGAAGTTATCAGGCAAATCCAGCACACAGAGCTCGATTTTGCCTTCCTGATCGGCCCGACCCACAATCCTTCGAACCAGAAAGAAGCGGTCTTCGAGCACCTGGCACCAGCCATACCTTCGAGCTCGAAGCCCGTGGTTTTCTTCTGGCTGCCCGCCGAGATCGAAGACAAAGGATTCATGCGCCTTGCCCTGTGTCATCAGCTTTTATGGGAGAAATACTCCGACGATCACAGCGAACTGGGAAGGCAGGTATATCAGTACCTGCAAGGCCAGGTCGAAGCCAATCAGAGCAGGATCAAGGAGGAATTCACCCGCGCCTATTTCGGGGGAACGATTGTCGATGGCTATCTTCAGCCGGTGGTGGACCTCACATCCCTTGGCTCACTGGCTTTTGGCAGGCTCCTCGATACCCTGATCACGCAGGGGTTGAACTGCCGGTTTCCCAGGCACAAGGGGATTGCTCCGGGCATCGAGTATATCCAGCGGGGAATTATCCAGGAAGCCATCGACACCTTTTTGACCAGGGGGGAAATCACCTTCGGCTACCAGGAGCAGCAGGGGGTGAGGGCGCTCATCGAGGGGTTTTTGCGTCCCATGGACCTTGTGGCGCGCACGGCAACCAGCAGCTTTCGCCTGCGCCTCGATACCAGGAAAAATGCCCTGATAAGCCATGTCCTTTCGCTCATTCAGAGTGATCAGGAGCCCTTTGACCGGCTTTACTGGCTGCTGCGAAAAGGCGAGTTGGGCATGACCCGCCTGCAGTTCGAGCTCCTCAGCCTCAGCCTGATCTTCGGCGGGCTTTTGACCCCTTACGTCAATCAGAAGCGAAAGCCGCTTGACCAGATTACCATCTATAACCTGGACAAAATCACGGCAGTGGGCAAGGGCGAATTGATCCAGCCCGAGCTGCAGGCGCTCTTGCAGGAGCTTCCTTTTTTGCCTAAAAAATTTCAGGGAGAATACTCCCTCCCTCTCCAGGAGGAAATTTGGGAATTTTTGCGCAAACTGCAAGAGGAAGAGCAGGAGAATATCCTGATCGCCAACTCCCGGCTCACCCGCCTGGAACACCGCGGCGAGTTTGCCTGTCTTGGCCCTGAAGGGCTCGATCGGGCCAGAAAGGTTCTTGACTCAGTGGCCCGGCTCTGGATAAGCATTGACTCCAAGCTGCCTGCACGGCAGGGACTTTCTCAGTTTCTGACCCAGTACCGGGAGTCTTCCGATTACGGCCAGAACCACAGCCAGAACTATAAGCTGTGGACAGAGCTGCAAACCTTCCTGCTGCAAAAGTATGACCGCTTCCTGCACATGTACCACTACCTTACCCATCCGGCTCTCTTCATTCCCGAAGAGCGGATCGACCTTTTCACCCTGCATGGTGAAATGAAGGAGCTTCTTTCCAATACCTATCTTTTCTTTTCGGAGAGCTGCTTTTCAGATCTTGCAACCAGATTCGACAGCTTTGCCGAAAGCTACAGGATCGCCTACCAAAAAGGGCACCAGGAATTTTCCGCAGGCACGCTCTTTACCCCTTACGAAAAGATCAGGCTTTCCAGGCAATATTTACTCTTAAAGCGGCTTTCCAGGATCAGCTACATCTCGGTCAAGGACGATCTTGGCAAGGTGGACAGAATGCTGACTGCGATCCTGAGCCAGCGATGCCCTCGGTCGCAAAGCCCTCTTGAAGGCGATGAACATGTGCAGAGTGTGCCATCCTGCTCATCCTGCGGCTACCAGCTTGGCCAGCGGCCGAATCTGCCTCCCGTGGCCGGGATCGAGGCCCTGCTGGAGGCAGGCATCGGTCAGTACCTCCAGGCATTTCAGGAAGAGGAATACCGCAGAAGGATTATCCCTTCTATCCTGGCTATGGAAGAGATCGGGCGAAAGGGTGAGGCGGACTGTATCCGGCAGTTGCTTGACCTTGGCGAAGAAACCGGGCAGGGGGGAAGTAGCGACCGGCTTTTTGACCGTCTGGATGAACTTCTTTCCGATCAGGCTGTCGGGGCGATAAATGAAGCCTTTCTCGGCAAGGTCAGTGTAGTCCGCCGGAATCTGGATCAATTATACGAAAACCTGATCGACCGTCAGTTCCCGCTGGAAAAATTGCAGGACCTCTTCCGGGAATGGGTTCTGGGAGGCGAAAGGCTGGAGGGGCAGACATATATTAAGATAACCGGTGATAAAAAAAAGACCACTGACACCTGATGAAGTTATCTTGATCCTGTCCCTTGTCCTGTCGTGACTTCAGCCTGAAGCTTTCCATATCTGGGAACCCAGCCGTTAAGGTCATCGGCCAGGTTTCTCAGGCTCAGAATCGTGGTTTCGCACTTTTTGGTTGTAAAGACCAGATTCACGATAGTACCGCTTACTCCCTGGTCGATGCTGCTGGCCACGGCATCGAATCCTCCAACCTTCAGGGTATTGGTTCCCGGCTGATGACTCACATCGAAGAGCGTAAAACTCTGGACCAGATTCCCTCTGCTGAATGACTTATAATCAAGAATGTTTTCGTCATAGCCCACTGTAAAAGCTATAGATCCTACCTTATTGGAAGCATTATTCAGGATTACCGGAAAGATTACCTCCTGGCCAGGGCCGGAGCAAGACTGAGTGTCAATGCTCAGTGAACCTTTTTGAGCATCTTCGGGTGTGGGAGGGGGAGGTGTCACTATGATGTTGGGGTCATCCTGGGGCTGCATAGGAAGCTTCCATGGCCCTGGTCCTGGAGAGCCCCCTTGAACCTGTCCTGGAAGGAGAGAGGAGACGGATGATTGATCATTTTGGGAAAGAGCTCCGCTATTTGTACCTCTTGCATCGCTCCCCCCTGTTTTTGAATCTGGAGATGGAATGGTTATCTCTCTGACATTATTGTATTGCCCTGGTGTTGATATCTGGACCGGGGTGCTGGTATTGGAATAAAGGCCAGATCCTTGCGATGGATTTCTAGTAGAAAATACGACACGACTTTCCTGGCTGTTACTGCTCTCATTGCCCGTGGCTTGAATACCGGAAAACAGGGTGCGGTCAGCCTTTGCCGTATTATCGGAAGCAGACAGCCTGGTTTGATTTGAGCCTGAAGTATACAGCCTGGTTTGATTTGAGCCCAAATTAGACCGATCGTTATTGACAGGAGCGTCGGAGGACAGGGTATGATGATTATGACGATCGGAGGAGATGGACAGGGTATGATGAGAGGTCTTACTTTCCGCCGCCGGTTTGTCGTCTTCGAGTTGTGGTTTAAAAACTACGGTTGACAGGTTTTCTCCTCCCTCTCTAAGTTCGGCACCCTGGCTGTTATCGCTTCCATCGCGTCCGGCGGCAATAAGGTGTCCATCGTGCACTGGCCAGCCCTGCACATCGTCAGCCAGATTAGCCAGTTTGAGGGTGGCAGGTTTGTACTGCCTGATGACGAAGACGAGATCAGCAACTTCATCACTCGATCCTTGAGGGACATCGCCCAGGGCCATTACTCCGCCGATTCGCAAGGTACCGGCCTGATTGTGGCTGATATCGAACATATCGAACTCCTGCGTGAGTTTTCCCCTGACAAATCCTTTATATTCGAGAATGCTCTCATCATAGATAACCTCAAAACCCATAGCGCTTACTGCATTAGGAGCATTGTGCACCAAAACCGTGAATGTCACTTCATCTCCGACCGCCGTACAATCCCGGTCATTTATGATCAAGCCGTTCATCGTGAGCTCCGGGCTACTTGCACTCGTATCATTGGTTTCGGCCTGCTTTTCTTTGCTCTTTTCTCCGCTCACTTCTGGCAGGGTATTCCCCTGATGAATCTTCGCTGAGCAGCCCAGAAACAGGGAGGATGAAACAAGAAGAGAAAAACCCAGCAAAAATGGAATAAAAACTGTCCAATGTTTATTTTTCATGATCTTATAACCTCCTTAATAGAACCATGATTATAACCATAGAAAATTATATTATAAATCTTTTAATAGTAAAATAACAAAAGAAATCTGCCTGAAGAATCGCATCAATCGCCTTTCTCCCTGACGCCCTGGAAGAATGCATAAGTATTGGGGGTCTCCCTCGCTTTGCGGGTAAGTACCTGAAAATACCTTCTTCCCTCTTTCCTTGAAAGAGGGGATGGGGGGATTTTTAGATCCTCTTGCCGGGATAGCCTCTTTTTTTGCTCATCCCTGGTAACAACATGGGGGCTAAGGAATAGATATATTGATATTACTGTAAAACTGATCCTCACGCAAGGAAATATTTACAGGGAAAAACTTCCTGCCTTGTCGAACGAGGTTCAGCCTTCCAAAGGGGGATCTTCGATATCGGCATCGGAATGAGTATCGCTGTCGATATTGGGGTCTCCTAAAATTTCTCTGAGAGCTGAGGGGAGTTTCCCCTTTTTCAGATCCGAGATTTTTTGAGAGATGCTCTCTTTCAAAGCTGGATCATCGGTATTTTGGTATATTTGAGTCAGAAAACCAAGAGCTATATCTTTATGGCCGGCACTGGCATAAAGGCTGGCCGCCAATTTTGGCAGATAGGGAGGGTGGCCAGGCAGGGAGGCTGCCCTGGAAATATAGCGGGCCGCAGTTTCGGGGTCTTTGAGATAGAAAAAGTAGTTAAATCCCAGATAAAAGGGCAGCCGCCAATAATCAGGATGATGGTGGATTCCTTTCTTTAACAGTGCGTTACTTTGCTGAACATCTCCTTCTTCTATGGAGAGAACTACTGCGCCGAATTCATAGGGCAGTTGAAAATATGGATCCAGTGTGGTAGTTAAATCCAGAATATGGTACAGCCACGGATAGCTTTTATCCGTTAAGCAATGGCTGCCAAAGTAGCAGACCACCTTGAGCCAGAAAAGGTCCGCTGTCATTTGCTGATATCCGATCGTCAATGGTTTCAGATACTTTCCCGATGGGAGGTAGAGCAGAGTCTCAGGATTGCCGGAGGGAGAGATGATCTCGATCTTCTTTTGAACCCGATAGCCCAAAAAAACAGCTCCGGCCAGTATCAAGAGGAAAAAAACCTTTGGTCCTGACAGCAGATTTCTTTTCATATACCCCCCCTGTTTTTCTGGACGCCGGTCAATGGATGCTCCTTGATGAATGGTATTGTGCTCATTCTTTATGACCGGCAGCTTACCGTCTGCATGTTGTCTTTTTCTTTCTGCACGGTGTCTTTTTCTTCAGATCGCTTAATATCGCCGGATCGCTCTTCATATCGCCTGCTTGTGCCTGGAATTCAACTCAAGGCAGGAATAATCAAAATCAACGAGTTCTGCTTCATATGCAGAAGTTGCCTTATCTTCCAGGTGGAGTTGGTAAAGCTCCCTGATCTTGGTATATTCCTTGGCTGCACCGGCAGCATCTCCCATTTTTTTCCTGATTAAAGCCAATTGATAATGTCCTTTCAGGTAGTAGGGCTCCAGCAGTACAGCTTCCGTCATGTACTCCAGGGCTTCCTTGAGCATTCCCTGAAGGTATTTAACCGAGGCCAAACGGCTATAGAGGCGGTAATCAAAAGGCGCCAGCCGCAGTGCTTCGAGAAACTCCTCCTCGGCATAGATCAGATAATTGGAATTTTTGAAAGTAGACCAGTAGAGATTATAGTACCCATCCCCCATGCTTCGGGGAAACTGGTAATCATTGGGATTGAGCTTCATAGCCATTTCAGCCTGCTCGACTCCTTTGAGCAACCAGATGACGTTAAGGGATTCTCCGTACTGAGCAAAATAGGCACCGCCCAGCGAGTCCCGGTATGCTGCGCATAAAGAGTCTATGGCCGCGGCTCTTTTGAGAAGATGAATGTTTTGAGTCACTTTCCGGCTGCGGTCCACCTTTTGAAAAAAATAGTAGCCAAGAAAGGGCCTCACACTGGCCATCACGTAACCGATGAGTATAAGGGCGATAGGTATTCTGTACACTTTCCGGCCAGCGAAGCAAAAGCTCTTGGCCGGAGCGCGCTCATCCAGGGTCCGGAAAAGTGCAGCCAGGATGGTCAGGAGCAAAGCTATTGCCGGGGAGTGCAGATCACAATTTAACAGGGCGAGAGTCAAAATAGCCAAGATCCCTGCCAGTAAAAAGATCTGGGTTCTTTTATTTTCTATGCTTAAAAACCGCTGGATCTGAACCTGGGATAAAGCATCATGAAAAAACCAGGCAATTGCGGCCAGAATCAGGAAGAGGCCAAACAGGCCGAATTCTGCGCCTGAATGCAGATATTCATTATGCGCGTAAACGGACTTATTGGCATATCGGGCCAGGGAACCTTCTACCGGCAGGGTGTAAGCCGTAGATATATATCGGTATTGTCCCAGGCCGATTCCTGTCTTCCAATAATCTTTGATAATAGCCAGGGCACTTCTCCAGGCAGACAAGCGGGCACACACATGGATATCATTTTCACCTGCTCTCAGGATTTTTCCTTTGAACGGGGTTGGTAAAATCACCAGGGCCAGTATCACCAGGAGAAGAGAGAGCACGATTTTCTTTTTTTGAAAAAGATAGAGGAGAAACAGACTGACGATAAACAGGGAAAAAATCGCTTCCCGCGATCCACTCAGGAAGATGCCGGCCAGAATGATCCCGTTGGCCAGATACCAGAGCGGATTGGTCCGGCGAAGGAGGAACTCCCCCAATGAAAGGGGAAAAACAGCCACTAAAAAACCGGCATAGAAGTTGGGGATAGGAAAAGTCCCCGTCACATGGCTCGTTTTCAAAAGGGCGTACTGGAAAAGACCGATCACTCCCTGCAGTACAGCCGACAGAATCAAAACGATCACCGGGCCGCGGATGGTGGAGCGGCTAAAGTTAAACAGGACCAGGTAGTACGATGCAATGCACCCCAGAATCAGCAAAAGGCAATAGAGCGCATTATGCTTATAGGATGCGAGGCTGAAGGAAATGAGGGCTATGATCAGGAAAAAGAATAAAAAAAGATCAAGCCTGGATGCGGGAGCTTTGGGATGCCTCGACCAACTGGCCAGCCAGAAGGTCAGAAACGTAACCGCTATCATAAGCTCGATTATCATGATCGGCAGACTGGAGATACTGCCCCCTGAACCAAGGGGTGCAAAAGCCAGGAGGAGGAAAAACAGATACCGTGGCAGATTATATTTATCAACTTGAACCAAAAAGTACATGAGGAACCTTGAGCCTCTGGTAGTTTAACCTTGATGTTTGAACCTTAATTAATGAAACCTTGCTACCCGATAGTGAAACTGTGCTCATGGAATAAAAACCACCTGCCGGGGTTTTCCGGCAGGTGGTTTTGAGTGGTCAGGCTATGATGCTTTTCCGCTTTGCGGAGCAGGTGATTAATATTCATCGGCAGCGGGCGAGCCAATTTCACCAGTTTCATCGGTTGTGTATATCGCATAGTTTCCATCTGCGTCCAGGTCTCCCCTCGCTGAAGCACTGAATGCCGTCGCAGTTGCACCATCGGCTACTGAATAAAGGTAATATACATTTCCGGAAGGAACGAAGCCGATCGTGGCAAAGGTAGTCCCGGAAGTATTATCAACCCAGGCATGCTTGCTTGCATCAGGATCGCTGACATTCGATGGACATTCCCCAATGTTTCCTAAGTAGAGGTCGTTTTCACTGCGGTAGGTTTCCTCACAGGTTCTGATCGATGCGAGGTTTGACTTGGCTTCCGATGTTTTGGCTTTCAGCCGGAGGTTTAAGAAGTTAGGAATGGCAACGGCTGACAGGATACCGATAATGGCTACGACGATCATGAGCTCGATCAGGGTAAAACCTTTTTGGCTTTTCAGGCTGCTGCTTAACATGGTGATGCCTCCTCTTAAGTGGTTGAAAAGTTATAGTAAAAGAGTAATAGAAGGTCACACTCTCTTTTTTCCTCACTTGCACTTCCATCATCTCCTGGAACCTTAGCCTTCGATAGCCAGCCGTTTTTTAATCCTTTTTTAAAATCCCCTCCTTTTGTCTAAATATCTCTTTTTTCTTGACGTTTCTTTCTCAGTGGTTACGGCATTATAGAAAAGCAAAAGCAATGCCATCATTATATTTCTATCTGAAAAACTTTATTTTCCCGTGTCTTATGACATAGATACGACGAGAACTCGATGCATGTCACTGCCAAAGGATAACAATTTTTGTCAAGCGCGATAAAAACAAAATGAGGCGGTCTGAAGGGTTGCACTCAACAACTGCTTGAAATAAAATGGCTAACTTACAATGACAAAAATGGAACGCTGGTTGACGAAAATTGTCAATTACGGTCTCCCTGATGTGAGAGGGTACTCTCTAAGAGGCCATCCCAAAACCTCCGACGATAAACCAGTTACTCCAAATGGGGTTTTGGGATAGGTTCTAAACCTGACCTCTTCCTCTCTGTGATCCTTGTACACTCCAGCACAGGGGGAAAAAGGTGGGTATCATACATGAGGTGGGCATCACAAGTGGGAGAGGCTAAAAGATATAGATTCCGTACTTCAATGCATTCTGGATTAAAACGGAATAAAAAAAACCACCTGCCGGGGTTTTCCGGCAGGTGGTTTTGAGTGGTCAGGCTATGATGCTTTTCCGCTTTGCGGAGCAGGTGATTAATATTCATCGGCAGCGGGCGAGCCAATTTCACCAGTTTCATCGGTTGTGTATATCGCATAGTTTCCATCTGCGTCCAGGTCTCCCCTCGCTGAAGCACTGAATGCCGTCGCAGTTGCACCATCGGCTACTGAATAAAGGTAATATACATTTCCGGAAGGAACGAAGCCGATCGTGGCAA
>JBFMGO010000020.1:11472-65071 GCA_040752695.1 bacterium
CCTTTTTGGCTTTTCAGGCTGCTGCTTAACATGGTGATGCCTCCTCTTAAGTGGTTGAAAAGTTATAGTAAAAGAGTAATAGAAGGTCACACTCTCTTTTTTCCTCACTTGCACTTCCATCATCTCCAGGACCCTTAGCCTTCGATAGCCAGCCGTTTTTTAATCCTTTTTAAAACCCCTCCTTTTCACCTTTTAAAGGCATCAATCGCTCCCCCTTTTCTAAAGGGAGGCGGCGAGATGGTAACATCCCCATTCCCTTGAAGCCTCTTTTTTTCAGTGGTTACGGCATTATAGAGAAGCAAAAGCAATGCCACCTCCAATACTGTATGTCCAAATCATCTTATTTTGCCGTATTGTGTGATATCGACACCGATAGGGCACGTATAGGGCCCGCTAACGGTAGCTGCCGAGGGAATACATTTCTTGTCAAGAGTGATGAACGCAAGATGAGGGGAGTTAAGGGGTTGTACCTAACAAGTGGTTGAAATCAGATAGATAACTTATATTGACAAAAAAAGGAATGCCGGTTGACAAAAATTGTCAACCGCCGCGATCTCATTGAAAACAGGACAAGATCCGGTTGTCAATCGCGATCCCTGAGATACCGGACAAGGTTCTGTCCCAGTTGAAAGCACTTTTGGAGGTCTTCCCCGGTAGGCGAGCATTTTGCCTCCACAACGGGTTCGATCAGCTTCCAGTCGTTTTTTTAAGCGAACTCATGGAGAGGTTTCAAAGCTCCGCCGCTCCAGCCATAGGTTCCGACAATCCCCATGGCTCGATTTTTCAGCCCCTTACGCTCCAGCATACGGATAAATTGGTCCATAGGGGGAAAGAGGTGAGCATCATAGGTGGGAGAGGCGAAAAGAACAGCCTTGTACTTCCATGCATCCTGGATTAAATAGGAAAGATGATCATGGGAAACATTGCGGATGCGGATATTCTCGACTTTCTGCGGATCAATTCCTCTGGCTACCGCCTCCATCATTTTTCCCGTGTTGCCGTACATGGAGCCATATACAATGACTATACCGTCCTCGGCCTCCTGGCGGCTCCACTGGCTGTACCGGCTGATGATTTCCCGGGGATTACTGCGCCAGACCGGACCATGAGTGGAGGCAACCAGACGAATATCAAGGCCGCGGATCTTATCGATCGCCCTCTGGACGGAAGAGCAATATTTCCCGATAACATTAGAAAAGTATCGCAGGATTTCGTCCTCGTAATAGGCAAGATCTACCTCATCGTCAAAAATCCCAGTCTCCATGGCCCCAAAGCCGCCGAAAACATCGCCAGCGAAGAGGGCTTTCTTACTCATCTCATAGGTCATCATGGTTTCAGGCCAGTGCACCATGGGAGTCAGGAAAAATTTAAGGCGAAACTTACCCAGTGAAAGCTCCTCCATATCCTGAACAACCTGGATGTTCTCCGTTATGCCGTAAAACTCTTTTAAAAATCCCGCTGTTTTAGCGTTGCCAATGATTTTGATCTGCGGCCAGATGGATCGCAGGATGGTGATGGCTCCGCTGTGATCAGGTTCCATGTGATTGATGATCAGATAATCCACCTGACCGAAATTCTGGGTCAGATGTTTTACCTTCTCAACGTATTGGTCAATTGCATCCCTTTTCACCGTATCAATCAGGGCCACCTTCTGGTCAGCCAAAAAATACGAGTTGTACGTAATGCCCCGGGGCAGAGGCCAAAGTGACTCAAAAAGGTCTGTGGTACGATCGTTGCTGCCTATCCAAAAAATATCATCGTTAATGGGAATCGGGGAAATCAGGGAACTCATTTCTCTTTCCTCCTCATGTTGCTTTCTTATTTTGTGTACCTTATCGGAGTCGGGAGTTAGAAATCGGGAGTTAGAAATCGGGAATGAGAAATCGGGAGTCAATAACCAAATGGCCAGCGCAGCGGCCGGGTGACCTGCAGCCAGGTGATCAGCGGATGGGAAATCAGTAATCAGGTGACGTAAAAAAGAAAAACAGCCCAAATCCTGGGAATGGATTTGAGCTGTCCGAGGGATAACCAGAGCCCTCCGCAGTATATATCCCCTAGAAATTGATAATCAGAAAGCTATCCCTCTTTTACTATATCGTCACATGGCCTGTCAGCATCGTGGAAATATGTAACTGCCTTTTCAAAATCCTGAGGAGAGAGCCGTTTAAAAGCTGCTCGCTTTTGCTTTCAGGAAAAAACAGAGGCCACCAATAAAGATTATTGATGGCCTCGCTCTTTTTTTTCAGTCACGATACAGGAAGAACATCCGGGCTTCTGGGAGCATGGAAGCATGACCATGCTTGCAGGAGACAAAAAACATATCATTTTTGCTCTATTTTGTCCTGTTGAATCCCAGCTTTTCGAGTATCTGCTGCCTTATTTCCACCCTTTTTTCCCTATTACTTTTCACATCATCAGTTGAGAGTGGAGGAACGATCATTTCATCTACCCAGGTGGAGAAGTTATCTATGATAAACTGGGCGGTAGTCTTGATGTTTTCAATCGTAGTTTGAATTGGTGCTGATGGAAATAACCTCCCCTCCCCCTCGGCGAAAGCCGAACCACTAAAAACTGGACAACAAATAAAAGCATAGACTAAAGCGAGAACAACGAATAATTGAAACTTCTTTTTCATGTGGCTTACCTCCTTTTTTGCTGTAACTCCTGTGTGGGTTAATAAAAGTGAACAATCATTTCACCTACTATTTCGGATTAATATAAAAAAAAACATTACGCTTTAATAAGGTGATTTAGTTGCGCCTTGGTTACTTATCGTTTTGGTGTCATTTGTACCTGTTTCACTTCAGGAGTTTCAAGGAGCATAGCAGCTACTGGCTGCATCTACTCTTATATAGTACCTGCCATTCCAAACTGTACCTTGTATCTGAGGGGCAGGTAATCGTAAAAATGACGGTATAAAGACGCTCAATAGAATAAATATTATTTTTTGCTGATATTTATAACATAGCCTTCCTGGCTTTCACGTACATCAGTCTGACAGCCAAGGCTCATGGCCAAGCGAGCGACATTTTCTCTGGCAGTATCTGTGTCCACCAGAATCTCTACGGATTCTCCCTTCGAGATTTCCTCGATACCCCTTTTGGCCATAATCACCGGCTGAGGGCAGGAAAGGCCTCTGGCATCAATTTTTTTTACACTCGTTTCTTTTCCCTTCATTGTATGTGTCCTCCTCGCATTCATTAATGATGAGACTCTTTGGTTTTCAACAGAAAACCAAAGAGCAGGCAGATAATCAAGCCAGTTATGACTGCTATCGGGCCAAAAGGACCAGGCCCTTTTGGCGAACTGGCCAGAGTGAAGTTATGAGAAAAACCTGCTCCAAAGATCATTCCCAAAACGAACACGGATGCATCTCCATCCCCTTCGCCGGACAGAATGAGTTGTCTCCCCGGACATCCGCCAGCCAGTGTGAAGGCCAAACCAGCCAGCACCATTCCCAGAAAATTCCATATATGAGCAGTATGGGCAATAGGCTGATTTGCAAAACCGGCCTTGAATTGTCCCAGGAAAAGATTGATTATCAGGGCGGTCACGGTCAGTGCAACGATACCGCTGAACAGATGAGAATCACGAAATAAAATCATGTCCCGGATAGCACCCATGGTGCAAAACCTGGATCTCTGGGCTATAAAGCCTACAATCAAACCTGCGGCCAGAGAAAAAAGGAATGGCGCATGCTGGCTGCCGGGACCTTTTTCACTCCAAAAAATAAAAGGAGGCCTGGTGATTGACAGGAAAAGCAAAAAGAGCATGAAAACGGGGAGAATCCAGCCCACGACAGGAGATGTCCGGCTGGAACGCCCAAGATTATATCCTGATTTGAGGAACAATACCCCGATTCCCACACCGGCTGTCAAACCAGCCAGACCAAGGATGGCATTGCCGTCTCCACCAGCCAGACGCAGCAATGCACGCCAGGGGCAGCCGAGGAAAACCAGTGCTCCGATCATGGCAAATACTCCAAGAATAAAACGAACCAGAGGAGACGATCCTCCACGGAATCGAAGCTCACGGAAGATAAGGGCCGCAAGCAAAGCTCCAAGTACGAAACCCACAATCTCAAGGCGAATATACTGGACCACGTCCGCTCTGTGTAAACCGAGGGCTCCGGCAATGTCACGCTCCATGCAGGCTACACAGATGCCCATATTTTTAGGGTTTCCAAGATACTGCAACACCGCAGCGAGCGCGCCGATGATCACACCGGTGCTGATTATCCCCCGGCGGGTACCGAAAAAATTTTTTGGAATCATATCTCAAATACCTCCAATTCTATTTTACTTACTTTTAGCGAATTCTCGATATCGAATCCGCTGGTTTGGATTCATTGCCCTTAGATGCATGGCATTAATCAGGGAGAGAGAAAAGTTAAGTAAAGAAGTAAAGAAAAAAGTTAAGAAAGAAGAAGCTAAGAAAGAAGAAGCTAAGAAAGAAGAAGCTAAGAAAGAAGAAGCTAAGAAAAAAGAAAATAAGAAATAAACAAGGAGTGAAAAAGCAAGTGATAGAAAGAAAAGGGGAGTAATGGTGGAATGAATAGTTGATAAGGGCTGGCTGGTCAGGTAAAGGGTATAACAGATCCTCCCTCTGGTAGAGGGAAGAAAAAAATGAAAAATACAGAAAAAGATACCTCGATGCGAGACCAACTCAATCTCCTTTCCTCCTCGACACCCGGCCAAGGTAGATGTGCAATTCAGCCTTTTCTCACTAGACCTTGTCCGTAATTAAACATATTGTAAAGTAAAATAAACCGCATAGATCGACCTTTCATTTTTTCGTTATTATAATCCTTGTGAAGTGAAGTAGGTAAAGCACAGTTATCCACATAAGATATTACATAATTGCAAAGATATTTGTCAAATGTAATTTTTCTGCTTCCATAGCAGAAAAACACCCTTGTTTCCCTCCTGGCAGGAGTGGCAGGGGCCGATGCGCCTTCTAGGGCACCCCGCAGAAGGGGGTGCCCCGGCCGGCTCGTTTCCTTGAGATAACCTTGAGGTTTGATGATTTAAGGATATATTAATTTAGTTTTGTATCGGTCTGGATGCTGCACTGGCCTATGCCCCCCTGTGAAAGATTGAGAACAAAGATGACCTTGCCGGTGAATCTGCTCGCCACCTTGTTTGAAAGCTCCTTGTCAATACTCTGCAGCAAGTGTACCTTCGGATCATTTGCTCTTTCGGATAATCTGTTGTCGCATATCTTATCTATGGTGATTCTCATGTAACATATCTCCTTTCGGTCAGCCTGCATTCAGGCACTAAGGTTCAAGCTGAATCCATGATCCTTTTGCTAAAAGTATTACGCTCGTTGAGTATATAATCTGCCAAGAGGCAAGACAAGATTTATTCTACAAGAATAAAATATTCCATAAATGGCCTGTTCTTATATTTATTTTGTCATAAAGATGAAAAATAATGATAGCGATTAATCATTCATACTCCATCCCTCCTTTGATTTTCGCTATCTCATTTCTGCCGATTGTCAAGAGTCACCGGCATCCAGCAACCATTTTAAGCAATTACATATGACTTGTCTTTTAAAGGCAAAAGTGTCATAATGCTGATTATTCACCATGATCAGGAAAAACGGGGGGACCATCATGAAAGTGGCTGATAATCCAGTTTCCAGGAATTTGGCTTCACTCTTAAAGCACGGGGAGAGTTATCAGAGAGGATCGGAATTTAAAAAGAATCTGGAGTTCATAGAAAAAGAAATCGGACTGAATCAGGGATCGATAAGAAACTGGATCTCAGGAAACAGGAACGCTCAGTTCGAAAGCCTGGAAAAAATCGCTCATCTTTTCGGAGCCAATGTCTATGATCTTTACATAGATAGAGACAAGTGGCTGGACCTGGAAAATGTCACTCCCGAGCAAAGAGAAATCATCGAGGATGTTTTAAAGATCAAGGATCATGTCATCCTGGGTCTTATCAAAGGATCGCTGAAGATCGGTTTAAGCCAACAGGAAAAACAAGAACATATGCTCGCTTCAGGCAGCAGAAACAAGGTATCTGATACTGCGCAAGACAACCATCTTCTGCCGGTTCCTTCTCTTTCGGCAAACCTGGCTGATAATCCCAATCCAAATGACCGTGAGAATGACTGATTACCTGCTCTCTTTTGTGTTATTCTCTTTGTTACTCTTTTCCATTGCTCTTTTCCGTTATTCGGTTCGATCCGGTAATTGATTCTCTTTTCACGATTTTCACAATGATCCTGGGCATTCTTTTTCAGGTATTGTTTTTTTAATTTTCCTCCCTTAACCTATCAAATGATGTATATCATCATAGTGGAACAGAGAATGAATCTGTCTATAAATGGAATTGCTCTGTTCGGGACTTCTTCAATGGTTGCTAGCGGATTCTGCCCTCCTTTCAAAAGGAGGAGTAGGCCGTTTCTATCAAGGATAAGTAAAGGCAATTGAAGCCTTTCTCGATGATGTAAAATCGTGCAACCAAGTTTCTTAATTTCTAAAAATAGAATACAATAAATATGCCAGTTATTTTATTTAAAATGACTGATACAAATATTTTCTATAAAACATTATATCAAACTGATTTATCCTCTAAAACAGTTTATCCTCATGATTTTTGATCCATCAAAAGACTCACATTATTTGATTAATAAAATCAATTAAATTCAAATTATTTAAAGGAAGATGTCTATAAATATCAATCATTGGACAAAAATTAACTATAAATTTATATATTTAAAATTAAATAATAAATAAGATAAAATCAGTAAAAGTATCTTAAAAGCATTGTAGTATAAATTAAAAATTATTAATTTCAAATAGTTAACTGGTGTAAGAAAGTGTGCGGGGAAGAGTGGACCAGCGCTGGAGTTGGGCAGTTGTTCATTGCGGGGTCTCCAGACTGCACCTAATTGGTGCAATACATGCAGGAGGGCCAGGATTTCCGCAGATTGTATTGCACTAAATATGTGCAATACAAAATTGAATACTTCTCTGATTCTGATGCTAAACTTATTAAATATATTAATACAAGATCCAAATCAGCCTCAAAATAAGACTGCCCTAAAATAGGGCAATCTAAATAAGGCCATGCCAGGATTAAAGTTCATCCTTGATATTATGTTTGTCATGACGTATAATTAAATCACGAAGATAAAAAGAACGAATACGTAAGATTTTGGATATATCAACCAAAAATAGCAAAATAATGGAGCGAAGCGCACATGGAACTGACCAGACCACCCATGAGTGAGGCTTCCCGAAATCGCCTGGAAAGAAGGATGTATCTGAAAGAAAACAAACAAATGAGAAGCATAAGAAGCATGGATACCAGAAGAAGCATGCAATCCGCCCCGAAATCTGTATCAGGCGTCGGCTCAGGAAAAGGGGGCGCATATACCCAGCCGCAGGAGGGAATCAAACTGGACATAGTCTCGGAAAGGCTGCGGGAAACCGAAACAAGCCGGGGCTGGGCCATCAGGCAAGTCTGCTCCCTGCATAGAGAAATGCGGCAATCCTAGATTTCATTACCCTTATCGCCACCTCCCAAAACATCCAAACGCCACATACTTTGCCCGACACCATAAGTCATAAGCTTTAATAGCCTTGAGACCGGTTCGATAGGAAAAACCAGGGATTAACTGCTTAACACCGCCCGCCGGCCAGGGCTCCACAAGCTTGAGATCGCAGGCTCTTTGGCCTGTGTCCACTCTATTTCCATTGTCGGCTGCCGATTGCCGGCTATCAACCGCTGCCTCTCCTCATCACTGAATGCTGCCGGGTGCCCTGAGCGGGTATTTTCAGGGTTTCCTTACTCAGGGCTTACTTACGATTAATCCGAAAAGCTGTTAAAAATTAAGCCGGTATTGAAATTCGATAAACCCTCAGAAAGTACGCGGAGGGGGATCAGGCTTCTGGCAGGCAACTGATCCTGATTCTTTGGAGAAGAGCGGTCCTTATGATGTTTTGACCAGTCCGGAGCCGCACCTGGTTGACGTACTGATGAGTGGCGAGGTAAGGAGGGAAGTGTTCAGCCCGTTACCGGGCAAAAAGCCCGGAATTGAAGCAGCATAAGTTGAAGCAGCATAATAAGAAATAAAGATTTAAAGGAATAAGAAAATCATGAACAAAGGAAAAGATTTATATCGTGTTGGCGTTTTAGGATCTTACGGCGGGCTTAACATGGGAGACGAGGCGATATTGCACAGCATCATAACACAACTGCGAAACTCTCTGCCGGTTGAGTTTACCGTATTTTCCAGGAATCCGGAGGATACCTTGCATCGGCATCATGTCGAACATGCAATCGGGGTGCGAAAGTTAACGAAAACTGAAGTGATTCCGGAAATACAGAAGCTTGATCTGTTGATCCTCGGCGGCGGAGGAATCCTCTTTGATCCGGAAATTAAAATATTCCTGAGAGAAGTACGTCTGGCACTGGATAACCACATACCGGTTATGGTTTATGCGGTTGGTGCAGGGCCTCTTCATGATCACGATACCGTGAAACTGCTCAGAGAATGCCTAAACAGGGTATCTGTGGTTACCGTACGCGAGCGGAACGCGGCAAGACTTCTGGAAGATATTGGAGTAACACAGGAGATCATCGTAACAGCAGATCCAGCACTTCTTCTGAGACCGGAGCCCTTACCCGATAGAACCCTGGAACATGAATATATCGATAGCAGCAGGCGCCTGGTGGGTATGTCCGTCCGTGAGCCTGGTGCTGCTGCCCCCGACATGGATGTGAACCTTTATCATTCCCTTTTAGCCAATACGGCTGACTTTATCGTTGACCGTTTTGATGCGGACATTCTCTTTGTCCCCATGGAACGGAAGGTTATGGATATGCAGCATTCGCATGCCATTATCTCACGAATGTTGAGGGCTCAGAGAGCATGGGTGCTCATGGGTGAGTATAGTTGCGGGCAGTTGCTGTCAGTGATAGGGCATTTACAATTTGCAGTAGGCATGCGGCTTCATTTTTTAATCTATGCTGCACTTCAGGGCGTGCCTTTCGTGGCTTTGCCTTACGCTTCCAAGGTAGAGGGGTTCCTTGAATCTTTGAACCTGGAGGTGCCGCCGGTGCCGTTTTCCAGTTCCGGTCAGTTGATAGCCTACATAGATCAGGTATGGGATCGCAGAAGTTATGTCCAGGAGCAGATACAGCGCGCGATCCCCGGACTCCAGAAGCTTGCCAGGGAAACGAATTCTATTGCCGTCCGCTTGCTGGAAGGCAATTATAAAGGCTAAATTCTCGGTTATTAATAATATAGTTATTAATGAACTCATTGTTAATAAAATTGTTGACAGTTCAGCATAAATTTCGGGTGCATAGTCCGAATACTTATAAGTATGTTATGAATGGGTACAAGTATGAGCTTATAGTGCGTATGGTGCCAGAGTGGTATCGTGTGAATCGCCAAAGGAGAAAATGATGAGCATCCATATTTTGACCATCGGTGGAGCCGGGTTTATCAACTCGCGTCTTGCGGACGAATTGCTGCAGGATGACAACCGGATTCATGCGCTTGATAACTGGCCGGAGTGCAGGTATCTGGCAGAAGTGGCAGAAGAATGGTTATGGACAAGGAACAGTCAGGAAAGAGGAGCCGATACAGAAGCGCAGGCCGGTCTTTTCAACCGGTTCGGAGGGTAGTATGTATTTCTCTAACAGCCGGAGGAATTTTCTCAGGCTTCTCGGCCTTGTGGCATCGGCTGTGTGGTATCCGGATATGATGGCAGCGGCAGGGGCAGTTTCGGGGACTTCATCAGGAAAGACAGGCACTCATGAGCTGTCAACCGATATCCTCATTGTCGGAGGGGGACTCGGCGGATGCGCAGCAGCCCTGGCTGCGACGCGCCGAAACTTTCACGTGATTATGACCGAGCAGACCGACTGGATCGGCGGCCAGGCCACGCAGCAGGGACTCTCATCCCTGGACGAGCACGAATGGATCGAGTCGTTCGGCCGCACGCGATCGTATGGAGAATTTCGTAACCGTATTCGTGACCATTACCGCAAACGCTATCCGCTGACGCCGCAGGCGAGGGCCAGAAAATACCTCAATCCCGGCGATGGCCTGGTTTCAAAGCTGTGTTTTGAACCAAAAGTGGCCCTGGCCGTACTTCAGGATATGCTGTCTTTGGCTGTCAGGGATGATCGGCTGGTGTTGTTTTTGAATACCAGGCCAAAAGGCGCGGACGTAGACGGCAACTATGTCCGGGCAATCCATCTCATGAACGAGGCGGAAGGAAAGGAGATGCTTGTCAGGGCAAAGTACTTCATCGATGCCACTGAGCTTGGGGATCTTCTGCCGCTGACCGGCACCGAGTGGGTATCAGGCTCCGAATCGAAGGATGAAACCGAAGAACACCATGCCCCGGAACGTGCCAGACCAGCCAATATGGAGGCCGTGACCTGGTGTTGCGCTCTCGATTATCTGGAAGGTGAGGACCACACCATCGAAAAGCCCGGGCAGTATGATTTCTGGCGTTCCTATCATCCTGACCTCACACCGCCGTGGCCCGATAACCCTTTCTTTTCCCTGACGACCCCCGGCCCGGATAAGCCGATGGAGCATTCTTTCGTGCCGGCCGTGGGCACATTGGCAGGATACAAAACCGAAAGTTCAAACCTCTGGCTGTACCGCAGGATCATCCATCAGGCCAATTTTCAGCCCAGGACTTTTCGCAGCGATATCAGCCTCATAGCCTGGCCCCAGAATGGCTACCTGCCCGGCAATATCTTCGGGGGCACGGAGGAGGAAAATGCAAGACACCAGCAAGGTGCCAGGCAATTGACCCTCTCGCTGATTTACTGGCTCCAGACCGAGGCCCCGAGGCCGGACGGCAAGGCAGGATGGCCCGGACTGCGGCTGTGCACGGAACTGCTCGGCACTGACGATGGGCTTGCCAAGTTTCCCTATATCCGCGAGTCGCGCAGGATCAAGGCAGAGTACACGATCTGCGAGCAGCATCTTGGCGGGCAAAAGCCGGAGAAGATTGGCAGGTACGATGTTGCACGGAAATTTTTTGATTCTGTCGGTGTCGGTCATTATGATGTGAACATTCACCCCACAACCGGCAAAGACAATTATATTGACCTTAAAACCTGCCCTTACCAGATACCTTTGGGGGCACTCATTCCCGTGCGGATGCGAAATCTCATTGCCGGCGCCAAGAATATCGGCACCACACACATCAGCGCAGGCGCTTATCGCCTGCATCACACCGAGTGGAACATCGGCGAGGCAGCAGGAGCTCTGGCTGCCTTTTGCCTCACCAAGGGCGAGCCCCCGGCCCGGGTGCGCAATCATGAGCCGCTGCTGCGGGAGTTTCAGGATCAACTGATCAGGGACGGATTCGACCTTGACTGGTCAAAATTGGCCACCGTGTGAAATGTAGTTGCTTGGAGCACATGAATCAGGGTAAAGGACAAACATGGATACATTCTCGAGCAAGAGGCGGGATTTTTTGAAGCTGTGCGGCCTTTCGGCAGCAGCACTGTGGTATCCGGCGATAATGGCCGCTTCGCGATCCGTTTTCATTGCTCAATCGCCTGGCAAGGAACTGACGGCCGATATCCTCATCGCCGGAGGGGGCCTTGGCGGGTGCGCGGCAGCCCTGGCAGCGACGCGACGGGGTTTTCGCGTGATCTTGACAGAGCCGACCGACTGGATCGGCGGGCAGGCCACTCAGCAGGGAGTATCGGCCCTGGATGATCATATCTGGATTGAGTCCTTCGGCCGCACGCGATCGTATGCGCAGTTTCGCAACCGTATCCGTGATTATTACCGCAAACACTATCCGATGGCGCCACAGGCGAGGGCCAGAAAATACCTTGATCCCGGCGATGGCCTGGTTTCGAAGCTGTGCTGTGAGCCCAAAGTGATCCTGGCCGTGCTTCAGGAAATGCTGTCCCAGGCGGTCAAGGAGGGTACCCTGATACTGTTTTTAACTACCCGCCCTGTGGGTGCTGATGTGGATGGTGACCGGGTACGTGCAATCCGGCTGATAAGCGAGACAGAAGGGAAGGAGGTAATTGTCCGGGCGAAGTACTTCGTTGACGCTACGGAACTGGGAGATCTTCTGCCCCTGACCGGCACGGAGTGGGTATCAGGCTCCGAATCGAAGCGAAAAACCAAAGAGCCTCATGCTTCGATAGAGGAAAGGCCGCACAACATGGAGGCTGTGACCTGGTGCTGCATACTCGACTACCTGGAGGGTGAGGACCATACCATTGAAAAGCCCGGCCAGTATGACCTGTGGCGTTCCTACCGTCCGAATCTCATGCCGCCCTGGCCCGGTTATCCCCTGTTCTCCCTGTGGGTCTCCCGCCCCATCTCGGATGAGCCGGTAGAGCGGGCTTTCGTGCCAACTGTGGGAAAGTTTGCCGAATACAGGACCAAAGAGCTCAATCTCTGGCTGTACCGGCGAATTCTCAACCATGCCAATTTTCAGCCCGGAACCTTCCCCAGTGATATCACGCTTATCAACTGGCCTCAGAACGACTACATGGCAGGCAACATCTTCGGGGGCACGGAGGAGGAGAATGCAAGACACAAAGAAGGTGCCCGGCAACTGACACTTTCACTGATTTACTGGCTCCAGACCGAGGCTCCGAGGCCGGATGGCAAGGCCGGATGGCCCAGCCTGCACCTGAGGAAGGATGTACTCGGCACCCGTGACGGGCTGGCAAAATACCCCTATATCCGTGAATCCCGGAGGATCAAGGCTGAATTCACCATTCTCGAGCAGGAAATCTGCGAATCTGCCAAGCAGAAGATCGGCCGCCATAGAGTCAGCCGGGAGTTCGACGATTCCATCGGTGTAGGGCATTACGACATAGACCTTCACCCCACGACCGGTGGAGATAATTATATCGACCTGCATCACTGTCCGTACCAGATCCCCCTGGGAGCACTCATTCCCATACGGATGGAAAACCTCCTTCCCGGCTGCAAGAACATCGGCACCACCCACGTCAGTAACGGTGCCTATCGCCTGCACCATACCGAGTGGAACATCGGCGAGGCCGCTGGCGCTCTGGCTGCCTTCTGCCTCAAAAGGGGCGAGCCCCCGGCCCGTGTGCGTAACCATCAACCGCTGCTGCGGGAGTTCCAGAGCGAATTGATTAAAGACGGATTCGAACTGGACTGGGCAAAACTGGCTACTGTGCGGGATTAGCAAATGAGAGAATGAAGGGTTAGAAAGAGAAGACACTGTCTGATGAGCGTCAGGGCAGGAGGACAATCTGTGCGGTCGGCAAAAAAACCGTACCTTTGAACCAGCCGGATATTCAATGATGCAGGGTAGCGAAATATAAGGTAACTATCAGGTGATGTAATCGAAGATGTATTCTTCCAGTTCAGCCAGGGTATCGATGGTCACTGCCTTTTGCAGTAAGCTCTCAAGAACAGCCTGATCGGCAATGCCTGTTAATCTTTTCTTTAAGGGCAAAGGAACATGGTCAAAACGAGATTCCAGAATGTCTACAACAGCCTCCTGCAACCCCTGCTGTACGCCGTGCCGTAAGCTTTGCTCCAATTCCTGGTGTGATCTCTGATGAAGTCCCCATGGTTCGTCTTTCTGCATGCACTGCCGTGGTAAGTCTTGCTGTAACTCCTGTTCAGCGAGAATCAAAATAAGTTCCTCCTCATTTTTAGCTCTCTATAGTATTTCGGCTATTTTTTTATAATCACTTCATACTCACGTTGTCTGTAGAGCACAATTGCGACGGGATTTTAAAATTTCATTGTTCACCATATTTCATGACATCTTATCATAGGTGATTTTTTAACTATTTGTCAAGCATATGAATGCAAGAATTTTTTACTAAAATACATAAATACACAAAATACATAATCATAAAAGACATAAGAACCATAAGGAACATAAGAGAATAACACAGAGAAAGACACACAGCCGGGGGAGACCGGGGCCGGTAAGGTAATTATTTTTTCAAAAAGTGGTTGACCTGTCTATAGCTTCATAGTTTATTATACTTCTTAAGATCAACATGCTGGTCTGTTTCATTAACCTGACTCAAGTTGTTGCTTATGGTCACAGTAAGAGAGAGGAATCATCATCGATAATCACAAAGTGATGGAGCCTTTCATCCGGATACTGGCTCTTTTATTCCAGATTTCTTATCCTGGACCGGAAAAATTGGGAATGACTTGAGTTATTTTGAGCGAATCAACTCACATCAAGTATGGAGGTTAAGATGACTACTGAACAAGTGATTGAATTGTTTCGGGCAATAGGACTTGACGATGATGCGATGCATAAGTGGCATGAGGAATTTGAAAAAAAATATCCGCAGGAGCATCAGCGTTTTCTGGAATGGCTCAATGTGCCTCCTGACAAAATTAACCTTATCAGACAAAAAGCGTCTGCATAACTGAAAAGCGGCGGCCGGGGCACATCAACTGTGCCCCGGCCGAAGAGATTTTTTCCTAATGTCCGCCCGAAATTATCTTTCCCAATGTCCGCGCCCGGTCGAAATTATATTTGCCATAAAAGGCGTATATTTCCCCTGAGGGCTTGTTTGATTACTCTTTATTGCTCTTTAATACCTGTATTTATTGGGTTGGATGTCATGTATACGATCAGTGAAGTTGCCAGACGATTTAAGATATCGAGAAGTACCCTGCTGTATTACGAATCGATAGGGCTTTTGGTTTCCTCTTCCCGGACATCGTCAAACTACCGTCTTTATTCTGAAGAGGATATTCGGCAGATGGAGCAGATAAGCACCTATCGGCAATCCGGAATGACGCTTAAGGAAATCAAAAAACTCCTTACATCAAATCAAAAGACGTTTGTCACCTTGCTGGAGAAGCAGTTGAAAAGTTTGAATAAAGAGATCCAAAAGCTCAGACATCAACAGCAGGTCATTATTAATCTATTGAAAAACAATGACAAATTGAGAGAAACGAGAGTCCTGAATAAAAAAATGTGGATCGCTTTGCTGGCAGCGGTCGGCCTGAGCAGCGATGAGATGCAAAGGTGGCATGTCCAATTTGAAAAAATGGCACCTGAAGTGCACCAGGATTTTTTGGAATCTCTTGGAATTTCGCCTCAGGAAATTAGGCTGATCCGAAAATTCTCTGCTGAAAACGGCTCAGGGAAAACCGGCGAGGGGCAGTAAGAATAATCCTGATGACCTGGTGATCCTGCCCCTACCCGCATCAATGAACGAAAAACCGCATAATGTCATTGTAAAAGACATAGACCATCAAAAGGATCAGCATTCCAAACCCGATCTGCTGAGCGACTTCCCTCTTTTTAATGCTGAGCGGTTTTCCCGCGATCATCTCGATAGCCAGAAAGAACAGGTGTCCCCCATCGAGGACCGGAATGGGAAAGAGATTGAGAACTCCCAATTGCAGGCTTAAAAAGGCCATAAAGTAGAGGAAATCGGGTATACCTGCCTTGGCGGATGCCCCGGCAACCTGGGCGATCATGATCGGCCCGCCGAGAGATTTTGGTGAGGTTTTTCCTCTGATCAGTTTAAAGAGAAAAGCGAAGGTCATTTCCCCCTGTTTCAGTGTTTCGGAGAAGCCCTTTTGGATCGCTTCCAGGGGTCCGTATTTTCTCACGATGGTATCCTCAAAAGGAGTGATTCCGATGAGCCCCTGCTCGGTATCCAGGTCCTTGAGCGGAACTACGGTCACCGGGAATTGCTTTTCACCCCTTTTGATGGTCAGGGATACCTCCTTTTCGGGATTGTCGTGGATCATTTCCGCTACTGCGTACCAATGAGCTACTGCCTTTCCATTGATATGCGTAATGTAATCCCCTGCCTCCAGTCCTGCCTTTTCGGCCGGATAGCCCGGATTCAGGCTTCCGATTTGCGGCGGGATGAAGTGGTCGATGCCGAGAGTTCCCAGCCCCATGCCGCCCACCTCGCGGGGAATGGCCGTAAGGGTAACCATTGTTTGGTTCCGTTCAACGACGATCCGAAGCTGTGAGCCGGGATTGGAAGCTATCGTCATCTGGAGGTTTTCCCAGTCGCTGATCTTGTGATCGTTGATGCTGATAATCTTATCTTCGACCTGAAGACCCGCTTCTTGCGCAGGGGATCCCTCCTTGACCCACCCGATAACCGGAGGGGTAACGAGATAGGAGGGGATTTTCCGGCCCAGGAGAAAAACGGCAAACATTAAAAAAACAGACAGAACCATATTCATCATTGGTCCTGAGAATACTACCTTTGCCCGCTCCCGGGGTGTCCGGGAGGAGAATTCCCAGGGTTCTCCCTTCAATTCCTCATCAGGGTTCTCGCCAGCCATTTTGACATATCCTCCCAGGGGAAGGGCAGAGATCACGTATTCGGTCTCTCCCTTTTGAAAACCCAGGCCGGGAATTTTAGGGCCAAAGCCCAGGGAAAATTTTTCCACCCTGATCCCGATAGCTTTTGCCACGATGAAATGGCCAAATTCATGAACGAAGATGAGAACACCTAAACAGATAATAAAAGCAAGAATTACCGTAATCATGAAAGTCTCCCTATGATGTCCCTGGCCTGCTGCCTGGCCCAGCGGTCTGCCAAAAGGGCGTCTTGAATCTCCCGCAAAGGGACAGGTTGGTGGCAATCCAATGTTTCTTCAATGATCCTTGGAATATCGGGAAAGCTGATCCGGCCATGTTTGAAGGCCTCCAGCGCAACTTCATTAGCAGCGTTCAATACTGCAGGGCTAGTTCCACCCTGTCTGGCTGCGTGGTATCCCAGCCGGAGGCAGGGAAATTTACTGACGTGCTGCGGGCCGTAAAATGACAATTTCCCAAGAAGGGGCAGATCCAAAGAGGGAAGGTCGAGGGGAATCCGCTCCGGGTAGGAAAGGGCATAGAGGATCGGCAGGCGCATGTCAGGTGTCGAGAGAAGAGCGAGCACGTTTTTGTCCCAGAATTCCACCATGGAGTGGATAATACTTTCGGGATGAATCACAACCTCGATATTCTGGATGTCTACACCGAAGAGCCAATGGGCTTCGATGACTTCCAGGCCCTTATTCATAAGAGTAGCCGAATCGAGGCTGATTTTTTCCCCCATGCACCAGGTCGGATGTCGAAGAGCATCCCGGTAGGTGATTCTCGGGAATTCTTCCAGAGGGGTGAACAGAAAAGGCCCACCGGAAGCGGTCAGGAGCAGGCGTCTGATTTCTTTTCGATTATGCCCGGCCATGCACTGGAATATAGCTGAATGCTCACTATCCACGGGCAGGATCTGAATCCCTTTTGTCCTGGCTTTTTCCATGATAATCTCACCAGCCATGACCAGTGTCTCTTTATTAGCCAGGGCAATCGTTTTACCTGCATCAATGGCTTCATAGGTCGGAAGCAATCCGCTGCTTCCGGAAATTGCGGAAATTACCATATCCGCATCAGCATACCGTGCCACCTGAAGCAATCCTTCCATACCGGTCACTACCTCGCCGTGAAATGATTTGACCTCCTCTTGCAGGACTGCCTGATGGTCTGATTCCCGTATAGAGACAATTTGGGGCCGGAATTGTTTAACCTGCTGTTTCAACAGAGCAACATTAGATCCCGCAGCCAGGGCAACAACTTCATATCGTTCTTTGTATCGGCCAATTACTTCGAGGGCATTGGTGCCAATCGAACCCGTAGAGCCAAGAACGGCAATTTTTTTTCTCTTCATAGGAAATCATGTTCCTTATTCTATGGTGCGTATTTCCTGCCTGGCGCCGTGTATTTAACGGAGCCTGTACATGGGCAGGGATGCAGCCGCATAGTAAAAAAGTGCGGGCGAGGCAAAGATGACACCGTCAATCCTGTCGAGAATCCCGCCATGTCCGGGGAGCACTTTTCCGCTGTCCTTGACACCGGCCCCACGCTTGAGAAGTGATTCAGCCAGGTCACCCAATTGCCCGAAAATATTCAGGAAAAATCCCAAAAAGATACAATTTCCCAGGCTTATCGATTGCAAAAAAGTAAAATGGGCAATAACTGAGATAAAAACACTGCCCGCTATCCCCCCGATGGATCCCTCGATTGTTTTTTTAGGGCTGATCCGGGGAGAGAGCCGATGCTTTCCGATTTGTCTTCCGGTATAAAAGGCGAAGGTGTCACCAGCCCATACTACCAGAAGTAAATAAAAAATCAAAGCCTTTCCATGAGGCAGCCTGCGAATCCAAACCAGATGGCCCAGCAGCCAGGCCACATAGAAGACTCCTCCCATGGTGCAGAAAAGCTCTGGAATCACTGTTGAAAGGTCGTGAAAGGAGAAGAGATAACCTAAAAAGATCACTATCACGGCAAGACTCATGACCAGGGAGGCAGGCATAGCCACGCTTTCGCTTTGAAAGGCAATGCTGGTCAAAAGCCCCAGTCCCAGCCCCAGGAGGCTGAAGCATCTGATATTGGCCTGGGCCATAATCTGATAAAATTCCACTAACCCAAGGAGAATGCAGCCGGTCACCAGGAGCCAGAAGTGAAGTGGCGTTCCGTAGTAGATGAGCAGGACCAGTAAAGGTATGCCCAGGACAGCAGTAGCGATCCGCTTGAAGTAGGGGGATTTTTTTTTATTCTGGCTTGTTTCCGGTCTGGGCATCTCTTATTCGTTTATTTTCCGATAGCTTCCATGATAGAAGGAGTGAATTCCATCTTTGTTTTTTCAATTCCTCTTTTCTATTCCTCTTTAATCCGTCCGAATCGCCGCTCGCGGCCCTGGTAGTTCACGATGGCCTCCAGGAATTCTTTTCGGCGAAAATCGGGCCACAGGACCGGAGTAATCCAGATTTCCGCATATGCCAGTTGCCAGAGTAAAAAGTTACTCAGCCGCATCTCCCCGCTGGTCCGGATGAGAAGATCAGGATCGGGAAGTCCTTTCGTAAACAGGTACTGGGAAAACATCTTCTCATCCAGATCCTCTTCCCTGATCTTTCCCTTTTGCAGGTCACGGGCAATCATTTTCGTTGCATGGATGATTTCCTGATGGCCGCTGTAGTTCAAGGCCAGATTGAGAATCATTCCCTGATTATGTGCTGTCTGCTGAATGGTAAAGTGCAGTTCCTCCCTCACCAGATCCGGCAGCCTGGTATCATCGCCGATAAACATCAGCCGGATATCGTGCTTTACCATTCTGGCCAGTTCCTTTCGGAGGTATTCTACCAGCAATTTCATTAGGGTATTTACCTCCTGCTGAGGGCGGAACCAGTTCTCTACCGAAAAGGCGTAGAGAGTCAGCACGGAGATTTTCATCTCCACGGCTTCTTCGACTATGATCCTTACCGAGTCCATGCCTCTGCGGTGCCCCTCCACCCGGCTGAGCAGGCGGCCTTTCGCCCACCGGCCGTTTCCATCCATGATGATAGCCACATGCTTGGGGAGTCTTGCCGGATCGATAGCCTGTCTAAGCTCATCTTCTGTCTGGGGTAAGATTGTTTTTGATGGCATCTCGGCTAGTTCTCTTTGTCTCTGAAAATCTGGTGAGCTTCTTCGACATCCTGTTTGATTTGCCGAACCAGGGACCCCGCGCTGGGAAAGGATATTTCGTCGCGGATGCGTTTGACCAGCTCTATTTCCAGGAATTGCTGATAAAGATTGGCCCGAAGATCGAAAATATAGACTTCCACTCCGAGTGAAAAATCTCCAAAGGTGGGCCTGGGGCCGATATTGGTCAGTCCGTTGTATGTTTTCCCCTGAATCCGGACCCGAGACAGATAGACTCCATGCCTGGGAATGAGCTTGATACCGGGCGCGATATTGGCTGTCGGGAATCCCAGTTGTTTTCCCCTGCCGCACCCTGGTATGACCTTGCCGGTCAGGGTATAGTGCCTGCCCAAAAGGAGATTGGCCTTTTCCACGTTGCCCTCACGAATGTAGTTTCGGATGGCCGTACTGCTGACATTTTCTCCCTGAATACTCACCTCCTCCACTACCTGAACCCGGAACGGGTACTGATGGGAAAATTCTTCGAGCATGGCAATGGTTCCCTTCTTGCCCCGTCCAAAGGTATGGTTATACCCCACATAAATCTCTTTGACCTGCAATCTCTCCCAGAGAGTGTGCAGGATAAACTCCTCCGGATGCTGACTGGCGAATTCCTCGGTAAAGTTGGCACAAAGAACGATGTCCACATCCAACTCCTGAAATAACTTCATCTTCTCGTGAAAGGTAGTCAAAAGAGGCGGACACCTGTCCGGAGCGAGGATTTTCAAAGGATGCGGCTCAAAAGTGAAAACCATACTCTGAACCTTTAAAGCCCTGGCCCTCTCGGTAACTGTCTGAAGAATTTTCCGGTGCCCCAGATGTAATCCATCGAAATTGCCCAGCGTAAGCACTACGTTTTTGACATCCGGGTCGATATATTTTATTCCTCGAACGATTTTCATTCTTCTTTTGGAATTAAATTAAGAGTGTTATTCCCTTTTGTGGATATAAACAGCAAGTAGAGAATTATATTTTACGGTTATCCAATTGTCAACCCGCTCTCAGGGATTTTCTATCTGCTCAGGTCAAAATGAGCAGAGGAGAGGGGGGTATTTTTGCACACCATCCCTCCATGACCTTGCCTGCCCAAAGAGCTCCCTGGTATCTTTGCCCTTTTTCGAAAAGGCGGGTCTCCACAACCCTTTTCCGGAAATGACAGCGCCCCTTGCCGAAATGACGGCCTCTGGTGCGCGCTGTATTTCCTTGTTATTTCGTCAAAAAAACAATCTGGTAAAAACAGGCCATAAAATTAAATTTATTTATAAATATTTTTATATTTGACAAATCATCTTAAAATTAGTATATTAGTTTTATTAATAAAAGATATTAATTTATTTAATATCTTTTGCATATAAAATAGTTCTATTACTTTGATTTAATATTAATTTATAAATTTATAATCTAACAAGCTATATGAACGCAACAAAGGAGCAGGAAGATGAAAAAAAAGTTGGTACAAACCATAACAAAGGTTTTAAAATCAGTAATTGTCTTAACCCTACTGCTAACCGCAGGAGCAACCTGTATCCCACAGGCCAGGGCTGACAGCGGCACTATCGGTCAGAGCCAGGCTGTGCAACAAGGAGTAAACTGGCTGATCAAGAGTCAATCAGAAGGGGGCGCTTGGGAGCCCTATTCCGTAGTTCAGGGAAATTCGCTGGCCATCCGGGCTTTTGTGGCTATGAAGAGCCGGGCTTCGTCCAAATGTAACCTTCTGCTCAAAAGGCTGAAGGAATTACAATCCTCTGATGGAAGCTGGAATGAGAACATCGTGGATACGGCATATGCAGTATGGGCCTTAATCGATGCCGGTGAGGATAAAAAATCCCCGGTCATTCAAAGCGCTGTCTTGTGGCTGAGTGCCGGGAGCGATTTCAGCGATACGACTGCGGGAAATACCAAGGTTGTTTCATTAACCTTAATCGCCCTTTTGAAGGCTGGTGAAACCTCACCGCTTTTAAGCGATGGAATAGCATGGTTGAAGGATAACCAGAATCAGGATGGATTTTGGGGCACAAGTGCTGGTGAGCCGAGTGTGCCCTGGGTAAAGGAAGCAGTCATGGCTTTGATTCTGGCAGAATCACCGTCCAGTACCCAGGTAAAAAGCGCGGTATCGTATCTTCGCACCCACTATGTGGAATACTATGGATACGATGCCATAGAGGGGCTCGAAGTGTTCACCTGTGCCGGTGATGCCGAATACATCCAGATTGGCCAGACAAAGGTTTTGTCAGAGCAAAACGGGCAGGATTCCGGATGGGGTAAATTCCCCGACTGGCCCAGCCAGAATGCGGAAACAGCCAAGGCTGTCTTCACCCTGGCCCAAAGCGGCTATAACGGCGATCCGCTGAATCGCGCCTTTAAATGGATAGAAGTGCATCTTTCAGATACAGGAGATTATGAGGGTGACTATGCAGTAGTGCCCTCAACAGCCTGGGCCATTTTGGGACTTTCCGCGGTACAGGATGCACCCGCATCGGTCATCGATCAGGCCGTTGACCTTCTCATCGGCTCTCAGAACGGCGGGTGGGGCTGGTGGAGTATCTACCATCCGGAGACTGTCGGCAGTGAAACGGATACGACCGCCATTTGTGCCTGGGCTTTGCACGGAAGCGGAAAAGAAGCAGGCTCAATAGCCATACAGCAGGCAGCGGCAGCATTACGGTATGGTCAAAACGATGATGGCGGCTGGGGTGCCGCATGGTTGATGCCGGGCAAAAGCACGGTTTCTTCCACCAATTGTGCCTTAATTGCCGTACTCTGTGCGGGAGACGGCCAACCAGACGAGAGCATCGATCGGGCGGTTCAGTATCTGGTAGCGAACAGCGTGGACAGCCATTGGGAAAGCGTAGGCCAGACAGCCATGTCCGTAATCGCCCTTCAGAAAATCCCGGGTAACGAACAGGTAGTAGAGGGAGCTCTGGAATGGCTGATCCAGAATCAGAATGAAGATGGTGGCTGGGGAATGAGAAAGGGTGAAGTGAGCTCCATTGCCAGCACTGCCATAACCATGATCGCTCTTTCAGAATGCAGGAAGGCACAAATTCCCGCTATGGCCAGAGGGGCTGCCTTTCTCAGGGCCGTTCAAAACACCGATGGAGGATGGAGCGATCTGGCCGGAGTCCCCTCAAGCAATACGGCCGGTACCAGCCAGGCTGTCTGGGCACTGGCCCTGGCTGAAGAATACCTTCCTTCTCCTGAGCTTGAGATAGCTCTGGATCAAAAGAGATATTGTCCAGGTAATCTGGTTGTGGCAAGAGCTTCATCGAGTAGTGAGATTCTTCATTTCAATGGCCGTCTTATCAGTCCATCGGGGAAAATCACCCTCCTTGACTTTTCCCCTGTCTCTGCACCAGCCCCTGTCGCTGACAACCTCGATGAGGGCGACGGTTCTATGAAGTTGCTCTATCAGGCGATCTTTTACCTGGATACCAATGCTCCGGCAGGTACGTACCTCCTGACACTGAACGCTGATTCTCCAGCGGAAAACGACAGCAGCACTGCCGCATCTTTCTCGGTCTACCCTGTGCACTCCTGTTTCAGGGATGCGGATAGTGACGGCTTCGGTGATCCCGGGAGCTCTCTTTTGGCCAGTCAGGCGCAGGACCGGTTTGTGCCAGATTATGGGGATTGTGACGACAGGGATTCGAATATCAATCCTGCTGCCTTAGAGATGTGCGACGAACTGGATAATAATTGTAATGGACAGATCGACGAGGAATTATCCCGCTGTTGCGGGGCGGGGGAGTGTCCTGCCCAGTCATGCGATGAAGGCAATTCAGGAGAAATAAAAATCGAAGGGGCCAGAGGGATGCTGGGAGAGGAAATAAAGATTGCGGTTAGTATTCAAGATCCGTCTTTACCGCTTTTTTCCCTTGGCTTTCATGTTACCTATGAGGCAGGTGTTTTGGAGTATCTGGGCTTTGAACGCGGTGACCTGGTTACTGCTTTTCCTCTTTTCGGAGTCGATCAGGCTGCTGGAACCCTCAAGGTGAGTGGGTCCATTTCCCAGGATTCAATTCCTGAAGGAACAAACGGTTGTGTGGTCTGGCTGAAGTTCATGGTACTGGCAGCCCCGGATGATACTACCTGTTCTCCCTTGCAGATTGGAGGATTGAGTGACCATATAGCTTGTTTTTCCTCAAAAGATGGCTGCTTTCTGTATATCCGCAACGAAGATGTCAACAAAGATGGAAACATTACCTTAGAGGATGCACGTATGGTCTTTGATGGTTACTTTGGTCTCGGTCCCTCTTTCGATTACTTCGACCTCAACGGGGATGGTGAGGTTACTCCAGTTGATGCTCTTATTATCTTTAGAAAGTGCCAGGATAAAGCTCTCGATCTATCGGACGTTTCTTTCGGAAATTGACGGCAATTTTTCCACCAGAGTGACCATCATCCCCACCCTTTTTGAAGAGGCCCAAAACAAAGGTCAAAGGGCACCGCCTTCTTTTCGCTCCTCCCCTCACGGGGGAGGGGCGGCCTTTGTGGCGGCCGGAATTCAGCGGATCTCTTCAGCCAGGATTTTCAAAGCATCCTCAACCGAGATATTCTCGTGAACCATTTTGCAGATTGCCCTGACCATAGCCTGCTTCTTTTCGTGCTGGAAAATATTGCGTCCGATGGAAACCCCTGACCCGCCTGCCTCCAGGGAATTCTTGATAATGTGCAGGATTTCCCGCTCGTTTTTCGTTTTTTCGCCTCCGGCAATCAGGACAGGGATGGGGCATCCTTCGACGACTTTCTGGAAAGAGTCTTTCGAGCCGGTATAGCTTACTTTGACCAGATCAGCTCCGAGTTCGGCTGCGATCCTTGCGGCATGTTTTACTCCCTCAACGGAGCTTTCCTCCTGGAATTTCTCACCCCGCGTGTACATCATGGCTAAAAGAGGCATGCCCCATTCCAGACATTTTATGGAGACTTCCCCAAGATCACGGAGCATCTGCGATTCACTCTCTGCCCCGATATTGATATGAACAGAGACTGCGTCAGCTCCGATTCTTAAGGCCATTTCAACGGTATTGACCAAAACCTTCGCATTCGGATCAGGTGCCCAGACCGTACTTCCTGAAAGGTGGAGAATCAGCCCTATGTCTCTCCCGTGCTTGCGATGGCCGTGGAGTGGCAGCCCAATGTGCCCGAGGACAGCATTGGCTCCCCCCTCGGCAATCTCGTTGACCATCTCCCGCATATCAACGAGTCCCTGAATCGGGCCGAGGGTCACCCCGTGGTCCATGGGCACAACGACGGTTCGATTGGTGTTTCGGTTGATAATTCTCTCCATCCGAATGTTTTTCCCTATACCCATCATGGCCATATTATCCTTTCTGATTTATTTTATCTTGACTCCAGGCTGGAGGTATATTAAATCAAGGAAATATTTTATAAATATCTTTACGATGCGCGATACGTTGACGGAATTTTATTTCAAAGACTGATACAATTTTTTGCATTCTCAACCGAAATTTATTTTCATGAATTACCAAGGCTGTTTGTCTCCTCTGGGCAAGTATCTCCTTGAAACAACAACTGGTAAACCTCATCGAACCGTTTGACATAATGGACGGTCAGGCCCTCCTTGATGTAGGCTGGGAGCTCGTCGAAGTCTTTTTTATTTTCCCAGGGGAAGAGTAATTCTTTGATGTTCGCCCTGCGCGAGGCGATGATCTTTTCCTTTAATCCTCCAATAGGCAGAACCTGGCCGGTGAGAGTAATCTCTCCGGTCATGGCGATTTCCGGGGACACCGGTTTTTGCAGCACCAGAGAAAGGAGTGCCGTGGCCATGGTTATACCGGCCGACGGGCCATCTTTGGGAGTGGCTCCTGCAGGAACATGGAGGTGAACGAAGTGCTCATCGAAATATTTGGGATTTGCCTGGTATCTGGCCAGAGACGACATGATATAGCTATAGGCGATTTCAGAGGACTCAATCATAACCTCTCCCAGTTGCCCTGTTTGTTTGAATCCTTTTCGCCTGGATAAAATTCCCGCTGCCTCGATCGACAGGATGGCTCCTCCTGTCTCGGTCCAGGCCAGGCCGGTAACCAGGCCGGGGATTCTCTCCTTATTGATTTCGTCCCTGGAAAAGACAGGCATACCGAGGTACTGGGCAAGGTTTTCCGGGGTAATGGTCACGGCTTTCCTCGCTCCGCCGGCAAAATGCCTGGCTGCTTTGCGGCAGATTTTTTTTATCTGATTTTCCAGACTCCGAACCCCGGCTTCACGAGCATACTGGTCGATCATCTGTTTGAGTGCATCATCCTGAATGACCAGTTTTTTCCTGTTCAGCCCATGATTTTTGATTTGTTTGGGGATGAGAAACCTTTTGGCGATCTCGATCTTCTCTTCCAGCACATAGCCGGAAAGCCTCAGGATCTCCATCCGGTCAAGAAGGGGGGCGGGGATGGTATCGGGCTGATTGGCCGTAGCGATAAAAAGAATATTGGAAAGATCGAACCGGACGTCAAGAAAATGGTCTAAAAATTCAACATTTTGCTCTGGATCAAGTACCTCCAGCAACGCGGATGCGGGATCGCCCTGAAAGCTTTTTCCCACCTTATCGATTTCATCCAGCATAATGACCGGGTTCTGTGTCTGGACCACTTTAAGGCTCTGGATGAATTTTCCTGGCATGGCGCCGATATAGGTTCGTCTGTGGCCTTTGATCTCGGCTTCGTCCCGCATTCCGCCAAGGGAGAAGCGGTAAAATTTTCTCCCGAGTGTCCGGGCGATGGATTTACCGAGCGAGGTCTTCCCCACTCCCGGCGGACCGATGAGGCAGAGGATGGAGCCGGTGATGTTCTTGCGGAGTTTTCCGACGCTGATAAATTCAAGAATTCTTTCCTTGACATCTTCCAGGCCGTAGTGATCCTGGTCGAGAATCTTTTGGGCTGATTCCTGATCGTAATTGTCTTTCGACTGTTTTCCCCATGGCAGGCTGGTCAGCCATTCCAGGTAATTATAGGAGACATGGTACTCGGGGGATGCGGGCTCGAGGAGCGAAATTTTCTCCAACTCCTCGTTGACGACCTTCATCGCTTCCTGGCTGAATTTGAGTTTTTTCAGCCGCTTGATATACCGTTCCACAGCAGCGGTGCGGTCATCCTTAATGATGCCCAGTTCCTTCTGTATAGCTCTGAGCTGTTCCTTGAGGAAAAAGGTGCGCTGGTGTTTGGAGATCTTATCTTCGATCTGCCGGGTAATTTTGGCCTGGAGCCTGGTCACGTCCAGCTCTTTGCGCAGGAGAAGGAGCACTTTATCGATTCTTTCCCTGATCTTGAAGGTTTCCAGCACGTCCTGGAGCTGCTCCCGGTCCGCCGTGGTCAAAGAGGCCGCAAAATCGGCTAATTTTCCGGGCTCTTCCAGAGTGGACCTAGTCAGGAATATCTTCAATTCCTCTTTAAACAAAGGGTTAAGCTTCAACAGTTCCTTGATGGAGGAAACAACAGCCATGGAATAGGCTTTCAGCTCTTCATTCATGGAGAACTTGGCCTCGTGGTGATATTCCACTTTTCCGATCGGATAAGGATACTGCGTTACCATGTCCTGGAGACGGACCCTTTCCTGGGAGGAGATCAAAACGTGCAGTTCGTTCGTTTCCGTAGGGATAAGTTTGAGGATTTTGGCAGCCACTCCCACCGGGAAGATATCCTCCAGACTGTATGTTTCCTTCTCCTCTTCTTCCTCTCCCCTGGTCAGGAACAGCCCCACGGTTTTATGCGCGGATTGATAGACGGTCTCAATGGCATTTTTCAGAGTATCATTTTCAATGATTATGGGTATAACGATCCCAGGAAAGATTGGACGGTCATTGATTGGAATAACGGCAAGATTTTCCGGAAGGACCTCGGTAGCCAGAACAATCCGTTTTTCATCCTGCTCTAATTGTGATTCCAGTATGTTTTGGTTTTCACTTCCCATAAGTAATCTTTAAAAAACTCCTTCTCTTAATCCATTGATAAGAATGTATATCCAAAACTGAATTTATAACATAGTCTTAGACACAATAGCAAGAGAAAAACCAATTTTCCAGGCTTTAAGGGCCACCTTTTTAACGATACCGGGCCGGAGAATTTCAGAATCGTCCTGCCGGTTTTTCTCTTCGTAAACTTCTGTTGGAAAGGACGAATAAGAATCCAAAGGCGGATCTTGAAAAATACACCTGAAGATCCATGATGAAGGGGAAACCATGAGGATTGAATTAGAGCCGTCGATATCGATCCAGCAGCTATCGAAAGCTATCCACAAGACACCGGAAGAAATTGAAAGCTCTTTGCGTACCATGGGAAAGACCGTCTATGCCGGAGATGGGCTGAAAGTTGATCAGGCCATCTGGATCGCGGAGCAGGAGGGCTTTCGGGTCGAAATACTGACCCGCGGCAACGAAGATGTTCTGTCCATAGAGCCGGGGAAAAAAACGGCGGTTCAAAGCCGTCCGCCGGTAGTAACGGTCATGGGGCATGTAGACCATGGGAAAACGCTCCTCCTCGATGCTGTCCGGCATACCAATCTGGCTGACCAGGAGCCGGGGTCCATAACCCAGCACATTGGAGCTTACCGGATTCACCTCGACGGCGGGGATATCACCTTTTTGGATACTCCGGGTCATGAGGCCTTTGCATCCATGAGGGCCACAGGTGCACAGGTAACGGATATCGTGGTCCTGGTGGTGGCAGCAGACGAGGGGGTCAAACCCCAGACTGTCGAGGCGATTCACCACGCACAGGCTGCCCATGTCCCGGTTATCGCGGCTGTCAATAAGATCGACAGGCCGCAGGCCAATCCCCTCAGAGTCCGGGAGGAGCTGGCCAGGTATGGATTAATTCCCGAAGAATGGCAGGGAGATACCATCTGCGTGGACATTTCCGCCAAGTATCACCGGAACCTGGATCAATTGCTAGAAATGATTTTACTTCTGGCTGAAATCATGGAACTGAAGGCTGACCCCAAAAGAATGGCCAGGGGAACGGTTTTGGAAAGTAAAATGGACCCGCAACTTGGCCCTACAGCCACCGTGCTGATCCAGGACGGCACCCTGCGGCTGAGAGACTTTTTCACCTGTGGCCAAACCTTCGGCAGAGTTCGTCTCATGATGAATGAATGGGGAAAGCGGATAAAAACGGCACCGCCTTCGACGCCGGTTCAAATTTCCCATTTCTCCGAGGTTCCAAGAGCCGGTGACCCCTTCCTGGCCATAGCCGGAGAAAAAGAAGCCAGGAAGCTGGCCGATTTGATCGGCCAAAAGGGCCAGGGGATAGACAGGGTCAAGCGGCCAGCTACCCTGGTGGAAATTCAGCGCCAGATTCAAAAGGAGGCAATCCCTGAATTGCCCATCGTCCTCAAGGTGGATGTCTACGGATCATTGCAGCCCATTTTTCAGTCCCTGCAAAATCTTGTCGTTCCAGGAACAAGAATTACCATAATCCATAGCGGGGTTGGAGCGATCAGCGAATCGGATGTTCTGCTCGCTTCTCCTGCCCGCGCACTCATTACCGGATTTAACGTCAAGGCAGACAGCAAGGCCGAACTGATGGCACAGCAAAAAGACGTGGAAATCCGGATCTATAGTGTCATCTATGACCTGATCAACGGGGTGGCCAGGCTCGCTCAGGGGCTCGTTGTCCCCCACTACCGGGAAGAGATTATCGGCAAGGGCGAGCTTATCAGGGTCTTCCATGTCCCCAGAGTGGGTGTCGTGGCAGGCTGCCTTGTTCAGGATGGCAAGTTTATCAAAGGGTACCAGGCCAGAGTCATCCGCAAGGGGATTATTCTTCATACCGGCCAAATCATCTCCCTGAAGCACTACGACCAGTTCGTGGATGAGGTCCCAAAAGAAGATACCTGCGGTATCGTACTGTCAGGCGGATTCACACGCTATCAGGCCAAAGACCAGATCGAGGTCTTTATCCGCGAAGAAATTCCATGGGAGGGGAGTGAGTGAATCCTTCCCATTTTCATCCAGGTATTCTTACCGGTTTGATCACGATGAGGATTTTTTGAAAAATACCATTGAATAGAGTTGATAGATACCCTATAATTTTAAGACCGGTTGTTATCCGTATACGAGGAGCTGATAATCGTGGCTGAGCCATGGAAAGAAACCGAGGAGTATTTTGAAATTGTAAACCAGCAAGGAGAAATTCTGGGAGTAGCCCCGCGATCCGTCTGTCATGGCAATCCTGCCCTGATTCACCGCGTGATTCATGTTCTGGTCTTTAACCATGATGGCAAGCTTTTGCTGCAAAAAAGGTCCCTGAACAAGGACATTCAACCCGGAAAATGGGATACTTCCGTGGGTGGACATCTGGCAGTCGGCGAGTCGTTTGAAGAGGCTGCCTATCGAGAAATGAAAGAGGAATTATCTATTCAAGACGTCCCGATCCGCTCCCTCTATCAATATATCTGGAGGTCGGAAGTTGAAACGGAATTAGTGAAGACTTTTATTTGCCGTTTTGATGGCCAGATCATCTACGATAGGAATGAGATAGAGGATGTCCGGTTCTGGGATATGGACAGTTTACTCTCTCGGGTCGATACCGGCCCTTTTACTCCAAACTTGAAAGAGGAGTTGCACAAGTACCTTTGCTGGAAGAAGCTCCAATCAAGGAAAAAGGAATGAGAAGATGCTTTTTCACACGTTTTTACATATCCCGGGTGTTGGGGATCGGATAGAACAGATGCTGTGGCGCAACAATATACTTACCTGGGATGATTTCCTGGAATCACCGGAAAGCCAGCGGCTGGTCGGATCCAGATACCGTACCATGAAAAAATATATCGAAAAATCCAGGCAGAACCTGGACAATATTTATTTCTTCAAAAAGCTCCTTCCTTCGCGAGAATTGTGGAGGCTCTTCCATCAATTCCGTGAGAAAGCTGCTTGCCTTGATATTGAATCCATTTATGTAAATTCCATCCATGAAATTACCGTGATCGGCCTGTATGGAAACAATCAGATGAAGAGCTTTATCAATGGGCTGAATATCGAAGATTTTAAAGAGGAAATCACCGGCTACGATCTGCTTATCACCTATAACGGGGTTTGCTTTGACCTGCCGGTTTTGCGTGAGCGGCTGGTAATGAGCTTTCCCCACGTTCATGTCGACCTGCGCTTTTTTCTAAAGCGGCTGGGCTTTACCGGCGGGCTGAAAGGGATCGAAAAGGATTTTGGCATTATGCGCTCCGAAGAGATAAGAGGGCTTACGGGCTATGATGCGGTCTTGCTCTGGAAGAAGTACTTAAAAGGAAACCAACAGGCGCTCGACACCCTCCTGGAGTATAATACCTCCGACACCCGGAACCTGAGATACCTGATGGAAAGGTCCTATGAATTGATGTTTAAAAGTATATTCCCTGACAGCCAAGACGCTCTCTCTTTAGAGTCCGCTGTCACAGAGTCCGCCGCCCCAGGGGCCGACTGCCTGCCTTCGTGCCGTCAGCCGTAACTCCTCTTTGTGCGCCAATGACAAAAAGGCAGGAAGAGGACCCATAAAAAAGGCACAAGGCCGTTCTCTTTTTTAAGAAGCCCTTTTGCCCGATCTTTCGGATTTTTTGTTGGTTTATTCTTCTATCCGGATAAATTCTCCCATATCTTTAAAGGAGAAATTGACAAAGATGCGGACTCCATCAAAGTCCAAAACTCGCATATCATCCTTTGGATTCATGGTTTCTATCACCAGGGCAAAGTGGTTTCCATACAAAGTCTTACATTTTTCCACGGAGACTTCGGACAGGATGTATTTTTTCAATCCCTTGGCTTTAAGCGCTGCGGTTAATCTTTCGTCCAGAAGATTTTCGTAGGTGCTTACGATAAGAATTGGTCCTGTGTCCCCAAAAACGATCGCTGCTTTCATGGCACTCACTCCTCTTTCTTACATTCGGCTTGCAAGAACAGCCTGATTTAAGCATCCAATATGCTTTCTATCTATCATTGTAGCACACTTCGATGGAGTATGTACTTAATTTTAGCGTAGGATATCTAATGGATTTACTTAAATGGGGCAGGTAATTTACTCAAGAAGCTCTCGCAGCTCTTCATCTGAAATATGAGAAGTGTCTATTCCTATCTCCTGCCGAAACTGGGCAAGATCCACAGCCTGTATTTCAGGCCGGTTTCTCTGGAGCATCTGTATCACTTCTACCGTTATCACTTCTATCATTATCACTTTCATCATTATCATTTCTATCGTTATCATTTCTATCGTGATCGCTTCTCCTGTTCTTATCCTTTTGGGAATCGGCGATCTTTTCCAGATAGATCCTTATATTTCCTCCATCTTCCTGGAAACAGGCATATTTCAGCAGCGTAACCCTGCCTTCTCCCAGGTTCGAGAGTACCTTTTGCATACTGTGAGAGTAATGGAGAGAAATAAAAAAAAGATCAGGAGGGTGGCCAAAGTCAATTGCATCGGGGTAAAGCTTTTGAATTACTTTGCGGTTTTCCCGATACCACAAAAGACACTTGAAGGGGCGGAGAAATTCACTCTCCTGACCGGAGAGATTGAGGAAAAAGAGCATCGCTTTTTTGTCCTGGTCAGCAGCCAGAAGGTCGATACAGCCGAATTCGTCATCTCCAAGAGAAGTATCGAGGGCAATGGCTCCCTGTTGAATCTCACCAACCACTTCGGTGATGTATTCAATCAGTGTTCTGGGATCGTTGATGTCAAGAGGCTTCAATAAACGGCTCATTCGCTGCTCAGAAGATTTTCGCACAGGTCGGAAAGAGCCCGACCAGAGGCTGATGAGGGTTCCATAAGGGCCAGGGGTTTTCTGAGCTTTATCGAGGTTATGGCCTTTTGGTCCAGGGGTACGTCGGTCATGGTAGCACAGGGGCTGACAGGCAGATACTTTGAGATAACCTTCGCCAGCTTGGCAGTGTTTTGCTGAAGGAGGTCAGCATCATCACCCGGCAGGGAAACGGCTCCGGTAATATAACGCTGACAGGCAGAAAATGTTTTTTTAATCCAGGAATAGGTTTTGACCAGGGAATGCATGTGGAAGTCCATGAGAAATAACGCTCTTTGGAAATGAATGAAAGGATCGAGTGCGAGCAATGCATCAGGGCCGTTGGGTGAGTTGATGATAATGACGGATGATTCCCAGATCGTTTGATCGGCGAAGATCCGGTTGATGACGTACGATGAACTGATAGATTTTGCAGATAATGCCAGCGAGAAAAGGGTGATCTTTGAAAACCCGTATAATTTGATATTTTCCATTTTGAAATCCGGAGTGTTCGGGAAACCGGTTTTTAAATCGACCAGATCTCCCATGAGATATCGCACATTCGGGAGTTCGGAACAAAAGTCGATTACTGATACCGGTTGGTTGCGTTTAGCCATCTCCAGCGAAAGATTACAGGGAAAATATGATGCGGCCTCCAATGAAAGGCAGCAGAAGATCGCAAGCAGCAGGGGAGATTTTGATTTTGAAAGAGGAGGGTTAAAATGAGCGGCAATTCCTCTTAACGAATCAGCTTCAGCGGAAGGAAGAAATGAGGGTGAAATATCATCCATTTCACGACCTCCCTTTCAATGTGGTTATTCAATGTAAAAAGTCCAAGATGTAAAATAAAATACAATATAAAAAATTAAGATGCAACATAACAAACGAAGATGCAAGATAAGGGTAGCGTAGCATAATTATACCTTTATGTCAACGATAATTTATATTATATACCGAACTATGCGCAACTTTTTGCATAACGTTGTCTTGAGATCCGGGTATGAATCTCACATTTCTTTACACACAGCACAGAGCACATTTGGTGGGTGAAGTATGCATACTTATCTACTTTTCTTCAATTGACAAATGAAGTGGAATCATTTACAATTAAGATTGCCTTAAGTATACTAATATTTTATTTAATATTTTGGATCTATTCTCCATTTTCTTGTCCATGACAAGATCTGGACGGATGTAAAAAGATATGATTTACAAGCTGTTAAGATGCTTAAATTACGGTGCCGCCATCTGGTATATAATCGATGGAGTACTGCTAATATTCCCCTTTCCCGGCGTATTACCGTTCTTGAATCCTCAGCCGTCAGTAGATTTGGGTCTTTTCCGTCTGACTGGCATCCTCCTGGTTTTTATCGGTATCGGGTATGCATGGACGTCTTTGAACGCGGCTGCTACCACGTGGTATATGTGGATAATGGGGGTAATCTTCAACGGTATGGTATTCCTGGTCGAGACATACACAGTGCTCTTTCGTAATGTAGCCTGTTTTTACGTAATCCAGGGACTGGCAAGCGGCCTATTCTGCTGGGCTTTTTTATCTCTTTTAACAGTCCTTCATTATTCACGGAAAATTGAAACAATCGTTTGATACGGCTTTCCTGATGTTTCCCTTGAACAGATTCTTAATGAATGTCTTTATTCAGAAAATGAATAAGGTAAGAGGAACGTATGGATGCATCTTTTAGTTGTAGTATTAAATAAAGAGGAATTTTTGGATGAAGTACTGGAAGCCTTCGTAGAGGCAGGAATCACGGGTGCTACCATCGTTGACAGCGTCGGGATGGGCAGAACCCTGGCCTACCGTATTCCTATTTTTGCCGGATTGAGAAAATCGATCAAGACATCCGACTACAATAAAATGATTTTCTCTGTGGTGCAGAGTGATGAAGCCTTACACGAGGTGATGGACCTGCTCGATGAAATCATTGATTTCGACGTGCCTGGAAGCGGATTGCTTTTTGTGGTTCCCATCACGTTTATCAAAGGTATCCGTCTGGAAGAGTTAACCTGGTAAAAAAGGTGCTTTTTACGTGGAATTATCCTCACTTTACCAAGAGATTATTCAAAATAACCAGCACAGGGAAGAAGTGACCCTTTCTCCCTACGCGTGCAAGAGTAACCAAGGAATCCGAAAGGAGCCTCAGAGAGAAAAGATCGCTGATGATTTGAACGTCCGGCCGGTTTTTTTCCACGACACCGATAAGATCATCCACTCTCAGTCTTACTCCCGCTATATCGATAAAGCCCAGGTCTTCTTTTTGTTTGAGAATGACCATATTACCCATCGTGTCCTGCACGTGCAGTTTGTTTCCAAGGTTGCACGGGTAATCGGCAGATGCCTCAGGTTGAATGAAGATTTAATCGAAGCCATTGCCCTTGGGCATGACATCGGACATGCACCCTATGGTCACGATGGGGAAGCATACCTGGATCAGATCTGCACCCGGAGCGGAATAGGCCGCTTTTATCATAACCTTCAGAGTGTCCGGCTGCTGAAGGAAATCGAGAATCGGGGTCATGGCCTCAATATATCCCTCCAGGTGCTCGACGGGATTATGGCGCATAATGGAGAGATGGAGAGTCAGACTCTGAGGCCGGATTATGGCAAAACCTGGTCATCCTTTCTTGAGGATTACCACAAGGGATTCAATGAGAAGGATTATTACAAGAAATTTCGCCCCATGACCCTGGAGGGGATGTTAGTGCGCATTTCCGATATCATTGCCTACATCGGAAGAGATATCGAGGACGCTATTACCGTCAGGTTGATTCGAAGGGAAGATCTCCCCGCCCGGGTCGTACAGATTCTGGGCAACCGAAATGATACGATTATCAATACTCTGGCTCTGGATCTTATTGAAAACAGCTTTAATAGGGATTACCTATGCTTCAGCTCCAAAGTGTTCGAAGCTCTCAGGGAATTAAAAAAATTCAACTATCAGGCCATTTATCTGAACCCTAAGATCAAGACCCAAAATGACAAGATCAAAAGAATGTTCGAATTACTGTTCGACAGATTCCTTCGAGACGTAAAAGACAGGCAAGTAGATTCACCGATTTTTAAGCTTTTTCTCGATAACCTAGATCCGGTTTACTTCACTTATACTTCCCCCGAGCGAATAGTGATCGATTTTATCAGTGGTATGACGGATGACTTTTTTAATCACCAATTCCGGGAATCTTTTTTCCCTACTTCCTTTGGCATGGAGATAGAATAAAAAATGCCTCCGGGATCTTCTGGAGGCATTCTTGATCTTATCTTTTTTTCTTATCTTTTTTCTTGCAAGTTTGAAACCTCCAGGATACAATTTTGGGTTCCGAACTGGTTTGTCTGCAATTTTTGGCATTCAGGATCGTTTTGCCATTCGCCATCCACGAGATAGCGGTATTCATATCTTCCCGGCTCCAGATCCAGCCGTGCCTTCCAGTTGCCATCTTTATCTTTTTTCATGGTTTTGGTATAGTCCCAATTGTTGAAATCACCTACCAAAGCAACGTTATGAGCCTCTGGTGAGTGAAAGGTAAATACAATTCTTTTCCTTTTGGGACGGTTGCTGGTGCTTTTTATTTCTGATGCTTTATTCGTTGCCATTTGTCCTCCCTTATGAAACAACAAATTGAGAGTTTAGTTTACACAAAGGTTTAGCAGATTTAGTCAGCAAAGTCAAGAGGAAAAAAACGATTGAATTTGAATAATAAATCTCCATTTTGCAGCGGTTGCAGACTCTTCGGTCTTCCCAAGCACTTACAGAATTGACTATCACACTGAATTTAGCTATGATTGTGACATTTCCATCAAATGATCCGGTTCTGAAAAATACGATAAACCTTTTATACAAAGACATGGCAAATTCAAGAAAAACCGCTTCAATTCTCGTGCCCTTTATTCTCGCTTTTACTATCGGAAGTTTACTGCTGGGAGTTCGGTTTGGCAGACGTTTTCTGGAAAAAAAACTGTTAGCCGCATTCAACACGAAAATTTTAAAAACTCTCTCCTCACAGCTTACCTGGGAGAATGTCAGGACTGATCTTTTACGAAATACTCTTACCTTTGAGAATGTATCGGTTTCTTCACATCATCTCAGTGTTCCCCTATCGGTAAAAAAGGTGCAGGTTCGCTACAGCCTGGTGAACCTTTTCAGATCGGGCAGGCTCTTTTTCCCCCGCATTCGTCTCGTAGGATTGGAAGGAAAATGGACAGCCGGGACATCGCAGGAAGGTACACCGCAGATTCCCCTGAATGAAGAACTGGTGCGTATCATTCTCGAAAAAGCGCCTGCGTTTTTCAGAAAAGTACAGGTACTCGATGGAGATTGGCAGGTAGATTTTCCGGCAGCGGGCAGACATATTCATTTTCAGCAGATTGAATTACGCGGTGAATTTTCTAAAAAGAATTCGCTTTCTGTATGGATGCGCGTTCCAAGAATGCGAGTGATTGGACCGGGTGAGGGAAGCGCTCAAAACGAGGAGTCTTTCTCTTTGCCTCAAGCGGCTTTTTGTCTTTTTCAAAATTCGCTGCGTCTTGATGCTTTTTCTCTTTCCACAAGCCCTCAAGCGGAGGAAGTCGAACTGCAAGGCGAGATCTCTCACCTTTTTGACAGTTCTTCGCCGGCCCTCGATTTATCCTATCATGGCCGTATGAGCTGGAAAAGGCTGAAAGCAAGGTATCCCCATCTTGACTTTCAGGGTTCGCCTCTGGTTGCCAGGGGAAAGATCGGAGGAACTGTGGAGTATCCGATCCTGAAGGGTAAAATGGAAGTGGAGGAGATCAGATTCGGGCAAAGGGGCACGAAAAATCCGGGTACCTCGAATCAGCCTTCAGATCAGCCGCTGTTTGCCGCTTTAAAGGTCAACTCCCGCTACCTGCTGGAAAAAGACAGGATTGTCCTGAGTCAGCTTTCTTTTTCTACTCTGTCGGGGAAGGTTTCCGGGCAGGCTGAATTTGATTTTCCTGATCAGGGATTTTCGATCACTGCTTCTTTAGATGGTCTAAGACTGCCTCCTCTTTGTCCTTCTGGCCATGATCAAAAATTTTTCCTCTCAAAGGCTTATTCTGCGATACAAAAGGCGTACCCCCTTTGCGGAGGAACCGTTGCGTTTCAAGGAAAACTTCTTGGGAATCGCCAGCCGATCGGCTCGGGAAAATGTGATATACGATTCGATGGCATTGCGGGCAGGTCCATGCAGGATCCACTCACCTTAAAATCGGAAAGTTCCCTGCTTCAGGGAGGCACTATCCGGTTTGACAGTTCCAGTCTGAAGCTTGCAGGAAACTCTCTAGATTTTTATGGAAAGGTGAACTATTCAGGAGCCGGACACTTTGAGGATCTGTGTTTCGACACCAATCTTAAGAATAGTGCCGGCCTGTGCACCTTATGGCCTGCACTGACAAACACAAGGCTCAGGGGGGAGATTTTTTTGACCGGAAGAATAGGCGGCTCTTTTTCCGATCCCACGGTCAATGGTTCGCTTATCTGGCAAGATGCTGTATTTGAGAAATTCTCAATGCAAAAGATCGAGGGATTCATCCGGTATGATCAAAAATCCATCATTTTTTCCAAACTTCACCTCCAGCAGAACCAGACCTCTATTACCGTAGACGGAAAAATTTCTGCCCTGACCGGCCAGGGAGACTTGCACGCCGTGGCTGATCCGATCTACTATGCTGATCTGGCCTCTATTTTGAAGCTTCATGCACCGCTTTTGATCGAGGGAAGGATGGCCTGTCAGTCGGATGTTCAGATTTTGCCTGAAAGCGAGCACATGTTTCTTTGCCGCGGCCAGGTTACCACAGGAGAGTGGTCCATCGCCCATAAGCTGCATCCATTCCTGAAGCAGCATTTTAATTCCGTAACCAGTGCCTTTACCGTGGACGGGCACACTTTTCGACTGGATCATACCGTTGGCAGCCATGGCAGGCAAAAGGTGTTTGCAGAATTGATCATCCCCTACCACCAGTCATCGACAGATTCCCGGTACAGGTTTACTTCCGAAGACTGGGACCTGACTTCACTTGATACCGTCAAGGAGCCAAAGATTCCTCTGGAAGGGAGGTCTTCTTTCCAGGTCCAGGGAACCGGCTGGCTCGGCCATGGGAACTGGACCTTTGGGGTTTGCGTCCAACAACCCCGGTATGAGGGATTTAGCCTGGACCAGGTCATGGCCTCGATGCAAATGCACGGAGAGGAGTATCATGGCGAGATAACTGCCGGGGAAAACAAATTCTTCGTTCAAGGGACTATGGATAAGGGTATTTCCTATCAGTTAGTCGGCAAGGTCCCCGAGCTTCATGTGGAGCCCGACCTGCCTTACCTGTGCAATATGCTCAAGAACATGATACCGTTCAAGAATCCGAAGAGCGGTCATGCGCCGGTCAAGGATAAGGTTTTGGTCGAACTGTCCGGCCAGGTAAAGGCTCAGGGGATTCTCAACGATTTTAAAAAGAGTTCCGGGGAATTTTTGGCCAGCAAAGCTACCATCTATACACCCTTGCACTCCTTCAGCGCCAGGCAGCCCTTTACCATTACCTATGATCAGGGCCGGATTTTTGTCTCGGACAGTTTTTTTACCGGCGAGGAAGTAAAGGCCAGGTTGAGTGGAGAGATAAGCCGGGACAGGCGATTGGATTTTTCCTTTTCAGGGGTTATCCCGATGAATTATCTGGGACAAAAGTGCACATTCTTAGCCGGTTCCACCGGAAAAGTGCAGTTTGATCTTTCTCTGGACGGCTCGCCCGGCTCACTACAGCTTTCCAGCAGGCTGCGGGCTATCGACTGTTCGTTCGATCTGCCCAGGGTCAACCGCCGGATAGAAGCAGTCCAGGGAGATATTATCATTGATGAGCACACCATAACCATTGCAAACCTGACCGGCATGTGCCATGAGGGCAGGATTTCGCTGTCCGGAAAAGCGGATTGGCGAAATTTTGAAATTACCTCCGTTGATTTGAACCTTAAGGGAGAAAATATCCTTCTTGCTGATCCTTTACGATATAAGTTTATTATGGATGGAAATCTCCGTTGGCAGGGCAGCAAAGAGCATTCTGATCTGGATGGAGTGATTGACATCCGGGAAGGAAGATACAATCGGGATACCGGCCTGTTGCAGGAGCTTCTGACCAGACGCCGGAAAATCGATATTGGTGAAAACAGCTTCGTTCAATTATCGGGTACGGAATGGTTCAGCAATGTGTGTTACGATGTCCGTATAAACATTCCGCAGTATGTATGGATAAGAAGCGCTTTTTTCAATGTTGAAATCGCCAAGTCAAATTTTGCCATAAAAGGTAATTTTTCTCATCCTTATCCGGAAGGACAGATTCGCACGATGAATGGTACCATCCTTTTGGGAGGAAGTAAATTCCGGATTATTTCCGGGCTTCTGGAACTGACTGATCCGGAACGGCAGAATCCGTCTTTAGATATTCTCGCTGCTACGGACATCGATGCCTATCGGATTACCGCCAATATCTTCGGGCCTATCGATGACCCCCAGGTTCGATTGTCCTCGACACCGTATCTTTCCCAAACCGACATTCTTAACATGATCGCTCTGGGCATCAGTTCCGATGCAGGAGCAGAAGGGGAATTGGCAGGCCAGACGAGCATGGGGGGCGGATCTTCCATTTCCGATATCTTCGGTAAGGAATTGACCAGTTTTACCGGTATCGATCTTTTCCGGGCCAAGGTACTGAACCGCGACCTGTTCAGGGTGGACCTTTTTACCTTTAAGGTGGGAGAGGAAAGCGGGACGGTCGAGAACATCACCGTGGGGCGAGATATCACGAAAAGATTGCAGCTTAAATATTCTATCCCGACCAGTGAGGAAAAACCGGAAATTGCAGAGGCTGATTATAAACTTTCGGATTATATCAAGCTGATTGGCTCCCAGGATGATCTTGGCACTTATTCACTTGATCTCAATTTCAGCTTTGAATTTTAATATGGAAAAATCAAAAGGTTTGCATCCGCTTATCCGCTCCCTCCCGCTTGCGGCCATTGTCCTCATGATTTTTTGTATCTTCTCTGCAGCCTCCCTTAAGGCGCAGGATGCGACCTTTCCTGCGAATAAGCCGATAACCGACTCCCTTAAGGCGCAGGATGAACCCTCGTCTTTGAACAAGCCGATAACCGATCTTAAGATCGTGTCCAATGATTCGACCATCGTGCCTCAGGTTCGCTATCTTCTTGGCTTGCAGATTAAAGACCTCTATAGCCAGGAAAGAATTGACCAGGGGATCGAGCGGGTGAAAATGCTGAATGTATTTTCCTCCATTCAGGTGGAAAAAAAGGTGGATCTTGATGGGGTAAGACTGACCGTGACCCTGAAAAAGAACCCCGTCATTGAAGAGATCGATATTTCCGGCAACTATCCATTATTCAAGAATGAGGTTACCAAAGTCATCAGCGTCAGGATCGGGGATTGCCTCGATTCTGAGAGATTGCAGCAAAGCGCCAGGGATATCGAGCAGCTCTACCGGGCGGAAGGGTATTACCAGGTACAAGTATCAATTCACACAGAGAAAAATGAAAAGAATCAGAACGCAAAAGTCCTGTTTCGAATCAAGAGAGGGTGGCGAACCAAGGTTAGGGAAGTAAGATTCGAGGAAGACGGCAAGCAGGTTAAGGATACCTTTGCCTACCAGAGCATCCTGGGCATCTACGCGGGAAATTCCCTGCGGGAAGTCAAGCTCAAAAAGACTATCCAGCAATTGGAAAGTATCCTGGTCAACCAGGGGTTTTTAAAGGTAAAAACCCGCTACCAGATAACCCACCTGCCGGAGAGTTATGCTCTTTTGGAGATTATCATTGACAAGGGGCAAAGGGTGCAGGTGAACATACACGGAAACCGGCACATAAGCGATAAACAACTCCGCAACAGGATCACCCTGTTTGAAAACCGCTCTCATACTGAATTTGATCTTCAGGAAAGCGTTGAAGATATCAGGCAAACCTATCTGGAGCAGGGATTCTTGTTCGTTGAGGCCGCATATGAGAAAAAGATCAAGGATAAGGGGGAAATCCAGATCACCTTCCAGATCAGGGAAGGAAAAAAGGTTTTTCTGGATAAGGTTATCTTCGAAGGCAACCAGGGCATTTCAAGTAAAAAACTGGCCGGGCAAATACTGATCCTGCAAAAGATTACTCCATTTCAAAGGAACGTTTTCAATAAGCTGGTTTATGAAGAAGATTTGAAGGCGATCAAAGCCTTCTATACCTTTGAGGGGTATCCCTGGGCCGAGATTGTGGATGGAAAAACCACCTTCAACTCAGATCAAGGCCGCATATCTAAAACGGTTTCCATCCATGAGGGACCGCGGGTGGTAGTGCAGCGGGTGTCCTTCCAGGGGAACCATCTTTATGATGATGCACTGCTGCGAGAGAAAGTTGCCTTGAAGCAGGGAAGTTACTTTACAGAAGAAAAATGGCAGGAAGACAGAAAAAATCTGGCTATCTTTTACTCCAACCATGGCTACGTATTTGTCAGCATAACACCCAAGGTTACTTTTAACAAAGAGAAGGGACTGGTGGCGCTTACCTATATCATAGATGAAGGACCGGAAGCATATTTTGGCAAAACTATCATCAGGGGAAATGTCAGAACCCGGCATTCCGTCATTCAAGATTCGCTTATCTTTTCAGAAGGAGATGCCTTCAGCTATCAGGAAATTATCGAAAGTAATAAAAACTTGAGCGATCTTGGAATCTTCCGTGCTGTCCGGGTAAAACCGATCGGTTTGGAAAAACAGGAAAAGAACACTGACATTCTGGTCGAAGTGGAAGAGATGAACACAGGCAGAGCCAATGTAGGGGTCGGATTTAATTCAGTTCAAGGATACCGGGGCTATCTGGAGCTTCGAGAAGATAACATTGCCGGCACCTCCCTGGGCACTACCTTAAGGCTGGAATACTCAGGGATCGGTAAGCAGTATAACCTCTCCGACGGCGTCCAGTATGCCCGGAACATTTCTCTTGGCATCAGTGATCCTTTACTGATGCCCAAGCAGAAAATAGAAGGCAGTCTTAACCTGTTCGACACCTATGAGGAGAAAACCGGTTATGACCTGCGCCAGAACGGAGTAAAGATTCGCCTCGGAAGACCTCTGCATAAAACGATCGACCTCTCACTCATCTATCGTCTTGAGTTAGCGCGACTGCGAAACGAGGCTCCCCATTCCGATCCTGATGACTCGTTTATCCCTGAGGAAGATCGGGAGCAGACCATCAGCAGCCTCAAACCCGTCCTCTCCTTTGATACGCGCGACAGTTTTTTCAATCCCAGGAAAGGTGTTTTTACTCAGGTTGGATTTGAAACGGCTGGAAATCTTCTGGGAGGGGAAAGCAGCTTCTCAAAGCTTACCATCTCGGCGGCCGAATTTCTCCCGCTCTCAGGAAAGCTTATCCTTGCCCTGGAAACTACCAGCGGCTATGCATGGGCACCCCGCCATGAGAAGCTCCCTATTCAGGAAGGGTTCTATGCCGGTGGTCTGAACAGTGTCCGGGGATATCTGGAAGATTCTCTGTGCGAGCCGCATGAGGATGTGCCTTCTGGTGGAAATGTTTTACTGGTCAATAACCTGGAACTTAGATACGACCTGTATCGGCAACAGTTAAACGGAGTCCTTTTTTTTGATGCCGGTAATGTCTGGAAAACCCAAAAGGATATTAACCTTCCTTCGGTGCGGACCAGTGCGGGTTTGGGCCTTCGAATAGTCACGCCGGTCGGTCCGATCCGGCTGGATTATGCCTGGGTGTTGGGCCGAAAGCGTAATGAGCCCAACGGCAAATTCTATATAAGCGTAGGACATATGTTTTAGCATAGGACATCTGTTTTGAGCAACTCGTGTCTGGTGAAGTCAGCAAGCACTAAGGCTTGTCAGCCAACATCTTGCAAAGTCAGCCAGCACTCTGCCCAGGCAGCCGGTATCAAGCCAGTAACTCCAGAATTTCCCTGAATTCCTCCAAAGATTCGAGGGTGGCAGCCTTCTTTAACAGCTTATGTAAAATAGCTGTTTCACCTATCTGCTTAATCAGTTCCATTACCTCATCAGGTACTGAACTAAAACGCGCCTCAAGAACCTCTACGATCGACTCCTGGGCGCTTTTTTGAATTCCCTGCTGAATTCCCTGCTGAATTCCCTGCTGAATTCCCTGCTGAATTCCCTGCTGAATTCCCTGCTGAATTCCCTTCTGGGTTGCCTCTTCAAACCATTCCTCAAAAAAATGAGCCGTTTTGATCATGGTCATTTCCTCCTTAAAATATCCCCTGACCCAGTCTTCCTTAAAGTGACGAAGAGCCAGGGTCAGGGCAATGGATAACAGGTCTGCCCTTTCCGCTTCATTCTCCACCTGCATAATTAGTTCTTTTTCCCTGCTCAATACCTCTTCGTCAGGATGATCGGTCATTAAGACCAGGAAAGGTGCAAACTCTTTCCTCCTCCCGCTTTCGATCTCTTCCTTATAGTCCCAGAGGCGTATGGTCTCAAAGAGATAATAGTTGGTGCAGCCATGATAATTGATCTCATACTTTTCCTTATAAGAATTTTTGTTCAGGTAGAGGATTACTCCGATCACCGGAAGGCCGACTGCCTCATGCAGGAGGGCACATTTGGTATAGGCACGCCGCAATGCGTCCTGGCTTGCCCTTAGTTGAAACTCAAAGATAAAGTAGGCGTCCTGCTGCTGGCCGTCACTTACCCTGAAGGCATAATCGCCTCGCTTCTCGGGGATGTTAATTTCCGGGTTTTCTACCATGACTTTGAGGTTTTCACGAGGATCTATGAGAAGACTTATGAACAATTCCGGATAGAGCCGGGCCAGGATCTTGAGACTGCGATCGTACGGATCAATTTTTTTCACACTTTCTTCCCTTAATTTAGATCTCGACGTGCCTTCAGTCTGGACTTACAGCTTCTATTACTTTCTCGACTTACATCTATTTTATCGCATACTGCGGTGATTTGTAAATAGTCACGGGAATAGTCAGGGGAGCGGGTTTTTCACGCCTTCGAGAATCCATGCTCAAAGGACGCGATCAATCACCCCTCCGCCCAGAACCTTATCCGCCTGGTAAAAAACTACGGACTGACCCGGTGCAATCGATTTTTCCGGCTCTTCAAAGCGGACCATGGCGGCATTTTGCGCATCATCCAAAGGAATGATGAGTGCAGGCTGCGGCTTATGGCGGTAGCGGATCTGGGCTAGAGCTCTGACAGGCTCCTTTGGGGGAGGTATCAGCATCCAATTCGTCTGGCTCACGATCAATTCCTGCCGGTACGTCTCGGACTCTTCGCCGACGGTAAGGCAATTTTTTTCCGGATCAATGGCCAGTACATACAGAGGTGCCGGATTATAGAGGCCAAGTCCCCGTCGCTGGCCAATTGTATAGGAATAGATTCCTTTATGATAGCCGAGCACATCTCCCTTCCGGTTCACAATGGGGCCTTCTCCCTTTTCCTGATGCCCTTTTTGTTTCCTTAGGAATCCGCAATAATCGCCCTGCGGAAGGAAGCAGATCTCCTGGCTTTCAGGTCTGTCATGCACCGGCAAATCAAATTCTCTGGCCATGGCCCGAACCTCTTCTTTCGTGTAGTCCTTCAGGGGAAAAAGGACATGCTGTAATTGGAATTGGGTTAAGCTATAGAGAAAGTAGGACTGGTCTTTAACGCTGTCTTCTCCCCGCCGCAAATAGAGCCTTCCTGATTCTGAACTTTGGGCCAAAGAGACATAATGGCCTGTAGCCAGAAAGTCAAACCCCATTGAGCGGGCTTTTTTGAGGAGAAAGCCGAACTTTATCTTTTGATTACAGGGAATGCAGGGATTGGGTGTCCTCCCGGCCAGGTATTCCCGGCAAAAGTAATCAACCACCTCTTTTTGGAATTCCTGCCGCACATCGTCAATGCGATAAAAAGGAATGTCCAGTTTCCGGCAGATCTTCCAGACATCTTCGGCTTCCTGCAAGAATCTGCGGTCCTGACATTGTCCCTCCTGGATGATGAAGGTTTGCGGTGGTCCATCACTGGCTGAAGAGATTGAGGATGTTGAAGAGATTGAAGCAGTTAAAGGAGCTGAAGAAGTTAAAGAGGCTGAAGGGAAAGTTGGCAGATTGAGGTACCCCCCTGCCACATGGCAGCCTTGCCTGATTAAAAGACAGGCAGCTACAGAGGAATCCACTCCCCCGCTCATAGCTACCAGCACTCTGGAATTTTTCAGTGAGTCCCTGGCAGGGTGAATTTTGGATTCTCTGTACATCGTATCGACTCCTGTGATATTCTGGAATACACTATAGCCATCACTATACTACCTCCCAAGAGGCCATGTCAAGGCCCATTCCTAGAAACTTATTGAAAATATTACCCAATACTATATAGTCCTATTGGATAGGACGTTAGTCCTATCCAATAGGACTAGGCCAACAAGTCATTGTATCTGCTTTACCTCGGGCTTATATTGAGTGGACTTGAGCCTTTCTCCCAAGAGTGATTCAGTGGATGGATTCTTCTTCTGTAGGACAGATTCTCCTGGCAGATAATCACTTTGAGGCTCTGCACCGGTATTTTATTATCCTATAACCAGTTGAAACTTCGTCCAATACAGCTTGAAACGAGATTGATATCATATGAAAGCACCGTGTGGCATGCATTTTGTCTTATATACTCCTGGTAAGCGGAAAGGCTCAAGTGAAAAAACTGACTCATTGATTGACTGCCAGACTGACTAGTAGACTGACTATTTGACCAACTTACCATTTGACAACTGACCGACTGGTTGGCTGGTTGGCTGGTTGGCTGATTGGCTTACTGGCTGATTAATTTTTTGCCTGCCGGTCACCGCAGGAAAAGGAAAGGCCCAAGCATGAAACTGCTTCTTTATGCACCGGCGGTAGAGGAGGCTGGAAAGAGGCTTCAAGGGATAATTGAAAATCTTGTTCCGGAGGCAAAGAGGGAAGTTTGCCGAACTATCGATGATTTATCTATCAGGCTCCGCCAGCCGATGAATAATCTATCCGTTGCTGTGCTTCTGGCTGCCACCAGGCAGGATCTTTCGGATATCGTTACCATTGCTGATTTGATGGGAGACCTTCGTCTCATCGTCATTCTGCCCGACCTTGAAGATGACACCATTGCCAAAGGACACTCTTTACGGCCGCGGTTTTTGGACAATATTGATAGTGACTTCAGTGATATTGCCGCTATTTTAGGCAAAATGCTTAAAACGGGAGCGTTCATAGATGGTTGCTGCAAAGCTCATGAGCCATAAGGTTTTCAAAAGATTTCGACTCCGACGCCGTCTCTCCGGCCATGGGACACAATTACAGGAGGTCAGCCAGGGCCTGCTTTCGCTGGCATCTCAGAGTGAACAGGAATTTCTTTCTCTGGGAGAAAGGCTACAGCAGTTTGCATCAACCTTCAAGCACCTTTCCCAAAAGCTCAAGCGGGCTCTTCAGAAGCTTGACGGGAATGGAAGCGACAACGAGGCGGTTCTGGCCAGCATTCGGCATCTTCTCGAGAGTGCAGTTACCGTTTTGGATGCCCAGAGAGAGAATATGGCCAGTTCACTTGAGCACATGATGGTCGTAAGCGAAAGGCTCCAGAAGGTGAGTAAACTGCGGGAAGATTTTCAGAAAATCTCCCGCCTTCTTCACATCCTGGGCACTTCCATCAGGATTGAAAGCAATCGAGCAGGTAAGCAGGGGCATGAGTTCATGGTTCTCGGAGACGAGATCGATCAGATATGGTCTCATATTACCAAGAACACTGAAGTATTACTCAATGAGGCGGCCAAATCAGCCAATTTGATTGAAACAGCACGAAAACACATAACCGAAAGCTGGATGAATCATCAGGTGCTGATTTCTGGAGCCCGGAAATCGATTTTGTCTGTCCTCACCGAGGTAGAGGAGATGTACCGGATTTCCTCCGGGGCTGCTCAAGGGATTGCTGATCGAACTCAGGCAATTTCACAGGAAATCGGAGAGATTGTTTGTTCTCTTCAATTTCATGATATCACCAGGCAGCAACTTGAACATATCCATGATGCGCTGAACAGGGCGGGAAGCGGGCTTAAGGATTCTTCCCATCATGAGGCGCTGTTTTTACATAACATAACCCAGACCCTGCTTGTCCAAAGATCACAGTTAAAAAACGTGAGCAGAGAAATAGATCAGGTAGGCGGCAGGATCAGAAAAAGCCTGACCGAAATTGCCAATAAACTGGAAAGAGAGGATACATCGATTTCCTATTTTCATGATAATACCCATAGTCTTGAGAGTGGCAAGGTGCAATTGCTTGAGAACGAAATCTCTCAGCTTGCCTCAATTCTTGATCAATGCAAGGGCCTTGAGGAGGAGATATCGCAGGCATTAAAACCAACCATTCAATCAGCCGCTCAGATTGAGTCATACATGCAGGAAATGGAGCGGGTAGGGTACACCATTAATCTCCTCTCTCTCAATGCCTTGATTAAAGCTGCCCAAAACAGCGAGTCAGGTCAAACCTTTGCTGTTCTGGCAGAGGAAATACACCGACAGGCTATAATCTCGGCCGAACTATCCGAGAATGCCCGTTTGGGATTGTCCTCCTTGATTGATAATAACGATGCGCTGGAGAAGACACTGGGTTTTTTAATTGAACAAAAGAGCAAGGCAGAATCGATCGTTCGTCAGACTCTCGAAAATGCTGCCAGTCTTGGTTCCCTGAATCAGGAACTGGGCGGACTCGTCTCTGTCCTCAGACGGAAGAATAGTCAGCTCGCATCCGGATTGTTCGCTTTGGCTCAAAACATCCAGTTTGAGAGCCTCTTTCGAACCAGAATTAACCAGGGGCTGGGAGAATTGGAAAATATCCAGAACGAGATTCAGGAATTCCTCAAGAGTGCCCATCTAAAGCAGCCGGACAAAAGCCATGCTGCAACCGCCACAGAGTTGATTGATGCCCATTATACTATGGAAGAGGAAAGAAGGATTCATCAAGCAGCCATTTCCGGCACTACCTGGCAGGAAGGGGATGAGCAAAAGGATGAACCGAAAGATGAGTTGAAGGGGGAACTGAGGGAGTCGCCTGAAAAAGCTGAAAAAGAACTTCCTGAAGATACAGATAACAATAATGATAAAGATAACAATAACGAAGAGCCTCTTGGAGATAATGTGGAACTGTTTTGAGAAAAAAAGAGCCAGAAGTCAGAAGTCGGAAGTCAGGTATCAGGGGCCATATACCAGCATCCAGTATTCAGAACCCCAGCATCCAGGAACTGGAATTCAGGAGCTTGGAATCCAGGAATCTCTTGTGCCAGCATCCATGCATCCATAAGCCAGGAGCCAGTGCCCAGAAGCCAGCATCCAGAATCCGGAATTAAGAATAGAAGACAGGAGTATACATAATGGATCAGGTAAAAGAACCGATTTCACTCGTACAATACATAACAGATAACCTGACCGGTCTGTTCAGTCACTCTTATTTTCACGGAATTTTTCCCCAGGAGGTAAAAAGAGCAAGGACCTGTAATCGCCATCTCTCGCTGGCCCTTTTGAACCTTGATTGCTTTTCTTCCTATAATACACTTCACGGGTATTTCCAGGGAGATACTCTTTTAAAAGAAGTTGCTGAACTCATCAGGCGAGATACTCAATCATTCGGTACAGCATGCAGATACAAAGAAGACGAATTTGCTATTATCCTTCCACGGATGAATCCCGACGAAGCTCTCTCTGCGATGGATCAGATCAGGTGCCATGTGTTTGAAGCTTTTCATATATCATCTGACCATCGGTGTGAACAGCCTATTACCCTGAGTGTGGGGATTTCTTCGTTGTCAAAGGATACTCTTACAGCGAACGAATTGATTGCCAAGGCACAGCAGGCTTTATATCAGGCCAAGGTCAGGGGAAAGAATCGGTGCTTGCTCTATCAGGATGTGGCATATCCATCTCAAAACCAGCAGGCCATAATCCTCATCGTGGACGATATGAATTGTAATATCAATTACATAGAAGATATTCTCACTCCTTTTAACTATACTTTCATCAAGGCCACGGACGGGCTGGAGGCTCTCTCGCTCGTCCATCGCCAAAAGCCGGATTTGATTCTCATGGACGTTATGATGCCGAATCTCAACGGCTATGAAGTCTGCCGTCAGTTAAAAGAAGACCAAAATACGCGGCTTATTCCCATTATTTTGATAACTTCTTTGAGCACGCTGCAGGATAAGATAACAGGAATCGAGGCCGGTGCTGATGATTATTTGATAAAGCCTTTTCAGAAAGCGGAATTAGCGGCCAGGGTGAAATCGTTGTTGCGAGTAAAGAATCTCAATGATCATTTAGAAAGCCAGGAGAATGTCATTTTTTCTTTAGCCAGAGCCATAGAGGCGAAAGATAAATACACACTTGGCCATACCGAGCGTGTAACAGGCTATGCATTGACGCTGGGGGAACAGATCGGGCTGGATGATCTCAGCCGGTATGCCTTGAAGCTTGGCGGAGTGCTTCATGATATCGGTAAGATCGGGATACCGGAATCGATACTCAATAAACCCGGACCTCTTAACCCCCAGGAGTGGGAAGCTATCCAAAAACATCCGGAAATCGGTTTCAGTATTTGCTTTCCGCTCAAAGACAAGTTGGGGGAGGCACTGTCCATCATACGTCATCATCATGAAAAGATGAATGGTACGGGTTATCCTGACAGGCTGAAAGGAGAAGCCATCCCTCTGGTGGCCAGAATCATGGCCATAGCTGACATCTATGATGCTTTAACCACAGACCGCCCTTATCGAAAACGTTTATCGAAAAAAGAGGCTCTTGAGATCCTGCAAAATGAAGCTGACCGTGGATTACTGGATCGGGAATTAGTTGATCAATTCGGTATAGTACTTACCTAACCCATATGGAGATAATCATGGAGATGATAAGGAGAGGAAAAGCTATGGATCAGACTTCTATCAGTGCTTCGAATCAATATCTTACCTTTACGCTGGGAGATGAACTGTTTGCCGCGGATATAGCCAAGGTTCGTGAGGTGCTGGATTTTCCTGCCATTACCAGAGTCCCGCGCATGCCTGCTTACCTTTTGGGAGTCACCAATCTTCGCGACAATGTGGTGCCGGTTGTCGATATGCGGGTTAAGTTTGGCATGCCTCCCACGAATCGTACGGTGGACACGTGTGTAGTTATTGTTGAGACTGAACTTGAAGGCGAGCAGATAACGATCGGCTGCCTGGCAGACTCGGTCAAGGAGGTCTTGGATCTCCACCAGGACCAGATCGAATCTCCTCCTAAAATAGGCCTTGGTCTTGATACGGAATTTTTGAAAGGCATGGGCAAGCAGGGAGATAAGTTCCTTATGATTCTGGATATGGACAGGATACTCTCCAGCGGGGAACTTCAGTTAATGAAGAATACCGCGGAATCTGCCGGAGCCCAGTAGAACGGTGAGGAGTTTAACAGGGATAAGTAATAGTGGCTGAGAAGAAGCAAAGTTATAAAAGAGGAGAGCTCGTATGATGAAGAATCTCAAGCTGGGTATGAAAATCATTATTGCCTTTTGTGCAGTTATTGCTATTGCTATAGGAATCGGGCTGATAGGCTATAGGGGCATGAACGGCATCATGGAAGGCACGGATGAAATTGCAGAAGTATGCCTGCCCAGTGTAGAGCATTTATTCATTATAAGCGAAGCCCAGACAGCAATTGCCAGAGGTGAACTCGAATTAATTAACCGCAGGATGACGGACACTGAAATCCGCAAGGCTGCCTATAATTATATTGAATCTGCCTGGAAACGGGTAGATCATGCCTGGGAGGACTATGAATCTCTCCCGAAGAGCAGGGAGGAAGCAGACCTATGGAAGCAATTCACTCCGGAGTGGGAAAGGTGGAAGGATGATCACCAGAAGATCATGGATCTGTCCAGGGAAAAGGATAAGCTAGTTGCTGCCAGCGCTAATCTTAACGATTCGCGGATCGCTGAAATTGACAACCGGTTATACGACGCTTATCTTCAAGCTCGAAAGTCCTATATTCCTGCCGAAGTATCGCTCGATAAAATCATCAACATGAACATAGAGGAGGGAGACAGGGCTTCCAAAGATGCTGATGTCGTGGCAGAATCAGCAGAGATGCTCCTTTTGGGAATCATCATTTTTGGTGTTTCTCTCGCGATCATGCTCGGAATCTTTTTTGCCCGGAATATTGCCCAGATAATCAGTTCCCTGTTGACCGAAAGCGATCGGCTGACCAAGGCTGCGGTCAATGGCAAACTGAATGTGCGAGGAGATGCAGAAAAGATTAATTTTGAATTCAGGGGGATCATCCAGGGGGTGAACGATACCCTCGATGCTGTAATTGGTCCATTGAACATGGCTGCTGAATACGTTGACCGCATCAGCAAGGGTGATATTCCTCCCAGAATTACGGACGATTATAAGGGTGACTTCAACGAGGTCAAGAATAACCTGAACATCATGATCGAGAATTTGACTAACTTTGCCACCGAGACGCAAAGAGTTGCCGAGCAGGTTGCATCCGCAAGTCAGGAGATAAGCTCCAGCGCAGAGCAGATGTCGCAAGGGACAACCGAGCAGTCATCTGCCGCAGAGGAGGTATCGTCCTCAATGGAGCAGATGGTTTCCAATATCAGGCAAAATGCCGACAATGCGCAGCAGACGGAAAAAATTGCCCTAAAATCCGCCACTGATGCCAAGCAAAGCGGCCAGGCCGTGTCAGAAACCGTATCTGCCATGAAAAATATTGCAGGCAAGATCTCGATTATCGAGGAGATAGCCAGACAGACCAATCTTCTGGCCCTTAACGCGGCTATCGAGGCTGCACGTGCCGGAGAATACGGCAAAGGGTTCGCTGTGGTGGCATCCGAGGTGCGCAAGCTGGCCGAGCGAAGCCAGGTAGCGGCGGGCGAGATCAGCAAGCTGTCCGCATCGAGTGTGGAAGTGGCGGAAAAAGCAGGCGAAATGCTGATCAGACTGGTGCCGGATATCCAAAAGACTGCCGAACTGGTCCAGGAGATCAGCTCTGCCAGCAATGAGCAAAATTCCGGAGCAGAGCAGATCAATAGAGCCGTCCAGCAACTAGATCAGGTCATCCAGCAAAACGCCGGAGCATCCGAGGAAATGGCAGCAACTGCCGAGGAAATGGCATCCCAGGCCGAGCAGCTCCAGCGCACCATCGAATTTTTCAAGATCGATAATGCAGGCAAATCAACTATTCATAAGGCCAGGGCCGGTGTCCGCAAGGCTCCGCAGGCCCCTCGTAAAACACCGCCTGACTATCACGCGCTGAATGCTGCCAAGGCTGTTGTAGGGAGTTGTACTGCCAGCATGGGTGATGAAGCAAATTTATGGGATAATCCTGTCGGTATCGGTTTTACGTCACACCAAACGGGCGGAAATGGTCATCACAAGGGGGAGGACTCCAGACCAGAAATCTGAGACAATGAAGAAGAATAATGGAGAAAAAACCGGTGCAGGCTATAAGGGGATACTTATAGCCTGCACTTTTGTGGTTTCCTCGCTAAGTACGTAACACAACAATTAATGGCAAGTCATAGAGGCAATGGCCTCTTGCGGCCGTCTCGAATTGTGCATTTACTTAGCGATAGAATTACTTAGGATAAATGAATTTGCATTGATAGCCGCTATTGCGGACGTCCTTGATGCCATTGCTAGTGACCGGCCGTATCGGAAAGCTCTGCCAGTTACTATTGCCATGGAAAAGATGATGGAATGGGATCAGAAGGATTTTCGCCCCGCCTATTTTTGTCCAATGTATGGGCATTTATCCGTTAGATACAGTAGTTGAACTGAATAATAGAGAAATCGGCGTTGTATCTGAAATAAATCATACGGATTTAGAAGGACCAAAACTTACAGGATTATTCGATTTCAAGTATAGACGACTGAAAGAGCCCAGGGTAATCGATTTAACAGAGGAAGCAGTCTTTCTGTCGAATAGTTGTAAAAGTGTTCTCCTGGTTCAGGAGACCGTCGCTGCTTATGCCGAAACAGAATGAAAGGACCAGCCTGACAAGTTGAGTCATGCGGCACTTATCGACCTCCATAAGGGGAGATAAGAAGAGGAAAGAGGACGCAGTGGAGAGTACTGCAACTATCAGCTCTTTTTAGATTTACTGACCGCATTGATTCATGAAAATGACCGGACATCCGGCTTTAAGATTGATGTGAGGGAATGTCCTGCCCAAAGGAGGACTCATCGTGAAATCGCTTATTGTTGATGATGACTTCATCGCTCGTCACATACTGAAGGAATATCTTACCTCCTATGGTAAAAGTGATATTGCAGTTGATGGCGATGAAGCGGTCCATGCCTTTCAATTGGCATTGGAAGAAAACAGACCATATGATGTAATCTGTATGGATATCATGATGCCCA